>NZ_LBJW01000113.1:0-792391 GCF_028128865.1 Bradyrhizobium sp. CCBAU 11357 | reverse complement strand
GTTCGCAGCCATGATCGCCACCTGATATCCGCCGTGAAGCGCGAAGTCGTATCCATCTAGCGTGACGTTGTCGCCCGTAATGCGGATAGTCCTGCTCGAAGTGTCGATCGTAACGCCAACCATCGAGATGGTTGCCGGATCCTTTGATGGCGTTGAATTCGGTCCAACCGCGTAGTCAACCCCCGCGACCTTACAGGGAGATCTTATCGCATAGCGCCTCAACAACTCTGGATGCTGCGGTGCCGAGCTCGCAGCGCCCGTCCGGCCATCGGCCGCACAGCTGTCGGCAACACTGCCCACGTCTTCGGTTCGGAGAAAAACGCCACTTTGGTTCGCACCAGTGGAAGCCAACACGCTTGGCGAGTCGAGGCAAACGGGCACGCTTAGCATAGCCAGCCAGGTAGCCCGCCATGGTGAACAACTGCTCATCGATTTGAAACTCGGCTACTTGCGATCGCCTAATCACCTGGTGACAACTTCGAAGTATCACAACGGCGACATTTGCAACATGATCAGGCGATTCTGGCTCGGCATATCGCAGATTAAGAGCACCGTCATTCGCATCAAATCAGTTCCGATCAAAGACCGCGATCATAGCTTGTGAAAACCGAGGAATCATCGAACTAATTTTTGAATTGATGAACAGCTTAACTCTCTTCGATCTTGAACCATGGCCTTGCGCATACTGCATGTCGCTGTAGATGATTTGCCTCAATCGAAATCCATGGCGGCAAACCAGTTGCTCCAGGGTTTGCGGCGTAAAGTAAAATGTATGCTCTGGATTGCAGGGTGGTTCGTTTGTGGCGCGAGCGACTACACGTGCAAGCTTCGCCAAGGAATATGTGTTCGGGGTAGCAACGATGAGTTGGCCACCCTCCACCAGATTTTCGCGGCTACATTGGATAAACAATCCGGGGTTTGAAAGATGTTCAATCAAGTCACCCGCGAAAACGACCTGATACTTTTCAGGTGTAACGAATGTCTCGGCGTTTCCAAACACAATGTCGTGCCCATCAAGTCGAGCGACTTCAATCTCATTTTCGAGGATGTCGAAACCCTTTATACTTGCCGCATATTGCGCAAGCACGGCAAAGTTCCAGGTTTTGAAAGCCGTTCTGCCTTTGTAGGAATGGCCGATGCTTCCGGCATCAAGAACGGTCTTCCCTTCAATAAAGGGTATAAGCATATTGTAAAAGGATGACATCGGTCAGACCTCGACACCCCGCTGAGATTGGCGGCTAAGAAAATGTGGACGACCTACGAAATTAAATGCCTTCTGTAATTTAGCATGTCTATTAAGCCCGCCCAATGATTCTCAAGGAGCCGGTCGTTCTCCCCGCCGGGCCAGACCACCCTCTTTGTGACCAAAAGGGGCAGCCGGAGCAAATAGAACAACGTCAGCATAATTACGCCTGCAACTGCCCGTGATCTTGACCAATGTTTGAACATATACCGCACAAAAGACCTATTCGAAACCCGAGCGCGATTCGATCCCAACTTGGGGGCGCTGCCTCCTCCCAAGTGAATAATCTCGGCCTCCGGTGTAAATCGATTTTTCCAGCCTTTTGCGACAAACCTGAGGCACCAGTCAGTCTCTTCGGCATACATGAAGAAGCGTTCGTCCAGCGGCCCTACCTGATCGATGGCGTCTCGCCGAACCAGCATGTAACATCCAGTGACAACATCCACCTCACGGACATCGTTTCGAGCCCACCATGTCATCCGTTCGCGGCCGAAGAATCTGCTCCGCGGGAAAAGTTGATACAAATAGGTCGCGTGCAAAAACCAATTCAGAAGTGACGGAAACATAAAGCAAGTGGATTGCAAGCTGCGGTCCTGGTTTAGGACGCGGCATCCAACGACTGCAGTATCAAGGTAGCGGTCGGCAAAGGCGATCGTCTTTTCAATTGCTCGGTCCAATACAATGGTATCGCTATTTAACAGCAAGACGTACCGCCCTTGCGCAACCGCAAGAGCTTGATTGTTCGCCGCCGCAAATCCTCGATTCTCGCTGTTTACTATGAGCTTGACGCCGGGAAACTCTCTCCGGACCATTTCGCATGAACCATCCGTCGACGCATTATCCACAACGATGATTTCGAAACTTACGCGCGAGCTCATCTCGATAGCAACTGACCCCAGGCACTGCGCGAGAAGGCAGCGCGTATTCCAGTTGACAATTATAATTGAGACGTCCACATTGAACCCCAAAATCTATTTAATTGATTTTATCATGCTGAATTAGATATCAGTATTTTACGCCTGAGTGAAGGATAAAATGCGGACTTTAAACCCATAGCGGACGAGCCGTAGATGGCGCTAAACCTTCTTCTGATAGCTCCCACCTGTGATGGCCAGGACGTCGGCGAGGCATGGGTGGCCTACCAGTGGGTGCGCCGCCTGGCTGAGCGGCATCGGGTCACGCTCTTGACCTACTACAAGCGCGGCGCAAGTCCCACATCCACACAACTTAGCGGCTTGCGGATAATTGAGTGGCCCGAGCCTCCGCTGTTAGGACAGGCCGAGCGTCTCAACAGCATGCTTAAGCCAGGCTACCTCTACTTTTATTGGAGGGCACGAAAATGGATTCGCCAAGCTTTGGCACGCGGAGAGCGATTCGATCTCGCGCACCAGCCCCTTCCGGTTGCAATGCGATATCCCTCTCCTTTGGTCGGGTTCAGCATTCCGTATATTGTGGGACCTGTCGGGGGCAGCCTCGATTCACCGGCGGCGTTCCGACAGCAGGAACGTGCTACCGCCTGGTATGTGCGGTTGCGGCGGCTAGATCGGTTGCGCCTGCGTTTCGATCCATGGCTTCGCATGACCTTTGATCGAGCGTCCTGCGTTATCGGCATCGCCCCTTATGTCAGGGACGTTCTTAGTGAGCGATCACTCCATTGCTTTGAAATCATGAGTGAAACGGGCCTCGAGAAGCTTCCGCATCCGATAGATCGGTCAACCAGGCGTGGTCCGGTGAAGCTTCTCTTTGTCGGCCGCCTCATCAGAACCAAAGGGGCGCGGGATGTCATTGAGGCAATGAGCAAACTGCACCATCTAGAACTCGTGCTTGATATTGTAGGTGACGGCCCTGACCGCGCAGCATGCGAGCAGTTGGCAAGGCGGCTTCACTTAACGGATCGGGTATTCTTTCATGGGCGGAAAACCCGCGACGCCGTTGACGGCTTCTACGGGAGAGCGGACATCTTTGTCTTTCCGAGTTATCGGGAACCGGGGGGCAACGTGATATTCGAAGCCATGGGTTATGGCCTACCGCTGATCGTTTGTGATCGGGGCGGACCCGGAGCCGCTACCGACGATAGTTGCGCGATCCGCCTGCATGCGGTGTCACCAGAACAGTACGCGCATGATATCGCCTCTGCCATACGGCGCCTGGCGAGTGACCGCAATCTCAGACTGTCTCTCGGCGAGCAAGCGCGTAATCGTGTGTCCAAGATTGGGCTGTGGGACCGCAAGCTGGACCAGTTGGACGCAATTTACAACAGCGTGCTTCGCCAGCGCCTTGGGGCTCAAAGATAGAGCTCGCGCATTCCAACGAGGATCGGCGGGCGTGGAACACCCACAGCAATTAAACAAGGCCGCCGTTTATTACATTTAAATTTATTTTCTAGACGGCTCGCGCTTTAAATATTACACTTGGTTGACGGTTGAAGGAACTGACTAGGCCTTGCGTGGAGCCGGGATCGTCCGCTACCAGCCCCGAGAATAAGATTAGGATCGATACGGTGGAGGAGTCTCACAAGGTTGATACGTCTCGCATCGTACAGCTTGCGCTTCTTGCACAGCGCTATCGAGGGCCCGCCCCTCGCATACTACGAAATGCGGGGCGCTACTTGCTGTCGCAGCTCCGCAAGGAGCAACCTTTAATTGCGGATTGGTCCTCGCCCTTGATCACGCGCGAGTATGCGCACGGCCGGCCACTTCTGCCGCTCGAGCACGCCGCGGAGCTGGTCCGAAATGGAGAGTGCGCACCTACAGCCCCCAAGCTCCAGCAGAGATGTTTGATTTCCACCAGCGTTTTGGATACCGGCGGCATTGATGAATTCGTCGCTTTTCTTTCCCGACGACTGCCGAGCCATGGCATAGCTACGACCATCATGCTCACGGACCCTGCCGCCCGGAGAGGACTACTCCTGAGGAATGTGCGCGATGAGGGGATTCAGGTAATCCAAGAGTCTATCGAAAACAGTCGCCGATGGCTGGCCGACAATCGTCCTGACGTCATCAGTGCGCACGCACCTCCTGACTGGTTGGTCGAGGCAGCGCATGACGCGCGAATACCTGTGGTCGAAACGCTCCACGCGGTACCAACCCCGATCGGAACGAATTGGCAGGCCGAAGTCCAGAGGAGTCAATGCATTCGGTTCTTTGTCGCGGTTAGCGAGCTTGTAAGGCTACAGTACATGCGCGGCAATCCTGCTTTCCAGCCGGACGCCATTGTCACAATCCCGAATGGATTCAACGACAGGCAACGGCCTCCAGTGGACCGAACGGCTGCGAGACAATGGCTTGGCCTTGAAGATGAATTTCTCTTCGTTTCTCTAGGACGCCATGTTATGCAGAAAAATGCCTATGGCCTGATCTCAGCGTTCTCCGCCGTCGCGCAAACATTTCAGCATGCTCATCTACTTATCGCGGGAAGAATGGATGATGCGTTGTATATGCAGCAGTTGCTGCGTCTTCGCGGGCAGTCCGGTGCCTCAGATAGGATACATCTGCGCGACAGTATTTCCCATCCGTCCATACTCCTGTGCGCAGCCGATTGCTTCGTATTGAATTCGTTCTTTGAAGGATGGCCGCTGGCCTCGATGGAAGCGCTATGCGCGGGTCTGCCTGTCATAATAAGCGATGTGGGCGGCGCCCGCGAACAAGTGGGACGCGAAGGCAAGTTTGGATACATCGTTCCAAATCCTGCCGGTGATCCGGAAACGGTCACCTGGGAGACAGCAGCAAGACACCGCTTTCAGACTCAACGCAACAAGGCAGAACTTGTCTCTGCGATGAACCACATCATCGGAAACCGCGAACACTGGGAAGCCGAACGGTCGGTGATCGCTAGGGAAGCCCGCATTCGTTTCGATGTGGAGGTTTGCATCAAGCGGTATGTAAACGTTCTGGGAAAGGCCGCTGCTGCGTAGGATCGATAACATGGCAATACCCGCTCGCCTATACGGCGTTCACGACCACGCGAAGCAACACTATCGAACGCCTAATCCGATAGTCGCCTGGCTTTGCTTTCTTGGGATTCTGTTTCCAGGTGGTCTCGTCGCGTCCAGTGCCTTGGGACCGAAGCTTACAGTCGGGCGCGGCGTCCTCCTGCTGCTCCTGATTCCGGCGCTGATCAGGCTTGGCAAGTCATATCGGCAGCTCATATTGGCTGACTACTTGATGGCCACGACGGCCATCTGGATGATCGGAGTAGCAGCCTATGTGGGCGGCACCGAAAGCATGTCGTCAGCAGGGGCTCAAGCCACAGAGCTCGCGGGAGCCTACTTCGTTGCTCGCGGTTTTTTCCTCGGTCCGGAAGCTGTGGCCGTGTTCATTCGCGCCCTAAAAGGCACGATCGCGATCGTCGTCCTGTTGGGCATCGCAGATACGCTTTCAGGACGACTATTCGTTCATGAAGCTCTGGCTCGGCTTGTCAACAGTGCTCCGCTTCTAGCCCCGGACTTCCGCATCAATCTTGTCAGGGCAGCGTCCACTTTTGATCATCCAATCCTGTTTGGTACGTTCTGTACCATCTCCAGCGTAATTCTGATGGGTTCGGAAACCACGCCTGGTAAATGGATCCAGTGGGTAGGCGTCTCCGCACTCGGATGCTTCCTCGCGCTATCATCTGGCCCACTACTTTCACTACTAATAGCGGCGGGCGCATTCGCATACGACAGGTCTTTGAAGCAGTTTCCGTGGCGAGGGAGTCTGTTCTGGACTTCGATAGCAATTCTCGCGATCGTCCTATTCGCTGTGACCAACCGACCGATAGCCTGGATCATCACTAACTTGACGCTTGACCCCGTATCCGGGTGGTTCCGCTTGATGATCTGGGATCTCGCGCTCGCGAGGATCGACGAGCAGCCGATCACGGGTTTCGCCTTCCTTCCTCTGAACGATTCCATCCTTGACTACACCGTCGATTCTGTCTGGCTACAGTTGGCTTTACGCTTTGGCCTTCCGATGATCGGGATGTTAATCCTCGCTAATTTCAGCACGGTCATTGGTGACCGCGGCGTTCAAGTGCGCGGGAACGAGAACGTTGATACGGCTCGCCTGAAGTGGGGCTTCTCGGCCGCCGTCGTCATGTTGATGCTGACTGGTCTGACTGTTCACTACTGGCACTTCGTATGGATCTTCTGGGGTCTGTGCCTTGGGATTCGCGGCTCTCTCCGGGAATCTTCCCTTGCTGATGACCGTTATTATGGAGCCGAGCTATTGCGGCTCCGAGATCCCATTGCGGGACTTTCGCAAGTTCAGTCATAAGAAAGTCGTGATCGGATGACTTTAAAGTGGTCCGCTCCGGTAGTTAGCTGACGGATTGCCGTTCAACCACTCTGGCTCAGTTGTCACAACTAGCTCCAGCCATCGCGAGACGAGACTGAAGTGCCCTGAGCGGATCAACTAAAGCGCTTCTGGCTCTGGCCGGTCGATGTTGCTCAAGATAGAATTCCGCCACCCCTTACATTCGTCTGCGTTACGCTAGGTTCTCCGCAGTACCGCATCCGCGCCCTTTTGAACGTTTGGTAGCACTCACCGTTTGCTCGAGAATTGCTGGTGACGATGACGGCACGCAGCTCGCCGGAGGGCAAGTGATTGGTCGATCAGCCCGACGGTCACGGGGAATTGTTTTTGACGCGACGGGAATATCGTGCCCTTCGCGCTGAGAGTTTCTTGCTAAGCGCGCTGGTTGACAACTCCAAGTCTCCCCCAGCATGCCCCGCCTGGTCAATGCTGTCCTGGGAAACTTGCGACCGAACTCCTCAAACGGACTCAGCCCATCGAGATCACCGTGACCATGAGGATAGCCGGCGTGCCCTCCCAAGGGCTGCGCACGCCTTCCTGCTATCGCCACAGCATCTGCCTAGCTAGATCAACGGCCGGTCGTAAAAACTGCGATGCACGTAGACCAAGACGGCGTTTGCAACCGAGAACAAACCAAGATAAAGAGCTTCCAACGCTCGGATCCATCTCCAATGCAGCGTTACAGAGCCGGTCGGAAAGTCCCATTGCTCCTTCGTTGAAGGCACGGCTCGCACTCCTTACTGCGTCAAGCGCCAGTTCGTGGACGAACCAGGTCCGAAGATCATCGATGTTTGCAAGCACCGGAGCGCAACTACTAAGAAAGTCTTCGAATGCCTCCCTTCGTTGCGCGAGATCCTGCTCCGGCGAGTACGTCGTTGACATGTTGGTCGTATGCCGTCGATAAACAGCTTGAGCCTGGTCAATGAATCCGAGCTCGGCGTGCGCGGCAAATCGCAACCACATACCCATGTCGCCACTGTGCGTCAGTTGCGGTGAATATCCGCCCACCTTTTTTTGTAGGCTCGTCCGAACCACTACGGTAGGCGCGAGCACGATGTTCTTGGCACGGCTGAGATGGATGAACTCGATTCCAGATAATATCCGTGTTCCCGGCCCCAGACCTGGAGGAGCAGCGACGTCTTCCGTTCGATCATCCTGTTGTACGATCGCTCTACCAAAAACGAGACCGACGGAAGGGTGATCATCCATCACGCGAGTTGATCTTGCAAGCGCACCAGGCAGCAGATAGTCATCTGCAGAAAGCAGCACCATGTAGTCGGCCGCCGCCCAGGCAATGCCCTCGTTGAACGTTGCGATGTGCCCCCGATTAGACGCATGCTTGAGGACGTTGACCCGCGAGTCCGCGCGGGCCCACTCCCGCGCAACGTCAGCCGTGTTGTCTGGTGACGCGTCGTCAATAATCAGCACGCGGACCGTCACCCCGGATTGCGCCAGAACAGATTGGACGCAATCACTCAGAAAATGCCCATACCGATAGCAGGGGATGACTACATCTATGGATCTCACCGGCGTCCCTCCGCCGCGCGCATGTTGTCCGCTCTCCTCCAGATGATGTTGGGCTGTGCCGAAGCATCGCCGCGTTGCCCGGCCATGATGTACTGCTTGACCAAGTGGTGACGAAGGGCTCCGAGCGAGAGACAATCAATCAACTTCGATCTCGGTCCATCGATGCCCGCAACCAAACCGTCCGTGACAATTAGACCAGCATCGTTCAGAAGTCCGACGGCCGTTCCTTCGACAAAAAACCTCAAATGCGTGCGATCTAGGATCCCGGAATCCCGATATGTAAACGTCCGCCGGAAGAGCAGCGGCAACGATACACTCAAATGCGCGACGTTCGGCACCGACACGATAGTGCGGCCGCCCTCAGTTAGACGCCCGCTGATCGATCGAAGTGTCCTCCCGGGATCCGGCAGGTGCTCCAGTACATCGAGAAGCAAGACGAGATCGAACTGGCCCAGGTCGGATGTACAATCATCGATGTTGCCGATAATGGCTATATCCGCGTTTTCCTCCAACTCTTCCTTCAACTCACGGTTGATCTCGACCCCCACGGTCGTGACGTTCGGATAGATCGATCTCAGCCAACGCAGCGTGTAACCGCCGCCCGGCCCTACCTCCAAGATCCTCGATGCTCTGTTTGGCAAGAGCGATCGAATTTCCTCGCGTGAATGCCTGTAGTATTCGGTATGTTCCGAGTCACAAGCGCGACCGTCTCTTCGGTTCGTCATAGCGGCTCGCCCGCGTTTGCTTCGTTTCTCTTCGGACCTCTGCGGTCGTTCGGATTATCCACTCTCCTTGCCAGAGCGACAACGTCCGCGGCAAGGAGGGAGGGCAAGCGGCTCTTCTTTGGTCCGTTGGCTCGGGCAGAAGCGATTTTCGATGTCCTCTCCATCGCGAGTCCCGACTCGACACACCAGCGTCGAATGACCGCGGTGGATGTATTATGAATTCTCGTCGTCTCGAAGCTAAGCCCCCTATGGCGCGGTTCACTAACGCCTTTCCGCCGCCACCGATAACGGATATACGGTCTGTTTGGTGCCGTAATGAGGACTGCCCCTCCTGGCGAGAGAGCGTCGACAAACAGTCTCAGCAGATGCTCGGGGCGATGGACGAACTGCAAAACGTTAAGGAACAAGATGCAGTCAAATCTTATTGGACCAATCTTTGCGCGAGCGGTCTCAAAATCTCCTGACACCACCTGAAGCCCACGTGCGGCTGATTGGCTGCTTATGACATCATCAAGTGGTACCGCCACCACCCGTTTTCCGGTCTCGAGCAACCAAAGTTCATTGGCGCCGGAAGCTGACCCGATCGACAGGATGCGTTCGGCGCTACTGGGAATCAGGCTCAAGACTTCGTTTCTGATCGGCTCATAATAATCCTTCGAATACATTTTGTGCCACAAGCTGGTCTCGGTATTCAGCAGCGGACAACGTCTTTGCTCCTGAGAGGCGATCTGCAGCAACGCCGATATTTGAGAGCCCAGTTCGTCTTGGTCGACACCCAAATGGCCGATATACTTGTTCGGCAAATGATGCACCCAGAATTGCTCTATGTGCGATATGGCAATGAGTCTTCTTAAACCGCATTGCGTATACGGGTCAGTGGCAGCGCTGCAAAGAAGATCGTACTCTCCCTCGTGCGGTGCTACCAGGAATCCGCCTGAAGCAATCGCTTTCGCCAGCTGTTGCTGGGTTAGTACGTAGCAGGCTGAGTGTTCGTTCGTGAAATGGGCGAGAGTATAGTTCCCCCTAATTCTGACCGATTCACAATCCCAGCGGAAATGACCATGCACCTCCGGAAAGTTGTGCTCTCCATCTGGACCATATTCGATCCGCAGGAATCCGGCGATCTCGCCTTCGCTCAGGTCGGTCTGAACGTTCAGAAACGCTCTGATATTCTCTTCGGTTATTAGAATGTCATCTTCCGAGTAGATGAACAGATCGTAGGAATCGAGCCGTTCACGGAACAGCTCCTTGTGCCGAAACGGCAGAGACCAGGGATCTTTGGTTGGGAGTCCAACGAGACACTCGACCGAGGCCGGGAGGGCCTTTTCGATGTTCGAGAGAACGACCACGTCGACCTCGAAGTTCATGGATCGGTATTCATTGATCACCCGATCAAGGTACTGGTCATTTACGTGGCCGTAGCTGGCAATTGCGACCAGGATTCTCATAGATGTGCCGCACTCATCATTGGGCTATCTCGGCTTTCAGCGCCGCAACAACGCTCAGCATGTCCGCATCCGTCATCTGCGCGTAGAGGGGCAGCAAGATGGACCTGTCCTGCGCCACTTCAGATTGACGAAGGTCGTGGCGCTGCCTCGCCTCGGCGTAGGGCTGCTCACGATGCGAGCACATGATCCCGCGGCGGCTCGCGATTCCCTTGTCGAGGAGGTTTTGCATGACGATGCGTTGGTCGAGGCGGTCTGGCAACCGCACGCAGTAGCTCTGCCAGTTGGATCTGGCCCACGTCGGCTCGGTTGGCAACCGCAGTCCTTCCAGATTGCCGAGCTGTTCGGCATAGTTGGCGGCAACGGCCCGCCGGCGTGCTACCAGCTCCGGAAGCCGCTTGAGCTGTTTGCGGCCAATTGCGGCCTGCATATCCGTCATTCGGTAGTTGTAACCCAGAACGACGTACTCCTCGAAGATCACGGACGACGAATTGTGCCGCACCGTGTCCGGAACGTTCATGCCGTGCTGGCGCAGGAGCCTGAACTTGCGGTCAAGCTCGGCATTCGCGGTGGTGAGCATTCCCCCCTCACCGGTCGTGATCACCTTTCGCGGATGAAAGGAAAAGCAGGCAATGTCTCCATGCGGCTTGCCGATCGCCTCCCATTCCCCGTTCATCCGGATCTGCGATCCGGCGGCACAGGCCGCGTCCTCGATCACGGCGATCCCATGACGGCGCGCTATGGCCAGAAGCGCGGCCATATCACATGGCATGCCCATCTGATGGACGACGATCACGGCACGCGTGCGCTCCGAGATCGCTTCGGCCAGCCGAGCGCAATCCAGATTATATGTCTCCGGCTCGATATCGATGAAAACCGGAGTGGCGCCCTGGTGTCGGATGACGTTTGCGGTCGCGATGAAGGAGTGGCTTACCGTGATCACCTCGTCGCCAGCGCCGATGTCCAATGCCGCCAAGGCGAGTTGCAGGGCCGTCGTGCAGTTCGCGACGGCACAGGCGTGCGGAGCGCCGACAAGCGCAGCGAACTCGCGCTCGAACGCGGCCACCTGCGGACCTTGCGACACCCAGCCCGACAGCACTGCCGCGCGCGCAGCGTCAGCCTCTTCCTCCGCAAGTAGCGGCGCAGCGATCGGAATCACGATGCCGCCGCCTGCCGATGATGATCCGAAGCGAGCTCGCGCTCGGATCGCCACCATTTCACGAGATCGGCGAGCCCCTGCTCCAGCGAAACCGTGGTGCGGAAGCCCAGCAAACGCTCTGCCTTGCCCGTCGAGGCCAGACGTCGCGGTACTGGATTGACCGAGCGCTCCGGCGCGAATTCGGGCGTGAGGCCGCGGTGTCCCATCACCGACGCAAGCACCGTAGCCAGCTCGGTCAGGCTTGTTTCGGTGCCGCTCCCGACGTTAAAGACCTCATCGGTAATCTTTGCCCTGGCGGCAAGGATGTTGGCACGCGCGACGTCGCGGACGTGAACGAAATCCATGGTCTGACGGCCGTCGCCAAAGATAACGGGAGGCAATCCAGCTTCCAGCCGCTCCATCCAGCGAATCAAGACCTCGGTGTACCGTCCGTGGATGTCCATCCGGCTGCCATAGACGTTGAAATACCGGAATGCCACATAGTCGAGGCCGCATGCATCGTTGAAAGCCCGCAGTAGCCCTTCGTTAAACGCCTTGGCGGCCCCATAGAGAGTTCGGTTATTGTAGGCATTCTGCCGCTCTGTCGTCGGAAACTCCTCGGCCATGCCATATACCGATGCCGAAGAGGCCGCGATGATCTTCTCAATATCGTGCTTGATGCACAGTTCCAGCAGGTCGTAGGTGGCATCCACCATGACCTCCTTGGCCAGACGTGGTTCGGCCGCACAATGAGTAATGCGGAGCGCGGCCTGGTGGAAGACGATATCGGCCGCCTTGACCAACGCTTCCATCAGCTTGCGATCGCGAATGTCGCCATGAACCAGTCTCACCGGCCCACGCCCGAGCGCGCGCCGGAGATTTTCCGGCCGGCCTCTGATCATGTTGTCGAGGGCAACAATCTCGATGCAGCCCTCGTCGCAGAGCAGATCAACGATGTGGGAGCCGATGAATCCGGCCCCGCCGGTGACCAGAACGCGTTTACCCTTGAGATCAATCAAGACGCTCTCCTGTTGTGGGACCATGTCATGACGCTTTGTGGATGCTCCGACCGGGTGTTGATGGCTACGCTGGGCTGCAGCGCCGCCGCACTCCTCAATATTCCGACAACCTCGGCCGCCTGTTCCGGCAGCAACTCGGGATAGATGGGAAGAGAGAGGAAGTCGTTCGCGAGCATCTCAGTGACGGGGAGATCACCGGCGCGATAGCCGAGTTCTGCATACGCCCTCTGCAGATGCACCGGGACGGGATAGTGAATCCCGGCGCCAATTCCGGCATCACGCAATAGCTTCAGCGCGTCGTCGCGGCGCTCCAATCTGACCGCATAGACGTGATACACGTGGCGGGCGTACTGGGGCGGCTGGGGACGCGCGAATGGAAGACCAGAAAGCAGTGCATTGTATCGCTCAGCCAGCGACCGACGTGCATCCGTCCAATGCTCAATATAGTCCAGCTTGACATTCAGTATCGCGCTCTGAATTTCGTCCATGCGATAGTTGTAGCCGGCGATGACGTGGTCGTATTTCGCCTCCTGCCCCCAATCCCGCAGCAGTGACACGCGGCGCGCGAATTCAGGCCGGTCCGTGACGACGGCTCCGCCCTCGCCGCACGCCCCCAGATTCTTGCCCGGATAAAAGCTGAAGCATCCCAGATCGCCGATCGAGCCTGCGCGACGCCCGCGGTATTCCGCCCCGTGCGCCTGCGCGGCGTCCTCGATGACGACCAGGCCGTGACGACGCGCGATCTCCATGATGGGATCCATGTCGGCCATCAACCCGTGGAGATGAACCGGCAGGATAGCCTTGGTTCGCGGCGTTATCGCAGCTTCGACCAAGCTGGGATCCATTGTCCACGTCACAGGGTCGACGTCGACGAACACCGGCCTGGCGCCGCTGTAGAGAATGGCCGCGGTCGTCGCGACGAAGGTCATCGAGACCGTGATGACTTCGTCACCGGGCCTTACGCCCGCCGCCAGCAAGGCAAGGTGAAGCGCCGAAGTTCCGCTGTTCACCGCGCGGCAATGGGCAGTCCGGCAATATTCCGCAAAGCGTCCTTCGAAGGCCGTCACCTCAGGCCCGAGCACAAAGTGCCCGCTCCCGATGACCCTCGCCACAGCCGCGTCGATTTCGGGCTTGATCTGGCTATATTGGGCTTTCAGATCCAGGAAGGGTATCAAGATTCAAGACCTTGGATTGGATTGAAATTATATCCCGCATTTAAATATAATCATCATATTAAATCAAGCATTAAATTCGCACGGGATGAATATTAACAACGCTCTTTCCGCTGCGTCCCGAATGAGCCGAGGCCACCCAGGACCGTCTCTTCAGCTGCGGACAGAACCCGAGCGGGCACTCCCGCGACGATGGCGCCGTCCGGAACGTCTTTCGTCACGACTGCACCCGCGCCTATGCAGGCTCCCTTTCCGATCGTCACACCGCACAGGATGGTGGCGTTCGAACCGATGGACGCCCCCTTGCCGACGTGAGTGCGCTGAAGCGTCCAGTCCGACGCCTGCTGAAGACGACCGTCCGCGGTCGTTGCCTTCGGGTATTTGTCGTTTGTGAACATCACGCCATGACCGATGAACACTTCGTCCTCGATCGTGACGCCCTCGCAGACGAAGCTGTGCGACGATATCTTGCAACGCGCACCGATCTCCGCCCCCGCCTGGATCTCGACGAAGGTTCCGATTCTGCTTTCGTCACCAACGGTGCAACCATACAGATTGACCAGGTCCGGATGCATGATGCGGACATCGCGACCAAGCTGGGTATCCTTTATTGGCATGTCAGTTTCCCTGTCTCTACAATCCGGCAAAACCCTTACAGTACTGAGCGTGACGGGCGCAGCCTGGGCGCGATCTCGACGAGACCCGCGGCCGCTTGACGAAGGTGCTGCAGCAAAGGGTGCCTTGTGACGATCAGTCCCCACCCCCAGCAGAAGGCGGCGACCACAAACGCTGACAGAAGGCCAACGAAGAAATTGAGAATTCCTGTCTCGATCAACACCGCACAGCCGGCTCCGCCCGAGGCGGTCGCCATCGTGACGACACCGCTCTTCAGAACGGCACGGCCAAACTCGCGCGGCCGCAGCGCAAGATGCCGACTGAGATAGTATATCGCTACTGCCGCTTGGAACGGCAAGGTTAGCAGCGCGCACGCTGCGACTGCCTCCACGCCAAAGAAGGACGCGCCCAGGAGCGCAAGGAGCGACGGTGGCAGCGAGATGAAGGACGAGACAAGCGCGTCACGCACCCCACCAACCGCCAGGAACACAGGATAAGTCAGGCACGCAGCGAACAATGCCAGATTTGCGAGGCAGAGAATGCGCACTAACGGCACGACCTCCAGCCAAGCCTGACCAAGCCAGATCAAAACGATCGGTTTTGCCATAATCGCCACGAATGTGAGGAACGGCCACTGCACTGCGGAAAGCAGCTGGACCGCGTCCAGATATACGCCCTTTAAATCTGCCCCGGTTGCACGCCTCGTCACGATCGACGGCATGATGACCGGGTTCAGCACCTGCGTGACGAGCCTGTCAAATACCTGGGTCAGATTGATGGCCCGGCTATAGAGACCTACAGCCGTAAAATCGAGAATCTTCGCGAGAAAGAGCTGGGGGGCGAGGTTGTAGAAGATATTGATGACGCTGACGCCGCTGGAATAGAGACCGAATCTGAGCACGTCGCGGTATTCGGACAGCGAGGGGCGCAACACGCCGAAATCCCGATAGGAGCTCAGCAGCATAGCCGTGAGAACGATGCTCCCCGCGACACCACCCCAGATCGGCGCCATGTAACTGAAGTTGAATACCGCCAGTCCGATCGAAACCAGCGCAACCGTCATGTTGCTTGCAAGATTGCAGATCGCGAGCGTCCCAAACTGCATGTCACGGCGAAACAAGGCGATCAAAGTACCGGAGACCGGCAGAAGGAGAAGGTTTAGCGTAGAAACCTGGATACCTCGCCGCAGGCTGTCCTGCCCAAAAAGTTGCGACACGACGTCGGCCGAGGCTAACAGAATCGGGGCAACTGCCAGCGAGATCGCCGAAGTCACGGTGAACGCCGTGCGAATGGTTCCGCGCGACAACTCATGTTTCTGAATCAGGTAGTTCGCCCCTCCAAACTCCTGAAATGCGGCTGCGATGACAGCGGTAAGCGCATTGACAACCGCAAAGACCCCGAACTCGCTCGGCGTCAGCAGACGCGAGAGCACCGCGGTCGAGACAACGAACAGCACAAGGGCGGCATAGCGGTCCACCCCAGAAAATAGAACTGAACGATGCACTGAATTCATCGAGACTCCGTCGCGGGGCTCGGCTGGCCAACAGCCACGGCCAAGGCGCCAATCAAGCCGTGGCCCGGGTCTCCTCCGGTAGCATACGCGGCAACTGCCTGATCGGGATTGGCCTGCCCTGTTTGGCGATCGATCGAGAAGCTGCTTCGAGCACCTCGATCACCCGCAGCCCGGACATGCCACTGGAAATCGGCTGTGTCCCCGTGCGGACGCAGTTGACAAAATGCTCGACCTCCGTTTGCAGCGCCTCCTTGGGCGAGATATGCGGAGCCCACATGTCACCAGCGCGATATCCGATCCGGAACTGATGTGCACTCTCGGGAGGCCTGTCGAGCGTAATTCCCTTGTCGTAGACCTTAACCTTCTCGGTCGGCTCGAGATCGTCGTAGACGATCATCTTCTTGCTGCCTCCAATGAACGTCTGCCGCACCTTGACAGGCGAGAGCCAGTTGACGCTGACGTGAGCCACGCATGCGTTGGCAAAGAACAAAGTGATATGGGCCATGTTCTCCGGCGAACCGACAACATGGCACGAGCCCGTCGCCGAGACCGCAACCGGCTCTTGATCGAGGATATGATGGATGATCGAGATGTCGTGTACCGCCAGATCCCAGATCACGTTTACATCTCTTTGAAACAGTCCGAGGCTCGAGCGTATGCTATCGTAGTAGTAGATGTCCCCGAGCTCTCTCTTCAGCAGGAGCTCACCAATCTTCTGGACCGCCGGAGTATAGAGAAAGGTATGATCGACCATCAGCGTCAATCCGCGTCGGTCCGCCTCGTCGATTAAGCGGGACACCAGCTCCGCGCTCGGCGCAAGTGGTTTCTCGACCAAAACGTGCTTGCCAGCTCTCAACGCCGCCATTGCCAGCTCGTAATGCGTGTGCACCGGCGTAGCGATGGCGATTGCGTCGATCAAGGAGTCCTTCAGCAGATCGTCATATCGAGCGGTGGTCGCTACCCCTGGGTAGAGCTGCCTGATGGCGGCCAGCCTGCCTGGATCAAGGTCGCTGACGCCGACAACGCGGGCGGCGGGATTGATCGAGAAATTGCGAACGAGATTGGGGCCCCAATAGCCGTAGCCGACGACCCCGATTCCCAGCTGACTATCTCGCATACTGACCTCGATCCATTCGGGAAACTTCGATTTTGTTGGTTTAGGTGCGCGCGGGCATATCCTGCCATATGCCTCGCGTATCGATGACGTCGAGGTGCCGGCGCTCGGCCAATGGCACCATTTTGAATTCATCGTGATCAACGAGCAGGACCGCAATTTCGCAGCTGCGCAGGGCTTCATCGATGGTCACGAATGCGACGCGATAATCGGCCAACTGAGACGGCAGACGGCGCAGATTCGGTTCGACAACCTTGATCCGTTCGCCGTATTTGGCCGCTAGATGCGTGGCAATCTCCAAAGCCGGGCTTTCACGCACGTCGTCGACATTCGCCTTGAACGTCAGTCCGCAACAGGCAACGTTCGCATAGGGGTGATCGTCGATCAACGCCTCTGCGTTCTCGATGATCTTGCGAGTCTTGGCGTTATTCACGTCGCGGCTAGTCCGCATCACACGCGCGAGGTCGGGTGCAGAGTCGATGATGAACCAGGGATCGACCGCAATGCAGTGCCCGCCCACACCAGGGCCCGGCCGCAGTACGTTTACGCGAGGATGACGGTTGGCGATATCAATCACCTCCCAGACGTTGATGTCGAACCGGTCGCAAATCAACGAGAGTTCGTTGGCAAATGCTATGTTGGTGTCGCGGAAGGCGTTTTCAGTCAGCTTGACCAACTCGGCCGCGCGCGCCGTGGTGCCGACGCAAGCGCCGCGAACGAACATCTTGTAGAAGCGTTGAGCACGCCGCGTGCAGGTTGGCGTGATCCCGCCAATGCACCTGTCATTGTTGATGAGCTCGGTCAGGATCCTTCCCGGCAACACGCGTTCTGGACAGTATGCGACGTAGATCGCCCCGTCGTCCCTGCCGTTGACGCCTATGTGCAGCTCTGGCCTGCGTTCAACGATCCGCTTTGCGATGGCTTCGGTTGTCCCGATCGGCGACGTCGATTCAAGAATGACAAGATTGCCTGGCGCGAGAAGATCTATGATGTTTTCGACTGCGGCGTTGACGCTCGCCAAGTCTGGACGGTGCTCGTGGTCGATCGGAGTCGGCACCGCGATGATGAACACGTCGGCCGGCTGCGGCTTTCTGGACGTCGTGAGCGCACCGCTTGACACGACCTTGGAGACGAGACCGTCCAGATCGGGCTCGGCGATGTGAATTTTGCCAGACGCAACGGTGTCGACGATGCGTTCGTTTGTATCGATGCCAACCACCTGCAGTCCACGGCTCGCGATCAAAGCCGCGGTCGGCAGCCCGATATAACCAAGCCCAACGACATTTATCTTCTGGAATTCAGGCATCGAGAAGCACCTTCACGATCCGCTCGCTCGCGTGCCCGTCACCAAACGGATTGTGCGAACGCGCCATGGCAGCATAGGTCTCGTCATCGTCGAGGAGGCGAAATGTCTCTGCAACGATCCTGTCGTAATTGGCGCCGACCAGGCGCGCCGTTCCCGCTTCCACGCCCTCGGGACGCTCGGTTGTTTCGCGCATCACCAGGACCGGCTTCCCGAAAGTTGGGGCCTCCTCCTGGACGCCGCCTGAATCTGTCAGGACCAGATATGACATCGAGAGCAGACTCACGAAATCCGTGTATTCCTGAGGAGAAATGAGGACAACCCGCGGGTGATCCGACAACCGAGACGCAAACAGGTCTCGGACATTCGGATTCGGGTGCACGGGCAGCACCACGGCGACGTCCTCCCGCTGCAGGATGGTCTCCAACGCGTTCACGATGTTGGTCACGCCGCCACCGAAATTTTCCCTGCGATGGCAGGTCACCAGGATGATGCGCCGATTGCCGTGACGCTGCTTGATGCCGTCCCAGCGGCACGCCAGTCCCGGATCGGATTCGACCATCGCTTTCGCGAGGATGAGAGCGTCCACCACCGTGTTTCCGGTGACGTGAATGCGATCGTCGGCCACGTTCTCAGAACGCAACGCTCGGGCGGCGCGCTCTGTCGGGGCAAAATGTTGATCGGCGATCGAGCCGACGATCTTGCGGTTCACCTCCTCCGGCCATGGAGCGAAGATGTCCCCGCTGCGCAGTCCGGCCTCGATATGCGAGACCGGTATACGGTGATAGTAGGATGCCAGTGCACCGGTCATAGCAGTCGCGGTGTCGCCCTGGACAATGACCCTGGTGGGCTTCACCTTTTCGAGGAGCTCGCCGACTTGTCCGAGCAGCCGGGCGGTCAGATGATCCAGCGTCTGATTTGTTGTCATGACGTTGAGATCAAAATCCGGAACCACATTGGCCAACTTGAGGACTTGATCAAGCAGCTGCCGATGCTGTGCGGTCGCACATATCGTTACGGAGATGTCCTTACGCTTCTCGGCCTTGAGCCGGTTGATGACCGGAAAGAGCTTGATTGCTTCCGGCCGGGTTCCCAGAAGGATGAAAAAATGCTTGCGCACGCTTCACCCCCCGATCCGGCTCGGACCAGGGGGAACGGCGCCGGGCGCACCGAGCGGGTGCCGAAGCCCCTGCCTGATGAGCGCTTGCGCCAGGACGCCCGCAAACAGCGTGTTCGTTCTGGCGTATCGCCACCACATCCGCCCAGGCTCCTGATAGATGCGGTACAGCCATTCGAGGCCGAGCTTCTGAACCTGGACCGGCGCGCGCCGAACGGTGCCTGCCAGAACGTCGAATGCACCACCCACGCCCATGATGAAGGGTACGCCGAGATCATCGCGGTGAGCGGCCAGAAAGCGCTCCTTCCGGGGCGTCGGCATGCCGATGAAAAGGCAATCGGCCCCGCTGGACTGGATGTCCCGCACGACGTCATTCTCCTGCTCGCGCTTGAAATAGCCGTCGTGCCAACCCGCAAAGACAAGTGAGGGATGGCTCTCGCGCGCGTTCTGCATCGCCTGGTGCAGTACGTCGGGAGTCGCTCCCAGGAAATAAGGTTTGAAGCCTTCGCGCGCGCATACCGCGAGCAACTCGGCCAGGAGATCCACGCCCGCGACGCGCGACGTGGCCGGAAGCCCCAGCGCTCGAGCGCCCCAAACGATTCCCATGCCGTCCAGGCCGACGATATCACTGTTGGCGACGTCGGCCGCGAGCACCGGATCAGCCCTCATATTGACGAATTTGGCGACGTTCAGCGCCACATGTTGCAGCCTTCTCCGGCTGTGCATGGCCCCGCGCGCAAGATCCACGGTTTCTGCCATTGTCAGCAGGTCGACGGGACATCCCAGGAACGAGGCGCGCATTGGACTTACCTCTCGGAAAATACGACCTGTTTAAGTTTGCATTTAAGATTATTATCCAGATAATACGCGCGGGATATTTAATTGCAAGATTTAAATGGGACTGACTGCGTCATTGTAAAGCGGCACAGCAGGGCTCCAGCGCTAGACGACGGACAGCAGAATCCAACCAGATTAAATGGAGGATTTAAATAGTGATTTCAGTCATTATTCCGCATCTGAACCAGTCTGATGCGCTGGAAGTCTGTTTGCGCACGCTGGACGCGCAGAGTCTGCCTCGTCAGGCGTTCGAGGTCATCGTGGTGGACAACGGCTCGTCAACGCCCCCAACGGACATCGTTGCCGGCCATCCTGGTGTACGACTGCAGCACGAATCGCAGCCGGGTCCGGGACCGGCGCGAAACGCAGGCGTCGCTGCGGCCAATGGCGAGATCCTCGCCTTCATCGATGCCGACTGCAGGGCGCATCCGGATTGGCTGAGCAGCGTGGTGAAATGGTCCAACTTGTCGCCGGCGGGCACAGTTCTCGGGGGCGACGTTCGCATTTGGCGCGCGGAAAATGCGGAGCTCGATGCCATTGCGGCTTACGAGAGCGTCTTCGCTTATCGCTTCAAACTCTATATTGAGCGCCACGGTTATTCCGGCACTGGCAACATGGCGGTGTTTCGCCGCGATTTCGATCGCGTCGGCCCTTTTGCTGGCATCGAGGTCGCCGAAGATATGGAGTGGGGAGAGCGTGCGTTGCGTGCGGGGCTTCGGTTTCGATACACCCCCGAGATGATCGTCTTCCACCCGGCCCGGAGCTCTCTGCAGGAGCTCTACGCCAAATGGGATCGACACATCGCGCACTATCGCAACATGGCGGAAGGCAAACCTGTTTGGCAATTGCGCTGGCTCGCGCAAGCCTTGCTCGTCTTCGCATCTCTCGCGCCAAACGCTGTGACCGTGCTGACCAGCGACCGTCTGCATGGCAGCGGCGTCCGCCTCAAAGCCATTGCCGTATTGTGTGCCGTTCGGGCGCACCGCGCCATGACGATGCTCTCGCACCTACGGAGCAGGCGAGCAGTAGCCTGGAATCGTTAGCGCAACGGCAATTCTGTCAGGGGCCGCCAAAGGCGACATTGTGAGTCAGTTCCGGCAAGTCGGTGCGCCGGCCGAATGACCACAGAATCCAGCCCAGCTCGTAGCTGCGGCACTCAAGCCGAACTTCCACATCCGCAGCGTCGATCAGCCGCTCGCCGTGTCCGAGCCAGGCGTTCTTGAGGGCGCGGAACACCCTCGGCGTCCTTGTTGTCAATTCACCCTTGCGAACTTGCGAGCGGATAGTCAGGTTCAGTTCAGGGACGAGCATGGGCCGGCGCAGTTGATTGCACCCAAGGACCCAGTTGAATCCCTTGACCAAGGCATCCCGCGATTGCCTCTGCCCAAAGCGCTCGGCCCATTCCAGCAGCGCCGGAGCCATTCCATACTGATGGACCGAATAGACTTCGTAATAGTCAATGACGCGGCCGCTCAGCGCGTCGAAAAACCAAGGCCATTCGCCTTGCGAGCCTTGAAGCGCGATCAGATTGCGCACACAAGTATCGGCCATGACAAGTGCGGACGCATCACCGGAAAATTCACCATACTGATAGCAGGCGATCGAGAGGTAGGTCTGCGTTGCAAAGGACGAGAAACGGCGACGAAGCCCAAACGGTGCATCGAAGAATATTCCCGATTCGCTGTGAAAGCGCTCCTTCAGGAGGCGATAAAGCGGCTTGGCATAGCGCCACCACTCGTTCTCGCCTGCCCTCGCCTGAGTCACGACTCCCGTGAGCAACATGCCAAGATCCTGCGCACGGAAGCTCCTCCACCGGGATTCATCGGAAAGAATGGCTCTCAACTCGCATTTAACCGGGTCCGGAATTTCGAGCCCGAGCTCGGCCGCGCTCCATAGCGCCATACCAAAGGCATACTTGCGTACAGGAAGCTTCGTGAGTTGCAGAACGTTGCGATGAAATATCTCGGGTATATCAATGCCATTTGGAATTTCGGCAACGCGCGACATTCCAAGAAGCACATTGAGAGTATAAAATACGTCGCTGCTCGGTACCGATTCGTTTGGTGAAGAACGTCCATCGAGATGGTAGATGTGCGACCACCGGCGGTATTCAGGCAACCAACAACGTTCCAGCCCCTTGAGCGCGTAGTCCACCAGTGGTGCATTTCGCGAGAGCTTACTCTCCACGGTAGGCACCACGAGCTTCACTCCAAAATTCGGACTAATCATCATGGTCGATCGCCATTCCAAGCCGGGTTAGTATTCTCGAATGCTTTCATCCAATCCGCGCAGCAGCGGATAAAGGAAGTACGAAATCACGGTGCGCCTGCCGACTTTCAGTTCGGCCGTCACCGCCATACCCGGAATCAGTTGGATGCGCTCAGCCGGCAGCCGAAGGTGCGTGTCCGACAAATCGACCAGTACGCGGTAATAGGGAGCTGGCGCGCGGCGCGCACCTTCGGCCTTCGTATCCGGCGAGAACGTATCCTGACTGATGACGCGGACTTCTCCCGTTGCAGTTCCATACTTCTGGAAGGGAAACGCTTCGAACTTGATCCGGACCGACTGTCCGAGCGTCACCTGACCGATATCCCGCCCCTCGACGTTGACCTCCGCCTGAAGCGGAACGTCGCGCGGAACCAGGACGAACAGCGTTTCGGCTTCGCGAACCACCGAGCCGACTGTCCGGTTCGCGATATCCAGCACCACGGCATCTGCCGGCGCCTGCAGGACGATCAACTGTCGACGAAGCTCGGCCTTCTTCAATTCCTCTGCTGCGCTGTTGCGCTTCGGCAGCGTCTCCACCAGTTCCTGATAGGTGGTGCGACGAAACTCCTCGGCGAATACTTTCCGATCAGCGCGTGCCTTCTCCAGCCGATGGGTACTATCGGCGATACTGCCGCGAACACGCGCCAGATTGCTTTCGACCTCGAGCCGTGCATCGCGAGACAGTAGGAAGTTCAGCCTCGAACCGACCTCTTTGTCCATCAGCGTGGTTCGCATCGCTTCAATCGAACGCATCGTGTCGAGCCGCTGAAGGAGAACCGCCTCTTCATTCTGTGCTGTCTTGAGATTGGCTTGCGCGGAAGCGATCTGTGCGTCGTAGTTCTGGATCTGCGCCTCGTAGGCGGCTCTCCTCTGCAAGAACAACTTGCCTTGCAGGATCTGATCCGAATTCGTCAGCTCCTTGACGGCGTACTCGATTCCATTCAATTCAGCGCTCAGACGATCGATCGACGCATCGAATCCAGCCACTCTGCCGCGCAGTTGGTCGAAATCCGCCTGCGAAAACGTCGGATCGAGGGTCGCCAGAACGTCGCCGCGGTTGACGCGATCACCGGCCTTGACGTGGATCTCGCGTATGACCGACGTTTCCAACGGCTGCACAACCAGGTTGGGACGCGTCGTGGTGAGTTTTCCCTGCGCCGTGACGATCATCTCCACCTGCGAAACGGAAGCCCAGATGACCGCGAAAGCAATCAGTGCAAGTACGCCGTAAAGGGTGAAACGCGCGAGCCGCGGTGGCGCTTGCTGCTCGAGTTCGGTGGCATCGGACTGGAATTCGGCGATGACTGGCGCTCGCCTCGGCCCTGGCCTGAATAGCTTGCGGCGGCGCTCGACCGGCCTGGCCGGAACAAGAGCGGTCGGCTTCACATCCGCGCGTGATGGCTCTGTCTCCCTCATGCAATCTGCTTCATCTGTTGATTCCACAAATGCCTGTAGATAGTGCATTTCGACAGGAGGTGGTCGTGACGATCCACATCGACGATTCGGCCGCGGTCCATCACCAGTATCTGGCTTGCTTCAGTCAGCATCGACAACCGATGCGAGACGATGATGACGGTACGCCCTGCCGCCAAGCGGCGGAGATTGCGCCTGATGATCATTTCGCTTTCGGAATCGAGGGCACTCGTCGCTTCATCGAGAATCAAGATCCTTGGATTGACGATCAGAGCTCTCGCAATCGCGAGCCGCTGCTTCTGCCCGCCGGACAGGTTCGAGGCGTCTTCCTCAAGCATGGTGTCGAAGCCACGCGGCAACCGTTCGATGAACTCGTCGGCGCCTGCGAGCTGCGCTGCTGCGACGACCTCGGCAAAGGTGGCATCACGTTTCACGCAGGCGATATTGTCGCGAACAGTCCCGCGAAACAGGAAATTATCTTGCAGGACGATTCCAAGGTTTCGGCGCAGATGCGCGAGGTCGAGCTCCCTCGAGTCATATCCGTCGATGCGCAGCAGCCCCTGCTGCACTGGATACATGCCCGAAATCAGCCTGGTGAGAGTCGTCTTGCCTGAGCCGCTCCGTCCCACGATCCCGAAGATCGATCCTGGCTCGACGGTGAAGGAGACATCATCAAGCGCCGGCGATCCGTCGGATCCGTAGCGAAAAGAGACACTTTCGAACTCGATTTTGCCGGCAAGGTCGGGCCGCAGTCCATCTTTCCGACCGTCGCGCTCAGGCTTCTGATTCATCACCTCGCCGAGCATTTTCACGGCAAGAGCCACTTCCTGGTATTCGTGCACCATGGTCACGAGCTGGACCAGGGGTCCGGAGACCCTGCCGGCCAACATATTGAAGGCGACCAACGCGCCGATTGTCATTTCGCCGGCGAAGACATCGAGTGCCCCGACGGAGATGATTCCGAGCGTCATGATCTTCTCGAGAAATCCGGTGAGCGCCTGGGCGCCAGCGGAAATCTTCTCGACACCGAATCGCATGGTCACGGACTGCGCGCAGCGGCTATCCCAAACCCTGCTCTGCGCTGGCTCCATCCCCAGCGATTTCACGGTGCGCATGCCGTGAACTGTTTCGACGAGGAGAGCCTGCCGCGCACCTTCCGCTTGGTATAGATCGTACAGTCGTCGCCGAAATGGGCCCATGAGCAGGCCGACAACAGCGCCGCTCGCGGCGGTGAAGGCCAGGACCATCAAAGTCAATTTGACGCTGTACAGCGCGAGGACCGGCAGGAAGACGAACAACGAGAGCGCATCGAGGGTCGTCAAAAACAGGCGGCCAGTCAGAAACTCACGGATCCGCGCCGCTTGTTGCATGTGCTTGACCAGAACCCCCGCGGCCATATGTTCGAAAAACGTGACCGGCAGCCCGAGGAGATGACCGAACGTCTTCGTCGCAACGCGAATGTCGACCCTGTTGGTCGCATATAGCAGCAAGTAGCGCCGCAGAAAGCCGAATATCGCGTCAAAGACGAGCGCCACGGCCGCGCCTACCGCGAGTACGTACAGCGTGGTGAAGCTCTCGTGAACCAGAACCTTGTCGATGACGAGCTGGAAAAAGATCGGGACGACGAGGCCCAACGCATAGAGCAGGATGGCGGCAATGGCGACGTCCCTGAACAGCCGCCATTGAAGAAGCAGTTCCGGCACGAACCATCGGAGGCCGAAACTCCTTCGACCATCCTGTGCCAACTGCTCGCGCTTGATTAGGATCGTGTCACCGGCCCACTGCGCACAGAATCGATCGCGGTCGACAACCAAGACCTCGTGCTTGCGGTCGGCGAGCGGGTCGAAGATGCTGACGACCTCGGTGCCATCAGTTCGCCGCCCCGCACCAAGGACGGCGATCCAGTTGCCATTGGCGAGCCTCGCCAGCGCCGGATAGGCCTCTCCGAGACGAATCAGCGCGCCCCAATCCAGCTTCGTGCTCCTCGCGCGCAGGCCTGCATCCTTCGCCATGCGCAACAGGAGATTCAACGAGAGCGGGCCGGCTACCGCATAGGCGTGCTTCAAGCGCTCGACCGGCAGATCTATGCCATGGTGACCGGAAACCTTGGACAGGCATTCCAATGCCGTCTGGGTTGACAATCCGGGTGCGGGCGCGTCCGCAACCCGGTCCTTCGCGCCGCCTGCGGCATCGATTTCAGCGGAAATTCGAAGAGACATTCAGAGACCGTGTGTTGGGCGCCAGCGCATCACGTACTCCCGACGCACCGTTGTGCGATCCAGCTGGCTGGTTCCGCCGGACCACGCCCGCATCAACCAGGCCCTGAAGCGCCTTCTGCATCACGTCGACCGAATTGGCGAAAGCTTCGACCGAAAAGATCAGCCGCTGAGAAAATACGCGCTTCGGGGCGTTGTTGGCGTCACGCTCTGTCGGTGAAAGACTGACCAGATCGATGCGGACGATGGTTCCGCTGACGGTAATTTCTTCGATTCCATCGGTATAAAGTTCGGCGTGCATCTTTACGTCTCCTATGCTGCTAGCTGAGGCCTGAAAACAACATCAACGCCGTAGCTCGTTGAGTTGTAGGTGTTGGTCGGGAATAGGCTATCTGTCCCGTACGCAAACACACCGTTGCCGCCGATCGAGCCCGAGGATGGGGCCGTCAGAGGTCCGTTGGTAATTGCGTTGGCGAGCAGGCCCGGATCGGCCGCGTAATTTCCGGAGGTGTGATACGAGGCGACGTATGTGGTTCCCGGCATGATCGTCACGGGCGTAGCGAAATTGACCTGCTGCCAGCCGTCGGCGGTTTCGTTGGTAAAGGTCGCAGTTGCCAGCAACGTCCCGGTGCTGCTCCAGAGATCTGCAACGTGAGTGCCCGTGTTGGTTGGCCCCTTGTAGAAGCGAATGCCGATGATATCGCCCGGGGTCGACGTCTGGAATTTGAGGCCCAGCTCCACAGACTTAGGATCATTGGCCGCCACAATGCTAGGCTCCTGACTTGCGCTAAACAGGCGCACAGCCGTTGAAGACGCAGCATTCACATCGAGGGCGACGGATGCGCTGGCGGAGCCACCTTGGCCGTCGGAGATGCTGTAGTTGAACGACGCCGGCCCCGTGTAGCCGGTCGTCGGTGTGAAGATCACACTGTTACTTTGGGCGTTGTAGCTGGCGACGCCGTTCACACCGCCGCTCGCGGCCGTGATCGTAAGCGTATTGCCGTCCGGATCGGTATCGTTGGCGAGCAGTGCCGAGGCCGGGATCCCGAAAGGCACGTTCTGCGTGGCGTCGAAGCCGCTGTCGTTCGCGGCGACGGGTGACCGGTTGGGGCCGCCGCTGGAGCTGTTGAACACGACGTCAACCCAGTAATTGGTCGCGTTATAGGTACTGGTTGGGAACAAATTGCTCGTTCCATAGGTATAAAGGCCGTTGACGTTCGCGGGAGCCGTGAGCGGCCCATTGGTGCGAGCGGAGGTGAAGTAGCTGGTGGTGGAGGCGTAGTGGCCGTTGCTGTGATAGCTTGCGACGTAGGTGGTGCCGGCTGTGATGGACACCGGATTGCTGAACGTGACTGTCTGCCAACCACTGCTGCTCTCGTTGGTGAAAGTCGCGGTCGCCAGTAGCGCGCCGGTGCTGCTCCACAACGAGCCCGTATGGGTTCCGGGGTCATTCGCGCTCTTGTAGTATTTGATGCCGGTAATCGTGCCTGCCACGGACGACGTGAATTGCATTCCGAGATTGACTTGGGAAGTGTCCGACCCCGATCGGGTCGCCGGAGTATCGGTGTTCGAGAATAGGCTCACGGTCGAAGGAACCGCCGAAACTGCGATATTGAATGTCTCGCTGCTCGTGAGGTTGCCGAGATCGGCAGCGGACACCGTGACGCTGAACGTGCCAACGTCCGCGGACGTCGGCGTGCCGGTAAAGGTTCGGGTCGATGGAGTGAACGTGAGCCAACCCGGAAGCCCTGAACTGCCAGCGGCTGCGCTGTAGGTGAGCGAGTCCCCGGCATCGACATCGGTAAAGGTGCCGGCGGGTAACGTTAGCGAAAACGCCGAGCCAACGGTCACGGCCTGGTTGCTAGTCTGGATCGCCAGTACCGGCGCGTCGTTGGCACCATGAATGGTGACAGTAAGCGTGGTCGATGAGGCGGCGCCCACGGCGTCCCGCATCGTATAGCTGAAGACATCGGTCAGCGTATTGGTCGACTGCCGCAAGGCCTGCACGGCTTGATCATTCTCGTTCACCGTGTAGGTGAAAGAGCCCGAGGCACTGAGCAAGAGCGTGCCGTGCGCGCCCGCGAGAGGCACATCGAACGTTCCGTTGGTCGAGCCGAAGCTGAATGCAGTGACAGTCTTGGTGTCGCCGGAATCGGGATCTGTATCGTTGGCCAGCACGTTGCCGGTGGCGGGCGAACCGCCAGTGCTGTTGTTCACGCCACCCTTTTCGGTGGCGCCCGCGCTGTCAGCAACCGCGGTTGGCGGGGTATTGTTGCTGGCGGCGGAGCCGTTGAAGACGACATCGACCCAGTAGTTGGAGGATTTGAAAGTATTCGTCGGGAACGTGCTTCCGGATCCGTAGGCATAGACTCCGTTGCCACTGGCCGGAGCCGTCAACTGGCCGTTGACAAGCGATGTCGCGAAATAGTTCTGGGTACCGGAATAATTGCCGTTGGTGTGGTAGGACGCGACGTAGGTGGTGCCTGCCGTGATGGCAACGGGATTGGAGAAGTTGACCTGCTGCCAGCCGCTGGCTGTCTCGTTCGTGAACGTGGCAGTTGCAAGCAGGGTTCCGGTCGAGCTCCAGAGATCGGCAATATGGGGACCCGTATTCAACGATCCCTTGTAGAAGCGCAGGCCGGTTATTGTCCCATTCACCGATGCGGTGAACTTGACCCCGACTTCGACCGGGCTGGTATCGCCGGAGTTGGGGACGCTTGGCGCATCAGTGGTACCGAACAGGCTCTGTGCGGAGACCGGATAGTTGACCTTGAGCGAGACCTGGCCGGACCCGCTCTGGCCGCTCGTGTCCGTGATCGTGTAGGTGAAGCTCGCCGCCCCGGCATAGCCAGCGGTGGGGGTAAAGGTCACAGTCTGGTTCTGCGAATTGTAGCTTACGCTTCCATTGGCTGGATTGCCGACACTGGTAAGCGAGAAAGCCAGCCCGGACGGGTTGGTATCGTTCGCCAGCAGCGCTGATGCCTGGATGTTCAGCACACCATTTTGGCTAACCGTGAAGCCGCCGTCGACGTTGGCTTGCGGCACGCTGGTCGAGGAGGAGCCGTTGAAGACGACATCGACCCAGTAATTGGAGGATTTGTACGTGTTGGTCGGGAACGCGCTTCCGGGTCCGTAGCTGTAGACTCCGTTGGCGCCAGCCGGAGCCGTCAACTGGCCATTGGCAAGCGATGTCACGAAGTAGTTCTGAGTGCCGGAATAGTTGCCGTTGGTGTGATAGGAGGCGACGTAGGTTGCCCCTGCCGTGATGGCGACGGGATTGGAAAAACTGACCTGTTGCCAGCCGCTGGCTGTCTCGTTGGTGAACGTGGCAGTCGCAAGCAGGGCTCCGGTCGAGCTCCATAGATTCGCAATATGGGGACCAGTATTCAACGATCCCTTGTAAAATCGCAGGCCGGTTATCGTTCCGCTCACGGATGCGGTGAACTTGACGCCAACCTCGATAGGACTGGTGTCGCCGGAATTAGGCGCGCTCGGTGCATCATTGGTGCCGAACAGGCTCTGTGCAGAGGCCGGATAGTTGACCTTGAGCGAGACCTGGCCGGACCCGCTTTGGCCACTCGTGTCCGTGATCGTGTAGGTAAAGCTGGCCGCCCCGGCATAACCGGCGCTGGGAGTAAAAGTCACCGTCTGGTTCTGTGAATTGTAGCTTACGCTTCCGTTGGCCGGGTTACCGACACTGGTAATCGAGAAAGCCAGCCCGGACGGGTTGGTGTCGTTCGCAAGCAGCGTCGATGCCGGAATGTTCAGCACGCCATTTTGGCTGACTGTAAAGCCGCTGTCTTCGTGAGCTTGCGGCGACGTCAGGCCTGAATCGCTGAAAACGACGTCGACCCAGTAATTCGCGGCCTTGACATAGGAAACGTTGCTGGGGAAGACGGGGCTACTCCCATAGGCGTAGACGCCGTTGAGGCTGCTACCAGGCACGGTGAGCGCACCTTTCGTCAGGCCGTCGTAGTCGATGAAGTAGTAGTCGGTCGACGAATAGTGGCCAGTGTTCGTGTGATAGGAAGCGACATACGTGACGCCCGCCTGCACATTGACAGGAGTCGCGAAATCAACCTGCTGCCAGCCGCTCGCTGTTTCGTTGCTAAACGTGGCGCTCCCAAGCAGCGTCCCGTTGGTGGTCCAGAGGTCACCGATGTGAGTTCCGGTATTATCAGACGCCTTGTAGAAACGTATGCCGGTGATCTTGCCCGACACAGCGGGGATGAATTTGACGCCGACCTCGACTGCTCCGGAATCGCTGTTTGAGATCACCGCAGGCGTATCAGTCGGACTGAAGAGTGTCAGGTTGGAAGATGGCGTGACCGTGTAGGTCGTGCCCGCACCAGGTGTTTCCAGGTTCAAGCTGTCGTCGACCGCCCTGGTCTTGAGACCATATGTCCCCTGCGCGCCTGTGACGAACGTATATGACCACGTCACGTTCGTCGCGCCAACATTGCTGTTGGTTGGGTGCCAGGTTGTTCCACCATCCGTGGAAATTTCGACGCCGGCAATCTTTCCACCCGCGTCGTTGGCCGTCCCCGTCACCGTGATCGACTGCCCCTCGACAACAGTGGCGGCAGAAAGATTGGTGATGCTGGAGTTCGGCGCCGCAGCGTCTGTCGACCGGATTGCGGCAGTCAAGCTCGCCTGCAGCGTCGCCGGCTGAACCCCCATGTCGGCGAAAAGATTAACCATCGCCTGCTGAACGTTCGGATCAACAGGCGTCGCCGGTCCGTCGTGGTCGCTAGCAAGCGCCCACGGCCAGTTGATAGAACCGGCCGAGAAGATCAGTGCACCACTGACAGGATCACGATGCAGCACGAGATTGTGGGTCGCCGTGCCCGCTCCGAAGGTGTTGCCGTAGTCAAGCAGATACTTCCCGTCCACATTGATTGTGGAAGACGAGACACTGACCAACCCGGCTGGGCGGAATCCATTGTCCGGCGCGATGTCCCACTCAACGCCCAATAAGCCAGGTACGAGCGAGGCAGTCTGCCCGGCTGGGGTTTGCGCGACGGCCGTATTGCGCCAGAAGCGCAATTGGGTCATCGGGTACGGTATCGTGATCGTATCGTACCGAAACGCGTTGACCGCGAACAATGTGCCGGTCAGCTGATTCGAGGGAAGCGGAGCCCCGAACCGCGGGTCGGAAAAGTTTCCGGTCGCCTGTCCTGACGGATCAATCAGCGCATTTGCGTGCGTATCCTTGTAGCTAATGAGCGTGCGATTGGGTGTCGCGCTGCCATCGATGTTGGGCGCTAACCTCGTTTTCCAAAAGATCTCGTTGGCTGTGAGAAACGCAAGGTTCACGCCGGCGTGCGCTGCGGCCTCTACGTTGGCGCGCTGAGCTTCGGTCCAATACTCGTCATGCCCCGCGTCCATGAAGACTTTGTGATTGAGCAATAACGAGCCGTTTGTCGCAGCATCTATCCCAGAAATGTAAGAGACATCGTACCCGTTCTGCTCGAGCCAATAGATGGCCGCGATCTCAGCCGTGAAGGGGGAATCTCCCCCCTCGGAGAAGGTTCCGGTGCCGTCGCGCGTCACGAGGGGGCGATTGTAACTGACCGCGTAGGCCGATCCATTGATGCCGGGGCCGTTCCCGAAATACAGGTTGGCCCCTCCCCAACCGTTGTAGGCTTGCCAATCCTGATCACTTGTCTGCAGGACGATGTCGCTGTGCGAAGCATCGTTCCTTATGATGAATGGAATCTGGAAAATCTCGGTACCGTTGATGACGTTGGCGATGTAGACGCCCGAGGCGGCATCGGTTGGCACGCTCCAGGAATCGGTTACACTCCAGTTGCCTGCATCTACGAGACCGGTCGACGCGTCCCTTAAGGGAGCGGGTTGGACGACCGCGGCTGCAGCCTGATGCTGCAGGCTCGTAACCAGTCTGGCACCATTGCCACCGTAATAGCCCAGCCGGTAAACATCGACGCGATAATTCGGATTTCCGGTCAGGTTGTTGATCTTGAATTGGACCGTCCCCCCGACATTGGTGCTGATTGCTGTCGCAAACCCCTGGGTCACAGTCGAATTGTCGCCCGGCTGGATCTCCCAAACACTTCTCGGCGTGCCTGGCTTCTGGTTTTCCAATACGGTGGGATTCGTCGGAGGATCGGAGACGATGGTGCCGCCCAGCCCATCGCTCTTGAAATTCCAGTTCAAGTCCATCCCTGAGAACAGCAAGGTAACATTGGCCGCACCGTTGCTGAAATCCACCGTGCTGATATTCGAGCTACTATCGTAGGAGGAGACGGTCGCCGACATCGACGATGTGAAGGGCAGATCCCTCAGGTCGACTAGATTCCCCGGCGAAAGCGCTGCTCCCGGCGATGAAGCTGTGATCAACCCGGCGAAGTTGGCCGACTGATCGAGGACAAGCGTACCAGTTCCCGTTTCGAACGACACGGTTATGCCGGAGAACGATCCATTCAGGAACTGGCCGGACACCGAACCTCCGATCTCCAGGATCGCCTTGTCTGCAATCTCGAAAGATCCAGTACCGCTGACGTCACCCCTAAACTCCCCGGTCGTAATGCGATTGCCAAGGAACGCTCCAACCTCGACTGTCCCATTGTTCAGCACATCGCCTTCGACGACAAACGGCGAGCCGGCCCCCAACGAAAGCGTCGCACCTGCATCGAGGACCAGGCTCCCAATGTCGACACCGGCCGAGCTCGTGACGACATACGTTCCTGCTGCATCGAGGAACGCGGCATCGATGATCCCCGGAAGCCCGGCGCTCCAATTCGTTGCTACATTCCAGGCTCCGTCACTCGGATGGACCCAGTGAGTGGCGCCAGGGGTGGAAACCGATTGAGATTTCTGCGCCGCTTCGTTCGCCACAGATGAGAACGTTGGCGTCAGGCCATTATGACCGCTCGTCAAAGACGTCGAAGACAGAAGCGCAGACAACCGCGACCGGGAAGGTGCGGCGAAGAGAGCGGGCATAACGCCGCGCAAGCCCGACGGATCACCCGAGTCGGGCCGAAACGTCTGTTCGAAGAACGAGGCGTCCCCCCCGGCGGTGAATGATCCGCTTACTGGCCGATCAACGAGCCGCGGAGCCCAGAGGCCAAGTGCGTCGAAACCCGCGAAAGCGCTCACGAACGGCGATTCCGGCCAAAGGGCTGGAATATCCTCCCCCCAAACGTGCCGAGTTCCCCGGCCGAAGGCGTTCGCCTTTTGAACCAGCATGAGCATACCGATTAAATAAATAATCGCCTCTCTATATTTTAATTGCCTTTTAAACTGCGGTCAATTCAATACACATAATTTAACTAGGTCTCGAATATCGACTGAGTGGCGCTAGCGCGAGACGAATTGCGGCAGTCGCATGATTTCGCTGAGATATTTGCCGTAGCCGCTCTTCTCCAGCGGTTGCGCCAGCGCAAGAAGTTGATCGCGATTGATGAAGCCGAGCCTGAACGCGACCTCCTCAAGGCAGGCAATCTTCATTCCCTGCCGCTTTTCCAAGGTCTGCACGAACGTCCCTGCATCGATGAGAGATTCGACCGTGCCGGTATCCAGCCACGCAAATCCCCGCCCCATGCGTTCAACATGGAGCGCATTGGCCGAAAGGTAACGCATCTGAAGATCGGTAATCTCGAGCTCGCCGCGCGCCGATGGCTCGACGCGGCGAGCGTAGCGAACGACGCGGTTGTCGAAAAAATACAGCCCCGTGATCGCCCAGTTCGAAGCCGGCCGTTTGGGCTTCTCCTCGATCGACACCGGGCGGTCCGCTTCATCAAACGCGACCACGCCATATCGTTCTGGGTCTCGCACGTGATAGGCAAAAACCGTTGCGCCTTCTTCGCGACCTGCTGCCCTGGCAAGCAATTCGCTCAGGCCGTCGCCGAAGAAAATATTGTCTCCAAGCACCATCGCTACGCGATCGTTTCCGATGAAGTCGGCACCGACAATGAACGCGTCCGCGAGACCGGCGGGTCGGGTTTGTTCCGCGTAGCTGAGCCGGATACCCCATTGGCTGCCGTCGCCCAGCAATCGCTCGAACTGACACCGGTCTGAAGGCGTGGTGATGATCAGAATTTCGCGGATCCCTGCCAACATCAACGTCGACAGCGGATAGTAGATCATCGGCTTGTCATAGATCGGGAGCAACTGCTTGCTGACCACGCGCGTGATCGGATAGAGGCGCGTTCCGCTGCCGCCAGCCAGCACGATTCCCTTCAGCATCGGTTTCTCCTTCTCCGACCAGCTGGTCCAGACAAGCTTGAAGTGAATGGCGCCAAGGCGCCAAGCGAATCCCGAACACGCGTTCGGCCTTGGATGAGTCCAGACGCGAGTTCCGAGGTCGACGCGCAGCGGTCGGAAATTGCTCGGTCGTGATCGCCTCGAGCGCCCGAATCCGGGCACCACGACGGGAACACTCGTGGAAGATTGCCTGCGCAAAATCGTGCCAGCTTGCCTCGCCTTGGCCACCGAGATGAAAGATGCCGGCCGTGGCCCTGCGATCGTCCGTTACTGACCGTTGTGCGATCCGGAGGACGGCGTCTGCGAGGTCGAACGCGTAAGTCGGGTTACCATGCTGGTCACTGACAACCCTTACGACCTGCTGCGTCTCGCATAGCCGCAGCATCGTTCGGACGAAGTTGCTGCCATAGGGACTGTAAAGCCAGGAGCATCTGATCACGGTCGCGAGCGGGTGCGCTGCCAATACAGCAGCCTCCCCGGCAAGCTTGGATGCGCCGTAGACGTTCAACGGCGCTGGAATGTCGCTTTCGTCGTACGCATCCGGTTTCGCACCGTCGAAGACATAGTCGGTCGACAGATGGATGAGCGGAATGTTCAGTTGCCACGCGACATCCGCCAGCGCGGCCGCGCCATCACGATTGATGCTGAAGGCCCTCGCTGCTTCGGATTCAGCCTGATCTACCGCCGTATAGGCGGCCGTGTTGATGATTGCAGACGGCCCGATCGACCCAATGAGCTTGTCGATCCCTTCCCGATTCTCCAGATCGAGTTCTGGGCGCCCGAGAGCCACCGCAGGCAAACCGCGCATTGTGGCAAGATCACGAAGGCACATTGCCAGCTGACCATTCCGCCCGGCAAAGAGGATCGGTCGATCTGTCATCTTCACCTCAGCTTTGGGCAGCCAGGAGACCCAGACGCGAGCCGTCATAGACACCGCAGCGAGCACGCTCCCACCACGCTCGGTTCTTGAGATACCATCCAACGGTTTCGAACAAGCCCTGTTCGAAAGTTCTCGTCGGTTCCCAGCCGAGTTCGCGATGTGCTTTCGATGCGTCGATTGCATAGCGCGCATCATGGCCCGGACGATCCGGCACGAACGTAACGAGAGAACGTCGACATCCGGCGCCCGGAGACAATCGATCCACAACGTCACAGATCCGGGTGACGACCTCCAGGTTGGATCGCTGGGCATCTCCGCCGAAATTATACTTCTCGCCGGGTCTTCCTCGGTACAGAAGCCTTATCAAGCCAGCGGCATGATCATCGACGTGAAGCCAGTCGCGGATATTTCTACCGTCGCCATAGACCGGCAGTGGCCTCCGATCGATCGCATTGAGGATCGTAAGCGGGATGAGCTTTTCCGGAAACTGATACGGCCCGTAATTGTTCGAGCAGTTCGATACGATCACCGGCAGGCCGTAGGTCCGAAACCACGCGAGTGCGAGGTGGTCCGCGGCGGCCTTGCTCGCCGAATAGGGCGAGCTCGGCCTGTAGGGCGTATCCTCGCGAAACAGATCGTCTGGTCCCAATGAGCCGTAGACTTCGTCTGTCGACACATGGATAAAGCGGAATTGCTTCCGCCTCGAAGACGGCAGTCGTTCGTAGTAATTTCTGGCGGCCTCCAAGAGCGTGTAAGTACCTATTACGTTGGTATTGACGAAGGCGTCAGGTCCGTTGATCGAGCGGTCGACGTGGCTTTCGGCGGCCAGATGTATGATCGCGTCCGGCTCATAGTCGGCGAACGCAAGATCCATGGTCGCGCGATGGCAGATGTCGGATTGCAGCAACGCATAAGTCTCCAGCTTCTCGATGCTCGCGAGCGAAGCCAGGTTGGCTGCGTATGTCAACTTGTCGATGTTGATCACTGCGGCACCAGTCTGTGACACCAAACGGCGACAGACCGCAGAACCGATAAAGCCCGCTCCGCCGGTCACCAAGATACGCATTCTACTCGTCTCCATTAGTCGAAAACGCAACCGAGCTGGCAGAGCGTAGGAAGGGTCTGGTCCTTTGGCGACACCTGAGCCTCCGAGATTGCCACGGGCCACTCGATCGCTAATGTCGGATCGGCCCAATAGACGCCACCGTCGTGACTTGGGGCATAGACCTGATCGACTTTGTACAAGACGACGGTCTTAGGCTGGAGCGTACAGAAACCGTGCGCGAACCCCTTCGGAATGAAAACCTGCTCACCGCTCTCGCTATCCAACTGGATCGCGATGTGCTTGCCGAAGCTGGGTGATGAACGGCGAAGGTCAACTGCAATATCGAGAATCGCCCCGCTCACCACCCGTATTAACTTCGCCTGCGCGAAGGGCGGCCGCTGAAAATGCAAGCCGCGCACCGTGCCGATCCGATCCGAGCTGGACTGATTATCCTGAACGAAGTCATGGAGAATTCCCTTCTCCGCAAAAGCCGGTCGCTGGAAAGTCTCGCAGAAGTAACCACGGGCGTCGGAAAACCGATCTGTGCGAATGACTTTGACATCAGGGATCGCCAAGGACCGTAGTTCCAACATTGGATTACTCTCCTGCCCGCTCTCAATCGGATCGGGCTTCGTATAATCCCCGACGGTATTAATTTTGCGCCAGCTCCCAACCTCGGCTAAGCGCTCGCGTTATTTTTGACAGAGCCGCCGCGAGTGACCGTAAATTACGGAAATCCCATCGAGTTCTTCAACGTACACACAGACAGAACCGGCTCGTCGCTATTTTCATCCGCAGCCAAATTAATATATGATTTATTTAATTTGGCAAGTGGATTTTTATGGGGTATATAATCTGCAGCCTTCTCGCAGGTCTCATTAAATGCTGGCTTGCGCGCGGGGGGCCGCAACGTGACCCAACGTCGGACAGGTACGTGATGCTCCAGAACAATCTTCAACACACCGATAGAATGCGGCTGCCGGTGAACGGGCTGCCCCAACCCACCCAGGCAGCCGGCGGAGGAATCACGGAAGTCATCAATTTCGGCATCGGGCTTCTGAGGCGCCAGTATCTCGTAATCCTTATCACTGCCGCACTCGCCACTGCGGCCAGCCTGCTCTATCTCCGTTTGGTCCCTCCAACCTATACGGCTCAAGTTCAGATCCTGTTGGCCAATCCAAGGCCCCAATTTGTCCAGCAGCAATCGATTCTCGCGGAGCCCGCTTTCGATCTCAATCAAATCGAGACGCAGCTTCAGCTCCTGAGATCAAAGGCCACTGCAGTTGCGGTAATCGATCAGTTGAAACTGAGGGAAGATCCGGACTTTAATTCGTCGGGGCTGTCTCTTCAGTCGCTCTGGCAGCGAATTCGGTCATGGACCTCGAATGCATCGAAGGAACATGGGCCATCCGATGCGCAAGCCGGACCATCGGACACTATCGTAAACGCGTTTCTCAATCGGCTCTCAGCCGGGCGTGTCGGGTACAGCAACGTCATTGAGGTAAGCTTCAATTCGAGCAACGCAGCCCGAGCCGCCGAGATCGTCAACGCGGTTGCAGCTACCTATGTTGCCGACCAGCTCAATGCAAAATTCGACGCCAATCGCAGGGCAACAGGCTGGTTGCAGGAGAGGCTGCGTGATCTCGGTGACCAAGCTCTCGCTGCGCAGCGCGCCGTCGACGCCTACAAGACTCAGAACAATATCGTTTCATTTGACGGAAAGCTCATCGACGAGCAGCAGATCACGGAAATCAACAATCGATTGGCTGCGGCACGTGCTCAAACATCTGAAGCCACGGCCAAGTTGGCTCGCTATCAAACGCTCCTTGCCGTCGATCCGAAAAATCCGTCCTCGATAGACAATCTGGATGCTATCGGGACAGACGCGCTGAACAGTCAGATTATTACGGGGCTGCGCCAGCAATATCTGGAGCTCACCAGACGTGAGGCCGAGTTGGCGGCCAGGGTCGGTCGCGACCACCTGGCGGTCGTCAATGTCCGGAACCGCGCACGAGAGTTCCGCGTCTCCATTTTCGACGAGGTAAGGAGACTTGCCGAGGTCAGCCGAAGTGAATTTGAACTCGCCAAACAGCGCCAGGAAGAAATCGAAAAGCAATTATCCAAAGCCGTTTCGCAGTCCCGTTCGGTCAATTCTGCTGAACTGACCATCAAGGATTTGGAAAGCCGAGCAAAGGGCCTGCGTAGCTTATACGAGACCTTCCTGCAGCGTTATATGGGCTCCGCACAGCAGGAGACATTTCCCACGTCGGACACGCGGGTACTCTTTCCCGCTTTGCCGCCGGCGAGCAAGAGCAAGCCGAAGACAACGTTGGTACTGGCGCTCGGCATCTTGGGCGGTCTCGCGCTGGGCATCGGCTTGGCGCTCCTCAGAGACGTCATGGACCGCGTCTTTCGGACCTCTTCACAGGTGGAAACCGTACTGGAGTTGCCTTGTCTGTCTTTGGTCCCGTTGTTGCCGGCCCGCAAATCTCCCAAGCCACCAATCCGCCTCCAGAAAACCGATGATGATGTTCAGCGACGGATCTCTTCGTCTCCAGCCGCAATTCATCAGACGGTGGTCGGGATGCCGCTATCTCGATATACGGAGGCCATTCGTTCCATCAAGCTAGCCATCGACCACAATCCGGCGAAAATCTCTTCCCAGGTCATCGGCATTACCTCTGCGTTACCGAATGAGGGAAAGACCACGATTGCAGCTTCGCTCGCGCAATTGATCGGGCACACCGGCAAAAGAGCCATTATCGTCGATTGCGACCTCAGGAATCCCTCGCTGACTGGCATCTTTGCGCCCAAGGCGGCCTGCGGCATCATCGAAGTTGCAAACGGTAGCCGGTCGCTCGCCGACGCTGTCTGGAGGGACCCGACGACCAATCTTGCATTTCTGCCCGCCGTGCGTCGGGGACCTTTGCTCCACACCAGCGAAATTCTTTGCGCGGACTCGATAAGCAAACTCTTCGACCGTTTACGGGCCGAGTATGACTACGTCATCGTCGACCTTCCGCCCTTGACACCGTTGGTGGATGTTCGAGCCACTTCATCTCTGATTGACTGCTACATTCTCGTTGTCGAATGGGGCCGGACCAAAATTGATGTAGTGCAACACGCACTGCACACGGCACCAAACATTCACGAATCTCTGATTGGGGCAGTTCTCAGCAAGACCGATACCAAGGCGATGGCTCGATATGACGGACATCGGAGCTACTATTACCATGATAGCCATTACATCCGTTATGGTCTTTCTGGCTCTTGAGGCTGGTTCATAGCGGCCTACCCGTTAGCTGGCCCGAGGGACCAGCGGAGTGGCCGCACCACACCAGGGTGTTTACATGATGGTCCGGCTTGTCATATTGGCCGAGTTGGTGGCGATTGCCGCGGCGTTCGCAATGCCGGAAAGCCTGCAAGGCTGGGTGTTGATGTCGTTGGTACTCGCAACGGCGGCGCTAATGGTCGCGATCTTTCTACCGCCCTCCTCCCTCGGGCTTGCCAGACTGCTCCGTCCTAGTCTCGTCGCTGTACTCGCGGCTCCGGCGCTCTGGATGGCCTTGCAGGCGGTGCCGATGCCGATTGGCAAACTCGGCAATCCCATTTGGGCAACTGCATCGGCGACTTTAAACGAGCCCCTCGCCGAGAAAATCACAGTCGACACCACGGCGACCATGTTCTCGCTCGTGCAGTATTGCACTGTGCTCGCTGCAGCTCTCATTGCTGCAGCCATTGCGCTTGACCGATATCGCGCCGCGCAACTGCTGCATATTCTGCTGTCGATAGCCACAATCGTTACCGCCATGTGGTTCGGCAGGGAAATAACCGGTGTGGCTGGGCCCGACGGCTCAACCATCGCGGTGCTCGGTGTGTTGCTCTCCTGCGCAACGGCAATTCGTGCGGTCGATCAGGTCCTCCGACGCAGTCGGCCAGGAACAATTGCGCTAAGCCCGCTCCCTGCGCTGTCCGCCGCGATCATCGCAATGATTATCTGCATGGCCGCGCTGCTCATTCGAGCCAACTCAACTGCAGTCGTCGCGGCCCTCCTCGGCTCAGAAATCTTGCTCTCGGTGTTCGCGGTTCGCAGGTGGTTCCCGGGATTGTGGGGTACTGCTGGCGTCCTTGCAACTGCCACGATTATCTTCATTGCCACGGCTACGGTCATTCCCTTCAGAACGAACACCGATCTGACGATCGTCTTGTCAACGAGCAGTCAGGCCGCAACAGAACGGATGCTGCAGGACGTCGCGCCGGTAGGATCCGGTGCGGGTGCTTCGACGGTACTTTTGCCGATTTACCAGGACGCTGGAGTTGGCGACTCGCCAGAATGGCCAACCGCCGCCGCCACGATCGTTATAGACATGGGGTGGGCTTTTCTCTGCGCGCTGGTGGTTGCTGCGTTGCTCTGCGCTTCTATTCTGATCAGACGTGCTCTGTCACGTGCTTACGATTACGTCTTCCCAGCGCTGGGCGCCGGCGCTTTGATTGCAGTGACGATACTCGCGTTTTCCGATCATGGAATTCTGGGCTTAGGAGCATCGCTTCTGGTCGCTGCGCTTTTTGGCCTGGCTTTCGGTCAAAGCCTCTCCGGCGCAGAACGTGACGCCATATCGTCTGAGACGAAAGCGACGTCCGACCAAATTGCAGATCAAACACCTGCGCCTCGCCGAAGGTTGACCTCAGCGTCAGTCACCATTTGGCCCCGCGTTAGCCTGATGGTGCTTGGTATTGTGTTGATCGTGCAGGCAGCATGGATGGCGCTCCCCGACCGGTACTTCGGTGCAAGATCGTCTTTGCCGTCAGTTCTTTCGACTGCAGCAGCAGGGCCGAACGCGATGTCGAAGACGGTTTCCCTTGCGACAGCGCGTGGAGACCTATGGATCCGAGGGGGATCTAGCTTTACCCGGGATTCGGCTCTGGCTGCCGACGAGCAAAGGACGGCTCCTCCCATGACTTCGGACGAGTTTGCTCGTGCATTGCGCTCTTCGCCGCTCCGCGGTGACATTTGGCTCTTGCTCGCGGCTACGTCGAAGCACAGTTCGCCCCAGCCCAGCACGGCAGCGATGCTCAGAATGTCATACTATACCGCGCCGAATGATTTGGACCTGCTTCCGTTGCGCGTATCGGTCGCACTCGCCGCAGATGCCATGGTGCGGGACACTGATCTGCGCGAATTGATCAAACGGGACGTCAGCCTCGTCGTTAGACATCGGCCTGCCCTCAAGCCAGCCCTTGTGACCGCTTACCGGTCAGCCTCGGCTGATGGGAAGATCTATCTCGAGGGCCTGATTTCGGAACTCGATCCGGCGTTCCTCGACGAGGTGCACGCGCGGAGTTCCCGCATGCGTTCTCGATAACCTCAAGAGCCGCGAGCTCAGCCCAAGCTACGATCGCAGTCGGCGACAAAGGGGCACACGTCATTAAATAGGCCGAGCTGCGGATTTTACTTGATAAACACCTTTAATTAATAAATAATTAATATTAAATCGCAGAGCCCCGGCCATGAATTTCGTGAACCGACATTTCCCCGATCGGGAGGTTACGGATCGTATCGGTCCCGAAGCGACAGTATCCCCCGAGCCCAAATGGCCCCTCCGTTATGACGCGGTCGAGCACGTAGTGCTCGGTGCTGATATTGCGACCATCCTATTTGCGAGCATCGTCTCCACGTTGCTGTACCAAGCGCAGAATGGACAAGCCGCGGCCAACTTGGGCAACTCGCTTGGCTTGGCGCTGGTTAGCGCAGTTTGTCTCGTTTGCCTGCTGAAGGCCTACGGGCTTTATCAACCGGTTGAGCTCCTCGCGCTCCGAAATCAGATCCGCGCGGTCTGTTTGGCTTGGATGTCTTCGGTGCTTTTCATTTTGGCGGTTTTCGGCTTCGCAATCCGCCCGGAGAGCTCTCTGCACCGAGGCCTGCTCTTCGGCGTCTTGGCCCTGGGCTTACTTTTGGGTGAGCGGTGGGGAGTTAAGGTGCTTCTCGGGAGGGCCCTGAGCGGCAGGAAGTTCGCCAATACGAATATTGTCCTGATCAGCGATCAGCCCTTGTCGAAGAACGTGGGATTGTCCGAAACCTTGTCGATGCACGGGTATCTCGTCAAAGAAAGGTTCAGCTTGCCTCCGTTCGGATTCGGTCCTGCCTGCCGAAGGCGGCTCACAGCCCGTGTCATCGACCACATCCGCACCTGCCAGCTCGATCAGGTGGTGGTGGAAGCTGACCCGGAGCGATGGCCCGAATTGCGAGCCTTTGTTGCCGATTTGCGCGTTTTGCCGTTCCCGATCATTTTCGTGCCCGTCGGCACAACGTCCGAATTGCTTCGACACCCTAAGCGAAGTCTTGGAAGTGCCGTTTGTGTAGAACTCCAGCGTGGCCCCCTGACGCCGCTGGAGTGCGCGATTAAGCGGACGATTGACATTATGGGGGCTGGCCTCTGCTTGGCGATGCTCGCCCCGCTGCTTGCGCTGGCTGCAGTCGCGATCAAGCTGGATTCTCCCGGCCCTATATTCTTTCGGCAGCAACGCTGTGGCTTCAACGGCCGAATATTCTTGATCCGCAAATTCCGGACCATGCATGTGCTCGAGGACGGGCCTGTAATCCTCCAGGCCAACCGCGCCGATCGACGCGTTACCCGCGTCGGCAAATGGCTGCGCCGGACGAGCTTCGATGAACTGCCACAACTCCTAAATGTTCTCGACGGCAGCATGTCGCTGGTGGGCCCGCGTCCTCATGCCGTGGCGCACGACAGTGAATTTGACAAGCTCGTGCGAAACTACGCGCTTCGCCACCGGGTCAGGCCAGGATTGACCGGCTGGGCCCAAGTCCATGGGTGCCGGGGCCCCACCCCTACAGCAGTCATGGTAGAAACACGTGTCCAGTACGACCTCTGGTACATCGACAATTGGAGTATTCGACTGGATCTCGCAATCCTGTTGCGAACTCCTATGGAAGTATTGCGAGGGCGCAACGCCTATTAGGCTCGGTCTCGACGTAAGGCGCCGACCTGCGCCAGTTCGCTGGCGCAGCAAGTTCTCACGCCCGCTGTCGAAGCTTCGGAGCCGCCTCTCCGATGCGAAACTCCTCGATCCGCCGGCCCGATTTCATGGCAGCAACCAGCCAACGCGGTCGCTTGCCGCGTCCCGACCAAGTTTCGGAAGTTTGCGGGTTACGATATTTCGGCAGTACACGCGGATATTTGCGTCTCTGCTTGCCGTTGGGAGAGACGCCCAACCCGCTCGTTTCGGCTAACGCAGCCATTCCGCCGCCGAGAACCGCCAGACGCTTCTCAAGTTCCTGCTTTTCCGCCCTTATCCGATCCGACAAAATGCCGCTAATCTCCTCATGAAGCGACCAGAGATCATCAAGGGACATCGCTTCTAGTTCGAGCTTCTTGGTCGACATACTGGCATCCTGTGGTTGCGCCCATTTAATACAATCCCGGCCTAGTAATCAAGAAGCTAGGTTGGGTCGGTGTAAAAAAAACGTGGAACCGAACGGCAAGTTCGGTGCTCCACATAGCTGCGTCGCCGGTTCCAATCAAGACTAAAAATGTGATTATCCGCTGAATTTAATAGCGGTTCTAGTAACAACACGCGCTGCGCGAGTATCGAGACGCGGTTCAAGCGAGGGGCGTCTCATTAAACGGAAAACGGAGCGCGAGCTCACTCTGCTCGGCCGCCCCGTCGGCAACGTCAGTATTTGTAGCTCGACGCCTCAATATCGGCCGCTGCGGCCGAGGGCGCGATAAACCGATTGATCGCCGCTTGAGGAGGGATCAGTGGACAGTGGAGAATCTCCAATGCTTCTCTTCGAGACTCCGGCAAGTTTTCTCGCCCGCAATAAATACATGAAAATAATCCTCGCAATATATATTAAATAATATATTATTTATTTATTGTCGCGGCCATTTTGAAGACCAAGCCTTGCTCCCCTGCCCATTGTTCGCCGCGATCTTCGACGTAGGTGACAGACAGGTACGCAAGGTGCCGGTCGAACGGTGACGAGAATGCTTATGCGCAGGCAGGATCTCGAAGCCATGGACTTTGAAGAACTTTGGCTCCTCCACGAGGAGCTGACGAAGATTCTTGCTGAAAAGATCACAGCCGAAAAGCGGGAATTGGAAAAGCGCCTGGCTCAACTCAATCAGCCGGATCAATTCGCCGGGGCGGAGGGCGGGGCGACAACGACTGGCTCAAGTCAGCCCCCTCGTCGCAAATACCCGAAGGTCGTTCCGAAATACTTCAATCCCCTCAAGCCCACAGAGACTTGGTCTGGGCGTGGCAAACAGCCGCGCTGGTTGGTCGCAGCGCTCCAATCAGGGCACACGCTGGAGGAGTTCAGGATTCGCGAGAACGGCGAAGCGCCGAGCCGGAATGCTGGTGGTCACGAGCATTGATGGCCCTGCCGCCCGACCGAAGGCATTTGTGATCTAGACCTTCCCTGCGCGCTCCGCGAAGGCCGCCTTCAACAGGAACTGCACGGTGTCCGCCCTCGGTAGGGACCACAGTCCACGCGGATGCACAGCAGCTCGCCCGGCGCCGCGTGCCGCTTTCCGATGATTACCGAGATCCAGTACCATCATTGCGAGGAAGGGAACGCGTGTAGCCGGAAAACGTGCCTGCATCACCTGTCGCATGAACTGCAGGCGAGGAATCAGTCGGGAGCGCAACGCATGCGGAATGTCGACGCCAAGCAGCTCGGCAAGAGCGATCAGCTGAGTTTCGACCGCGTTCCTCATCAAGTCGCTCGAGGCAAGAGAGGTCAGCTTCTCCCAATCGAGGGGTTCGGCGGAAGCGTTTAGATCGCGCAATTCAACAAGGTGCCGCAGGTCGAGGTCGCCGAGCCAATAACCATAGTCCTGAAACTGATCGTGGACGATCAACGTGACCGCCTGGAAGATAGGCATGGGGATATATACGCTTGCCCGTCCGAGCGGCGCAGGAACACAATGGTTCAGCACATGCCCGAAGTTCTGGTAGAGGTACGCAGGCCCTGGAGCTGCCTCTTGCAGGTCGATGGACCCGACGTCCTGCGGGCGATTCAGATCGACATGCCATCTCCGGCTTTCGGGAGGGGTCTGCTCATGAATATCGTAACCAATTTCACTTAGCGCGGCGACTGCCGTTCTGGCGTCGTCCGGCATGACCATGATATCCAGATCGGACATAATCCGAACGCCTCTTCGCGCCTCGGGCGCGGTCGCCAGTGTCGATGCCCCCTTGAGTAGAACCGGCGTAATGCCGTGACCATTCAGAGCAACGACGGCCTCTTCGAGTTGAACGACGAGGCGGTCATTGCGCAACCCATTTCGGCGGTGGATATGGCGAATATAGGCGCAGACGTCCTCCGGCAGCATCGATGCGAATTTGTCGACAAAGTCGATGAGCGCCGGCGTCGTCAGGGTCTGATTTGCAAGTCCGATGACGGACGTCCACTCTACTTCGACCGGCGGCATGCCCCGCAAGCAATTGCAGAGGCTCGTGAGCGCGCTGCTATGCCCTGCCATTGCACAATTCCCTAAGCAGACGCCGAGCCTCTCCGGCCTCGCAGTAGGTGAGTTGAAGCGATTGCGCGCCCGCGACCATCCGCTTTAGCGCAAAAAAGCCAGTCTGCGACAGTCTACCATCGCTGGAAAATGCGTTCTCGACGAGCCGCTTCATCGAATCCAAACGATCTATTGCGGTCAGTTCGGCCGGCCCGCTCGCGACCCGGTTCAAGAAGATGATCCAGCCTGTGGAGAAGCTTTCGTTCTGTGCATCCGGAATGGGTACGTACCGCACCCGAACGCCGTCGGAGCGGCAATGCGTCGCGTCGTAGCGGTCGCCATGCAGTCGCGAGAGCAAGTCCCACGATCCTTCCTTGAGGGTGATCGCAAACGGGACTCCGCAGATCGTCCCGTCGGTGCCAACCAGCGCGACGTCGTCGCCTGCGTACCGGAATCCGGCGTCCACCAGCTGCAGCGTGAGGGTAGACTTTCCAGCTCCCGGATGGCCGCATAACAGCAGGCCCATGCCGTCTTTCACGAGAGAAGCGGCATGTAGGGAGAACACCCAACGATCGCTTCGAATAAGCCGCTCGGTGACGTGAGCTTTGATCGTAGGGGCCAGTGCTTCGACTTCGCATCTGGAAATGCTGGAATCCTCCGCGCGCAGGAACACTTGCTCATCCAGCATCATTGCCTCGATCGCGATGTCGCCGTCGCCGCCGGCACTCTGGTCCGAAACACAAAATGGCGACAGCAGCCGTCTCAAGAGGTCCCGATTTGCAGCCCGGACGCTTATTCTGTGCCGACCCAGATGAGCTGAGAAGACGCAATCGGTCGGCATTCGCCAATCGACTTCGAGCAGCGCTCGATCGATCCAGACATCTACGGCCTGTCGCGTGAACTGGCGTGCCGCGTGCTCGTCAATGCCTTGCGCTGCAAGCCCCCGATAAACGTCTCCCAGCGAGGCGCCTTCCCCTAATTTACACCAGATGAATGCCCCTACTCGGTCGAGTTCAAAGATCTTCTGCCCCGCTTCGCTGAAGATCATTGCTCGGCCATCCAACAGTGCGAATACTGCATCCGGAGCCGGTCTCAACACTATCTCTGCCGACGATCTTTCCAGCACGCCTTCCACCAATGTGAACCATTCTGCCTGGCCTGTGCCGGCGAGGCGGCGACAGCCTCCGGGACGGCACCCGACAAGCGAACGGCCGCCGCCTGCGACATTCAATCTAGCCCGGCCTGCGACGCTGCGATTTCCATTCACCCGAACACACGCCACCCGGTCCGGCTCGCTTCGACACGTCAATCCGGCCGGTCATGCCGCGAGCTGACCGTCCTTGCCCCCGTCTCGAGGAGAAATGTTCAACCCCTGCTCTCCAGGGAGGCTCGCTCTGGCGGTCAACCGATGAGCATCCAAGAGGTACCGATAAGCTTCGCGATCGGCACTTCGTTCTCTCAGAATACGCTCCTTCTCGCCAATGTTGACCAATTCCTCGCGCATCTGAGCCAACTGCAGCGTCTCCGAGGTGAGGTTGTACTCGTTAAGAATTAATTCCCACATCGTCTCCTCCAGCCGAAGAAACCTCGAGGACTTTAGCTTACGTGATCGGCAGCAATTAACAACGAGATTTACTGATTTTTCTTATAATCAAAATTTGTTTCATATTTGAACCTGGTGCGACCATTCAGCACAACCGGCAAAGCGCAGCACGCGCCGAACTGACTTGAGAATGAGGGCTGCTGAAGCCTGGAGAAAAGGACTGACGTTCCTCGGCAATGCATCGCGCCGCGCATAAAATAAATCGGCCGAGAGTCGCAAATCAGACCGACAAGGCCACTTTTAATTTGCACATTAAATAAAAAAGAGAATAGTTAACGAACTGCACCGAGGGGAGTGACACCAGTGATCCGGTTGGCAGACCTGTCCGTCGAGGGGACATTGATGGTTTCGTTGCAGGGGGAACGTTCCGCACGAAGTCGCGGGTATTTCGATACGACGATTATTTGGCGCCTCCCAGAAGCTTTCGGTTGAGGTCGGACATCATTCGGTATTGCGGCGAAAGCCGGCAGTATCCCAAGAATTCGCCAAGCAGGAATCCGGTCGGTTGGAGAAGCGTCGTCACGAGCAAGCTGCCCTTTGCTCGAACAACGACCCCAGGTGCGATGCCCCCCAAGTCACCCGCACCGACGAGAGCGCACTCCAGCCGGCCGGCCCTTTTGCTCGACAAATGCGTGTTTCAGGGAGGCTCGTATGGGCATGATCATGGTCAAGTGTCCGCAATCCGGCCGCGCGATTCCTACCGGCATCAAATCCGATCGTGAGACTTTCCTGCGAAGCATCGTGTTTTTCGGCAATACTCTTTGTCCGGACTGTCGGGCCAATCACAACTGGTTTGCCCGCGAGGCCTGGGTCGAGGAGGCGATCGTCAGAACAGTAGCGGCCGCTCGTACGGCGCCAACGTGCTGATGCAAATGACGCGCGCTTCGGAGAGCGTATCCAAATGCTCCTTCCGATAGCGCTTGCTGCTGCAACGCATTGCAACCCCTGAGAATATTTTCGCGCATTGTCGCAAAACGAACCGACGCCTCCGGCGGCCATCGCTTAGACGTTGCTGGCATGTCGCCACAAATCCGAGCTTCCGTCAGGAATTCGGCAAGGGCCTGTTTGGGGGTGTTGTAGTGAGTAGTGGGGTTTGCAGCCTGGCTGTTCTGCGTGACACAAAGATCGAGCTCGTGAGCCTGCTGGCTCAATTGAGGCGGCTCCGCGAGAGAGTACGAAGGGCGGAAGCACGGCGCTCCGGACAAAGACCACGATCAGCGTCGGCATCGCGCGCCCGAAGGGCCCGAGCATGAGACATCACACGCAAGGTATCCGCAGCTCAAGGCATTTCTGCTCCCTGGAATTGAAGGCCAGCATGAAATTGCAAGCGCTCTTTCTGGATCTTCGTTGATGCAGGGGAGTTCGGCGTTCCCGGCGTCTCAAGGCCGCGCTCTCGCTCCAATCCATCACGGCCAATTTGGAACAGCAAGCTCTAGCGAGAAACAAGTGCCGATACGGCCTGCCTACAGCTGCACGCCGCGCGTCGAGGCAACGTCGACGACGAGGTTCGTGCCGGTGATGATGCTCGCCGCGCGGCTCGCGAGAAACACCAAGGCGTTAGCCATTTCCCGCGGTGTTCCCATTCGTCCTGTCGGATTAAGCGCCAGCGCGGTCTTGTAGAGCTCTGGATTGTTGTCCTTGATCATGTTCCAAACCCCACCCTCAAAATAGGTATTGCCGGGCGAAACCGAATTGGCGCGGATGCCCTTCCCCGCTGATTGGCGAGCCCTTGGGTGCAATGGATGATCGCCGCCTTGAAGGTGCCGTAGGGGCCGGCCGCGAAATCGACCTCGCGCCCGGAGACGCTCGATATCGTAACGATCGCGCCGGCCGCGCTTTTCTCCAGATACGGCATGGCCGCGTTCACCAGCCGGACGGTGCCCATCATGTCGGTCGAGAACTCCTTTTGCCAGCTTTCGTCGTCCTGTCCGATCGCCAGCGCGCTGACATTGGCGACGACGACATCGATGCCGCCGAGCTTCTAGGCCATATCGCCGACCCAGCTCTTCAGAACCGCCGCATCGGCGACGTCGACCGCACCGCCGTAGGTCGGGCATGCCGACGACGATGTAGCAGTCATGCTTGCGCGCGAGCGCCGCGAAGCGCGTTATTGCAGCGCAGATTGCTGCAATTCGTATCGCCATGCAGCAAATCTGTGCAGCGCGGCTGCGTAGCCCCGACCTCGCTCCATGCCGAGATGCGGTGAGCGCGGCACTCGAGCAGCGCCACGTCGGCGTTCGCAAGCTCTGGCGCGAGATACTCGAAAGCATCGGCATCGACGCAGCCGGAGCGGAATGATCCGGAAGCCTTGACCCAGATCAAGGGAGCCCGCCCCCCGCCCGCCAACATCCGCACTTTACCGCCCTTCAGCCATCGTCGGCCGACCGGGAGTTTCGATCATGAAGGCCGTATCCGTCGAAGAAGCCGTTGCGATGATCCCGGCGGGCGCCAGCGTCATGGTTGGCGGATTCATGGGAGTCGGAACACCGGAGCGGCTGCTCGACGAGGTCGTGCGCCAGAGGAAGACAGGTCTGACCTTGATCTCGAATGACGCGGCCACGCCCGGCAAGGGCGTCGGCAAGCTGTTCGATCAGGCCCTGGTGTCGAAGCTGACGGCAACGCATATCGGCCTCAATCCCAAGGCGCAGCAGCAGATGCTGGCGAACCAGATCGCCGTCGATCTCGTGCCGCAAGGCACCTTCGTCGAGCGCATTCGCGCCGGCGGATGCGGTCTCGGGGGCGTGCTGACGCCGACCGGCGTCGGAACGCTGGTGGCCGAAGGCAAGCGTCAGATCGAAGTCGACGGCAAGCCGTTCCTGCTGGAAACGGCGCTGCGGGCACAATTCGCATTGGTGCACGCCTTCCTCGCCGACTACCTCGGCAACCTCGCCTACGCGCTCACGTCCCGCAATTTCAACCCGGTCATGGCGATGGCGGCCGACACCGTCATCGTGACGGCGGAGCATATCGTCCCGGTCGGCGTGATTGCACCCGATCACGTCGTCACCCCCGCGCCGCTCGTCGACTATCTCATCACCAATGGGTGACACCATGGATCCCCAGATCATCATCGCCCGGCGCGTCGCCAAGGAGCTGAGGAACGGCAACCTCGTCAATCTCGGTATCGGCATTCCGACGCTGGTCGCCAATTACGTGCCGTCGGACCTGAAGGTCTTCTTCCAGTCGGAGAATGGACTGATCGGCACCGGGCCGATCCCCGAGCAGGGTATGGCGCATCCGACCCTCACCGATGCCGGCGGACGTCCGATCAGCGCGCTGCCGGGCGCCTCCACCTTCGACAGCGCGATGTCGTTCGGACTGATCCGCGGCGGCCACGTCGATGTCACCGTGCTCGGCGGCCTCCAGGTCGATGCGCATGGCCATCTCGCCAACTGGATGATCCCGGGCAAGATGGTTCCCGGCATGGGCGGCGCAATGGACCTCGTCACCGGCGCCAAGCGCGTGATCGTCGCCATGCAGCACGCGGCCAAGGGCAAGTCGAAGATCGTGGCGAAATGCTCGCTGCCGCTGACCTCGGCACGCCCGGTCAACCTCGTCGTGACGGACATGGCCGTGATCGGTTTTCCCGACGGCAAGGCGACGTTGCTGGAAACAGCGCCTGGCCTGAGCGTCGGCGAGGTCCTGGCGCTGACGGAGGCCGAGCTCGCCATTCCCGACAATGTTCCGGAGATGAGGATCTAAACGGGTCAACTCATGCGAATATTCAGCGACTTCAACGAGATCAAATCCGCAATCGGCACCGAGATCGGCGCCAGCGACTGGATCGAGATCACGCAGGACCGCATCAACCAGTTCGCCGAGGCGACCTGCGACGAGCAATGGATCCATGTCGACCAGGAGCGCGCCAAGCAGGAGATGCCGGGCGGCAAGACCATCGCCCATGGCCTGCTCTCGCTTGCCCTTGCCCCGCTGTTCATCCGCTCGGTCATCGGCCTGAAGGGCCTGCGCAACACGCTGAACTACGGTGCTGACCGCATCCGATATCTCGCGCCGGTGCCGGCGGGCTCGAAGCTGCGCGGCCGGGTCACGATTGCGGAAGCAGAGGACGTGCCGCCGGACGGGCTGCGCGTCAACTACCACCTCGTGATCGAGATCGAGGGTGGCAAGAAGCCGGCCTGTGTCGCCGAATTGATCGCACTGCACTATCGGTGAATCAAAAAGTCGAAAAACAACCCCATGCACAGTAGACATGTGGCTGATTTGACTGAGGTTTCGTGTTCGCCCCGCTGTTCACCCAGAGCCGGGTTGCGTCGTCGGGCAAAACACCGGCAATATGTCACCATCGGCCCATGGGTCGCCGGACTGCTCAGCGCGGCGGCAACCCGCGCTCAATCGATGATGTGATAGCCGCCGTCGATGTACAGCACGCCACCGGTGATCAGCTTGGCGCCGTCGAGCGCCAGAAACGCGGTGGCATTGCCGACGTCATCGATGCTGACGAGGCTGCGCGACGGCGCCTTGGATTGCGCCTTGTCCATCAGCTCGTCGAACTCCGGAATGCCCGAGGCCGCGCGGGTCGCAAGCGGTCCGGGCGAGATCGCATGCACACGGATGCCCTTCGGACCGAGCTCCGCCGCGGCATAGCGAACCGCGGCCTCGAGCGCCGCCTTGGCGACGCCCATGATGTTGTAGTTCTCCACCACCATCTGGCTGCCGTAATAGGTCATGGTGAACATCGTGCCGCCGTTCTTCATCAGGGGTTCGGCAAGATGTGCCATCCGCAGGAACGACCAGCAGGAGACGTCCATGGTCGTCAGAAAGCCGTCGCGGCCGACATCGACCACGCGACCATGCAGTGCTTCCTTCGGCGAGAAGGCGATGGAATGAAGCAGGAAATCGAGTTGCCCCCACTCCGACTTGATCCGCTCGAAGACCGCTTCCGTCTGGCCTTCGACCATGACGTCGAGCGGCAGGAAGATCGGCGCTTCGAGCGCCTGCGCCAGCGGCTCGACGTGCTTCTTGGCGCGGTCGTTCAGATAGGTGACGGCGAGATCGGCGCCCAGTGCGCGAAACGCCCTGGCGCAGCCCCAGGCGATCGACTGGTCGTTGGCGATGCCGACGACGAGGCCCTTTTTCCCCTTCAGGGCGACCTTGCTGTCCGGAAATACTGGAATCATGACACCCTCTCTTGTCTGGAATCGGGCGAATGGCCGCTCATCAACAGCGTCAGCGTGTGCTGCGCGATCATGAGCTCCTCGTCCGTCGGGACGACGTAGACCGGAACGAGACTCGTCCTTGTCGATATCAGCCGCGAATGGCGCGTGTTCTCGGCAGGGTCGAGTGCCACGCCGAGCCAGCCGAGCTGCTCCGCCACACGCGCGCGGATGCCACTCGAGTTTTCGCCGATGCCGGCGGTGAAGACGAAGGCATCGATCCCCTGCAGAGCCGCGGCCAGCATGCCGGCATTGAGACCGATGCGATAGACGAAATAGTCCACCGCCAGCTTCGCTTTTGGATCAAGGCTCGTCTCCAGCTCGCGCATGTCGTTGCTGACCCCGGAAAGCCCCTTCAATCCGCAATCGCGATAGAGAAAATCCTGCACCTTCGATGCCGTCATTCCCTTCTCCGACAGCAGATACAGCACGACGCCCGGATCGAGCTGGCCCGGGCGCGTGCCCATCGGCAGCCCGTCGAGCGCGGTGAATCCCATCGTGCTCTCGACGCTCAGCCCATTTTTCATCGCGCACATCGACGCGCCACTGCCGAGATGGGCGACGATCACCCGGCGCTTTGCGATGTCTGGCGCGATCTGCGGCAGGGTCCTGGAGATGTACTCATAGGAGAGCCCGTGAAAGCCGTAGCGCCGCACACCTTCAGCGTGGAGCTGGTGGGGGATGGCGTAGTGATCGGCCAGCGGACCGTGCGTGCGGTGAAACGCGGTATCGAAGCAAGCGACCTGCGGGATCGCCGGGAAATTGGCCAGGATCGAGCGGATCGGCGCCAGATTGTGCGGCTGATGCAGCGGCGCCAGCGTGACGAAACGCTCCAGCCGCGCCACCACGCCGTGGTCGATCAGAACCGGCCGCTCATAATCAGGCCCGCCATGGACGACGCGATGCCCGACCGCCAACGGATGGATACGCGCTTCGTTCCGGAGCCATGTCCCCGCGATGTCCATCGCCGCCGGCACGTCCGGAATGGCCTCGATGGGATAGGCCCGATCCGCCATGGGATCGTTGCCTGGCCTACTTGCCCGCAAGCGCGGCCGGCTGCCGATGCCGTCCACCTGCCCCTTGATCAGGCGGCGCAGAATGCCCTCTCCCTCGATCGCAAAGACCTGGAACTTGACGCTGGATGAGCCGGCGTTGACGACGAGGATGCTGTCCATGGCGGTCACGCCGCGATAGTCGGCGCCTTCTGGCGCCGCGCGTGAGCATAAAGTGCAGCAACCGCGCAGGACGCCATCCGCGCTCTTGGGCTGTCCGCACGCGAGGTCAGGACCACGGGTACACGCGCGCCGAGCACGATGCCGGCGCCGTCGGCCTTGGCGAAATAGGCGAGGTTCTTGGCCAGCATGTTGCCCGCTTCGAGGTCGGGCACGACCAGGATCTGAGCGCGGCCGGCCACCTCGGACTTGATGCTCTTGATCCGCGCCGATTCGAGGTCGATCGCATTGTCGAAGGCCAGCGGCCCGTCGAGCACGCCGCCCGTGATCTGGCCGCGATCCGCCATCTTGCAGAGCGCCGCGGCCTCGATGGTGGAGGGAATTTTCGACGTGACGGTTTCGACCGCGGAAAGGATGGCCACCCGCGGCGACTTGCCGAAGCCCGCCTGATTGTAGAGGTCGATCGCGTTCTGAATGATGTCCCGCTTGGCGTCCAGATCGGGGAAGATGTTGATCGCGGCGTCAGTGACGAAGATCGTCTCGGCGTAGGCCGGCACATCCATGACGAAAACGTGGCTGATGCGCCGGTCGGTCCGCAATCCCCCGACCTTGGCCGTGACGGCCCGCATCAGCTCGTCGGTGTGGAGGCTGCCCTTCATGAGCAATTCGCCGCGCGCGGCATGGATCAATTCGACACCCTTCGCGGCGGCATCGTCGCTGTGTGCGGCATCCACGATCTCATAACCCGCGATGTCCAGACCGAACCTGGCAGCCGTATCCCTGATCTTGCGCTCCGACCCGACCAGGAGCGGCCGGATGATGCCGGCAGACGCGCTGTCGACGGCGCCCCGCAAGGATGTCTCGTCGCAGGGATGCACGACGACGGTCGGCGTCGGCGGGATCGCCTTGGCCGCGGCGATCAGGCGGTCATACTTGCTGGGAGACTGCGTGGCCGTCGCATCTGCTGACATGATGTCGCTCCCGATCCTCACAACCCGCGTTACGATGCCTTCGCCTTGGGATCGAAAGGGGCAACGTTCGACGCCCTTTCGGAACCGTCCGCGGTCTCGAGGCCAAACAGGCCAGCGATCTGCCGCAGCCGGTTTGCGCGCTCGCCCGTGACGTCCGCACTGGCCGACAGCACCCGCTCGATCGCTTCAAATGCTGCGCGACGAGCGTTGACGTCGTCAGGCAGCAATTTCGGTATTGCGGCGAGCGCCCATTCTCGATCGAGCAACAGCATGAAGAACTGCTCCCGTACCAGCATCTTGAACTCGGCAAGCGACATGCGTGCGCCGCCATGATCCCTGCGAACCTGGCGCAGAGCCTCGATGCTGCGTTCGTCCACCATCCCCCGTGCCGAGCCGACATAGAGCAAAGCGCGCAGCGCCGCTTCACGGAGGCCGCCCTCACCGATCCGCGACTTCAGATCGGCGATGCGCTTTTCGAGCATGGCGCGATGCTCGGCGGACATCTCACGCCGACGCGACGGTGTGGACGTCGGGTCGATCCCGACCGCCGCCTGGAGCGCCGGGGATCCGTAAACGCTGAGGAACATCGCTTCGCTGAGCGCCTCCTGTGAATCGCGCCAGCTGTCGAGGGCGTGAACGACCTGCTTCGAGATCTGCTCCTGGAACGCCAGGAACGGATTGTCCGCAGCGACCGGCTTGCGCTCCTCGGCGGCCTTCTCAGCCAATGATTTCACCGCCGCCATATAGGGATTCTGGCTGCTGAACAGCTCGTATTGCAGCCGCAGCGGATGCATGTTGTGAGCCCATTCCGCCATCCGTGGTGTCACCATGCGCTTGACCCACGGCTGGACGAATTTCTGATAGGCCGCCAGGTTGATTTCCGAAATCCGCTTGGCGGTGGCAAAGCGTCGCTCGTCCTCGGGCGAATTGCCGCCCATGGCGCGGATGTCGTCGAGCGTCCGTGCCTCGCATCGCATCACCCACTGGCCGACGACCAGATCCGAACTTGCGGTTTCCTCGTCCTTCGCCTCGAATGTTGCTTCATAGAGCCCGGGCGGCAGAACGTCGATGAGGTCGATGTTGCTGGAAAATTCCGCGTGCTCCTTCTTGGCAACGCCGCCGGAGACGAAGATGCCGAGATGGCCGATGCTCTGGTGCACGGTGTAGACGATGGTCTGGCCGTAGGCTCTGATCTCATCGACATCGGCATAGCAATCGAGGATCCAATGCAGCGCCTGCTGCGGCGGCGTGATGTTGTCGCCCTCCGAGCAGAACACCACGATCGGGGATCTGATGTTGCGAAGATCAACCTTCCGGCCATCGGACATTTCGATGTTGCCGGCGGCGAGGTTATTGCCGACGAACAGCTCATCGACGATGAACTGAATCTCCTCGGCGTTCAAATTGACGTGGCCGCCCCACCAACGCTCGAATTCGAGGTAACGATCCGCCTCGCTGTCGACCTTGGAATAGACGTTGTACTGCTTGGTCCAGAGCGTATTCGACGGGTTCTGGTTCTCGAAGTTCTGCACCAGCCATGCGCCGTCGAACTTGCCGGCGCCGAGATCAGACGTCAGGGCCGTCAACCAGCTTCCGCCAAGTAGCCCGCCCGAGTAGCGCATCGGATACTTTCCGTGCACGCCGGCCCAATAGGCCAGCGGCGCGCCGGCGATGATCAGCGGGCCGAACAGCTCGGGACGCAGCGAGGCCAGGATCATGACGGCCCATCCGGCCTGGCAATTGCCGATCACGCAGGGCTTGCCGTCGGCATCCGGGTGAAGGCTCATGACCTTTTCGATGAAGATGGCTTCGGCACGCGCGATGCGCTCGATGGTCTGACCGGGCATCGGGTCCGGCAGGAATCCGATGAAGTAGCAGGGATGGCCTGCCTTCATCGCCACCCCGATCTCGCTGTCGGCCTTGAAGCCGCCGATGCCGGGGCCGTGGCCCGCACGCGGGTCGACCACGACGAACGGCCGCCGGCTCATGTCGATCTCGACGTTGGCAGGCGGAACGATGCGTACCAGCGCGTAATTGACAGGTTCGGCGAGCTGGCGCCCGTCCATGATCAATTCGGCCGCATATTGCAGAACATGCGGGGCGGTTTGCGCGACATGCTGCCTGTACTGATCCCCGCGCCGGCGCATGATATCCAGGAACAGGACACTGCGCTGTCCCGCATCGACCAGGTATTCGACTGCCGAGGCGACCAGCCCCGACATGGGGCCGCCCGGAATTTGTACGCTGTCCATGGCCATGCTCTCGACCTCTCCGTCGCCCTCGCGCATTGACGGCCCTGGGCGAGGACGAACGTTGATCTAGGTCAAGATGATCTGCACGCTTGGGAGGCGTTATCCTGCATTATAAGGCATGAGACCCGGCTGGACGGTTTGGACGAGCAACATCGTCATGTCACAAGCTGCAACTTACAGCGTGCAAACCGTCCTGAAGGACGGCACTCCGATCCAGATCCGCGCGCTTCGCGCCAGCGACGAGGCGGATATGCTCGCTGCCATCGCGCGTACCGGCCCGCAGTCGCTGCAGAGCCGGTTCTTCGTTTTGAAACGGCACTTCTCGGAGAAGGAGCGCGCCTACTTCATGGACGTGGATTTCAGCAATCACGTTGCGCTGGCCGCTCTCGCCGAAGAACAGGGTCGATACGCCATCATCGGCGGGGGCCGGTACGTTGTCGTCGAGCCCGGTCAGGCCGAGATGGCCTTCGTCGTGGTGGATGCCTGGCAAGGCCGTGGCGTAGGCTCGCTGCTGCTGAGGCACCTGACGGACATCGCGCGCGCGCAAGGCGTACGAGAGCTCACGGCCGAGGTTCTGTCCGACAACACGCCCATGCGCAGCGTGTTCGCGAAGGCGGGATTCAGGCCTGGACGGAGTGAAGATCCGAGAACGGTGCGGCTGTGGCTCTCGCTTGGGTCCGCGCGGCCGGCCTGAGCTTTCACCTCAAAACGATCGTGATCTGACTGATATTGGCCGCCAGCTCGAGCCCGGCCTTCGGGCCTTGCAGCACCATCGTTACGCCCTTTTCGTTGCGGAGGTGCACACCGTTGGCACCGCCGACCAGCGCAAAGCCGCCGCCGACGGAACTGTAGGTGCCGGCGAAATCACCGACCTCCCGGATGCCGGATGCCCAGCCGTCGAGACGGCCGAGAGTTGCACCGACCGTGATGCCGAAACTCAGGCCGCTGACCTTGAAGGGATAGGTCTTGCCCCGGTACGTCAACACGCCGCTGCCGGCGCCACCGCCGACCAGGAGGCCTGCCTTGACGATCTTCACTCTGACCTGACCGGCCGCCTGCGCGAAGGACGGCGTCGCCGGCAGGCTCAGCCCGAGTGCAAGCAGAAGCAGCGCGATCAGGCGAAATGCGCGTCGGCGCGCTCGCCACTTAGGGTTTTGCTGCATCGACCTTCTTCCAGGTCTGGTCGGGATCGAACAGCGTGATGCGCTGCGCGATGAACTCGGTGCGCTGGCCGAGATCCTTCTGATAGACGACGCCGTCATGATTGACGAGGAAGGTCATGACGCCCGAATTGCCGTATTCCGCCGGCCAGGCGATCAGGCCGAAGCCGCCAATCATCTTGCCCTTGACGACGTAGTTGAGTGCGCCGCCGGGCGCGTCCCGCCCCTGGCCTTTGAGAATCCGGAAGTAATAGCCGTGATAAGGTTCAGGTCCGACGTCCCCGCCGCGATAGCCCTCCTTCGAGGCTTCGGCCGCGAGCGCACCGAGCGGGCTCGGGTCACTGTCGTCGCGCCAGAACAGACCATCCTTCTTGCCGGGCGAGGAGACGATGCGCTGCGCGTAGACGCCGACGCCCTCGCCGCGGTCCTTTTCGGCATATTCGTTTTGCGCGTCGACGAAGGCGAGCGCGGTCTGGATCGCGTCGAGCTCGTTGCGGCCGATGCGACGGCGCAGCACCTCGATGCGTCCCGCGTCGGTGTCGAACGCCCAGCCCGTCCTGCTGTTGACCAGCGGAATCGGGAACGGGAAATCGTCGGGCCCGAGGATCAAGGTAGCAGTCTTGTTGCCCTCCGCCTTGATGCCGTGCTTGGCGTCATACATGGAGGTGAAGCGCTGACGGATGTCGTTGTCGGCGACCTCGTCACCGGATGAGACGATGTCCTCCGCGTTCCTGCCGAGCACCTTCAGAATGTCCCTCGGGCCGCTCTTGACCGCGGCAGCAAGGGCAGAGGCGGCCTCTTCCGGTGTCTTGTAGGATTCCTGCGCGAGAGACGCCGATCCGAGCAGCGCGAGCGCGAGGACGCCGGGCACCAGCGCACGGTTAAACGATTTCAGACCAGTCATGGCATAATCTCCGCAGGAATCTTCGCGCCGCCGGCGAGCCAGTCGCGATAGGTGCGGAACGTCAGCCCGAGTTTCTCGTAATGGACGCGCAGATAGCCATCGCTGCCGCGCGTCACGGCATCGGGCATCACCTGCTCGACCTCCTGCGCCATCACGCCGACATAGGCCTTGCCGCTGCCGATATAGCTGAAGCGATAATAGCCAAGGCCGTTCGAGAGATGACCGAGCAGGACGATATCATGCTTCAGCGCGATGTCGGAACGCCGGCCACCGCCGCCACCGCCGCGGAAGCCGCCTCCGCCGCCGCCACGCATCGCCATTCCACCACCGCCGCCGCGTCCGGCAAAGCTCGGTCCGCCGCCACCGCGCGGCATACTCGCCATGCTGGCGCGGCCGCGCGCGGATGCCGCGGCAGCCGAGCGGCCGGAGGAAACGTTCATGGCGCCGCCGCGATTGCCGCCGCCGCCACGATTGGCCGCACCGCCGCCGGCGCGGTTCGCCGCCTTGGCGCGATCGCCGCCGCCTTTGCTCGCGCCCTTGGCACGATCACCCGCACCGGCACGATCGCCGCCGCCGGGCCGGTCGCGCGTACCTGCGCTGGGGCGATCGCCCGCGCCCGGACGGTCGCCACGATTGCCGGCGCGATCACCTGGACCGCCGCGATCACCCGCACGATCTCCCGCCCGGTCCCCGGCACCCTGGTTGGGGCGCAGCACCTGGTTGCCGTCGCGGCCACGGAAATCCATCCGGTCGGACACACCGGCCTTCAGATTGTTGTTGCCGAAGCGCTGCTGAACATTGCTGTTGTTGTAGCGGACACCACCGCGATGCGCCGGATTGTGCTGCCAGCCATTGCCGATGTTCGTGGTGCGATGGTTGACATAGACGTTGCGGTTGCCCCAGTTGCAGCCGCCGCCCCAGTAATTGCCCCAGCGTCCGATCGCCCAGGCCGTGCCGAAGGCGATGCCGGCCGCGACCATGCCGGCGCCGATATAGGATGGGTAGCCCCAATAATACGGCGGATATTCCGCATAGGGCCAGCTGCCGTAGACCGTCGACGGGTCGTAATACGGCACGTACATCGCCGCGGGATCGGCCTGCTGGATCACGACGACCTGCTTGCCTTCCTGAGATTGGACGCTGACCTTCTGCTGCTTGGTGGTGACGAGCTTCTTGTTGTCATAGGCCTTGTTGCGCAGACGCTGGATCGCGTCCATCACGTCGGGCTGCTGCGCGAGGAAGGCATCGCCCAGCTTCTTGGTCCAGTCGAGCTGCTCGCTCATCATCGCGAGGACATCGGCGGTGCTGGCCAGCGCCTTGACGCTGTCGTCCCAGCCCTGCTTATCCACTTCCGTCTTCAGCGCATCGCCCTTCAGGCTCTTGCGCTCCTTCAGCCAGCGGTCGGCCTGCACCACTTCCAGCGGATAGGTCGAGGCGGCCAGTACATTGGCAAGCAACTCGTCGGGATAAAGCGCGATCGGCGCGACGAGGGCCTCGAGCTGCTCGGGCTTCAAGAGCTCGGCCGTCGGCGCAGGCGTACTGGCAGGCTGCGCCTGCGGCGCCGGCGCTGCAGGTGTCGTTGTGGTCTGCGCCGTTGCAGCGACCGAAGTCGCCATCAAGAGCGCCAGTGCCATCAGGGTCGTGCCGCAACGAAACATCACATCCTCCGTCTGACTTCCAGTGCGGGAGGATCAAGCCGGGGCGCAGGCATTTGTTGATCGAGATCAACGAAACGAGGCCGTCGCGGCTGCTGCAGCGCAAGGACGCACGAGCATTCGACAAGGATTTTCGGTCGAGACAGCCCGACCCTGAACGACGCGCATCATCTCTCAGCGCGCGATCGGAAGCCGGATCGTGAACAGCGCGCCGCCCGCAGGCTGGTTCGCAGCAGCGATCGTGCCGTGATGGGCCTCGACGATGGTCCTGGCGATCGCCAGTCCCACGCCCATGCCATGCGGTTTCGTCGTAAAGAAAGGATCGAAGACGTTCGCGACGTCGGAGGCGGCCATTCCAGGCCCGGTATCGCTGATCCTGATTTCGGCCTGATTGCCGGCACGCAGGGTCGCGACGCTGACCTCCCGCTTTCCGGTGTCCGCATCGGAGATCGCATCCAACGCGTTGATGATCAGGTTGAGGAGGACCTGTTGAAGCTGGACCGGATCGCCCTTGACGTGAAGGTCGACCATGACCGGCAGATAGCTCAACGTGATCCGGCGCCCTTGGGCGAGCGCCTTCACGAGACCAATTGCTTCGCGCACCGTATCGTTGAGCTCGATGTCCTTGACCTCGAAGGGGGTCTTTTTCAGAACGCTGCGCAGCCTGCGGATCACCTCGCTCGCCCGTTGGTCGTCCCTTCTGATGTCGGCGAGGATCTGCTGGAGCTCGACCAGATCGGGCTGGGCAGCCCTCAGCATGAGCTCTGCCGTTTCGGCATTGGTCAGAATCGACCCGAGGGGCTGGTTCAGTTCATGCGCGATCGAGGTCGTCAGCTCGCCAACGGCCGAGTAGCGGTTGACGTGGGCGAGTTCCGTCAGCCGCTGACGCGATTCGACTTCGGCGACCCGCCGGCGGCGACGCTCGTGCAGGAGGCCGCTGATGAGTCCGGCCTGGACCAGGAATACGGCCGAGATCATCAACATCTGCCAGTGATAGCGCTGCCAGATATTCGGCTCGCGAAACAGGATGGTGCTTCCCGGCGGCAGGCGACTCTCGCTGATGCCCCAGCGCTGCAACTCCCGCCAATCGTATTTAGGAGCGGCATATGCGATCGGTTCAATTCTGACGTTTGCAGGCTCTTCCCCGCCCAGAATTCGCAGTGCCGCATCGGCGGTCTTTTGGCCGAGTTCAGGAATTGAATGCATCGGACCGCCGACAATGTCGCGTCCGAAAAACGACTCCTCAAAGCAGAAAATTGGGGCGTTCGCGACGGCCTGAAGGCGATGCAGGGCGAGATTTCCATCATGAACGACACCCGCCGCGTCGACCGACATCAACCCCCAGAACAGAACCGTGTGCGGGGGAAGCGTCGATGCCCGTTTCAGGATGTCCTCGAACGAGAGATCGCCGTACCAGACGAACGAAATTCGGCCTTCGAGTGGCTTGACGTCCCTCTTGACCTCTTCGAGCCAGAATTTCTCCAACGCAGACGCGCCAATGACGAGGGCTATCGTCTGAGTGTCCGGCAGCACCTGCAGAACGTTGCGGAAGGCCGTGACAAATTCGTTACGGACTGACACTACCGCGTCGTTCCGGGTCAGGCGTGAGCGGTCGATCAATCGTTCCTCGACTGTCGTGAGGACCATTGGCGCCTTCGGAAACAGCTTCTCGCGATGCCTTTGCACGAATCCGGCCGCTGGCCCGCCAATGCTCATCACGATGTCAGGTGGCCGCCCTTCGTACAGCGAGCCAAGATATTCGACGAAGGGCCCCTCAGGACCTGGCGCGATGAACCGGGCGGTAAGAAGTGTATGTTCCTGGATATCGAGCGGCCAAGGAGAGCGCTCCTCGAGATTGGTCTTGATGCTGCGTGCGTACTCGCTCCAGGGCAAGAAATCGCGCCCGAAGGAATGCAGCATCAGCACACGCTTGGGCTCGCTGCGCGGTGCCGGGGCCGGTTGCGCGCGCGCAGGACCGCATAGCGTGCACGCGGCGAGCAAGAGGCCGAGACAAAGCCACGCAGCCGCAACCGGCCTGACCGCATCCCTGGACATGCGCCCGCTCAGCTCCACTCCCCGCAGCTTTCGCCGGCTGCGATCTCCGGCAATTTTAGCGCGGATTGCAGCGCACGGACAGCCCCGAGGCGGGCCTCAGCAGCGCGTGACGACCCGCCCATAGTCTGGTCCGTCCGCTTCTCTCGTTCAATGGCCGCCGCTCAGCACGAGTGTCTGGATCGGCAGCAACAGCGCCTGAATGCGCAGCAGCAGCGCATGCACGAGGCCGACGCCATCCACGACGTGCAGCGCGATCCTCCGGCTGGTCGGAGTGTCCTTGGCCGAGATCTCCTCGTGGTTGCTGGTGTAGGCATTGACGACGCAGCTCGAGCCCGGCGTGACACCGTCGAGGCCGCCTTTGTAGAGCGGCTCCAGGAACACCAGGATCGTACCGGGGCGGACGGCGTTCTGCGGATCGATGAGCTGCTCGCCGGAGCGAAACTGTCCTGCCGCAATGTAGTCCTGCACGGCCGTGATCACCATCGGGATGATCACCCATGGCTTGGAGATGCAGGTCGCTTCCGCGACCATGCCCTCCTTCATGACCTGCGCCTCGATCTGGCCGAAACCGGCCTGGAGCGCCTTGCGGCCCGCGCCCTCCGGAACGAGAACGCCGGCCGGACGCATCAGCTGGTTGACAACGTCGCCGGGGCGAACCAGGAACTGCTCGACGCGGCCGTCGACGCCGGCGCGCACAGAGGTCTTGTCGAGATCGACTTGGGCTTGGTCGAGCGCGGCTTCGGCGGTGGCCTTTTGGGCCGGCAGCAAAACCGAGAGCTGCAAGGACGCCGACTGCCTCGCCGCGGTCGCAGCGTCGATGCCGGACTGGCGCTGATCGACCAGCACCTGGAGCTTGTCGATGTCACGCTGCGGAACGATGCCGGGGTTGCGGCGCTGGAGCTCGGTCTTGACCTCGAGCTCGTCCTTGGCCTGCTGATAGTTGGCCTTCGCCTCGCCGAGCTGCGCTTCGGCCTTGGCCACTTCGGCCTGCGCCGTCTGCATGGCGGCATCGACCTCCGCGACTTTGCGCTTGGCCGTCTCGAACGCAGCCTGCTGCTTCGAGCTGTCGAGCGTGAACAGCACGTCGCCCTTCTTGACCGGCGCGCTGAACCCGACTTTCACCTCGGCGACACGGCCCGAGCCTTCGGGCAAAATCGGCACGGTGCGGAAGTACAACGTCGCGGACGAGGTTGCGGGATGGAAGTAGAAGATCATCGTAATCAACGAGATCGTCAGCATCAGACAGGCGGTGATGCCCCAGCGCAACTCGTACCAGATCGAGAAGAAGGTGATCTCCTTGCCGAAGCGCTTGCCCTGGGCGTAGCGACGGTAGAGGTAGTCAGGCAGGATCGTCACCAGCGAGCAGATCAGCAGCTCAAGCATGGCTGTGCTCCTTCTCCTTGGCGGGTCCCTGCTTATCCTGCAGAAGCGGCGTCGCCGCGGCCTCCGCCTGGACTTCCCCCGTATCGGAGGCCGGCGTCGCGTCTGCGATCTTCTCGACAGACCCTGCAATGCTGCGTAACGGCGTGCCGAAATCCGGAAGATCGATCATCGCAAGGAGCAGGCCGGCGATCCAGAAGATGTGCATGTGCGTGAACAGCGAGATCAGACCGAGCACGGCGACGAACTCGAACTGCAATTTGTGCGTTTTGTGCGCCATCCGCTCGGGCAGGCTGTGCAGCTTCCAATAGAGCGTGCCGACCCAGAGCACGGTCGCGATCAGGAATATGCCCATCACCACCATCAGCGTGTCGGTCCCGCTCCCCGGTGCGAGATAGAACGGCAGATGGTGCGGTGCCATCGGATGAAGCTGCTCGCTCAAACGTCTCTCCCGGTCAAGACATGCATGTGCAGCACTGTGTGCGGATAGGTCCGCGTTTGCTTGATTTGAATCAAGGGAACGCTTTGCTCCGGACCTAACGTTTTCTGCGTGCTGATTGGATAACCATCAGGAGCCGCCCGCCATGCCCGGCCTAGACGATCTCATCCCCAACGCCGCCCAGATCCGAAAGGAAGCCGCTCTCAAAGAGGCTGAAAAGGCGGAGGAATATGTCCGCCTCGCCGCCGCCGCCGAGGCCGAGAAGCGTGCCTTGATCGAGCGCCTGAGCAAGCCGTCGGGCAAGACCGAGGAAGAGAAGATCAAGCTCGCCTCGACCATCATCCAGCGCGCGGTGCGAAACGGCCTGACGGAAGTGCTGGTCTATCGCTTCCCCAACTCGCTGTGCACGGACAAGGGCCGCGCCATCAATCAGATGGAGAAGGGCTGGGAGAACACCCTGACCGGAATCCCCAAGGAGATCTTCCAGCTCTGGACCGATTACCTGAAACCGCGCGGCTATCGCATCGCCTATCAGGTCATCGATTTTCCCGGCGGCGTGCCGGGCGACATCGGCGTGACCATATCCTGGGACGATTAGGACGGGTAGGCATGGCCAAGGATGCAGCTGCGGAGCGGATGAAGCGGAAGGATTACGAGAAAGAGCTCGAGAAGCTGCAGGTCGAGCTGTGCCACCTCCAGGACTATGTGCGGGAGAACAAGCTCCGGGTCATCATCCTGTTCGAGGGCCGGGATGCCGCCGGCAAGGGCGGCACGATCAAGGCGATCACCGAGAAGGTCAGCCCGCGCGTGTTCAGGGTCGTCGCGCTGCCCGCGCCATCCGACCGCGAGAAGACGCAATTGTTCTTCCAGCGCTACATGGAGCGGTTTCCGGCCGGCGGCGAGATCGTGATCTTCGACCGGAGCTGGTACAACCGCGCCGGCGTCGAATACGTCATGGGCTTCTGCACCCCCGCCGAGCACGAGCGCTTCCTCAACCTGTGCCCGCAGATGGAGAAATACGTCATCGACGGCGGCATCATCCTGATCAAGATCTGGCTCGAGGTCGGCATGGACGAGCAAGAGCGCCGCTTCAAGGCCCGCATCGACGACCCGGTCCGGCAGTGGAAGCTCAGTCCGATGGACCTGGAATCCTTCCGGCGGTGGTACGACTATTCGCGGGCGCGCGACCTGATGCTGAAGAAGACCAGCACGAAGGAAGCACCCTGGCACATCGTCCGCTCCGACGACAAGCGAAGGGCGCGGCTGAACTGCATCGCCCACCTTCTCGGCGCCATCCCCTACAAGCGCATCAAGAAGGACACGATCAAGCTGCCGAAGCGCTCCGACAAGGGACGCTACAACGACCAGACCAGCCTCAAGGGGATGAATTTCGTCGCGCAGCGCTATTGAGCAGCATCAGGCCGCGAAAGCGCGATGCGATGAGGATGAATCGTCATCGCGCTTTGCCGTCAATCGCTCAATAGCCATACCGGTTTTGCTGCGGGCAGACCCAATTGCCGTAGGTGTCCTGATAACAGCTATTGTTGTAGTAGCCGTAAGCGCCGTAAGCGCCCGCTGCTGCGGCCCCAACCGCGGCGGCGCCGGCCGCGCGGCCCCAGCCGTAGCCGTAGCCAGGACGATATCCCGGATAACCGGCGACCGGACGACCCGGGCGACCTGCGACTGGATAGCGACCGGGACGACCGGCTATCGGATGAGCAGGGCGCGGACCTCCGGCGACGCGGTGCCCGCCATGGATGCGGCCCGCGTGAACAGCGCCACCGCGGACACCTCCGCCATGAAAGCCACCTGCACGCGCTCCGCCGCCATGAAAGCCGCCACCACCGCGACGAGCGAAAGCATCGTCGGGAATGAGGCTGACGGTGAGCAGGACAAAGGCCGCAAGAGCAGCCAGAAGATAACGAAGCATGGCATCTCCTCCTATGATTGGGGTGCCATCACTCGCTGTTGGATGATGCCGCCGCACGACCGCGATAGGCACCCAACGATAAGGTCGGGTACCGATCCGATTCGAGCTTGATTTGAATCAACAAGACGAAGGCTTTGTGAGGTGGGCTCCTGCAGCGCGCACGTGAACGGGCGCGCTGCGCGGCCCGTTCAACTCGATTTCAGACGGATTGTGACGCCGCCGACGGCAGCCGATACTTCCGCGCCGACCTTGGGACCGCTGAGCTGGAGGATGACGCCATTGCTGTTCTGCAACTGAACCGCGCCAGCACCTGCGGCGATTGCCCCACCCGCTCCTCCCACGGCATAGGAGCCTTCGATGGATGCCGGCCCCTTCAGATTGAGGGCACGGCCGACGAACTTCGTCGTCGACGCCCCGATGGTGAGGCCCACGCTCATGCCAGACACCGTGAACGGATACTTCTTGCCCCGGTAGACCAAAACGCCCTCTCCGCCACCGGCGCCGACGATGAAGCCACCCTTGGTGAAGACGACCGCAACCTGGCCGGTATCGGCACGCGCCGATGTGCTGAAGCCGGCAACGGTTGCGAGCGAGGCGACCAGGACGGCGCCGAAGATCAGTTTTCTCATGACGTGTCTTCCCCTTATTGAGCCAGGATCATGGCGAAGTAGCCGAAGATGGTGAGAAGGATGCCCGAGACGGCATAGCCGACCGGGAATCCGATCCAGGGCACGGAGCTCTGGATCTCGACCGCGGCCTCACGGCACGGGCCGGAATGCGAGCGCGCGCCTGCAACGCCGCCCATCAACACCGCCGGATTGATCTTGAAGACGTGGAATCCGATCGCCCAGACGATGAATGGCGGGATCGTGCACGCGATGAAGCCGACGATGAAGATCTTGAGCGCGAGCGCGCCGGTGAGCTGAGCCAACAGGCCGGCGCCAGCATTGACGCCGACGATCGCGACGAACACGACGAGGCCGAGATCCTCGAGCACGTTTCGCGCCGCATTCGGCGTATTGCCGAAGAAGCGCAGACGCGACACGACCGAGGACACGATCACGCCGGACAGCAACAGGCCGCCGGCATTGCCGAGCCCGACCTTGGCGCCGAAGGCCGGGAATTCGATCATGCCGATCAGGAAGCCGATGATCATGCCGACCGACAGGGTCAGCAGGTCGGTCGAGGTGTTGGCGCGCGCGATGCGGCCCCACATCTCGCCGAGCTCGTTGACCGCCGACTTCAGGCCGACCACTGAGACGATGTCCATGCGTTCCAGCTTGGTCTTGAGACCGGCCGGGATCTGCACGCCGCCCCGCTCGACCTTGGTCACCTGCAGCTGGCCGGCGATGGCCGTGTCGCGGAAGGATTCGAAAGTACGCCCGACGACGTCCTTGTTGAAGACGACGATTTCAGCCTGGTCCATGGGTATACCGAGCGTCTTGGCGTCGGCGACCTCCGGACCGATCAGGCCCATCTTCTCGGTCAAATGCTCGGTCGAGCCGCCCAGCGCGACGATATCGCCCTTCTGCAGCACGAGCTCGGGATCTGCGCCCTGCGGCTCGCCATTACGCCCCACGTTGACGATCCGATATTCCGGATTGATCGCGCGGAATTTGGCGATGCTCATCCCGACCGTCGCGGGATTCTCCAGCCGGTAGGCGCGCAGACCGAACTGACGGTAGCCGGTCAGACCGCCGCCTTCGAGATCCTTGACGCCGAACTCCTGCTCATACTGCTTCGCGGCGGCCTTGGCATCGACGCCCCACCAGCGCGGCAGATATTTGCAGATCAGGATGATGCCGACGGTCCCCCAAATATAGGTGATGCCGTAGGACAAGGCGATCATGCCGGAAGCTTCCTCTGGCTTCATCCCGGCAGGCAGTTTCACGACACCCGACGTGACGGCCTGCTCGGCCGAACCAATCGCCGCCGACATGGTCTGCGAACCCGCCAGCATGCCGCCGGCCGCACCGGGCGGCAATGCGAAGAGCTTCGCCCCAAGCACGACCAGTGTCAGGCCGATCACGCTCGACACCACCGCGAGGAACAGGAACTTGATTCCGTCGCCCCTCAGGCTGTTGACGAAGGATGGACCGACGCGCAGGCCGACGCCGTACATGAAGAGATAGTAGAACAGGCTCTTGGCAAAGTTATTCAGCTCGAGCTTCACGCCATAGCTGGATGCCCAGACCGAGAGGCCCGCGCCGACCACGATGGCACCGGCGACCATGCCGAGGCCATAACCCTTGATGCTGGCCCGGCCGATATAGACGGCGAGACCGACCACGAAGAACAGCAGCAAATAAGGGTACTGCTGCAAGAATTCGAAAAATGCCTGCATGTTCGTCCCCTCCCGGCCTATGACGCGGCCTTGAGCTTTGGCTGCGCGCTGGGCTTTGGCCTGCCGAGCGTGGCCAAGGCTTCAGTCCGTACGAGTTTCAGCCCTTCCTTGGCGTCGTAACCATGGATCTCCTTCACATCGAGCTTGCGCATGAAGTCGATGGTCTCCTGGGTGATGACCTGGCCGGGCACCATGATCGGGAAGCCCGGCGGATAGGGAATGACGAAATTGGCCGAGACGAGCTCGGGACCGGCCTTCAGCCGCCGGTCGATCTCGGGATCGTTGAGGCGAATGTGCTCGCAGCCGGCAACGTCATAGGCCGCGTAGAAGCCGCTGCGGATGTCGCCTTCATTGGTCTTGGTGCCGGCATCGCCGCGGAAGCTCGGGTGGAAATGCGAGAAGTTCGGCAGGTCGGGCACGTCCTTCATGAGGCTCGTCACCCGTGCCTCGAAGACCTTCCGCGCATTGGCACCGCCCTGGGCAAGGCCGCGATCGATCTCGCCCGCGATCTCGGCGAGCACACGGACGAGATGCGCGACATCGCTGCGGGTGTTGTTGATGTTGGACTGGACCAGCACCGAGTTGCGCGAGGTCTTGTTGACCTGGATGTTGTACTCGTTGGCGAGAATGCCCTTGAACTGCGTGCCGTCATAGCCGGCCATGCCGCACACCAGCGTCATGCGGGTCGGGTCGAGACAGAACTCGTCCTCGTTCAGGCTCTTCAGCGTATTCGCCCAGTTGACGCCGGGGGCGAGGAAGTCGGTGAAGCCGCTCTGGCGATACTGCGCCGGCACCATGGCGTCGGCACCGAGGATGCGGAAGTATTTCGAGATCAGCGGATTGTTGTTGACTGCCTGGCGGATCGCGAACGCAATCTCGATTGCATTGGCGACGAGGCCATAGCCCTCCAGCTCCATCTGCCGCCGCGAGATGTCGAGGCTGGCGATCAGCTGCTGGTTCGGACTTGTCGAGGCGTGGGTGAACACCGCCTCCTTGAACTGCTGCTCGACGGTGTGGAATTCGACGTCCTTGACCGAGAGCATCGAGCCCTGGCGGATCGCCGACATCGACTTGTGGGTCGAGTTGGTTTGGTAGACGCGCAGCCGGATCTGTCTGGGATCCGGGATCAGGCGGGTCTTGAGCAGCGCCTCCTCGGACGGGTTCTTGCCGAGCTCGGCCTGCTGCTTCTCATAGGCCTCGACCGACTTGGGATGGCGCATCCATGCCTCGATCTCGTTGGCGGCGCCAAGTCCAGTGCGGCGGCGCAGGAACGGCGAGAACCGCGCGAAGCCGAACCAGGCTTCATCCCAGAGGAAGATCAGATCGGGCTTGATGGCGAGGCATTCCTCCATCACCCGCCTTGTGTTGTAGATATGGCCGTCGAAGGTGCAGTTGGTCAGGTCGACCATCTTGACGCGGTCGAGCCGGCCGTCGGCCTTGGCGCCCAGCAGCGCCTGCTTGATGGTCTTCAGCGGCACCGCGCCGTACATCGAATATTCCGTCATCGGGAAGGCTTCGACGTAGAGCGGCTGCGCGCCGGCCAGCACCATGCCGTAATGATGCGACTTGTGGCAATTGCGGTCGACGATCGCGATGTCGCCGGGCGCCAGCAGCGCCTGCACCGCCATCTTGTTCGACGTCGAGGTGCCGTTGGTGACGAAGAAGACGCGATCGGCACCGAGCGCCCTCGCCGCCTTCTCCTGCGCCTTCTTGATGTTGCCGGTCGGCTCCAGCATGCTGTCGAGACCGCCGGTGGTGGCGCTGCTCTCGGCCAGGAACAGGTTCGGGCCGTAGAACTCACCCATGTCGCGGATCCAGTCGGACTTGAAGATTGACTTGCCGCGCGCGATCGGCAGCGCATGGAAGGTGCCGATCGGACGCTGCGCGTATTTCTTGAGATTGTCGAAGAACGGCGTGTCGTAGCGATCCTGGATGCCTTCCAGGATCGACAGATGCAGTTCCAGCAGCTCTTCGACGGAATAGAAGATGCGGCGGACCACATCCGCCTCGGGATTGCCCGCCAATTCCTCCACGTCCCGGTTCGAGATCATGTAAAGGTCGAGCTCGGGCCTGACGCGCTTGATGATCTGGGCGAGCCGCAGCGCCGAGGCATCGGTTTCGTCGTTGAGACCGGCCGTGGCCATGATCGAGCGCAACACCGGCGCATCGTGGCGCGAACGCAGGCCGAAACCCTCGTTGATGATGACTGCTCCGATGTTCGGATTGAGCATCGTCGCACAGAAGGCGTCCTCCAGGCTGCCGACGATCACAGGTTCGTAGATGAACGCGTCGACCGGGCGCCGCAGCTTGCGCCATTCGGCGGCCAGCGCCGGCCACTGGCTGGATGATACGCCGGTGACGATCAGGGTCTCGAAATACGGCCTGCGCGCGCTGTGCGCGCCAAAGGCCGGCGGCACCAGTTCGGGTGCGTCACCATTGTCGTCGTCCTTGGCGTTCCAGTCCCCGGCATGCTGGCGGAAGGATCGGGTCGCCAGTGCCTGGGCAATTCTCGTCGCAAGGGCGAACGATGACGCGCCGTCGCCGGCGGCCGCAGCTTCCCGCAGCGCCGCCATGAGGTGCGGACCGGGATAGCCGTGAAATTCTTCGGTGATCGAAAGATCGGCCAGCGCTGCGTCATAGGCTGTGCGATTGCCGACGCGCGCCCAGGTCTTTGCTGCTTCCACAAGGTCGCGCCAGTCGTCTGCCCGTGCACCGGGGCCGGAAAAGAACTGGTCGATGCGCTTCTGTGCGGGCTTGGCCTCTTTGGACATCTCTCTCTCCCGATCCTTTTACCGAAGGTGATGCGGGATCGTGGGTGCGGCGCGGGTCGCTCCGTTGATCCAAGTCAACGGTCGCATGCATTATGCGACCGCCAGCGCCAGCGGCGTCCGTCCGCCGGCATTGTCATTCAGCGCCGATTGCGACAGGCCGCCCGCAACGGGATAGCCATGGCCGAAGGCGGCCGCGAGGTTCGGCGCCCAGTCCCAGAAACTCCTGACGGACATCGAGCGGTTCATCGCCCGTCCTCCGAACGGGACGCTTCGCAGCGCAGCAACACAATCAACAGCGCGACCACGGGCAGGCCCAACGCGAGATCGGGAATGTTCTTGGTGGCAAGAGCGCCGGCCGCGGCACCGAAGCCGAACACGGCACATAGTGCGAAGAAGATGCCCGAACGCCGCAGCGTTCCCAGTGGCGCGCCCCCTGCTGCGACTGCGAAGACGTTCTCGATAGCCTGACGCATATTGCCGGTGATCATCACCGTGCTGCACGCTGTGCCTTCGACCTTGAGGAACATCGCGGCCTGCATCGCCGCCACGGCGGAAATACCGAGCGTTCCGGCCAGATCGGGCAGCCGATTATGCAGAATACCGATCGCTATCAAGAGCAGGATCTCGATCAATGTGCTGATCGCGCTGGCCCGCTCGCCCGCGACGCGGCGCAGCCAGGCTGCAAGCACGATTCCGATCGCGAAAGCCAGTATTGGCGGAACGAAGTGCAAGGCCTTCGCCCAGTTGCCGGCCGTCGCATAGACCCAGAGGAAAACCAGATTGGCGGTCTGGGCGTTCGCCATCACACCGTGGATGATCCAGGTATAAGCGTCGATATAGCCGCCGGCAAAGGCGAGCAGCAGGACGATCTCGACTGTCTCATCGCGGCGGATCGCGCCGGCAGCGACGTCAAAGGTACTCATGTCGGCAATACGGGCTGTCGCGCACATTCCATCGCGTCATAGGCGACGCCACGTTGCCGCGAAGGCTTGATCTGGATCAAGCAACACCCCCGCCGCCATCAATCAAATCACGCCAAAGCGCCGGGGGAATGCCATGGAAACCGTCAGGTGGATCATTGCCACCGCACCGGAAATTTTCCTGCTGCTCGCGATCGCGATCGGCACCATCCTCGGCCGCATCAGGATCCGCGGCTTCTCGATCGGAACCACCGCCTGCATCCTGATTGTCGCCGTGCTGATCGGACAACTCGGGAGTTTCACGTTCCCGCCGATCCTCAGGGCGATCCTGTTCAGCCTGTTCGTGTTCACCATCGGCTACCGTTCTGGACCGGAATTTTTCGCTTCGCTGAGCCTGCGGACCCTGGCGCAGGTCGTGCTGGCGCTGGTGATCGGCGCCACCGGGCTCGTCCTGGTGCTCATCTTCGCTCGTGTCTTCACGTTGGAGACAGGGACAGCGGCGGGACTGACGGCCGGGGCGCTGACGCAATCCTCGGTGATCGGCACCGCATCTGGCGCCCTGGCGCAGCTCGGCCTGCCGAGCGACGTGCTGAAGCAGCAGGAAGCCAACATCGCGGCGGGCTACGCAGTGACCTACGTGCTCGGCTACATCCTGACGCTCCTTTTCGTGCCATTCATCGCGCCACGGCTGATGCGGATCGATCTGAAGGCAGAGGCGAAAAAACTCGAGGCGGAGCTCGCCGGCGGCGCGCCGCCAAAGACGGAAAACCTGTCCTATCGCAAATTCCAGGCCCGCGCCTATCGCGTGTCGGCCGGCGCTGGTCGTGCCATCGGTGCCATCGAGGCGGAGATCGGCGGCCGCACGGTCGTGGAGCGGATCGTTCGCAGCGGGGCCGACATCAAGCCGCAGCAGGACACCGTGCTCGAGGCCGGCGACGACATCGTCATGGCCGGTCCGACCGCGGCGATCGTCGCAGCCAAGCCGATTCTCGGGGCCGAGATCGACGCGGGGGAACTGCTGCGCAACCTGCCCGGCAACGTGATCGAGGTGCTCGTCGAAAACCGCCAGCTGCACGGCCGCTCGCTGCGCGAGATCGTTGACCGGCTCGGTGACAATACACGCGGCGTATTCCTGCGTGCGCTGACGCGCATGGGCCGCGAAGTGCCTCTCGGTCCCGACACGCGGGTCTACCTCGGCGACGTCATGACGCTGGTCGGCAGCACCAGCAATATCGCGCGGGCAACGGCGCACGTGGGACACGCCCTGAATACGAGCGACCGCACGGACATCGCCTTTCTCGCCGCAGGCATCGCAGTGGGTCTTCTGGCCGGCCTTGCCAGCTTCAAAGTCGGCACTGTCGCATTGACGCTGGGTGGCGGCGGCGGCGCGCTGATCGCAGGGCTCGTCTGCGGCTGGCTGCGGACGCGCCGGCCCGGCATCGGCGCAATGCCGCCGGCGGCGCAGCAGACCCTGAGCGACATCGGCCTCGGCGGCTTCATCGCGGCGATCGGACTCGGCAACGGCCTCGCTGCCTGGTCGGCGATCCAGGCCCACGGCCTGTTGCTGGTCGGCATGGGCATCGTCGTCACGCTGGTTCCGATGGTGGTCGGAACGCTCGTTGCCTATTATTTGCTGCGCATGAACCCCGTCGTGACCTGCGGTGCGCTCGCCGGCGCGATGACGGTCGATGCCGCCGTCACCGGCGCCTGCGACGTTGCCGAGAGCCAGACACCGGTGCTCGGCGTCGCCGTCCCCTACGCGGTCGGCAATGTCGTGCTCACGGTACTCGGCCCGATCGTCGTGGCCGCAACCTACGCAGGTTGAGGGAGGCGGGGATGCGACGCGGACCTGCCTTGCTCCATTCTCTCGCGATCACCTTCCTCGCCCTCTTCATGGCCGTATCGCCCACGCGCGCCGGGGACGAGGTCCGCATCCAGGAGGAAATCTGGGCGCTGCCCCTGCCGCTGCCGATGTTCGCCTATCTGGTGCGCCCGGTCGGCGACGGACCGTTTCCGCTGGTGATCATGAACCATGGTGTCTCGCTCAACCCGACCAATCGCAGCTTTTTTCCGCTGGTGGAATTTCGCGACGCCGCCAAATGGTTCGCAAGGCGAGGCTATCTCGTCGTGGCGCCGGTCGGCAGCGGGTATGGCGCAGCAGCGATCGATATCCCCGAGCGGGCGCTCTATGGGCCGTTCTTCTCGAAGGTCGGCAAATGCACCAATCCGAACTTCCATGACGCCGGCCTTGCGATCGCCCAGGTCGATCTCTGGATCATCGACTATATGGCCGCCGAGAAGCGCATCATTCCCAAAGACGTGATCGTGGTCGGGCAGTCCGCCGGCGGCTGGGCTGCGATCGCCCTGTCGAGCATGAACCCGCCGCAGGTGAAGGCCATCATTGTCTTTGCCGGGGGCCGCGGTGGACGCGTCGATGGCAAGCCGAACAACAATTGCGCGCCCGACCGCCTGGTCGAGGCTACCGCCGATTTCGGCCGCACATCGCGCGTGCCGATGCTGTGGATCTACATCGGGAACGACACGTTTTTCGGTCCCGAGCTGTCAAAGCGCATGCACGCTGCCTTCATCGCCGCCGGCGGCCGGGCCGAATATCACCTGATGCCGCCGTTCGGCAACGAGGGACATTTCTTCATCGGTTCGTCGGATGCGGTTCCGCTCTGGTCGCCATTGGTCGCCAAGTTTCTCGATGCGCAGAACTGAGTCTCGATCTCGGAGTTGCAGCGATGGCCCGTGCTCTTGATTGTCTCTCTGGCCTTCTGGTTGTTGCAGCAGTCGGGGCCGCCACGATCGCTGCTGTCGCTTCGCCCAAGGCGGCGCAATCCGAAAAGCCCCCCGAGGTCGCGACGCGCGGCCAGCGCGAAGCCAACGACATCAGCTATGGCAGCTGGCAAAAATTGTGCTTCAAGGCCGGCGGCGCACCCACCCTCTGCCGGACCTCGATCACCGGCCGGTTCCCGACCGGGCAGACGGCCGTGCGCGTCGATCTGATCAAGCGGGAGGACGCGCCCACGGCCCGCCTGCAACTTTTCGTACCCGTCGGGATGTACCTGCAGCAATCACCGAAACTAGCCATCGACCACGGTGCCGCGTTCCGCATTCCTTATACCTGGTGTCTCACCAATCTATGCATCGCGGCCGACGTCGTGGCGCCAACAATCATCGCGGAGATGGAAAAGGGTCAGACGCTTCTGCTCGAACTCGTCGATTCCAATCTTCTTGCCCTGACGACCTCGATTCCCTTGGCGCAATTTGCCTCCGCTCACAAGGGGGCGCCGTCCAGGACACTCGAGCAATATGTCGACGAATGACGGCCGCGCGGAGCTATAAGACGAGGGCGCGCTCCACGGACTCGATCAAGGACTGCGCCGCAAAGGGCTTGATGAGATAGGCGATGCAGCCTGAGGCAATCGCCGCGGCGCGGTTTGCCGGGCTGTCATTGCCGGTGACATAGATCACCGGCGCCGCGATGCCTTTCTCAGCTAGGCTTCGCCGCACCTCGATGCCGGACTTTGCACCCAGATTGACGTCGAGGATGATGCAGATCGCGGTGTGGAACCTGCCGTGATCGAGCAAGGCGCTACCCGTGTCGAACAGGGTGGTAGCGAAGCCGTATCCTCGCAGGAGCCTGTCCATGCTGGTACGCATGGACAGATCGTCGTCTACGACAAAGACGGACTCGCGCAGGGGCAAGGCGACTTGCCTTTCTGGAAGACCACGGTGGGATATTGGATACGATCGCTCCGCGTTCTTTGCGCGGGTGTATGTGCATTATAGCACACAGCTCGCCGCGCACTGTCAACACGTCTTGGCATTGTCCTTTGAGACAGGCAGATTGAGGGAACTTCACGCCGTCCCGAAGCCGTCAGCCTTCGTCCGGATCGAGCATTCCGAGACGCTCTGCGATCGAAACGAGCTCCGCCAGCGAGCGAACCTGCATCTTCTCCATCACTTGATGGCGGTGCGCCTTCACCGTGCGCTCTGTGGTCCCCAGCTCATGCGCGATCTGCTTGTTGATCCGGCCGCGCACGATCAGATCAAACACCTGCCGCTCGCGCTGCGTCAGCGCGGCGAGATGACGACGAAGCAAATCGAGCCTGCTGGCTTGGGCGCGCGCCGTCCGCTGACTGGCCAGCGCCCGCTCGATGGCATCGAGCAGTTGCTCGGACGACACCGGTTTGGTCAGGAAGTCTTCCGCACCGGCCTTGATCGCACGTACCGTCGTTGGCGTGTCGGCATGACCGGTCAGGAAGATGATGGGCAACATCGAACCGGACGCGACCAGCCGGGCCTGCAGGTCCGGACCGCTCAGGCCAGGGATCCGGACGTCGAGCAGGATACACCCGACCTGCTCCTCATCCGATAGCGAATCCAGCAGCTCCAGTGCGGAAGCATAGGTAGCTACCTCGTATCCCGCGAGCTTCAGCCGGCGCTCGATCGCGGTCCGAAAGGACGCGTCGTCGTCAACAACGTGAACAAGGCCTGGCAACTCTACCTCTCGCCAAAAATCAATTGGGACGCCCGACGTCCTTCTCATTTTTCAAATCGATCTTCACGTTTGAAGGTCGAAATATCTGCTTCGCAATATGTCGCATCGCCCTGTGGCCGGGCTTATCATCCAGCGCAGCAATCGCCAGTGCTGTCCTTTGGTACAATGAACCTCGGGACAATGGATAAGAATACTTCCTTGGCCGAAAATCAACTTCGGCGGGAGTGGGATTGCGCGGCGCATTCTCGGCAAAGTATTTCGTTTGACAGACCAATTCGGCGGAAAAGCTGAGGAGTTGGCCTATGTTCGTTCGCATCACGACGGATTCCACGCTGCGTCCCAATACTCTCCGCGACCTCGGCATGGCAAGTCATTCAAATGCGCTGGTCAATTTAAGCGAATTTTCCTACCGAAAAGGCTCCGAGATCTACGGCGAGAAGGAGCCGGCCGAGTATGTCTACCAGGTCAAGTCCGGTGCGGTGCGAAGCTACAAGCTGCTGTCGGACGGCCGCAGGCAGATCGGCGCATTTCACCTCGTCGGCGACATTTTCGGGCTCGAGAACGGCAGCGAGCATCGGTTCACGACGGAAGCCATCGTCGACACCACGGTGCGGCTGATCAAACGCCAAAGCCTGGAAACCGTGGCCGAGGGCGATGCCATGGTGGCCAGAAACCTGCTCAGCATGACCACGAGCAACCTCCAGCACGCGGAAGACCATATGCTGCTTCTCGGCCGCAAGACCTCCCTGGAGCGCGTCGCCGCGTTCCTGCTCGAAATGGACAAGCGCCTGACGGCCGCCGGCGTCATGGCGCTTCCGATGTCGCGACGCGATATCGCCGACTATCTCGGCCTGACGCTGGAGACCGTCTCGCGGGCTCTGTCGCGGCTGCATGAGCTCGGCGTTCTCGGCTTCATCGGCAACACCCAACGCCAGATCGTTCTGCTCGACCGGCATCAGCTCGCAAGCCTCGATCTGCAGTCCTGAGCCGGCGAAATGCCGTTCACGATCCGCAAGGTCGCGATTAACCGAGGCGACAGTATCAGGTGCGCGGCAGGTCCGCACCGGGTTTTTCCGTGAGCCCGAGACGGTCGAGCGTCTTGAGCAAGACTTCGAACAGAATGGCGGCGGACCAGCCGAACAGAAGAACACCGTTCATGGCAGTCAGCGGGCCGATCAGCCGCCATTCGCGTACCGGCGTGATGTCGCCATAGCCGAGCGTGGTGTAGTTGACGAACGCAAAGTAGAGCATATCCGCGTCGGCGGCGGCGGCCCGGACGACATGATAGGTCACCGCCCATGTCAGAATTTCGAGCATGTGGGCGGCCTTCAACACGACGGCGACCGCGATCATGGCGCTCATCAGGTGCAATCGCGGCCGCCTGGTATGGCGCGGGACGGCACTGCGGGCGATGGTGACGGCGACCACCGTCACGAGCGCGTGGATTCCGATATTGATCACGCTGACGAGTGTGCCGACAAGGAATTGGAGCATCATCGGGTTGAAGCCAGCCTTTCAATCTAGGTCAATCGTGCCTCGACGGCATCCTTCGCGACAACGGTCGGCTGATCGACGCGCGCTGGCGCAACGCGGCCGATCCCCATCCACGCGGTCGCAAGCTCCCAGGCCACCGACAGGATGATCGGCCCAATGAACAGGCCGATGATCCCGTGCGCGAGCGTACCGCCAATGACCCCGATCAGGATGACGAGCGTCGGCGTCGTCAGGCCCCGCCCCATGAGGAGCGGCTTCAGCACGTTGTCGAGCAGGCCGACCACGACGAGATAGACCGTCAACAGCAGGGCGACCGTCACGTCCTTGTCCATCCAGATCCAGACCAGCACGGGGAGAAGGACGGGGGCGGCGCCGATCTGGACGATCGACAGCAGGAGCACGACGACCGCGAGCAGTCCCGCGCTCGGGATCTCTGCGAGCTTGAAGCCGATGCCCGCCAGCAGGGCCTGAAGGATGGCGACACCGATGACGCCCTGCGCGACGGCGCGTATGGTGGCACCGGCGAGCTCGAGGAAGTGCTCGCTCTGGCCGGGTACGATGCGCAACAGGAAGCCGCGGAGCGCGGCGACGAGCTGCGCGCCGTGCGGAAGCAGAAAACCAGCGACGATCACCGACAGCAGGAATTGGAGCATTCCAATTCCGGTGTCACCGGCAAACGACAGCATCATTCCGGCGAGCGGTTTCAAGTACGGCGTCACCTCGCGCAACGCCGCACGGATGTTCGTGTAGGCCTCGTTCCAGATCGCGTAGAGCTGAGGACCGATCAACGGCCAGCTCTTGATCTGCTCCGGCGCGGCCTGGAGCGCGAGATCGCCACTGCTGATCTGGCCCGCGAGGTCCCGGATCCCTTCGACTGCACTGAGGCCGAGCCAGGCGGCGGGACCGATGACGGTGCCCAGCGTGACCAGGGTGAGAACGGCTGAAGCTGTCCGGGGCCGGCCACCGAGGCGTTGGGCGAGCCAGGCGAAGACGGGATGAAACGCCACGGCCAGCACGGCGCTCCAGCTCAGGATCGGCACGAACGGCCGGATCACGAGGAAGGTCCAGAAGATCAGCAGCCCGAGCAGGCCCAGCCGGATCACGAGCTGGACAACGTCCTCCGCAGACAGAAGCTGGCGAAGCGTCTTCAAGGCTCATTGCCTCCGGGCCGGCAGACGGCTTCTGAGCAGCTAGCGGGGCGGCCCGCCACGGAGCTTGATCCAGATCAAGCCAGGCGTTCGGTCGCCTAGCGCGATCGGCGACAGGTGCGCAGTCATAAAGGGTTAGCGATACAAATCGAGTTTCACTGAAGGCCGCGGCGTCCCCAGACGTCGCGCCGCGCCAGAGTTACGATCGCCGTGGCGGCCGCCTTCAACCCATCCTCCCGCGCGATGGACACGGCGAGCGCCATGGCGCTGGCGCGTGGAGCGTCCCTGTTCGCCTCGTCGATCGCGCGCGCAAGCCGACCCGTACTCAGGCTTTTGGCAGGCACAGGCGACGGGGCTGCGCCAGCTTTGTGCAGGCGATCGGCCCAGAAAGGCTGGTCGCCCGCGAATGGGACTACCACCGAGGGCACGCCGGCACGGGCCGCGGCGTGGGTAGTGCCGGCACCGCCATGATGGATCGCCAACGCCACGCGGGGAAATAGCCAGCCATGTGGTGCGTCCGCCAACAGATGGACGTTAGCGGGCAAGTCGGCCGCCACGGCGCCCCAGCCGGGGTAGAACAGCGCGCGCCGACCGCGCAGTGCCGCCAGCGCCTCGCTTATCAACTGCGCGCCGCAGAGACCCCCCATGCTGCCAAAACCGAAATAGATCGGCGGCTCGCCTGCGGCGAGAAACTCGCCCAACGCCGCTGGGGGCGACCAGTCCGTCACGGGCGCCAGCCACTGGCCGCAGATCCGCGCGGTTGGTGGCCAGTCGGCTGGCTGCGGCACGAGGCTTGGGGATATGCCGTAGAGCATCGGATGGTCGGTCCAAACACTGCGGCGTGGCGGCAGCCCGCACACGGCATCGCGGGCCGCGTTGACCGATGTTTTGAAGATGCGCCAGAGCAACGCATTGACCAGCCTGTGGCTCGTCCGGTTCAGCCAGCGCGGCACAATACCCGGGCGCACGAATGGTGAGGCGAATTCACCCGTCGGCGTGATCGGGATGAGCCCGGTGCCGATGGCCGGAATGCCGAAGGCCTCGGCAGCAGAAAGGCCCACGAAGCCGGCCAGACCGCCGAGAACCACGGCGTCGCAGTCTTCTGCGGCGGCGGCCGTGGTGCGGAGCCACGCTTCGGATTTAGCGGTAGCGATGCGGGCAAATGCGCTCGCCGTGTCGGCGAAACCGCCGCCGCTTTTAGCAAGCGTGTCCTGCCGGAGCGCGGAGCGAATGTCGCCGGCGAGGCCGGTTGCCGGCACACCGAGGGCCGCGGCGTAGCCGAGCGTGGCGACGTCGGCCAGCAGGTGGGCGCGGTGGCCGGCATCCATCAGCGCCCGGCAAAGCAGCGCCATGGGGCGCGTATCGCCCTCGGTGCCATAGGTGACGGCGACGAACTTCACGTGGCCACCGGGTATTAGGTCTTGTACGCGTTCATGTCGGGCCGTTATCAGTCATTGACCGCCTGACCTCAACTTCGACGCAGGTTCGAGCGCTTCCGCGCAACGCATTATGGTCGGGACGATCAAAGGCCGATATGCGCGCCGCAGGAGCCACCCTGGAAACCCGACGCCGCGCTCCTCCATCGCGACACGAGCCCGCGGATGGAATATGAAGCCAGGCCCTGCCGGGCGATAGCGACGCGGATGGACGCCGAACTCTATTCGCTCGATATGTTTGACGTTCTTGTAGCCGTAGTGGGCCGGTGCCACCAACCGGAGGGGCGCTCCATGAGCCACAGGGAGCGGCGCGCCGTCCAAACGATCGGCGAGCAGCACGTCCGGCTGCAACAGATCGACCAGCGGCAAAGCGGCGTGGTAGCCATCGCTTCCGCGGAACACAACCAGTTGGTCTTCGCACGCTCGAGTTAAAGCGAACGCGGTGCAGAAGTCCCGAAAGCCAACGCCTTCCCAGCGGTGGCCGAGACTGCTCCAGGTTGTGACGCAATGGAAGTCGCTGAGCTGGGCCGTTCGCGGCAATGCTCCCCAACGATCCGGCCCTACTTCGCCGACGACACGACCGTCACTGCTCAATTCAAATCGCACCGTGTCTGGTTTCCTGGGAAAGCGCTTCGCGAAGCGCGGTAAACCGAAACGCGGAAAGGAAGCGATCGCGCGCTGGCCAGTTGGTAAGGTCATCGCCCGTGACCTCGAAGGCTTGCGTGAGACGCCCTGTGCTCCGACGCATTCGGCTGACTGCGCGAGTTAGCGTTAGGGCCGATCGACCAGGGAAACCTGTCGTGTCTGACCTGATCTGCCAATGAGTCAGTGACGGCGACAATCATCGGCAGCCTCCTGTTTTGCACGGCAACTTCGCGGTCGCGAGACTACTTGTTTTCAATAATAGAGTCTAGTATCTAATTCGGATGCCCAGACCATCGAAGTTCACCGAACATCAGATTCTTGATAGCGCAGCGCGTATCATCGCGAACTCTGGCGTAGCCGCCGCCACGATGTCCGCGATCGCCCATGCGCTTGGGGCGCCGTCCGGATCGATCTATCACCGGTTTCAATCACGCGACGAACTGCTGGGCCGCCTGTGGCTCGGCAAGATTGCGGCATTTCACCGGGGTTTTTCAGCGGCGCTCCGACACGACGATCCTAACGAGGCCGCCATCGCCGCCAGTCTGTTCGTTCCTCAGTGGGTCAGGTCGGATCGAACAGGTGCTCGGATCGCGATCATGCATCGGAGGGAGGAGTTTGTAGGAGGTGGCTGGCCGCCAGATATGGAGCGTGAAGCACGGCGCCTGGGAAAGGAGTTTGACGTTGTCCTGGACAACATAACCCGACGGCTATTTGGCGAGGTTTCGCCCACGTTGAGACGCGCGGCTCGATTCGCGATCATTGACATCCCCTATGCCGGAGTGCGCCCGCACATCTCGCGCGGTGAAGCGCCGCCACCCGAGATCGACAATCTCGTGCGCGCGGCAGCAATAGCGAGCATTCGCGCAACGCGCGAAACCTACACTGAACTAACCGGAGCACGCCGACCAACCGCCACGTGATCGAAGCGCAGCGAACGTAAGTGACAAGCACCCCATCGTGCGGGCAATTCAGGAAAAGCCTCAACGAAGCGTGAGGGACATGATGAAGTTGGATCACACCCGGCCAATCCGACGGCGCCACATAATGGGCTCGCCGGACCCCGCGCTTGGGAGGGCCAGAGAAATAGCTGTCTACCGCCCCAAAAAGAAGCCGTGTCCGAAGGACACGGCAAGTTTCAGGGAGGGTGAACCGGGAAAATTCCCGATGCATGCGTGAGGCGTGGCCCCGGCCAATCATCCGCCGGAGCACGATCGAAATCATCAGCAGCCGTTCGCAGCCGCCGTCACCACTTCAATGCGGCCGTGCGCACGGGATGGTCCCAAAGCGCACGGGTCTCGGTATCGAGCAGAGTCACGGTGAGCGAGCACCCCGCCATGTCCAGCGAGGTGACATAGCTGCCGACCAGCGAGCGGGCGATGCGCAAGCCGCGCTTTTCGAGCATCCGCCGCGCCGCATTGTACATCAGATAGAGTTCGATCGCGGGCGTTCCGCCAAATCCATTGACGAGAAGCAGGGCTTCGTTGCCCTCGCGGGCGTCGAGATCCCCGGCAATGGCAGTGGTCATCTCAAGAGCGATCGCATCGGCGCGCTCCAGCTTGACGCGGCGGCGTCCCGGTTCGCCATGGATACCGACACCCACTTCCATCTCATCGTCGGCGAGCACAAAGGTCGGCGTGCCTGCAGCCGGAACCGTGCAACTCGTTAGTGCCACCCCCATCGAGCGCGTCCGGGCGTTGACGCGCTCGCCGAGTGCAACGCAAGCTTGGAGGTCGGCCCCCTTCTCGGCCGCCGCGCCGACGATCTTCTCGACGATCAGAGTCCCGGCCACACCCCGGCGGCCGATGCTGTGGGTGGAATTCTCGACCGCGACGTCATCGTCGGTCACGATGGTCGCCGTGAGCCCCTCGGAAATCTCGGCCGCCATCTCGAAATTCATGCGGTCACCCGCGTAGTTCTTCACGATGAAGAGCACGCCGGCGTCGCCCGAAACGGCCTGCGCCGCCTCGACGATCTGGTCCGGTGTCGGCGAGGTAAAGACCTGTCCCGGACAGGCCGCATCGAGCATGCCATAGCCGACGAAGCCCGCATGCAGCGGCTCGTGCCCGCTCCCGCCGCCCGATACGAGCGCGACCTTCCGCGAATTGAGCTCGCGGCGCCGCACGAACTTCCGCTCGGGCCCGAGCGTCACGAGATCGGCATGCGCCGCAGCCAACCCGTCGAGGCTCTCCGCGAGCACGCCATCAACCGAATTGATGAACTTTTTCATGTTCTCCTCCCCGCTTCGTCTCCCTGAGCTTGGCGCTCATTTTTCCCGTATGATCGCACTCAAGCGCCGCGCGAATTCCTGCAGCAGCGCATCGAGCTCCGCATTGCGCTTCGAGCTACCGAGGTCCGGCAGGTGCAGCGTCAGCGTCCGTTCATGCGCCCCCTCCGTCAGGCGGCCGATCCGGCGCGGGTGCGCACGGGTGTAGGCACGAAGGAACGCCGCCTTCGCCTGCGGCGGGAAATGGCAGACGTCGAAGATCGTGTTCAGGTGCTGCACGGGAATCGGCACCGGATAGGCCGGGTTGCTGATCTGGCTGACAAAGCTGCGGTTCTTGCCCATGGCATGGGCCAGCCGCAACCGCATGCCTGACGGGCGGCTCTCGAGCACCTCCTTGAAGATGCGCTTGTAGACCGCAACGGCGCCGGCCTCCGCAGGTTCATCGATCGCCATGTCAGCCAAGCCCGCCTCCGCTGCTCAAGCGGTCGATGGTCTGCTTGATCTGCGCGAGCGCCGACGCATTCACCGACAACTCGCGCAGGCCGCAATTCAGGAGCGCGGGCAGACAGCGCGGATCGCCCGCCATGTCGCCGCACAGGCTGACGCTGGTGCCAGTGCGACGTCCGTGCTCCGCGGTTCGCGCGATCAGTTCGAGCAGGGCCGGATGCAAGGGATCCATCAAGGGGGCGAGAGCTCCATTGGAACGGTCGCACGCAAGGACATATTGCGCGAGATCGTTCGAGCCGATCGAGAAGAAGGAGGCCTTGAAGGTCGCGATCGCCAGGGCCGCCGCCGGGACCTCGACCATGATTCCCAGCTCCGGAAGCATCGCGGCAATGCCCTCGGCCTGCAAGCGCTGCACGATTTCGGCGAACAGCTTCCGTCCGGACTCGAACTCGTCCGGCGCCGTGACCATCGGAAACATGACCCTGAGATTTCCATGCACGGCCGCACGCGCCAGCGCGCGGAGCTGCACGCTGAAAATCTCGGGGCGGGCGAGGCAAAGCCGCAGGCCACGCACGCCCAGAAAGGGATTGGCCTCACCGTCGATGGTGAATCCAGGTACCGGCTTGTCGCCGCCGGCATCGAAGGTGCGAATGGTAACCGGGCGTCGATCGGCCCAGCGCAGAACGGCATCGTAGGCGCGATACTGCGTCTCCTCGTCCGGCAGGCCGCCGCGCTCGGCGAGCAGAAACTCGGTGCGCATCAATCCAATGCCGTCGGCATATTGTGCGTCGGCATGATCGAGATCCTCGACGCGCTGGATGTTGATGAGCAGCTTGATCCGCTCCCCGCGCCATGATGCGGTCGGCCGTCGCAGGATCGCCCGCGCGGACGCCCGGCTCTTGCGATGAATTTCGCGCCGCTTCTCGAATAGCCGGAGCTGCTCGACGCTGGGATCGAGCTCGAGAGTAGCGCCCTCGCCATCGAGCAGCGCCGTCGCGCCGATCTCCGGAACGGCGCCGAGCTGCACGACCATGGGGATGCCTCGCGCGCGCGCCAGCATCGCGACATGACTGGTGGGGCTACCGCGCAGGAGCGCAAGACCACCGCCGGCCGACCAGTCGATCTCCAGGAAACGCGAGGGCGGCAGATCGTCGGCGCAAACGACGGCACCGCTCGGTATCTTGGGGGCCTCGCCCCCGCCTCCGCGCAAGATGCTGATGATGCGGTCGCGCAGATCCGCAAGATCGGAGCAGCGCGCCCTCAGATACTCGTCCTCGGCCGAATTATAGTCCGCAATCTGCTCGTCGAGCGCGGAACGCCACGCGACGTCGGCGGCGTCCCCTTCGCTTATTGCCGTGAAGATCGCTTCGATGAAATCCTCATCCTCCAACAGCGCGACCTGGAACTCGAGAATCTGCGCGGCCTCACCTCCCGCGATCGCGGCGAGCTCGGCGATCTGCCCACTCGCCGCGTCGATCGCCTTGCGAAGATCGAGCGCCTCCTCGACCAGCGAGCCTGCGATCCGCTCGCCATTCATGCCCGCATCGACACGGACGAGCGGGCCGTGGGCAAAGCCGATCGAGGCGGTCCTGCCGTGATAAGCCAGTCCGGCAGCGCTTCCCCGCATGCTACGACGCCTCGTCCGGAAAGTCTGTTGCGATCAGGTTGACCAGGGCGGCGACGGCAGTCTCCGCGTCGCTGCCCGACGCCTTGATCTCGATCGTGCTGCCGTGAGCCGCGCGCATGGCCATGATCTTGGCCACGCTCTTGGCATTGATCCACTCGGCCGCGCCCGCCACCCGGACGGAAATCTGGGCCTGGAACTTCTTGGCCAGCTTGGTCAACTTGACCGCCGGGCGTGCATGCATGCCCACCGCGTGCACCAGCCGCACATTCTTGGTGATAATCTGGCCGTCCGCTTTATCCAGCATCGTCTCATTCCATCATCGTTTCGCCGACGCGTCAGTCGGCAGAGAGTTCCTCGGCCACGGCCTTGACCTGGGCCAGCGAGCTGCCGCCCGCCGCCTCGGTCGCCGCCATCACGGCGCCCTCGACGATCGGCGCGTTGCATACGACAACGAGATCGCGGCGTGCCGGCTCCAGCATTTCGACCGCCATCTCGCTGTTTGTTTCGGCGCCGCCGAGATCGACGAGGATCGCGACGCCTTTCGCCGACCAGGCATCGTTGATGGCATCGACGATCAGCGACACGCTGGTGCCGAGCCCGCCATCGGGATTGCCGCCGCAGAAGGCCACCTTGACCTCGCTACCGACCATCTGCCGCACCATGTCGGCGGTGCCTTTGGCGATGTCCTTCGAATGCGAGACGATCACGATTCCCACGGCATCAGTCATTGCTTTCCCTCCAGGCTCGCGCATACCGCCTGCACGAGAACACAGCTCGAGCGCGCGCCGGGGTCGATGTGACCGACGCTGCGCGGCCCGAGAAACGACGCCCGCCCCTTGGTGGCCTGCATCGGCGCGGTCCGCTCGACCGCCTCCGCGGCCGTTGTGCTGACTCGCGCGATCAGGTCCGATTGGCCGGCCGCATTCTTCAGCGTCTCCAGCACCGGAACGAGCACGTCGAGCATGGTCTTTTCGCCGACGTGCGAACGGCCGCGGGCGCTGACGGCGTTCACGCCGCTGCCGAAGACATCGGCGATGTCCTCAGGCAGGTGCTTGTCGTGCGAGAGGGCCTCGCCCGCGGCGAGGAAGAAGCTGCCGTAAAGCGGGCCGGAAGCACCGCCGACCGTCATCACGAGCGTCTTTCCGATCGTCTTCAAAGCCTCGTCGAACGGCTGTTCGGAGATCGCATCGAGCTTGCCGAGCACGGCTTCGAACCCGCGCTTCATATTGTATCCGTGGTCGCCGTCACCGATCGCCTGGTCCAGGCTCGTGAGCTCGGGCGCGCTGGCAATGACCCGCTCTGCGGCCACCCTGACCAGCGATTTGAACGTCTCGGGTTGCAACGACATCGCGTTTGATCCTCTAATGAACCGCCGGGAGGCGCTGCCCGGCGCCATCGAAGCAGAGCGGTTGCACCAGATCCAGCTCGACCTCCTGACCGGCATGCAGCGGTTGATGCGGATCCGCAAGCGTGACCAGCATCTCTCCCTTATAGTCCAGGTGAACGTGATTCTGCTCGCCGAGGTGCTCGACCCGGTGCACCCGGCCGACCATCGGCCCGCCATTGCGCGCCGCGAGGCGGAGGTGCTCGGTGCGGATGCCGACAGTCTCCGTTCCCGGCGCCAGCGGCACGTCCGACAACAGCCGCGCGGGGAGGAAATTGATCTGGGGCGTGCCGAGGCGCGAGGCGACATAGCTCGACGACGGACTCTCGTAGATCTCCCGGGGCTTGCCGAGCTGGAGCAGCTCGCCGTCCTTGATCACCCCGATCCGGGACGCCATCGTCATGGCCTCGACCTGATCGTGGGTGACGTAGAGGATGGTCGCACCAAGCTCGAGCTGGATCCGCTTCAGCTCCAGCCGAAGCTCGGCACGGAGCTTGGCGTCCAGCGACGACAGCGGCTCGTCCATCAGATAGATCGAGGGATCGCGGACCAGCGCACGACCGATTGCCACCCGCTGCATCTCGCCGCCTGAAAGTCGGGTTGCGCGATTGTTCAGCTTGCTTGCGATATGCAGCAACTCCGCCGTCTGCTCGACCCGCTTCTTGATGATCGGCTCCGATATCCGTCGCGCGGGCGAGCGCAACGGGAACGCAAGGTTGTCATAGACGGTGAGATGCGGATAGAGCGAATATTGCTGGAAGACGAAGGCAATATCGCGCGCTCCCGGAGGAGCCAGCGTGACGTCGCGTCCGTCGATCATGACCGAACCGGAATCGGGAGTCTCGAGCCCGGTGATCAGCCGCAAGGTCGTGGTCTTGCCGGCACCGCTCGGTCCGAGCAGCACCAAGAATTCTCCGTCGTTCACCGAGAGCGAGAGCTCGCGCACCGCCGCCACCGTGCCGAACCGCTTGCTGATGTTGCGTAAGGCGACGTCAGCCATGGTTTGCGCTCCCCTCGTTGGCCGTTCGTATCGCAAGGCCGCTGGCGACGTCGAACAACGCGAGTCGTTCCGAACGGAATTCAAGGCCGACCCGCTCGCCGATGCGCACGGGCGCGCTGGAAGGCAATCGCGCCGCAATGCGCCCATGCGCGGTGTCGACGGTGACGATCTGCGTGGTCCCAAGATACTCGGCGCCAAACACCTCGCCGCGGACGGGCGCCGCGTCGGCAAAGCGGATATGCTCCGGACGAACGCCGAGTGCGATACGGGCGCTGGCACGATCCTCCCGGATCTCCGGCACCGCGATGCTCGTGTCATGGAAGCTGATCGTTCGATCGCCAGAGCGCAGACCTGCATCGAAGCGCAGAAAATTCATCGGCGGTGAGCCGATGAAATCGGCCACGAACATGCTCGCGGGCCGATCATAGATCTCCTGCGGCAGGCCGATCTGCTCGACGCGCCCCTGGTTCATGACCGCGATCCGATCCGCCATCGACATCGCCTCGAGCTGGTCATGCGTCACGTAGACCGTGGTCGCCCCGATGCGATCGTGCAGGTCGCGGAGCTCGCTGCACATCAGATGACGAAACTCGGCATCGAGCGCGCCCAGCGGCTCGTCCATCAGAAAGGCCTTTGGCCGCCGCACCATGGCACGGCCCAGCGCAACCCGCTGCCGATCGCCGCCAGACAGCTTCGACGTCTTGCTCGACAGCAGATGCTCGATCCGCAGCAGTTTGGCTGTCTCCTGCACCCGCTGGTAAATATCGCGCCGGGCCATGCCCTGGCACTTGAGCGGAAAGCCGATATTCTCGGCGACGTTCATGTGCGGATACAGTGCGAAAAGCTGAAATACGAAGGCGATATCGCGCGCGGATGCGCGCTGGAAGGTGACGTCCTCATTGTCGAGCAGGATCTTGCCTTCAGTCGGCAGCTCCAGGCCCGCAATCATGCGCAAGGTGGTGGTCTTGCCGCAACCGGAGGGGCCGAGCATCGCAAAGAAGGTGCCATCCTCGATCGTGAAGTTGGAGCCTTGTACGGCGGTAAACTGATCGAACGACTTGCGCAGGTTTTCGACGCGGATTTGTGCCATGTCTGCCGCCTTATTCCGGAAAATGGCTCACCACGACGTAGCCGAGCGTGCCGGCCAGGATCGTCACGAAGGAATAGCCGTAGAGATCGATCGACCAGGGTTGCACCAACATGACGATGCCTCCGCCGATCAGCGTCATCGCAGCCGTCTCCCAGGGACCGCGTCGGAACCAACGAGAGACCACGCCTTTGGCGACTGCAGCAGAACCGCTCATTTGCGCACAGCTCCGAAGGTGATGCCGCGCAGCAGGTGCTTGCGCAACAATACGGTGAACAGGACGATCGGCACGACGAACAGGGTGGTGGCCGCGGCAACCGCCGGCCAATCCTGGCCGCCCTCCCCGATGATGAAGGGGATGAAGGGCGGCATGGTCTGCGCCTCGCCGCTGGTCAGGAGAACCGCGAAGGCATATTCGTTCCAGGAGAAGATCAGGCAGAAGATCGCCGTGGCTGCGATGCCCGTGACGGCTTGCGGCAACACCACCTTGCGCAGCGCCTGCAGCCGCGTGTAGCCGTCGACAAGAGCTGCCTCTTCGTATTCGCGCGGGATCTCGTCGATGAAGCCCTTGAGCAGCCAGACCGCGAGCGAGACGTTCACGGCAGTGTAGAGCAGGATCATTCCGAGCCTGGTGTCGGTCAGATTGAGCTGCCGGTACATCAGATAGATGGGGATTGCGACAGCAACGGGCGGCATCATGCGCGTCGAGAGAATGAAGAACAGAAGGTCGTCAGCCAGGGGAATGCGAAAGCGCGAGAAAGCGTAGGCCGCGAGCGTGCCGAGAAAGACGGCCAGGAAGGTCGAGCCGAACCCAATGATCAGCGAGTTGACGAAGCGCGGCACGACCTTCGACGGTCCGGCAATGACCATGTCGCGCTGGCGCACGAGCTTGTCGTACCACGTCTCCGGCGGCGGCAGCTTGGCGATGAAGTCTGGCGTTTGCCGGGTGCGCACGGTGAACAGGTTCACATAGCCTTCGAGGGTCGGCTCGAAGATGACCTTGGGCGGATATGCGATCGCATCGCTCTGAGATTTGAAGGCGGTGGCGACGATCCAGACCAGCGGCAGGATCGTGATCACGGCGTAGAGGATGACGAGGCTACCTGCCACCATCTTTGCGCGCGGCGACGCTTCGACAATGGAGTGCGCGGTGGACTTGGTGAGGGCGGCGGTCATCGTTGCTTCACCTTGTTAAGCGCTTTCACGTATATGTTCGCCGCACCGAACACGGTGACGAACAAGATGATGGCGAGCGCACTGGAATAGCCGGTGCGCCACTTCTCGAACGCCGCGCGCTTCAGCGTGATCGACACGAGCTCGGTGGTCGAGCCCGGGCCTCCGGACGTCAACAAATTGACCATGTCGAACATTTTGAAATTCTCGATCGCGCGGAACAGCACGGCGAGCATCAGGAATGGAACCGTCATCGGCAGCGTGATCGACCAGAACTGCCGCCAGGCCGAGGCGCGATCGACTTCGGCCGCCTCATAGATGTAGTCGGGAATGGAGCGAAGCCCGGCGAGGCAGATCAGCATGACGTAGGGCGCCCACATCCAGGTGTCGACCAGCACGATGGTCCAGGGTGCGAGCGAAACCTGCCCGGTCATGCTGAACGAGCTCGGCGGCACGCCGGTGAACAGACTGATCAGATAGTTGAATGGCCCGATCTGCGGCTGCAGCAGCAGCGTCCAGAAATTGCCGACCACAGCCGGCGACAGCATCATCGGCAGCAGGATGATCGTGGTCCAGAAGCTGTGGCCGCGAAACTGGCGGTTGATCAGGAGCGCGAGGCCAAAGCCAATGACGACCTGAAACGCGACGGACCAGATCACGAACTGCGCCGTGGTCTGGAGCCGGAACCAGACGTCCTCGTCGGTGAGGATGTCGGTGAAATTGTCGAGACCGACGAACCGCAGCGGCAGATAGGACATGCTGAGATTGAGGCTGGTGAAGGACAGCCGGATCATCCACACCAGTGGAAAGATGTTGATCGCCAGCAACAGCGCGATCGTCGGCGCGACGAACAGCCAGGCGATGGTCCGGTCCGACAGTCCGCGGACAGGTCGCGCAGTGCGAGATTTGACGGGCTCGCTCATGCCGGGAAATGTAGCATCGTCGGGTTGAAGGATCGTGGTCATCTTGTCCATCGGCTGGCTGGCTCGGGTTCCCCGAGGCGCATACGCCCCGGGGTACCTTTTCGGTCGAGGCGAGGCCCAAGACCTATTGCGAGGCGACCTGCTTGCCTTGCTCCTTGAAGACCTTGGTCCAGTCCTTGACCAGGAGATCGAGCGCCTGCTGCGCCGTGCCTTTGTCGGCGACGACGTAGTCATGCACCCGCTTCTGCATGTCGAGCAGCAGTTGCGCGTAGGACGGCTCGGCCCAGAAGTCCTTGACAATGCCCATCGATTCCAGGAATTGCGGCGCGAATGCCGCGCTCTTCGGGAAGTCGGGCGCGTCGACCACCGCCTTCAGCGCCGAGTAGCCACCGAGCTGCCACCACTTCTGCTGCACCGCGGGCTGCGCGAACCACTTGATGTAAGCCAGCGCGTCGTTCTTGCGATCGGAGGTCGCTACGACCGAGATGCCCTGTCCGCCGAGCTGGGTGAAGTGTCCGTTCGGGCCGGCCGGATTGACGAAGAAGCCGATCTTGTCGCCGCCGACATTAGGATCCTTGTAGAGGCCGGGGAAGAAGGCGAACCAGTTCATCTGCATCGCCACCTGTCCGGACTTGAAGGCGTCGAGCCCCTCCTGCATGTACGCGTTGGTCATGCCCGGCGCCGTGCAGCACTTGTAGAGCTCCTTGTAGAACTCGAGCCCCTTGGTCGCGTCGGGCGAATTGACGATGCCCTGCATCTGGTACGGCTTCTTGGGATTGTCGTAAGCGAAGCCGAAATTGTAGAGCACGTTGGTCACGCCCATGGTGATGCCTTCGGAGCCGCGCTCGGTGAAGATGTAGGCGCCATAGACCTTCTTGCCGTCGATCTCGCGGCCCTGGAAGAACTCGGCGACCTGCTTCAGCTCGTCATAGGTCTTCGGCGGCGCCAGGTCGCGGCCGTACTTGGCCTTGAACGCGGATTGAATTTCGGGCCGCGAGAACCAGTCCTTGCGATAAGTCCAGCCGACCGCATCCGCCATGGCTGGCAGCGCCCAATAGTTCGGCGAGTTCTTCGGCCACTGCGAATAGCCGACGACGGTCGCCGGGACGAAGTCGTCCATCGAAATCTTCTCCTTGTCGAAGAAATCGTTGAGCTTCACGTACCACTTGTTCTCGGCGGCGCCGCCGATCCACTGACTGTCGCCGATAATCAGGTCGCAGAGCTTGCCATGGGAGTTGAGCTCATTGAGGAAGCGATCGGCATAGCTCGTCCACGGGACGAACTCGTATTTCATCTCGATGCCGGACTGCTTCGTGAAGTCCTTGCCGAGCTCGACCAGCGCGTTGGCCGGATCCCATGCCGCCCAGCACAGCGTGAGCTGCTTACCTTGGGCCGCAGCTTCGCCTCCGCCAAATCCCCCCAGCAGCGCCACCCCAAGAACCGTGGTGGCCGCCGAGCCTCTCAACCAATTGAATGTCCGCATATCCGTTTCCTCTCTCGTTGAAGCATCTAACCCGCTCGGCGCGTCCTGCCGGAACGACGCCAAGACCCTGAAACCGAGTTTGAGGAGCGATGAATGAAGGACGAGACGGACCGCTTCCGGAGACGGCTCCGGAATGGCTTGGGCTCCTCCCACACATCGGCCCGATGCGTGATGTTTAGTTTTTTGTAACACTAAACGTATTACTAAATTTCGGAGATCGTCAAGCCCCGTTTGTCGCGAGTCCGGCGAAAGGCCTGCGGCGCTCGCGCGCAAGCGGGACGTTCGCAGTCGCAGCGAAAACGTCGGAAAATTTGCCGAATGCGACCGCCGCTGTCGCTTGGCAGGAGCAAACCAGCCCATCCGAACAGCAGGAGAGTCGGAAGGTCGGCCCTGGCCGCGTGTTTAGCAAACTACTTTACTGAATGTTCAATGATGCAACTTCGGCGGCGCGAGTAGCTCCCTCGTCGTCCGAAATCCGACGATGGCCGCTTCGCGGCTTAGAGCACGCCGGCGACGCGCAATGCCTGCTCGAGCGCCTGCAACTCACCGCGTGTCGCCGCCGGCTGCGGCGGCCGCGCCGCGTCGCACGACAATCGTCCGAGCAGCTTCAGGCAGGCCTTGAGGCGCACGGTCGCGCGTCCTCCGGGCGGGTCGCGATAGATCGCAACGGCAAGCGGATACAGCTTGTCGTGCGCGGCGCGCGCCCGCGTCCAATCACCGGCTTCCGCAGCACTCCAAAGGCCCACCACGAGCTCCGGGACGACGCAGGCAAGGCTCACCTGGCTACCGGCCGAGCCGACAATGTAGCTTGTCAGCAGATGCTCGTCGCCCGAGCCGAGCACGACGAAGTCCGGTCGCAGCTTGCGGATCAGCCTGAAATTCTGTTCGTAGGCCGCAACCTCCCAGCTGCCCTCTTTCACCCCGACGAAGCGGGCATCGGCGACCAGCCGCGTCAGCAGCGGCGGCGCGTAGGCCATGGCTCCCGCGCCGACCGGCGCGGCGTAGAGCATCAAGGGCACCGTCGTGGCATCGCGGATGCGGCGGTGATGCTCGATCACGCAATCATCGGCATGGCCAAGCGCCCAGCTGTTGGGAGGAAACACCAGCAGCCCGTCCGCGCCGGCCTGTTCCAGCGCAGCCGCCTCGCGCGCGGCCTCCAGGCTCGATTCATGGTTGACCCCGGAGACGATCAGGCAGTCCTTCGGCGCGTGCTGACGCGCCAGCTCCACCACGCGCCGCTTCTCGGCCAGGGACAGCACAAAATTCTCGCCGGCGTGGCCGTTGACGAGAAGCCCGTTGATGCCGGGCGTGGACGCCACCGAGGTGAGATGGCTTGCGAGCTGCGCCTCGTCGACCTCGAAACCGGGAGTCATCGGCACGATGGTGGCGGCGTGAATGCCGCGCAGGCGGTCGCTGAATGTCGGCATCTGGTCGATCAGTGAATGATCTGGTCGAGGAACGTCCGCGCCCGTTCCGACTTCGGATGCTTGAAGAACTGCTCCGGCGCAGCCTGCTCGACCACCTTGCCCTCGTTCATGAACACGATGCGGTCGGCGACCTCGCGGGCAAAGCCCATCTCATGGGTGACGCACAGCATGGTCATGCCCTCCTCCGCAAGCTTCTTCATGGTCTCCAGCACCTCCTTGACCATCTCGGGGTCGAGCGCGGAGGTCGGCTCATCGAACAGCATGATCTTGGGACGCATGCACAATGCGCGTGCGATGGCGACGCGCTGCTGCTGACCGCCGGAGAGTTGCCCGGGAAATTTCTCCGCCTGGTCCGGAATCCGCACCTTGGTCAGGAAATGCATGGCGAGATCCTTGGCCTCGACCGCACTCATCCCGTTCGCGGTCATCGGTGCCAGAGTGCAGTTCTCCAGCACCGTCATGTGCGGGAACAGATTGAAGCTCTGGAACACCATGCCGGTGTCCCGCCTGACCGCATCGATGTTCTTGCGCTGATGATCGAGCTCGACGCCGTTGACGTAGATCAGACCCTCGTCGTGCTTCTCGATGTGGTTGATGCAGCGGATGAGCGTCGATTTGCCCGAGCCTGAAGGACCGCAGACCACGATCTTCTCGCCCTTGGCGACCTTGAGATCGACCTCGTTCAACGCGGTGAAGTCGCCATAGTGCTTGTAGACCGCCTCCATGCGGACCGCAGGCACCTCGCGGAGCTGCGGCTGCATTGTTGCACTTTGGGCCCTCGCCATCGATGTCTCGCTCATGCCCGGGCCTCCACACTCGCCTGCGCAACCGGCGCGCTCGCTGCGACCCGCCTGGTTTTTGCGGCACTCGATCGACCGAAATGCTTTTCGAGCCGGCGCTGAACCGCATCCCAGACCGAGGTGAGGATCAGGTAATACGCTGTTGCAGCGGCATAGACTTCGAGGATCTGGAAATGCTCCTGCATCAGCATGTCGCTGCGGCGCATCAGCTCCTCGACCGAGATCACGGAGGCAAGCGAGGTCGCCTTCAACAGCGAGTTGATGGAGTTGCCGAGCGGCGGGATCATCAGCCGGAACGCCTGCGGAAGGGTCACGCGGCGGAACGTGACCCAGGGCGACAGGCTGAGCGCCCAGGCCGCCTCGCGTTGTCCCGCCGACACCGCCATGAAGCCGCTGCGCACGATCTCGGCGAGATAGGCGGCCTCGTTGAGGATCAGGCCAACGAGCGCGCAGGTGATCACGCTGAACTTGATGCCGAGCTGCGGCAAGCCGCTGTAGATCACCACGAGCTGGATCAGGAGCGGCGTGCCGCGGAAGAACCAGATGTAGAAGCGCGCGGCACCCGCGAGCACCGGATTGGACGACATGCGCAGCAACGCGATGCCCATGCCGAGGATCAATCCGCCGACGACCGCCGCCACCGTCAAGCCGATGGTGACGAGCACTCCCTTCATCAGGAAGTAGTTGAAGAAGTAGCTGACGGCGGCCGTCGGACTGAAAAGGCTCATCGGCTCGTCTCCGTAGGTTTCAGGCCGGACCGGGGCCGGCGATCGCGAGCGGCTGGTCGGCCGGCATGGCGGTCAGGCCGAACTTGTCGAACAGCGCCTGATAGAAGCCGTCGGCGCGCATCGCGTTGAGCGTCTTAACGACGGTATCGGCGACCGTCTTGTTGCGGAAACCAAGCGTGGTCCTGGCCGTGCCGAGCCCACTCAGGACTTCCTTCACGCGACCACGGCCGACGAGATCGCGTGCCACGCTGTCGACCAGCAGCGCATTGTCGACCTGGCCCGCAAGTAGCGCGCTAATGACGTTGGTCGCAGTCGGGAACGTCCGCATCTCGACGGCCGCTCCGCCTTTCGCCACGCTGGCATCGCTGAGCTTCTTGAGCCAGTTCATCTGGTAGCTGCTGACCTCGACGGCGGATGATTTTCCGATCAGATCGTTTTCGGTAGCAATTTTTGTGCCGCTGTCGGGGGCGACCACGACCGAGATCGCCTGAATGGCATACGGCACCATGTACATCAGCTTCGAGCGTTCCTCGGTCCAGAACATGCCGGTATTGACGCCGTCGATGCGCGCTGCGCCCAGGGCGGGAATCATCGCCGGAAAATCCATCCGGACGAGTTCGACGGGAAGACACAACCGCTTGCCGAGCTCGGCGGCGAGCTCGACGTTGAGGCCTTGCAGCTGACCGTCCTTGTCGACGAATTGCTGCGGCGGGTTGGTCGGGTTGATGGAGAGCTGCAATTTGCCCGGCGCGATCAGATTGTCGTCGGTGATCGCGGGCGTGCAGGCGGCATGCACCGCCGTGGATGCGAGAACGAGTGCGGCAGCCGCACCCAAGCGAAACAATGTCGAGACCATGGATACCTCCAGTAGACGCCAATGACCGATACAGTTCCTCGCCCGGGATTCCCCTCGACGCTTATTGGATGCGGCCGGCCGGATCTCGCGACACGGCAGGCAGCATCGGCTTCGACCTGCTCAAGCCGGTCCCGACATCGGCCTGAGCTGGATGCGCATGAAATTCTTCACCAGGGCTTCGAACGGACCAAAGCCCTTCACCTTCAGGAATTCCGGCGTCTCGAACGCCCACCTGCCCGCGACCTCGTACATGGCGGCGTATTTCGGCCCGTCGCCCACCGAGACGAAGCGCTTGGCCGAGAGCCAGCCGGGACAAGCGAGCAGATCGGGAAAATGCTTCTGCTCGTACCAGGCGTTGAACGCAGCCTCGTGCTCGGGATCGATGTCGACCCGCACGATGTGGATGAAGGCTTCGTCCGGCATCGGCTCGTTCCTCACGCTAAGTGCGGATGTCGCCGGCCGCGCGCGCCGCGCCGACCGCCGCTGCAATGGCATCGCAGAGCGCCGGCAGAACCGGCAGCAGCGGCGGCCGCGGATCGGCGCTGCGGATCAGGCCAAGGGCCTTCAGCCCGACCTTCATGCGGGTGTGCATGTCCATGATCGGCGCAGGCCCGTAGATGGCGCGGACGATCGGATAAAGCCGCTCGTTGACGGCGCGCATGGCCTTGAGGTCGTCCGCGAGCGAGGCCTGCCACAGCGCGACGAACAAATCCGGCGCAAGGCTGACGAGGCCGGAGAGAATGCCATCGCCGCCGACGGCGAGCTGCGGCAGGAACCAGTTGAAGTTCGACGGCAGGATAGCGACGGAGGGATCGGCCTGCTTCACCGCCCGCCGGTTCTCGTCATAGGCCAGCATGGTATCGCTGCCTTCCTTGACGGCGATGACGCTGTCGAGCGCGGCGATCTTGGCGAGAGTTTCCGGCGAATAGCCGAAGCCGGATGCCAGCGGGTACTGGAAGATCGAAACTGGAATTCCGATCGCGGAGCTGACCGCCTGCACGAAAGCCAGCGGCGCGCGTGAGGTCGCCGAGGCGCCGCCGCCGAGCGGCGCCGGCGGGAACAGCACAGCGCAATCGGCGCCGGCCGCTTCCGCGAGTTGGGCCTGGTGGATCGCTTCCGCGGTCGAATGCGCGATGATGCCGGCCAGCAAGGGCTTGGCGCCGATCTGCTTGCGCGTCCGCTCGATCACGGCCTGACGCTCGTCATCCGAGAGCGAACCGCCCTCACCCGCGTGGCCATTGACGAACACCGCCGCGATTCCGTCCGGGCACGCGCAATAGTCGAGCACACGGGCGTAGCCGTCCCAGTCGATCGAGCTGTCGTCCCTGAAGGGCAGCACGGTCGCGACCGTGACGCCGCGCAGATCCGGTATCTTCCTCGCCCTGCTCATGACGGTTTCCGCCGCGGAAATTTCAGGCTCGCGCGCGCCTTCAGCACTTCGAGGCCGCCCTCGTTGCGGGCGCTCGCTTCCCAGATGATGGTGCGAGTCTCGTCGTGCTGCTCGGCGATCCAGACATCGAAGGTGAGCGTGTCGCCGTAGAACACGGGACCTGTGAACCAGAACCGGTCCTCCACCGACACGCCGATGGTGCCGACCAGCTCAGAGGTGAGGATGCTGGTGCAGAGGCCCGCAACCATGATCCCCGGCGCCAGCCTGCGGCCAAAGCGCGTCGCGCCGGCATAGACCTCGTCGACATGGACGGGGCCGAAATCGCCGGTCGCGGCGATGTAGAGCGCGCCATCGGCCTCGGTGATGGTCTTGCTCAGGCTGACCCTGTCATTGACCTTGAGATCGTCGAAGGATTTTGGCTCGTACATGGCTCAGCCCTTCGCGAAGGGAACCAGCGTCGCGGTGCCGTCCACCACGGTGGTGCCGGAGGGCGACAGCGTGCAGGTGACGCGGCAGACCGCGTCATCGCCGTCGACCGAGACGATCTCGGCTTTGGCCTCGACGGAGTCGCCGACAATCACCGGCGCCGCAAAAGTCAGCGCGATGCTGCCGATCCGCCGCGTGGGCCCGCCGAGCTGGCTGAGGCAGGTGGTGGCGAGACCGCCGACCGCGAGCTCGAAGGCGACCATGTTCGACGCGCCGGCCTTCTTGGCGCGGACGGCATCGACATAGAGACCGCCGAGATTGCCGCTGATGCCGGTGAACATCGCCTGCTCGGCGACCGTCATGGTCTTGCGGAAGGCAAAGGCTGTGCCGGGCTTGAGAGGTACGTGAGACATCGATCGCTTCCCTAAAGCAGCAGGCCGTTCTTGATGGTGCTGCGCGCAATCAGCATGCGATGGATTTCGGAGGTGCCGTCGTAGATGCGGGTGACGCGGGCGTCGCGATACATCCGCTCCAGCGGCAGGTCCTTGCTGAAGCCCATGCCGCCGAACACCTGGATGGCGCGGTCGACGACGCGGCCCTGCATTTCCGACGCCGCGACCTTGATCATCGAGACCTTATCGCGCGCGTCCTTGCCCTGATCGATGTCCCAGGCGGCGTTCATCACCATCATCTTCACGCCAAAAATCTCGGTGGCGGAATCGGCGATCAGCTTCTGCACCATCTGGAAATCGCCGATCAGCTGGCCGAACTGGCGCCGCTCGCCGGCGTGCCTGCGCATCATCTCGAGCGCACGCTGCGCCATGCCGACCGCGCGTGCGCCGATATGAGCAAGCCGGATCTGGAGCACGCTCTGCATGATCAGCTTGAAGCCGCCGCCGACCTCGCCGAGCACGGCCGCCTTCGGGACGCGGCAATCCTCGAAGCTCAGCTCGGCATGGCCATAGCCACGATGGCCCATCATCGGCTGGGTGCGTGCGACCTTGAAGCCGGCCGTAGCTCGGTCGACCAGGAACAGGGTGATGCCACCGCGGGCGCGCTTGTCCTTGTCGGTCAGCGCCATCAGGATGATGTAATCGGCGATATCGCCGTCGCTGATGAAATGCTTGGTGCCGTTGAGCACCCATTCTTCGCCGTCGAGATGCGCCGTGGTGCTGATCGACGCGGCGTCGGATCCTGCGCCGGGCTCGGTGATCGCCATGGCGCAGATCTTGTCGCCCTTCACCGTCGGCAAGAGGTAGCGCTCGACCTGATCGCCCTTGCAGGCCATCAGCATCGGATAGACCTGGCCGAACACGCGGCGGATCAACGCATCTGACGTCTTGCCGAATTCTTCTTCGACCAGGCAATGCTCGACGCAAGTTAGCCCGCCGCCGCCGACATCCGCCGGCATGTTCATGGCGTAGAGGCCGAGCTTCTGTGCCTTGGCCTTGGTGACCGCAAGCGCCTCGGCCGGCACCGTAGCCGTCTGCTCCACGACGTCTTCGAGCGGCTGCACCTCCGTCTCGACGAAGCGGCGGACGGTATCGACCAGAAGGCGCGTCTCCTCGGGGATTGAAAAATCGATCATCGCGCCACTCCGACGGCCTTGCCGGCGATCATCGCATCAATGTCGGCAGTGCCGTAACCGATCTCGCCGAGCACCTCGCGCGTCTGCGCACCCAGCCGCTGCGGCACCAGCCGTACCTCCGGCGTCTGCCCGTCATAGCGCGCGGGATGCGCGACCATCCGGATCGGCGCGCCGCCGGCACTCTCCGCGCTCTTGAACACGCCGAGATGGTTGAGCTGGGGATCGGACTCGAGGTCGCGATAATCCTGCACCGGCGCGTGCCAGATTCGCGCTGCTTCCAGCCCGGGCAACCATTCCGCCGTCGATTTCTGTTTCAGGCGCGCCGCAACAATCCGCGTGATCTCCTCACGCTTCGAGAAACTGTCGGCCTCTCCGAACTGCTTCAGCTCCTCGCTCGCGAGCGCGACCGCCAGCGCCTTGGGCGACGCCATGGAGATCGCAAGATGGCCGTCGGCCGTGGCGTGAATGCCATAGGGACCGGGGCTGAACCAGGCCGCAATGCCGGCCGGCCCGCGCGAGGTCGGCGACGGCGCGCCGTTCAGCCAGGCGGTCAGCGGCTCGACCTGGAGATCGAGGGCGGCCTGATAGAGGTTGACCTCGACGAGTTGGCCTTTGCCGGTCTTCGTCCTCGCGAACAACGCGGCAAGAATGCTCATGGCATAGAGCGAGGCGGCGTGCTGATCGACGATGACAGCGCCGACCGCTGTCGGCTCGCCATCGGCGCGTCCGGTCCGCATCGCGAGACCCGACATCGCCTGGAGCAACAGATCCTGGCCGGGGCGATCCTTATAGGGCCCTTCCGACCCAAAGCCTGTCGCCACCGCATAGATCAGACCGGGATTGATCGCCTTCAGCGTGTCGTAACCGAGACCGAGCTTGGCCATCGTACCCGGGCGAAAATTCTCCATCACGACGTCTGATGTCGCGACCAGCTTTTTCACGGCGGCGATTCCGTCGGGATGCTTGAGATCAACGGCGAGACTGCGCTTGTTGCGCCCCGTGGCCAGATGATTGACGCTGTCGCCCGCGACGAAATGATTGGCGACCGCCCAGTTGCGCTGAAACGCGCCCTCGATCGGTTCGACCGCGATGACGTCCGCGCCGAGATCGGCCAGCGTCTGCGCGGCCAGGGGCCCCGCGAGATAGTGGTTGAAGCTGAGGATCTTGACGCCGTCGAGCAGATTCATCCGTTCACACCTCAAGCAGCCGCAACCGGCGCGCCGCGCCACACCAGATCGAATGTCTTGACCAGGGCACGCGCGGCCGCATCCTGCGCAGCCGGCAGCGGCAGGCGCGGCGGACGCGGAAGGCCGGCTGCAAAGCCCATATGACCGAGTAGCCCCTTGCTGCCGGCGACATAGGCCTGGCCGCCGACGAATTCGATTACCGGCAGGTATTTCAGATAAAGCTCGCGCGCTTCCTTGATCGCGCCGTGGTCGGCGACGAGGCTGAAGATCCGCGCCATCTCCGCCGGGACGACGTTGGAGGCCACGGCTACCCAGCCCTGCGCGCCCTCGACGAAGGACTCGAAGCCGAGGATGCCGCCGAACACGGTCATCCGGTCGCCGCAGAGACGGATGATGTCGCGCACCCGCGTCACCTCCAGCGTCGACTCCTTGATATAGAGACAATTGTCGATCTCGGCGATCCGCGCCACCAGCTGCGGCTTGAGATCGACATTGGCGGTTGCCGGATTGTTGTAGACCATGATCGGCAGCGAGATCGCATCGGCCACCGTCTTGTAGTGATGCACCAGTTCGTCGTCGGTCGGCGTGGAATAGAACGGCGGAATGATCATGACGCCGTCGGCGCCCAGTTTTTCGGCACGGCGGCTGAGACGCACGACCTCGCGCGTGTCCTCCGCGCCGGTACCGATCAGCACCGGCACGCGGCCCGCGGCCTGGCGAATGACGACCTCCGCAACGAGCGCCTTCTCGTCATCGTCCATGGACAGGAACTCGCCGGTCGAGCCGAGCGGGATCAGCCCGTGGATCCCCTGCGCGATCTGCCACTCGACGAAGGCGCGCAAGGCCGCGACATCGACCTCGCCCGCCGCCGTGAACGGGGTAATCATGACGGTGTAGGTGCCGCGGAACGCCTTCATCGCGGCGCTGCCGGGCGCTCGGGTGGATTCAGACGACGGCGGCCGACTGCGGAATATCCGTAGCGCTTATGCAATCGTTTGCATAAATGGCTCTGCATTGGGCAACACCATCCATTTTTTGAGCTTGATCCGTGTAGAATAAGCTCATAGCGTTTCTGCAATCGTTTGCAGTCTATCGGCAGGTTGGATGAGCGTCACGCTCAAAGATGTGGCACAGGCGGCCCGCGTTTCAGTCAGCACGGCTTCCCGGGCGCTGACGGGAACCGGCCTGACCAGCGAACGTACGCAGCAGCGCCTGTTGCGCATCGCGCGCGAGCTCGGCTATCGGCCGAACCCGATTGCGCGTGGATTGAAGACCGGACAGTCGCGGCTCGTTGCTCTTCTCGTGCACAATCTCACCAACGCCTCGTTCCAGGTGATGGCCGAAGTGGTGCAGGCCCGCCTGAAGGCGCTGGGCTATCAGATGCTTCTGTGCATCGGCGGCGACGATCCGCAAGCCGAGAGCGACACCCTCACCACGCTGGTCGATCATCGCATCGACGGCTTGATCGTAGTGCCTACAGGCAAGAACGGCGCGCAGCTCGAGACGCTCTCCAAGGACGTGCCCATCGTCTGCCTGGTGCGGCGGGACGACGCGACCGATCTCGAGACCGTGCTCGCCGACGATCCGCAAGGCGCTTATCTGGGCACGCGTCATTTGATCGAGCTCGGGCACAAGCGCATCGGTCTGATCGTCGGCCGTCAGGACACGACCTCAGGCCGCGAACGCCTGTCCGGCTATGTCCGCGCGCTGCGCGAGGCCGGTATCGCCAGGGACGACACGTTGATTCATGCCGGCCACTACGTGCCCGAAACCGGCGCGACCTGCGCGCGCAAGCTGCTCGACCTCCCCCGCCCGCCCAGCGCAATCTTCGTTGCCAATCACGAGGCGACGCTCGGCGTGTTGCGCGTCACCGCAGAACGGAACATCGCCGTTCCCGATGATCTGTCGCTGCTCTGCTACGAGGACATGCCGTGGTTCGAATGGCATCGCCCGGCGATCAGCATCGTCGACAACGGCGCGCGCGATCTCGCCAACCTCGCCGTCGACCGGTTGCTGCACCGCATGGACGCCAAGGGAAATAGCAAGGGCAATGGCAGTGATGGCGTCCGCGAATATCGCGTCGGCGCGCGGCTGATCCAGCGCGACTCCTGCCGCCAGATCGACGCACCAGCTCCTGCGAAATCCGGCAAGTCCAAATCGTCTTCATCCAAATCGTCTGCAGCCAAGTCCGCGAAGGTCTGATCGATGCCCTATGTCGAAGTGCTCGCCCCGCCAGTCCCATCCGAGCGCAAGGCCGCGCTGGCGCGGTCGGTGACCGACGGCCTGATGTCGGCGTTCGGCGTCACCGCCGATACGGTCACACTCTATTTCCTGAACATTGCGCCCGACGACTACGCCCACGCCGGCAGGTTCGGCGCGGAGGCCACCGGTCAGCGCATCCTGCTCAAGGTCCACGCCTTCCGCCGCAGCGAGGCCGAGCGGCGCGCTGCCGCCATCGCGCTGACCCGCGCCGTATGCAGCGCTTATGGCGTGCCGGGCGACGACGTCGCGGTCTACTTCTGCGATCGCGACCGCAGCGAAGTCTCCCACGATTCCAAGCTCGCCAGCGACTGACGGGTAGCACGCCATGGACCGCTTCTACAGCCAAGACCAGAAAGCCCTGCGCGAGACCGCCCGTCGCTTCGCAGAAGCGGAGATCCTGCCGCGCGCTGCGGCGATCGATCGCGAAGACCGCTTCGACCGCGTGCTCTACAAGGGCATGGCCGATCTCGGCCTGTTCGGTATCTGCCTGCGCGAGGGCGCCGGCGGCGCCGGTCTCGATGCGGTGGCGGCCTGCATCGCGATGGAGGAGCTGGCGCGCTGCTCCGGCGCGGTCGCCAACGCCTTCGCGATCCCGGTCGAGGCCGTGCTGTTCTTCGATCATCACGGCACCGAGGCACACAAGGCGCTGATCCCAAAAATTCTGAGCGGCGACATCATTCCCGCGACCGCCGTCTCCGAGCCCGATCACGGCTCCGACGTCGCTGGCATCCGCACCAACGCGGTACGCGAGGGCAATGGCTGGCGGCTCAACGGCACCAAGGCCTGGGTGACGCTCGGCGGCGTCGCCGACCGCATCATGGTGTTCGCGCGCACCGGCGCAGACGCGGGCCACCGCGCCATCTCCTGTCTTCTCGTCGACGGCGCCCTGCCCGGCATCGCGCGCGGCAAGAACGAGGAGCTGCTCGGCATGCACGGCCTCGACGACTGCCAGATCACCTTCTCCGACGTGCGCCTGCCCGCCGACAGCGTGATGGGGCCGGAGAACCAGGCCTTCAAGATGGCCATGAGCAACTTCAACTTCAGCCGGCTGATGATGGCCTCGATGGCGCTGGGCATGGCGCAGGCCGCGTTCGAGGACGCCACCGCCTATGCCAAGGATCGCAAGCAGTTCGGCCAGGCCATCATCGGCTATCAGGCGGTGCAGTTCATGCTCGCGGACATGTCGACCGACATCGCGGCTGCGCGCCTGCTGATCCATCACGCCGCGCGCTTGCACGATGCTGGCGAGCCAATCGCCAAGGAAGCGGCACAGGCCAAGCTGTTCACCACCGACATGGCGATGAAGCACGTCTCCAACGCGCTGCAGATCCACGGCGGCAACGGCTATTCGCGCGAGTACCGCATCGAGCGGATCTTCCGCGACGTCCGCCTCGCCCAGATCTACGAAGGCACCAACCAGATCCAGCGGCTGATCATCGCCCGCCAGGTCGAGAAGGAGGCCGCGTGAGGGCATGCTGAGCATCATCACAGCGGCGGAGGCCGCCGGCCTCATCCGCGACGCCGACACGCTGATCGTCGGTGGCAATGGCGGCACCGGCGCCGCCGAAGCCATTCTGGATGCGCTGGAACGGCGTTTCCTCGGCGGCCAGGGTCCGCACAATCTGACGCTCATCAACATCACCGGCGTCGGCGCCGTGACCGAGAAGGGTCTCTGTCATCTCGCCCATGAAGGCCTGATCGCGCGCGTCATCGGCGGTAATTTCGGGCTCCAGGTGCCGTTCATGCGCCTTGTCCGCGACGAGCTGATCGACGCCTACAATTTCCCGCAAGGCGTGATGAGCCAGCTCTGCCGCGCCATGGCCGCCAAGCATCCCGGCGTGCTCACCCATGTCGGCCTCAACACCTACATGGACCCGCGCCAGGACGGCGGGTGCATGAATAAGCGCACCACCGCGCCGCTGGTCGACCTGCTCGAGCTGCACGGCCAGTTCTGGCTGCTCTACCGCGTCCCCGCTCCCCCCGACGTCGCCATCATCCGCGGCACCTCGGCCGATGAGGACGGCTATATCAGCATGGAGCACGAGGGCACGACGCGCGAGGATCTGTCGATCGCGCAGGCCGTGCACAACGCCGGCGGCACCGTGATCTGCCAGGTCAAGCGCATCGTGAAGCGCGGCTCGATCCATCCGCAGATGGTGAAGATCCCGGGCTTCCTGATCGACCATGTCGTGCTCGAGCCCGAGCAGATGCAGACCTACGGCACCGCCTATGACCCGGCGCGCTGCGGCGAGACGCGGGTTCCCGAAGCGATGATCACGCCCGATCCGCTCACCGAGCGGCGGGTGATCGCCCGCCGCGCCGCTTTCGAATTGCGCCCGCGCGACGTCGTCAATCTCGGTGTCGGCATTTCCGCGATGATCCCCAATGTCGCGGCCGAGGAAGGCATCTCCGACCTGATCACGCTGACGGTGGAGTCCGGCGTCGTTGGCGGCGTGCCCGGCCATGCCCGCGAATTCGGCACCGCGATCAACCCGCGCGTCATTCTCGACCAGGCCTATCAGTTCGACTTCTATGACGGCGGCGGCCTCTCCTGCGCCTTCCTCTCCTTCGCGGAAGTCGATGAAGCCGGCAACGTCAACGTCACCCGCTTCGGCGAGCGCCGCGACGGCTCCGGTGGCTTCATCGACATCACGCAGAACGCCAAGCGGCTGATCTTCAGCGGCACCATGACCGGCGGCAAGTTCGACATCGGCGTCGAGAACGGCCGCCTCGCGATCCGGCGCGACGGCGCCTTCCGCAAGTTCGTCGCACAAGTCGGCCAGATCAGCTTCAGCGCCTCACTCGCCGCGCAGCGCGGCCAGCACGTCAGCTACGTCACCGAGCGCGCCGTGTTGGAGCTGGAGAACGGACACGTGACCCTGACCGAGATCGCGCCTGGCGTGCGGCTGGAGGAGGACATCCTGGCCCATATGGGCTTCAAGCCGCACATCAGCCCGCAACTGAAAGACATGGACCCGCGCATCTTCCGCTCCGGGCCGATGGGGATTGCGCAGAGCTTCAAGGCGCTCCCGGCGCGGCCACGGAAGGTCGCCTGAGGGACCAGCATGGACACGAGCGCCCCGACCAATCTCCGCTACGAAGATATCGCGCTCGGCGCGGAGTTCGAGACCGCCGTGCACACCGTGACGGAGGCCGATATCGCGGTTTTCGCCGACGTCACGCGCGATCATCATCCGCTCCATGTCGATGGCGCCTATGCGCGCTCCCGCGGCTTTCCCGCGGTGATCGGCCATGGCCTGTACGGCCTGTCGCTGATGGAAGGGTTGAAGTCGGAGCTGAAGCTCTATGAGGAGACTTCGGTCGCCTCGCTCGGCTGGGACGGGGTCAAATTTAGGGGACCCATCGTCGCCGGCGATCGCTTGCGGGTGCGCTTCCGCTTCGTCGAGAAACGGCCGACCAAAAACCCCGCGCGCGGCATCGTCGTCGAGACGCTCGACCTCCTCAACCAGCGCGACGAGGTGGTGACCGCGGCGCGCCACATCTCGCTGATCCTGACCCGGCAAGCCGGTGCTGCGGCGGCCACATGACCAGACAATGAAGAAGACTTTGGGCCGGAGAACGGCTCCCCTGCCACCCACGATTTGATCGGAGTATTCATATGCGATTTGCAAAAACCTTCTCCGCCCTCGTCCTGCTGGCCGGCCTGTCGCAGGCCGCCGGAGCCCAGACCTGCACGCCGAAAGTGCCGGCCTCGAGCCTGATCGAGGCGCCGAAATGGCAGATGTCGATCAACCCGACGCTGCCACCGCAGCAATTCGTCGACGACAAGGGCGAGCTGCAGGGTCTCAACGTCGAGCTCGCCCGCGAGATCGCCAAGCGCATCTGCGTCGAGCCGGTGTTCCTGCGCATGGACTTCCCGCCGATGATCCCGGCGCTGCGATCTGGCCGCTTCGATGCCATCAACACCGGCCTGTTCTGGACCGAGGAGCGCTCCAAGATGCTCTACCTCGTGCCCTATGCCCAGCAGGCGATCAGCATCTACACCGACCCCTCCTCCAGCCTGAAGCTGGAGAAATTCGAGGACCTCGCCGGCCGCGTGGTCGGTGTGGAATCGGCGACCTACACCGAGCGCAAGGCGCGTGAGTTCAGCACGGCGATGGAAGCCAAGGGCCTCAAGCCGGTCGAGCTGCGTACCTTCACCACCGTCACCGCCACCTCCGCGGCGCTGCGCGCCGGACAGCTCGAGGCCGCGCTCAACATCAACGAGACCGCCAACTCGCTCGAGCAGAAGGGCATCGCGAAGATCTGGGTCCGCGACATCGCGGGCACCGACATCACCTTCGCCTTCCGCGACAAGCTGCTGGCCCAGGCCGTTGCCGAGGCACTCACGGCGATCCGCACTGATGGCACCTATGACAAGCTGTTCGACAAGTTCGGCATGACCAAGCTGAAGGCGACGACGTTTGCGATCCGTGGGGATGGGCCGACGAATTGACAAGCAAGCGCCGCCTTGATGTCCCCGCGCACGCACCGCGCACACGTAACCGTCTGATCAACTGATGAGGCGGACTCGCGCTCCGTGATGGGCGCCATGGAGAAGCGATAGCGCTGATACTACAAGGAGTTATCATCCAACCGGGATGCGCGTTCAGATCGCAGCACCGGGCACCGCCGGTCGGCGGCCAGTAGCACGGAACTTGCATAAATTCTGGGCGACATGGACGCCGCATGAACCTCATCAGCCTCGACATCCGCATGCTCCGGTCGCTGATCTCAGTGGTCGAGACCGGCAGCATCACCGAGACCGCGCGCCGGCTGGGCCGCACCCAGCCGGCGATCACGCTGCAATTGCAGCGGCTGGAGGAGCTGACCGGCAAGCAATTGTTCGAGCATGGCGGCCGCAGGCTGACGCTGACCGACGACGGCACCACCGTTCTCACCTACGCCAAGTCCATCCTCAGATTGCATGACGAGCTGATCTCGCAATTGGCGTCGCAGGAGATCGAGGGCCAGGTCGTGCTCGGCACGCCCGACCTCTATGCGGCGTTCATGCTGCCGTCGATCCTCAGCGTGTTCCGAAAATCCTTTCCGCGCGTGCAGGTCGAGCTCAATTGCGCGCTGTCGACGCCGCTGGTCGGCCTCGTCAAGCGCGGCGATGTCGACATCGCGCTCGTCACCCGCATGAATGATTTCACCGGCGGCCAGGTGGTGCGGCGCGAGCAATTGGTGTGGATGACCGGCGAGCAGTCCGCCGCGCATCAGGAGCGTCCAATTCCGCTCGCGCTCCTGCCGCCCGGCAACATCTATCGCGACTACGCCATCGACACGCTGGAGCGGGCGAATTTGCGCTGGCGCATCGCCTGCGTCAGCGAAAGCGTCGGCGGCCTTCAGGCCGCGGCCTTCGCCGGCATGGCCGTCACCGTGCTCGGCCGCAGCGCGCTGGTGCCGGCGATGCGCGAGATCGGGCCGAACGAAGGCCTGCCTCCGCTGCCGAAGATCGAGCTCTTGCTCTACAAGTCGAGCGGCGCGACCTCGAAAGCGGCGACCGCGCTGCACGATTATCTCGCGCACTATCTGCGGCTCGATGAAGAGCTGAGCGGCCGCGGCGCGCCGATCGAGCTGTCCTAAAGCGCGATCAGATTGGGATGAATCATCATCGCGCTTTACGTTGTTGTTTACGCATGAGCTTTCCGGAAAACCGTTTCGCACTTTCCCGGATCATGCTTTAGCTCACGCCTTCCGGCGCAGCGCCAGCTGCGGCCAGAACTTTGCCCAGGGTTGTGCCGCTTCGAAGGCGGCGGCGATGCGGAAGATGGTGGGCTCGTCGAGCCAGGGCGCGACGATCTGAAGCCCGATCGGCATTCCGTCGCGGTCGAAGCCGCACGGCAGCGTCGCCGCCGGAAGCCCGGCAAGATTGATCGGCCAGGTGAAGGGCGACCAGCCGAGATGCGGGTCGACCTCGCGGCCGTCGATCTTGCCGACGCCGATCTGGCCGGCCTCGAACGCGGTCACCGCGACGGTCGGCGTCACCAGCGCATCGACGCGCTCGAACAGTTTGACGAAGGCGTTGCGCGCCTGCCCGCGGCGATAACCTGCTTCGACGTAGTCCGTACCACTGTAGCGCCGGCCGACGCCGACGACATCGCGATAGGCGGCTTCGGAGCCGGCGAGATCGGCCGTGGTCTTGCCGGCAACGGCCGCGGCCTGCTCGGTGAAGGCGATCGGCTTCAGCGTATGCTCCAGAATGCCGGGATCGAGCGTGGGGCCATCCATGGTGACCTGCGCGCAGCAGGAATCGAGAATGGCGAGCGCCTTGCCGAATGCGGCCGTCACGTCAGGACTGACGGCGGCATAACCGAGATCGACGCTGGCGGCGATGCGAATGCCGTTCAGCGCTGCGGCGTCGGTATCGAAGCGGCGGGATGGCACGGGAAGGCTTGCGGCATCGCGCATATCGTAAGCAGCGATGATCTCCAGCGTCAGCGCAGCGTCTGCCACCGTACGTGTGATCGGCCCGGTGTGCGCGAGCGAGGCCCAGGACGGCGGCGAGAAGCCGGGCGAGCGCGGGACGAGCCCGAAGGTCGGCTTCAGGCCGAACACGCCGCAGAACGACGACGGCACGCGGATCGAGCCGACGCCGTCGGTGCCGATCGCGATCGGGCCGCAGCCGGCGGCAACGCCCGCCGCCGCGCCGCCGCTCGATCCGCCGCTGGTGCGGCCGGGATTCCAGGGATTTCGCGTGGTGCCGGTGACCGGGCTGTCCGCGGTGAGCTTGTAGCCGGACTCGCAGGTGGTGGTCTTGCAGGTGATGATGGCGCCGGACGCTTTCAACGCGGAAACCACGGCGGCGTCGACCTCGGGCACGAACGCCGTATTCATCGGCGAACCGGCATAGGCCGGTACGCCCGCGACGAAGACGAGATCCTTGATCGTGACGGGCACGCCGGCCAGCGGCCCCATGACTTCGCCCGCGCGCATCTCCTTGGTGAGACGATCAGCCTCCGCCCTCGCCTGCTCGTACATCGGGGTCACGACTGCGTTGCAGGCTTCGTTCGTCACCTCCAGCGCGGCGATGGTGTCGTCGACGACATCGCGCGGCGTGAATGCCTTGCGCCGGTAGCCGGCCACGATCTCGGTTGCAGAGAGCGCGCCAAGGCCAGTCGGCGCCGGCGGGAAGGCCGTTCGGCCGGAACCATCAGTCATCATGAACCCTAAGAGAGCTAGCTGAGCGCCGCTTCGACGGCGCGTTTGGCCATCACCGTGACGAGATGCGCACGGTAATCGGCTTCGGCATGGATGTCGGAGGTGAGGCCGTCGGTGTCGATCTTGATCGCCGCGATCGCGGACGGATCGAAATGGCTCGACAGCGCCGCCTCCATCGGCGGCACGCGGAACACGCCGGACCCGGCGCCGGTGACCGCCACACGAACGCCATCGGCAAATTTCGCGACGAACACACCGACCAGCGCGTAACGCGACGCAGGCGCCTTGAACTTCGCGTACCCCGCCTTGACCGGCACGGGAAAGCGGATCGCGGTGATGATCTCTCCAAGCTCGAGCGCGGTCTCGAAAAGGCCGAGGAAGAACCTGTCTGCCGCGATTTCGCGCTTGCTCGTGACGATGGTGGCGCCGAGACCGAGCACGCCCGCGGGATAATCCGCGGCCGGATCGTTGTTTGCGACCGAACCGCCGATGGTACCGCGACTGCGCACGGCGGGATCGCCGATCATCGAGGCCAGCGCCGCGAGCCCGGGAATCTTGGTCTGCACCAGCTTCGAGGCAGCCACCACCGCATGCGGCGTCATGGCGCCGATGGTGATGGTGGCGCCGTCGTCGGTGATGCCGTTGAGGTTTCCGAGCTTCGACAGATCGATCAGCGCGGATGGACTGGCCAGCCGCTGCTTCAGTGTCGGGATCAGCGTCATGCCGCCGGCGACGAGCTTGCTGTCCTCGATCGAGGTCAGAAGCTTGGCCGCATCCGGAATCTGGTCCGGCTGATGATAGGCAAATGGCTTCATTGTTATCCTCCCTATTCCGCGGCGACCGGCAGCGACGCGTTCTGAAGCAGGCGCCAGATCCGGTTCGGCGTCGCCGGCATGTCGACATGGGTGACGCCGAGATGCGACAGCGCGTCCACCACCGCATTGATGACGGCGGCGGGCGAGCCGATGGTGCCGACCTCGCCGCAACCTTTCACGCCCATCGGCGTGTGCGTGCAGAGCGTCGAGTGGGTCGCAACCTTCATCATCGGCAGATGATCGGCGCGCGGCATGCAGTAATCCATCAGCGAGCCCGACAGCAGCTGGCCGGAGCCTTCGTCATAGACTGCGTTCTCGAACAACGCCTGGCCGACGCCCTGCACGATGCCGCCGTGCAGCTGGCCCTCGACGATCATCGGGTTGATGACCGTGCCGACGTCGTCCACCGCCGTATAGTTCACCAGCGTCACCGTCCCCGTCTCGGGATCGACCTCGACCTCGGCGATGTGGCAGCCGCCGGGATAGGTGAAGTTGACGGGGTCGTAATAAGCCTGCTCTTCAAGCCCGGGCTCCAGCACCTCGAGCGGATAATTGTGCGGCACGTAAGCTGCGCCCGCGATCTCCTCGAACGTCTTGATGCGGTCCGTGCCGGCAACGGAAAACTTGCCCGCCTCGAACTGGATATCGGCCTCGGACACTTCGAGCAGATGCGCGGCGATCCTCTTGCCCTTGACGATCACCTTGTCGGTCGCCTTCGACAGCGCGGCGCCACCGACGACCAGCGAGCGCGAGCCGTAGGTGCCCATGCCGAACTGCACGCGGTCGGTATCGCCGAACACGATGTCGACATTCTCGAAGGCAACGCCGAGCTTGTCCGAGACGATTTGCGCGAAGGTGGTCTCGTGGCCCTGGCCGTGATTGTGGGTACCGATCATCACCGTCACCTGGCCGGTCGGATGCACCCGCACCGTGGCGCTCTCATAGAGGCCGCCGCGCGCCCCTAACCGTCCTGCGAAGCGCGACGGCGCGAGGCCGCAGGCCTCGACATAGGTGGAGTAGCCGAGCCCGCGGAACTTGCCCTTACTGGCGGACGCCGCCTTGCGCACGCCAAAATTCTTGACGTCGGCCGCGACCAGCGCGCCGTCGAGACAGCCCATGGGATCGCCGGAATCGTACTGCACCAGCACCGGCGTCTGATAAGGATAGGCCTCCTTCGGGATCATGTTGCGGCGGCGGATCTCGACACGGTCGATTCCCATCTCGCTGGCGGCGACATCGACGATGCGCTCCAGCACGAAGGTCGCCTCGGGTCGGCCGGCGCCGCGATAGGCGTCGACCGGGACGGTGTTGGTGAAGACCACCTTCACGTTGCAATAGATCGCCGGCGTGGTGTAGACGCCGCTGAGCAGCGGCCCATAGAGATTGGTCGGGATGTTCGGTCCGAAGGTCGAGAGATAGCCGCCCATATTGGCCAGCGTTTTGACGCGGAAGGCGAGGAATTTTCCAGTCTCGTCGAGCGCGAGCTCGGCCTCGGTGACATGATCGCGGCCATGGCGATCGGAGACATAGCCTTCCGAGCGACTCGCCACCCATTTCACCGGCCGCCGCACGCGCTTGGCCGCCCAGGTGATCACAGCCTCCTCGCCGTAATGGAACTGCTTGACTCCGAAGCCACCGCCGACATCGGGCGCGACCACGCGCAGCTTGTGCTGGGGAATGTTCAGCACCAGCGCACCCATCAGGAAGCGCACCACGTGCGGGAACTGGCTGGTGGTCCACAGCGTGTAGCGATCCGTCCCCGGCTCGTATTCGGCGATGGCCGCGCGCGGCTCCATGGGGTTGCCGATCAGGCGATTGTTGACGAGGCTCAATCTTGCGACATGCGCCGCCTTCTTGAACGCGGATTCGACCGCGGCCTTGTCGCCGAGCTCCCAGTCGCAGCAGATGTTGTTCGGCACGTCGTCGAACAATTGCGGCGCGTCGGGCCTGATGGCTTCGAGCACGCCGACCACGGAGGGCAGCACCTCGTAGTTGACCTTCAGCAGGTCGGCCGCCGCGTTGGCCTGCTCCGGGGTTTCTGCGATGACGAAAGCCACCATATCGCCGACGAAGCGCACCTTGTCCTGCGCCAGCATCGGGAACGGCGGCTCCTTCATCGGCACGCCCTTGGCGTCGGTGATACCCCAGCCGCAGGGCAACGAGCCCAGCCCATCATCGGCGACATCGTCGCCGGTCAGGACCGCGATGACGCCCGGCGACGCCAGAGCGGCACTCTTGTCGATCCCGCGCAGCACCGCATGGCCGTGCGGCGAGCGCACGAACACGCCGGCGGCCATGCCGGGGCGCTTGATGTCGGAGACGTAATTGCCACGGCCGGTGAGGAAACGTTGGTCCTCTTTCCGCTTTGGCGCTGCACCGATGCCGATCACATTGCCCATGGTCACTCTCCCTTGGCAGCGTGCATGGCGGCAGCGCCGGCCATGACCGAGATGACGATGTTCTGGTAGCCGGTGCAGCGGCAGATATTGCCTTCGAGGCCGTGGCGGACATCGGCCTCCGTCAGGTCCGGCTTTTCGGTGGCAAGCGCGACGGCCGTCATCAGCATGCCCGGTGTGCAGAAGCCGCACTGCAGCCCGTGGTGCTCGCGGAAGGCCTCCTGCATCGGATGCATCTGGTTCGAGCCGGGGGCGCCCTGCAGGCCCTCGATCGTGAGCAATGTCGCACCGTCGAGCGCGGGCGCGAGCAGCGTGCAGCTCTTCACCGGCAGGCCGTTCAGATGCACGACGCAGGCACCGCACTGGCTGGTGTCGCAGCCGATATGGGTGCCGGTGAGATGGAGCTGCTCGCGCAGGAGCTCGGCGACGAGTGTTGCCGGCTCGACATCCACGCTTGTTGGCCGTCCGTTGAGGGTGAAGGATATCTGCACGGTCATGCTCCTGTGCGCGACGGGTCTTTAGGCGAGTGGAAGTGCGCTGCCGGTGGCCCATGTGGCCATCACGACATCGCCGACGGTGAAGGGATCTGCAAAGAAGGTCTTTTCCGGCACATAGGCGACGAACTCGTCGTCCGGCACGGTGTCGAGCATGACCTTGACGAAATAGCCCTGGTATTCGATCGCGAGCACGCGGCTCGGCAGCGACGTGGTACAGCCCGGCGGCAGCGCCTTGCCGGGCCTCACCAGCGCGACGTCGTCACGTCGCACGGCGATATCGACCTTGTCGCCGACGCTGACGGTCGGGCGGGCCTGGAGCGGCACCTCGATGCCATCAGGCGCGGCCTGCGCGAGCGTGAAGCTCGCACCGTTCACCTTCTCCACTCTGCCCGACAACACATTCTGGCCGCCCATGAACTCGGCGACATAGCGGTCGTGCGGATGGGCATAGACCTCGCGCGCCGGCCCCGCCTGCTTGATCCTGCCCTGCTCCATCACCACGACGAGATCCGCAAGCGCGATCGCCTCGAGCTGGGTGTGAGTGACGTGAATGAAGGTGATGCCGAGCTCCCGCTGCATCCGCCTGAGCTCCTGGCGCATCTGGACGCGGAGCTGCTCGTCGAGCGCCGACAGCGGCTCGTCGAGCAAGAGCACGCGCGGCTCGGTGATCGCCGCGCGCGCCAGCGCCACGCGCTGCTGCTGGCCGCCGGACAGCTGGGCCGGCAGGCGATCGGCGAAGCTCGTCAGCCGGACCTTTTCGATCATGGCATCCGCCGCGCGCAGACGATCCGCCTTGGACTGGCCGCGCACGCGCAACGCAAAGGCGATGTTCTCTCGAACCGTCAGGTGCGGAAACAGCGCGTAGGACTGGAACATCATCGCGGTGCGGCGCTGCACCGGCGCGAGGCCGACGACGTTCTGCCCGCCGATCACGATCTCGCCCGCCGTCGGGTCCTCATGGCCGGCGATCATGCGCAGGATGGTGGTCTTGCCGCAGCCGGAGGGGCCAATGAAGCAGCAATAGGCACCGTCTGCGATCTTCAGATTGACGCCGTCAACGACGTTGGTGACGCCGTCAAAGCTCTTGCAGACGCCTGCCAGCTCGATATCGCCGCGATCGTTCTTCATTCCTATCCCTTTGCCCGGCTGCCGCGCTTCTTCTGGATCAGCACGATGGTGCCGAGGCTGGCACCGATCACGATGAAGGAGACGACGGTGGTCACGGTGCCCAGCGCATAAAGCGAGGGCGATGTGACGTTCAGCGTCATGCTCCAGATTTCCAGCGGCAGGGTGTTCAGTGAGCCCGCGGTCTGAAGACTGCGGGCGAACTCGTCATAGGACAGCGTGAAGCCGAACAGCGCGACCGCGACGAGGCCAGGCGCCAGCACCGGGATCATCACCAGCCAGATCGATTGCCAGCGGCTGGCGCCGAGATCGTAAGCCGCCTCCTCCCACGCATGGTTGAAGCGCGACATCACCGCGAACATCACGAGCACGCCGAACGGCAGCGTCCAGGACAGCTGCGCGCCGAGCGCCGAGGTGTACCAACTGGCATTCAGACCGAGCGCCTGGAACAACAGGCCCGTACCGAGGCCGAGCACGAGGCCGGGCGCGACCAGGCTGCCGATCATCATGTAGAAGACGAACGTGTCGCCGCGAAAGCGCTTGCGGAAGCCGAGCCCGGCGAGGAACGACACCACCACCGTGATGATGGTGACGATGACGGCGAGCTTGATGGAGCGGTCGAACGAGCCATTGACGTCGCCGGTGCGCACCTGGGTGAAGAGATCGACGAACCAGTGCATCGACTGGCCCTTCATCGGAAAGACGAGGCCGCCGCGGATGTCCTGGAACGACAGGATGTAGATGCAGAACATCGGCCCGTAGAGCGCGAGCACGTAGAACGTGAACAGCGCCGACAGCACATAGAAAGTCCAGGGCCGCCCACCCTTGCTCGGCGCGATCGCCTTGCTGGTTGCAGGCGCAACCGTCTCCGGCATGTCGGCGAGAACCGCGCTCATCACGTGATCTCCTGCCTGACGTCGACAGTGCGCAGGATCAGCGAGACGATCGCGACCAGCACAAGCGTCAGCAACACGGCGCTCGCCGCGGCGGTCGGATATTGCAGCACGCCGACGTCCTCGTAGAAGGCGCTGACCACCGAGGCGGAACCGCCGCCGGACATCACCTTGACCACGAAGAAATCGCCCATGACGATCGAGACCACGAAGATGGTGCCGAGCGCGATGCCGCTCTTGGACATCGGCACCACGATCAGGCGCATGATGTCGAAACGGCTGGCGCCGGCATCGATTGCGGCCTCGATCAGCTTCTTGTCGATCCGCGCCATGGAATTGAAGATCGGCACGATCATGAAGATCGTGAGCTGGTGGACATAGGCGATGACCACCGCAAGATCGGAGAACAGCAGCACCTCCAGCGGCTGGCGGATCACACCCATCGCCAGCAGCGCCTGGTTGATCAGGCCTTCCTTGCCGAGCAGCGGAATCCACGAAATCATCCGGATGATGTTCGAGGTCCAGAACGGCACCGTGCAGAGCAGGAACAGGCCGATCGCCAGCAGCTGGTTGCGGACGTGGAAGACCAGGAAATAGGCAACGAAGAAGCCGATGATCAGGGTGAAGATCCAGGTCAGCACCGTGAACTTGATCGTCGCCAGATACAGCTTCAGCGTCAGCGCGGAGTGCAGCACCTCGACGTAGCTCGCCAGCGTGAAGCCTGGCGTCAGGCCGCCAAAGCCGTCGGTGGCGAAGAAGCTCGCCGCCAGCACCACCAGGATCGGCGCCGCGAAGAACGGCACGAGCACCAGGACCAGCGGCGAGACGTAGAGCCAGCCGGCCAGATTGGATCGCGATGGAGGTGGACTTTGAGCTGGACTATGAGTTCGACTTGGCTGCATGTCGGCGAACGCCTCGACGTCGATCTGATCCGCCGGCGCGTCGCCGCGCCGGCGCCTTTCGTCAGGGAAAGCAGGTTTCAGGCCACCTTGAAGTCGTTCCAGCGCTTGTTCATGTAGGCGGCCTCGTCCATCAGCGTGTTCCAGCAGGAGATGTTCTTGACGCGGTCGAGGAACGAGCCGCCGTCACGCTTGGTGCCGGCCTTCTCCATCGCAACGCCATAGGGATCGTTGACCACCTCCGGCGCGGGCTGGCCCTCGTACCAGAACGCCCATTCCGCCGGGGTGAGGAATTTCTTCGCAGTCGAGGGCACCGGGCTGTAATAGCCGTAGCGTGCGACGAAGCCGCCCTGCCAGCCCGAGAGATACCAGTTGAGATATTCATAGGCGGCATCGAGCTTCTTGCCCGAGAGATGCTTCATCAGGCCCATGCCGTTGCACCAGCCGCGATAGCCTTCCTTGCCGTTCTTGACGTTGACGGGCGCGTAGACGCAGGGAATTTCCTTGACGCGGACGGCAGCCACCGCCGGCGACCACATCGACTGGATGATGACCTCGCCCGCCGCCATCAGCTGCACCGACTGGTCGAAGGTGGTCCAGGTCGCGCGGAACTGGCCCTGCTTCTTCAGCTCGATCAGCTTGTTGCAGGTGAAGTCGATCTCCTCCTTGGTCATGTTGCCCTTGTTGCCGTACTTGATCAGCCCGGCGCTCTCGAAGCAGAGCGCGGCGTCCATGATGCCGATGGCGGGCACGTCGAGGATCGCAGCCTTGCCCTTGAACTTGGGATCGATCAGGTCCTTCCACTCGGTCACTTCATGGCCGACGAGATCGGGGCGATAGCCGATGGAATCGGCATTGTAGACCTGTGGCAGGAAGGTCGCCCATTCGGTGACGCCGTCATTGAGATCAGTCGCGTCGGGCTTGGCGATGTACATGGCCTCATAGGGCGAGATGCCCTGGCGCGGGATCTTGTGGCCGTCGATCTCGCCCTTGGTGAAGATCGGCAGGATGTTCTCGAACTCCTTGATCTTCTTGACCTCGATGCCCTGGATCACGCCGCGCTTCGCCGCCAGCTTGGCTTGCCAGCCCTCGAGATCGGCGATGTCGACCGTATTAGGCTGGCTTATGAAGCGGTTGATGGAGGCGGAGGTGTCGAGATTCTGCATCGTCACCTTGAAGCCGAGGTCCTTGGCGGCCTGGTCGCCGATCGCCTTCACCACCGAATAGGAGACGCCGACATGGCGCAGCTCGATGTCCTTGATCTCCTGCGCCCAGATGGTCGGGAATCCGCGGATCGCATCCGCTCCCGCGGCCGCGCCTGCAACCGCTGCGGCACCCTTCAACAGCGTGCGGCGGCTCAGCTTTTTTGCTTCCCCCGGCTTCGTTCCGGCATGGCCGGCAGCAGCATTCCCCTTATCCCTGTCAAGCATGGCAACCCTCGTTGGTTACAATGAGCGGCCGCAACGACCTTCAGCGATCCCTGCGGATGTGATCAGTTGCGCGTGAGGCTATGGGCGGGATTTTGCGAAGTAAAATTGGAAGTAAAAATTCGCGACATAAGCGCGACTAATGACTCGACTCTCTGCATTTCATCTCGGCACCGCAGCTTAGGAAGGCGGCAGGCGCGTATACCGGGCGCGATGAATGCAAACTTGGTGATCTCATCAGTTCGGAAAATTGTTCGTCATCTAAGCGACACGCCTTCGCGTTCTCGCGACGCATTTCGCCCGAGCTTTGCTTGATCTTGCCGCCCTCATATGCAAGAGGGCACAGGGAAGGCCGGGTGCCGGCGGCACCCGCGGTCCGCTGCGCGAAGATGGAGCGCAAAAAGACCGCACAGCAGCATACAGGTGAAGCCCAACACACGGCCTTCCCTGCGCGATGGTCGGACGGCTTATGCCGCGCTCTCCCGGGAGCCGAATTCCTTCTGGCCTCCCTCGCCCCGCGAATTGAATGATGCAGTCCGCCCGGTTGGGCTCGCTCGCACCTCCGCAGCCAGCTTGACCGTAGCAACGACGGCCAGGACCACACGGTTTTGCCGTACGCACGGCCCGCCATTTCGCCGCAGTATTCCCAGCCCTGTCGACGGAGCCGGAAACTTACAGACGAGACGAAGCCTAGCAGCGCCGTCGTCCGCACGCGGTTACGGGCTCGCAGGGACTACCCGCCCTGCCCGCACCTCTCGTGCCGACGCTGCCGCGTCCACCGCAAGCCCGGCTCGCGACAGTGACGACCACAAGATCGCCCCTCTTGGATGAGCCGGTATGAGCGACACATACGATATTTCCGAATTTCGGTAAAGGAGAATGTTTTTGCCGAGAGGCCTTGACAGGCGAACGAAACAGCAGGGCGCCATCGATGTGAGGACACGCATCGAGATCAAGCCGCAGCCGCCTGGTACAAGCACTCGCGAAGCCAGGCGTGGCCTTTGTCCTCCTGATTGCGCGGATGCCACAGCGCGACGATGCGAGCGGGCGGCAGATCGAGCGGCGGGGGCGTGAGATCGAGCTCGTGGGCGAAGCGGATCAGGAAGCGCCGCGGCAGAGTGCAGATGCAGTCACTGTGCGCAAGGATAACAGGCGCCAGCGCATAGGTCTGGATCGAAACGGCGACGCGCCGGGAACGTCCGAGCGCGGCCAGCGCGTCGTCGACGAGGCCCGAGAAGCCGCCGCCATCGGCGGAGATCAAGAGATGGTCGAGCGCGCAAAAACTGTCGAGATCGAGCGGGCCGTTGCCGCGGGGGTGACCTTTGCGCTGTGCCGACAGGAAGCCGTCCTCGAACAGCGGCCGCTGCATCAGCTCGCCATGTGCGCGGTCGGCTCCCGTCACCAGGATATCGATCTCTCCCCTTTCAAGTTGATCCACGACATCGCGGGCGGGGTGAACGAGGGCGAGCCGCGCCCGCTCCGCCATCGCGGTCAAGCTTGCCACCAAGCCAGGTGCCAGCGTCACGGCCGGGTTCTCGTGGATCGCAACGACGAAGGTGCGCTGGCTCCGGGCGGGGTCGAACACAGCCGGCCCCTCCACCATGCGACGGAGCTTGCCGAGCACGTCCGCAAGCTCGGTCTGGAGCTCGACAGCCCTCGTCGTCGGCACCACGCCGCGCCCGCTCGCCGCGGGCACGAACAGCGGATCGGCAAAGATCTGCCGCAGCCGGTTCAGCCGCGCCGACAGCGCAGGCTGCCCGATATTGAGCCGGGAGGCCGCGCGCGTCACGTTCCGCTCGCGCAGGAGAGCCTCCAGCGCCAGCAACAGACCGAGGTCGATCTCGGCGAGATCGTTGTCGTCGGCCGGCCGACCCCGGCCGTGTTCCGCATCCTGCATCGGAGCCACCTCCGTCTAGGGCACATCGCGGCTCGAACGGGCCGCGATGCGAGGGTTAAGGCCAAAACGGCGGCGTGAAAAGCTCGGCCAGCGTCCTTTCCGATATCGACGATGTCGATGGGACCTATCGAACCCGCGGCTCTCCCCAAGGCGCGGCGCACCTCGTACCTCACGGTCACCACGGCCCGGGCAAGCAGGGCCCCAAGCCGCGGTCCAGTGGAGGACATCTTGATGATTCAAGCGGGCAAGACCTATCAAGTCGGCGAAGCATCCATCACGCGGATCGACGAGTTGCGGCTTGCCGCATTCAAGTTCGACGCGCTCTTTCCGGGAAGCGAGCCGCAGGCGCTGGAGCGTCATCGCGGCCGCCTGGGGGCGGGCTCGTTCGATGCTGCGACCGGCACCTTCATCCAAAGCATTCACAGCTGGCTGGTCAGGACGCCGCACCATACGATCCTGATCGACACGGCCACGGGCAATGACAAGAACCGGCCGGAGATTCCGCCGCTTCACCGGCTGAGCGAGCCGTTCCTGGCGCGGCTCGCCGCAGCGGGTGTCACGCCGGAGCAGGTCGATTACGTGCTGCTCACGCATGTGCATGCCGACCACGTCGGCTGGAACACCCGCCTCATTGACGGGCGCTGGGTCCCGACTTTCCCGAATGCGACTTACGTCTTCTCCGCGATCGAGCAGGCCTATGGCGAGAGCCTCGCGACAGGCACAGAGCCGACCGGACCGGCCCGCCCTGACCCGGCCCTCGGCCCCGCGCTGCGCAAGCCGGCCGACCGTGTCTATGACGACAGCGTCCGGCCGGTGATCGAGGCCGGACTTGCCAGGCTCATCGCGGTGGACGGAAGCGAGGTGATCGAGGGCATCTCGTTCGTTCCGACGCCCGGCCACAGCGTCGATCACGCCTCCATCCGCCTCGTCTCGCGTGGCGAGGATGCGCTGTTCGCCGGAGACGTGATGCACCATCCGCTCCAGGTGTATGAGCCATCGCTCAATTCCTGCTTCTGCGAATTCCCGGAGGCCGCGTTGCGCTCGCGCGCCTTCGTTTTGGAGGACGCTGCCGAGCGGGGCGCAACCATCTTCACCACCCATTTCGCACAGTCATCGGTCGGCCGCATCAGCCGCACCGGCGGACGCTTTACCTGGCAATTCGTCTGAAAGGAGACGATCATGAATCAGCACGCCAACGCGCGCGCCGACAGGCCCGAGATCGTGGTCGAGGATCTCATGATTCCGAGCGACACGGCCGGAATCTCGCTTCACTTGCGCAACAAGCGACCCGCGGCGCTCGAGACCTTATCGGCCGAGCGAACCATCCTGATGATGCACGGCGCGACCTATTCATCGGAAAGCCTCTTCGATACGCCACTCGGCGGCCGCTCCTTCATGGATTATCTCGCCGCCCAAGGGTACGACGTCTTCGCGCTCGACGTGCGCGGCTACGGCCAATCGACCCGCCCGCCCGAGATGGACGCGCCGCCGGAGCAGTCCGAACCGCTCGTGCGCACCGAGGTCGGCGTGCGTGACCTCGCCAGCGCCGTCGCGCACATCCTGAAGCAGCGCAAGATCGCGCGCCTCAATCTGGTTGCGATGTCCTGGGGCGGCTCGGTGGCCGGTGCTTACACCGCGGGCAATAACGACAAGGTCGCCAAGCTCGCGCTGGTCGCGCCGCTCTGGTTGCTGCAGGGCCCGGCTCCGATCGATGCAGGCGGGCGCCTCGGCGGCTATCGCAAGGTTCCGGTGCTGGACTTCAGGGAGCGCTGGCTTTCGGCCGCGCCGGAAGCGGCACGATCGCGCTTGATCCCGGCGGGCGGCTTCGAGCGCTGGGCCAACATCTCGCTCGCGACCGACCCGCTAGGCAGCGCGCAGACGCCTGCCATCATGCGTGCGGTCAACGGCCCGATCCTGGACATTCGCGAATATTGGGCCGCCGGCAAGAGGCTCTATGATGCCGGCGATATTCGCGTCCCTGTGCTCATGGTCCACGCCGAATGGGATCAGGACGTGCCCATCGCCTCGGCGCAGGACTTCTTCCTTTCACTGAAACATGCGCCATACCGGCGCTGGATCGAGATCGGCGAAGGCACGCACATGGTTCTCCTGGAGAAAAACCGTCTGCAGGCGTTCGACGCCATCAACCAGTTTCTCGCCGAAGATTATTGTTAACGCGCTCCTCGCTTCCGCCTGGGACATTTTTGCGGCGCGGGCCCCCTGCTGCACCGCGAAATCACTCGCGCCGCAACATTCAAAAATGAGACTGCCAGTCAAGCCCAAGGAGGCCGCAATGCGTGCAGCGCATCCGACTTCGGTTAGCTTGCCTCCAAAGCCGCGGGCTTCGAGAGCCACGGGCATGCACGGTTCGTCGCGGCAACAAGCGATGACACAGGGGAGGAGCACATGTCGAAATGCAGCATCGGACTGCTCGCGTTGAGCAGCCTGTTTCTTTCGGGCGCGGCGATCGCCCAGGAAAAGATCAAGGTAGGCGTGACCGCAACGCTCGAAGGCACCTACACGGTGCTCGGCGAGGACGGCATGCGCGGCCATCAGACCGCGCTCAACGTGCTCGGCAAGAAGGTCGGCGACAAGGAACTCGAATTCATCGTCGCCTCGACCGATGCAACGCCGGACTCGGCCGTGCGCGCCGTGCGCAAGCTGATCGAGCAGGACAAGGTGCAGATCCTGCTGTCGCCGCTCTCCGGCGACGAAGGCATCGCGGTGAAGAATTTCGCCAAGACCCATCCCGAGCTGACGTTCATCAATGCCGCATCCGGTGCGCAGGAAACGACCTATGTCGACCCCGCCCCGAACTTCTTCCGCTACAACATGGACGGCGCGCAGTGGCAGGTCGGCCTCGGCAAATACGCCTATGAGGAAAAGAAGTATCGCAAGATCGCGACCGTCGGCGAGGACTATTCCTTCATCTACACCCAGGTGTTCGGGCTGGTGCTGGAATTCTGCGGCGCCGGCGGACAGGTCACCAACCGGCAATGGGTGCCGCTGGGAACGAAGGACTTCGCCTCCGTCATCGCCGCCCTGCCCGACGATGTCGATGCCATCTATCTCGGGCTCGGCGGCGCCGATGCCGTCAACTTCCTCAACCAGTATCAGCAGGCCGGCGGCAAGGCGCATCTGATGGGCGGTTCCATCATGATCGACCAGACCATCCTGTCGTCAAAGGGCAACGCCAAGAACGCGCTGATCGGCACCATTGCGGCGAGCGGCCAGGCCGACACCTGGGAGGACCCGGGCTGGCAGAAGTTCGTGAAGGCCTATCAGGACGCCTTCCCGCCCAACAAGCGCTTCCCGAGCCCGTCGCTGCTCGCCACCAACTATTATGATTCAACCATGGCGCTGATCCTCGCGCTGCGTCAGGTCAATGGCGACCTCTCCAACAACCAGGCGAAGTTCAGGGAAGCATTGGCGAAGATCGAGCTCGACGCGCCGAACGGCAAGATCAAGCTCGACTCGAACCGCCAGGCGATCGGCACCAACTTCGTCACCGAGGTCGTCGACGACAGCAAGGGCGCACTGTTCAGCAAGGTCGTGAAGGTGATCCCGAACGTGAACCAGACGCTCGGCTACGATCCGGCCGTGTTCTCCAAGATTGGGCTGCCGAGCCGCACCGTGCCGGAATGTAAGAAGTACTGACGCATCACATCAGGCAGACGCAACCGGGGAGCGACTCGCTGACGCGGTCGCTCTCCGCTCTTGCAATCTTGGCGGTGTTGTTGAAGGCTGGCCGAAAAGACAAGAACGTTCGGGAGGGGAAGGCATGAGCCGTGCGCTCGCCGTCTTCCATGGCCGCTTCGGCCGGGCGACGGTTTATCAGTTGAACCGCCCTTTCAATATCCACGCCCATCGCGAAGGTCATTTGATCTTCCATGTCGGCGGCATGCCGGCATGCATCGATGTCTCCGACGGGCATTACGATCTCACCGAGACGTCGGTCGTCGCCGTCAATCCCTGGGAACCACATAATTTCCTGCCGACCGATCTCGACGGCGGCGCGATCTTCTTCGTGCTCTACGTCAACGCCGAATGGTTTGCGCCGGATGCCTCCGGCTCCGACCGGTTGCGCTTCGGCCGCACCCAGTTCAGGCGCACGCCCGCGCTCGACAAGCACATCAGGCGGACCGCCGCGCTCGTGTGCGGCGCACCATCGCTCTCCAGCCTCGATTCCGAGCTGAGGCGGCTGATCGACATCTGCTACGACGAAAGCTGGCAGCAGGCCGAGATCGCGCGCGATCCGCGCGCAGGCGGCGTCACCGACTTTCGCGTGCGCAAGTGCATCAAGATGATGTCGGAGAGTCCCGGCGCCGAAATCGAGCTCGACACCATTGCGCGCGAATCCGGCCTGTCGCGGCCGCATTTCTACCGGCTGTTCCGCGTGCAGACCGGGGTCACCCCGAACCTCTATCTCAACACGCTGATCATGGAACAGGCGCTTGAAGCGCTGGTGGCGAGCGAGACGCCCATCGCCGACATCGGCTTCGACCTCGGCTTCTCCTCGCAGAGCGGTTTCACGCGTTTCTTTGCCGCCAATGTCGGGATGGCTCCGACCGATTATCGTCGCGCCGCCAAGGTTTTGCGCGCCTGAGCGCAGGCCACGAAAAGATACTCACGATCAAACGTCGCCCTCGCCGCCTGGCTAGGATGCCGGCAACGCGATCCCGAAAGAGGATCGCGAGTCCAGGGAGGACGTTCGTCCATGGCAGGGCCAGCAGCCGGCAACGGCTTGCATGCCCCCTCGCCCCGCTTGCGGGGAGAGGGTTGGGGTCGGGGAGAGTCTCCGCTAGCGCGGTGGCAGTTTGACTCGCGGAGAGTCCCCCTCACCGCCCGCTACGCGCCGGCTCTCTCCGCAAGCGGGGCGAGGTGAAGCCATGAGCCGCTTCGTCGAACGCCATCCGGCCTGGGCGCTGATCACGATCATCGCGATTGCGGTCGTGCTCTGGCTGATCTTCGCGGTCTGGCCGCCGGGGCTGGAAGAAGCGATCGGCCGCAAGCGCGTCTTCCTCAACGCGGTGTTCAACGGCATCACGCTTGGTGGCCTCTACTTCCTGGTCGCCAGCGGATTCACGCTGATCTTCGGCCTAATGCGCAACGTCAACCTCGCACACGGCTCGCTCTATCTGTTCGGCGGCTATGTCGGCTATGCCATCAGCACATCGACCGGTTCGTGGATCCTCGGCTTCATCGTCGCCTTTATCCTGACCGCCTTTGTCGGCGTGCTGCTGCAGGTGATCGTGTTCCGCCGGATGGAGGGCCAGGATCTCAGGCAGACCATGGTGACGATCGGGTTGTCGATCGTGTTTGCCGATCTCATGCTGTGGGCCTGCGGCGGTGACTTCTACCAGATCCAGACCCCGAACTGGCTGATCGGTCCGATCGAGCTGCCGCTGGTGACGGCGATTAAATCCTCGGGCGAGCCGGTCTATCTCAGATATCCGCTCGTCAGGCTCGTGATCTTCGTGGCCTCCGTGGTCATTGGCGTCGCCATGTGGCTCGCGCTCAACCGCACCCGGATCGGCATGATCATTCGCGCCGGCGTCGACGATCGCGACATTCTTGCCGCAACCGGCGTGCGCATCCAGCTCGTCTTCGTCGGCGTGTTCGCCTTCGGCGCGGGGCTTGCGGGCATCGCCGGCGTCGTCGGCGGCACCTTCCAGTCCTTGTCACCCGGCGAAGACATCCGCTTCCTGCTGGCGTCCCTCGTCGTCGTGATCGTGGGCGGCATGGGCTCGATCCCGGGCGCCGCGCTCGGTGCGCTGATCATCGGCCTCGCCGAGCAGCTCGGCTCGGTCTACATCCCGACCTACGCCATCGTCGTGACCTTCCTGATCATGGTGGTGGTGCTGGCGATCCGGCCGCAAGGCCTGTTGGCGAGGCGCTGAGATGTCCCTCGCCCACGACGCCCCCGTCGCCGTAGACCGCGCCACCAAGGCGCAGCGCCCGGCCCGGACATGGCCGGAGATCAACAATCCCGCCGCCTGGGCCGTCGCGGCCATCCTCCTGATCATGCCGCTGATCGCCAGCGGCTTCTTCCTGATCGAGATCTTCGCGACCACGCTGATACTCGGCACCATGGCGCTGAGCCTGATGTTCCTCGCCGGCTATGGCGGCATGGTCAGCCTGATGCAGCTCACCATCGCAGGCTTCTCGGCCTACATGGTCGCCGTGTTCGGCGTCAGCGGCAACGCCAATATCAGCCTGGGCTGGCCGTGGTGGCTCGCAGTGCCGATGGCGCTGGCGCTGGCGACCGCCTTCGGCACGCTCGGCGGCGCGCTCGCGGTGCGCACCGAAGGCATCTACACCATCATGATCACGCTCGCCATTGGCGCTGCCTTCTACTATTTCACCAACCAGAACTGGGCGATCTTCAACGGCCATACCGGCATCAACACCGTGGCCACGCCGCACTTCTGGGGCGTGAACTGGCGCGCCGACATTCCCTTCTACTATGTCGTGCTCGCGGTCGCTGCGATCTGCTACTTCGCGGTCGAATATGTCTCGCGCGCCCCGTTCGGCCTCGCGCTCCAGGGTGTGCGCGACAATCCGCGGCGCATGGCGGCGCTCGGCTTCAACGTCAATGCGCACCGTGTCGCGGCCTATGCTTTCGCATCGTTCGTCGCCGCGCTCGCCGGCGTGCTCCAGGTCTGGAACTATCGCCAGATCTCGCCGGGCTCGGTCAGCGTCGGGGCCTGCATCGACGTGCTGATCATCGCCGTGGTCGGCGGCATCACGCGCCCGATCGGTCCCTTCATCGGCGCGCTGATCTTCGTGCTGCTGCGCACCTTCGCGCTCGACTTCCTGGTCCGCCTCGGGCTCGACGGCAACCGCTTCCGCCTGCTGATCGGGCTCGGCTTTCTCGCCATCGTGTTCTGGTCCTCGGACGGCGTCATCGGGCTGTGGCAGCGCTGGCGTCAGTATCAGCGGCGCGAGGTGAGCCGCGCCGGCGGAGGGCGTCGTCATGGATAGCGTCGCCCAACGCCTCTCCGCAGTCGGTGCCGGCGCCGCGCTCGAGCTGCGCGGCGTGACGCGGCTGTTCGGCGCGCTCGCGGCGCTGACCGACGTCACCATCACCGTGCGGCCGGGCGAGCGGCGCGCGGTGCTCGGCTCGAACGGTGCCGGCAAGACCACGCTGTTCAACTGCATCACGGGCGACTTCCCGCCCTCCTCCGGCACCATCCGCTTCTTCGGCGAGGACGTGACGCATTTCCCGCCCTATGAGCGCATCCGCCGCGGGTTGCGTCGCACTTACCAGATTTCGGCGCTGTTCCCCGGCCTCACCGTACAGGACAACGTCTATCTCGCCTGCCGCGGCGTCTCGCGCGGACGCTTCTCGTTCCTGCGTCCGGGACAGAATGATGCGCTGATGCATGCGGCCGACAATCTCGTACAGGCCGTGCATCTGTCCGCCGTGAAGGACCAGCGCGTGGCCGAGCTCGCACACGGCCAGCAGCGCCAGCTCGAGATTGCGCTGGCGCTCGCCGGCGCGCCGCGCTTCGTGCTGTTCGACGAGCCGGCCGCGGGCCTGTCGCCGACGGAGCGGGCCGAGCTGATCGAGATCCTGACATCTCTGCCCGCCCATATCGGCTACATCATCATCGAGCACGACATGGACGTCGCCCTGCGCGTGGTCGAGAGCGTCACGATGATGCACAACGGGCGCGTCTTCAAGGAAGGCGTGCCGCAGGAGATTCAGTCCGATCCTGAAGTGCAGGAGCTCTATCTCGGAGGCGGCCATGAATGAGGTCCGCCGCACCAGCGCCGCCCTCGAGGTCCGCGGCCTCGACGTCTACTATGGCCACTCGCACGCCTTGCAAGGGGTCGATCTTACGCTTGACAGCGGCGTGTTCTCCGTCGTCGGCCGCAACGGCATGGGCAAGACCACGCTGTGCAAGGCGATCATGGGGCTGGTCGGCGTGAGCGGCGGCTCGATCCGCGTCCGCGGCGAGGATGTCACGCGGCGGCCGCCGGCCCAGACCGCGCGGCTCGGCGTCGGCTATGTGCCGCAAGGCCGCCGTCTCTGGCGCTCGCTCAGCGTCGATGAGCATCTGCAGCTTGCCGGCGGCATGCGGCAAGGGGCCTGGACCGTCGAGCGGATCTACGACACCTTCCCGCGCCTCGCCGAACGCAAGGGCCACGGCGGCGGCCAGCTCTCCGGCGGCGAGCAGCAGATGCTGGCGATCTCGCGCGCGCTGCTCACCAACCCGCACCTGCTCATCATGGACGAGCCGACCGAAGGTCTCGCGCCGGTCATCGTGGCGCAGGTCGAGGAAATGCTGCTGCGGCTGGGTGAAGACGGCGACATGTCCGTGCTCGTGATCGAGCAGAACATCGGCGTCGCCACCGCGATCTCGCGCAACGTCGCGATCATGGTCAACGGCCGCATCAACCGCATCATCGATTCCGCGCGCCTTGCGGCGGACCGCGAACTGCAGCAGCGCCTGCTCGGCGTCGGGCTTCATGCGGAGCTCGAACCGGAGATCGACGTCGCCGCATCCGCCGCCGAAACGAAGCCGACGCCGGTGCCCCGCCGCGACGGACCGGTGCGCATTTACATCTCCAACCCGACGCTGCCGACGCGATGGTCGCAACCGGTACCGATCACGCGCATCGAGGCCGCGGCGCGGACGCTCTCGACGCAAGTCGCGCGGCTCGACGAGACGGCGCGGCGCAAGCGCGAGCCGGTGGCGGCGCAGGCCTCGGGCCCGCCGGTGGTGCTGGTCGTCGGCACGCTCGATACCAAAGGCCAGGAGCTGCGCTACATCCGCGACATCATCGCCGAAAGCGGCCTGCGCACGCGGCTGGTCGACGTCTCGACCAGCGGCAAGCATTCATCCTGCGATGTCTCGGCGCAGGAGATCGCCCTGAACCACGGCCGCGGTGGCTCCGCCGTGTTCGGCACCGACCGTGGTGCCGCGGTGACCGCAATGGCAGATGCGTTTGCCAACTGGCTGCGGCGCCAGGGCAATGTCGCCGGCGTGATCTCGGCGGGCGGCTCGGGCGCGGCCTCGCTGGTCGCGCCGGGCATGCGCGCGCTGCCGGTCGGCGTGCCCAAGCTGATCATCTCCTCGGTCGCATCAGGCGATGTCGGGCCCTATGTCGGCCCGGCCGACATCACCATGATGTACTCGGTCACTGATGTGCAGGGGCTGAATTCGATCTCGCGCGCGGTGCTCGCCAACGGTGCCAATGCGCTCGCCGGCATGGTCAAGGCGCGGCTCGACGCCCGTGCCGCAACGGCGCGCGAGGCCGGCGGGCCGCCTGCAATCGGCATCACCATGTTCGGCGTCACCACGCCGGCCGTGCAGAAGATCGCTAGTGACCTGCGCGAGGATTTCGAGTGCCTGGTGTTCCATGCCACCGGCGTCGGCGGACGCTCGATGGAGAAGCTCGTCGAGTCCGGCCAGCTCGCCGGCGTGATCGACCTCACCACGACAGAGGTCTGCGACCTCTTGATGGGAGGCGTGTTGCCCGCCACCGAAGACCGCTTTGGTGCGGTCATCCGCAGCCGCCTGCCCTATGTCGGCTCGGTCGGCGCACTCGATATGGTCAATTTCGGCGCGCCCGACACCATTCCCGAGCGCTATCGCGGCCGCAAGTTCCACGTCCACAATCCGCAGGTGACGCTGATGCGGACGACGGTGGAGGAGAACGAGCGCATGGGCCGCTGGATCGGCGAGCGGCTGAACAAGATGGATGGCCCGGTGCGCTTCTTCCTGCCCGAGGGCGGCGTCTCCGCCCTCGACGCGCGGGGACAGCCGTTCTGGGATCCGGATGCCGACGCCGCGCTGTTCCGCACGCTGGAGCGGACCGTGCGGCAGACCGGCAACCGCCAACTCATTCGCATCCCTAAGAACATCAACGATCCCGATTTCGCCGCCGCCATCGTCAGTGCGTTCAAAGCCCTGTTCGGGCGCACCGGGGTGCGTCGGAGACTCGCGAGGTGACCGATGGTCAGGTTTGAACGCACGGTACTGCTGAAGAGGTTTCGCGACATGGCAAGGCGCGGCGAGCCGATCGTCGGCGGCGGCGCCGGCACCGGGCTGTCAGCCAAATGCGAGGAAGCCGGCGGCGTCGACCTCATCGTCATCTACAATTCCGGGCGCTACCGCATGGCCGGGCGCGGCTCGCTCGCGGGTCTGATGGCCTATGGCGACGCCAACGCCATCGTGCTGGAAATGGCGAACGAAGTGCTCCCCGTGGTCGACCAGACCCCGGTGCTTGCGGGCGTCAACGGCACCGATCCGTTCCGCGACATGGACGTCTTTCTCGACCAGCTGAAGGCGCTCGGGTTTGCCGGCGTCCAGAACTTTCCGACGGTCGGCCTGATCGACGGCACCTTCCGCGCCAATCTCGAAGAGACCGGCATGTCCTATGCGCTCGAGATCGACATGATCGCCAAGGCGCACGATAAGGACATGCTGACCACGCCCTACGTGTTCAGCGAGAAGGAAGCCGCGGCGATGGCGATCGCGGGCGCCGACATCATCGTCTGCCACATGGGCCTGACGACCGGCGGCACCATCGGTGCGCAGACCGCGCCAAAGCTCAAGGATTGTCCGGCGCGGATCGACACCTGGGCCAGCGCCGCGCTCAGCGTCAATCCGGACATCCTGGTGCTGGCGCATGGCGGCCCGATCGCCGATCCCACTGATGCCGATTTCATCATGAAGAACACCCGTCATTGCCACGGCTTCTACGGGGCGTCCTCGATGGAGCGGCTGCCGGTGGAGCGGGCGCTGACGGAACAGGTACGTCAATTCAAGGCGATCGGCGCGCGATAACGCCTGATAGGTTCGAGGGAGGGAAGGATGTCAGGGATTCTGGTCGGTGAATTGATCCTCTGGCTGATCGTCGCGATCATCGTGATCGTGGTTGGCGTCTATATCGTGAACTGGCTCTACCACCGCTCCTCCAAGGAGACCTCGTTCGTCCGCACCGGCTTCCTCGGCGAACGCGTGGTGATCAATGGCGGCGCCTTCGTGCTGCCGTTCATTCACGACTACACGCCGGTCAACATGAACGTGCTGCCGATGGGCATCGTGCGCTCGAAGCAGGATGCCGTGATCACCCGCGACCGCATGCGCGTCGACATCGAGGCCGACTTCTACGTCCGCGTGCAGCCGACCCGGGAGGCCGTCTCGATCGCCGCAGCGACGCTCGGCCGCCGCACCCTGGAGCCCGGGCAGCTGCATGCGCTGCTGGCCGGCAAGTTCATCTCGGCGATCCGTTCGGTCGCCTCCGAAATGACCATGGAGGAGATGCACGAGCGGCGCGGCGACTATGTCGCGCGGGTCAAGACCGAAGCGGCGGAAGCTCTCGCGCAGAACGGCCTCGAGCTGGAATCGGTCGCGATCACCGATCTCGACCAGACTGACCTCGAGTTCTTCAACCCTTCGAACCGGTTCGACGCCGAAGGCCTGACCCGGTTGATGGAGGACATCGAGGCCAGACGCAAGCTGCGCAACGACATCGAGCAGGATTCGATGATCAAGATCCGCTCACGCAATCTGGAGGCCGAGCGGCAGGCGCTCGAGATCGAGCGCGAGAGCGAGACCGCGCGCCTGGAGCAGGAACGCGACATCGAGATGCGCCGCGCGCTTCAGCGCACTGAGGTCGCGCGCGAGCGGGCCCTGCGCGAGACCGAGGCCGAACAGGCGCAGATTTCCGCCCGCGAGGCCATCGAACGCGCCCGCATCGCCAATGAGCAGGCGATCGCCGAGGCCCGCATCGCCTCGGAGCGCGAGACCCGCCAGAAGGAGATCGAGCGGACCCGCACCATCGAGGAGAAGGAGCTGCTGGCGCGCGAGGAAATCGAGAAGACCCGAATCGCCAACCAGCGCTCGATCGACACCACCCGCATCGCCTCCGAACGCGAAGTCCGCCAGCGCGAGATCGAGCGGATGCGCACGGTCGAGGAAGCCGAGATCGCCGCGCGCGAGGCCATCGAAAAGGCCCGCATCCAGCAGGACCGCGTCGTCACCGACGCCCGCATCGCCAACGAGGAGGAGACGCGCCGCCGCGAGATCGAACGGACGCGCGCAGTCGACGAGGCCGAGATTGCCGCCCGCGAGGCCACCGAGAAGGCCCGCATCGCCCAGACGCTGATCGTCAATGTCGAGCGTATCTCTTCGGACGAGCGCACCCGCGCGCTGGAGATCCAGCAAGTGCGGACCATCCAGGAGGCCGAGATCGAGGCGCAGCGCGCGGTCGAGGCCGCCCGGATCGCCCGGGAGCGGACGCTGGCCGCGGAGCGCATCGCCGCCGAGCAGAACACGCGGCAGCTGGAGATCGAACGCAACCAGGCGCTCGATGTCGCCGGCATCGCCGCGCGCGAGACCACGGAAGCCTCGCGCATCGCGCAAGAGGAGCGCGTGCGCGCGCTGGAGATCGCCCGCAACCGCGCCGTCGAGGAAGCTGATATCGCCTCGCGCGAGGCGATCGAGGCGGCCCGCATCGCCCAGGAGAAGGCGGTTGCGGCCGAGCGCATCCAGGCCGAACGCGAGACGCGCGCGCTGGAGATCGAGCGGACCGGCACCCTGGAGGCGGCCGAGTTGAAGCGGCGCGACGCCATCGAGCGCCAGCGCATCACCGTCGATCTGGCGCTGGAGGCCGAGCGCATCAATTCCTCCAAGAAGCGCGAGGTGCTCAACATCGAGCAGAAAAAGGCGATCGAGATCGCGGACGAGGACCGCGTCATCGCGCTGTCGACCAAGAAGTCCGAGCGGATCGACGCCGACCGCCACGTTCGGCAGGCCGAGATCGTCGCGCGCAAGGAGGTCGAGACCACCGACGTCTCGCGCGAGCAGGCGCTGGAGGCCGCCCGCATCGAGCGGCGCCGCGCCATCGAGCAGCTCGAGGTCGCCCGCGTGCAGTCGCTGCAGGAGGCCGAAATCGCGGCGCGCGAGGAAGTCGAGCGCGCCCGCATCGCCTCCGACCGCGGCCTCGACGAGGCCCGCATCGGCCGCGAGCGCGAGCTGCGCAAGCTCGAGGTCAATCGCGAGAAGGAAGTCGAGACCGTCCTGATGGAGAAGGCGATCGCGATCCACACGAAATCCCTGGAAGAGTCCGCGGCCAAGGCCTCTGCCGAGGAAGCCCGGATCCGCGCGACGGAAGCCACCGAGCGCGTCGTCACCGCGCGAGAGAGCGAGATCGCCAAGCGGCGCAAGACGGTGGAAATCCTGCTTGCGGAGAAACAGGCCGAGGAGACCCGCATCGCGGCCGAGGCCGAGCGTGTGCGCGCGGCTGTCGAGGCGGAGGCGCAGCGGATGCTGAACGAGGCCGAGAACGTGCTGACCGATCAGGCGCGCTACTCGCTGTTCCGCAGAAAACTGCTCGACCGCATCGAGGGCATCGTGCGCGAGAGCGTCAAGCCGATGGAGAAGATCGAGGGCATCCGCATCCTCCAGGTCGACGGCCTCAACGGCAACGGCCATGGCAACGGCAATGGCGGCCGCAGCGCCACCGACGAGGTGATCGACTCCGCCCTGCGCTACCGCGTCCAGGCGCCGCTGATCGATTCCATCCTGTCGGACATCGGCGTCGAGGGCGGCAGTCTCGCAAAGATGCCGGGGCTGATCCGCGAGGCCCGCGACATGCAGGGCATCAAGGAGGCCGCGCGCAAGGGTAGCGGCGGAGGTGGTGGCGGTGGCGACAAGCCGGCGGCCTCCTCGCCCGCGGCCGAGGGCGGCGAGCCGCCGGCCGAGCGCGGGCCGCGGAAGAAGAGCTGAGGTCTTGAGCGATGGCCCGCGTCTACGTCTCCACTGTCGTCAACGCCCGCAACGACCGCGTCTGGGCGCGGGTCCGCGATTTCAACGGCCTGCCGAACTGGCATCCGGCCATCGCCGAAAGCCGGATCGAGGGCGGCGAACCCTCCGACAAGATCGGCTGTGTCAGGGATTTCCGCCTGCGCAACGGTGACCGCATCCGCGAAAAGCTGCTCGGCCTCTCCGACTACGACATGTTCTGCACCTATTCGATCCTGGAATCGCCGATGGGCGTCGAGAACTACGTCGCCACCCTGCGGCTCACGCCCGTCACCGATGGCGACCAGACCTTCATGGAATGGACGGCCGAATTCGACTGCGCGCCGGAACGGGAGACCGAACTCGTCAACAACATCGGCGGCGGCGTATTCCAGGGTGGCTTCGACGCCCTGAAACGCGTGTTCGGAGGCTAGCCGTGCCGCATATCGTCAAGAGCACGATCCTGAACGCACCGACCGACGCGGTGTGGGACGTGCTGCGCGATTTCAATGGGCACGATCGCTGGCACCCGGCGGTTGCGACCTCCTCGATCGAACGCGCGCAATCCGCCGACAAGATCGGTTGCGTCAGGCGGTTCAAGCTCAAGGACGGCTCGGAGCTGCGCGAGCAGCTGCTGGCGCTGTCCGACCTCGAACAGACCTTCACCTATTGCCTGCTCGATACGCCGGTCCCGATGTTCAACTACGTCGCCCATGTCCGCTTGCTGCCCGTCACCGACGGCGACCGCACCTTCTGGCACTGGGAATCGCGCTTCACGACGAAGCCGGACGATCGGGACCGCATTACCCACATGGTTGCCGAAGACATCTATCAGGCCGGATTCGAAGCGATCCGCCGCCATCTGAAGGAGGCCGCTTGAGCCATGGCCGTGACGGTAAAGACCTTTGCCAATGCGAGCGAGGCGGCTGGCGCGCTGTCGTCGGACCGTAGCGCGCGCTATCTCGGCGGCGGAACGCTGGTGATGCGCGCGCTGAACGAAGGCGACGTCTCGATCTCGACCATCGTCCGGGCGCAGGACCAGGCACTGACGCGGATCGATGCCTCGGGTCCGCGCATCACGCTCGGTGCCGGCGTCACCTTCGCGCGCGTGCTCGCCGAGCGCGATCTCGCCTTCCTGCATGCCCCTGCCCGCTCGATCGGCGGTCCTGCCGTGCGCAACATGGGCACGGTCGGCGGCAATCTGTTCGCGCCGACCCCTTACGGCGATTTCACCGTAGCGCTGCTGGCGCTCGACGCCACCATTGCGGTGCAAGGCGGCTTCGGCTCGCGCGATATTCCGATCGAGGAGTTCTTGCAGGGGCGCGAGCGCCAGGCCGGGACATTGGTGCTGTCGGTGTCCTGCACGCGGCCGGCCAGCAGCGAGGCGTTCCGTTATCGCAAGATCGCGCGCATCAAGCCGAAGGGCGGCTCGGTGATCACGCTCGCCGCGCATCTGCCGGTCAGCGGCGGACGGATCGCGGGTGCGCGGATTGCGCTGGGCTCGATGGCGCCGACGCAAATCCGCGCCCGCGCGGCGGAGCGCGCGCTGGAGGGCCGCTCGTTGGACGCCGCCACCATCGCGGCTGCGGCCTCTGCGGCCACAGAAGGAACATCGCCATCCGACAACGCGCTCGGCAGCGCCTGGTATCGCCGCGAGATCGTCGGCGTGCATTTGCGGCGCCTGCTGTCGGAACAGGAATAGCTCGCCATGACAAAGATCCCCCTGCAATTTCGCCACAACGGCCGCGACGTCGCGATCTTCGTCGACGGCGGCACCAACCTGCTGGTCGCGCTGCGCGAGCTGATCGGCGACATGACGCCGAAATTTGGCTGCGGCCAGGGCGGCTGCGGCACCTGCAGCGTACTCATCGACGGTGAGCTTCACCTCTCCTGCCTGACGCTGGCCGAGACCGTCGCCGGCCGTTCGGTTGAGACACTCGACGGCATGAAGCAGGGCCCGAACCTGCATCCGCTGCAGCGCGCCTTCGCCGACAATTTCGCCGCCCAATGCGGCTATTGCACGCCGGGCATGCTGATGGCCGCGAAAGCGCTGCTCGACCGCAATCCCGCCCCCAGCCGAGCCGACGTGGTCGAAGCGATTTCCGGCAACATCTGCCGTTGCACCGGCTACGAGCCGATCATCAATGCCATCCTCGCCGCCGCGGGCGGCCGGGCCAGCGCCTGAGGTCAGACCATGCTGGAACTGCGCAAGGACATATTTGCCGACGAGCGCGACGATAACCTGAAGGAAATCGGCAAGGGCACGCAGCGGCAGGACATGCTCGGCCACATCACCGGCACGTCCAGCTATTTCAATGATCACATGCTGCAGGGCATGCTGCACCTGAAGGTCGTTCGTTCGACCCAGGCCCATGCAAGGCTGCGCCGGATCGACACCACCGAGGCCGAGCGCTCGGCCGGCGTACGCCGGATCATCCGCGGCGCGGACGTCCCGCGCAACCTCAACACGCTGCTCAGCCTGATCAACTTCGGCAAGGACGACGAGCCGTCGCTGGCCGTCGACAAGGTCCGCTACAAGGGCGAGCCGATCCTCGCCATCGTCGCGGACAGCGAGCGCGAGGCGTTCGAGGCGATCGCAAAGGTCAAGATCGATTACGAGCCGCTGCCGATCGTGTTCGACGTCGAGGATGCGCTCAAGCCCGGCGCGCCCGTGGTCAACGAGACCTATCCGAAGAACGCCTTCATCTATCACGACGTCTACGACCACCAGCGCCTGCGCTTTGGCGATGCCGATGCGGCGCTCGCGACTGCCGACCACGTGCTCGAGCAGCGCTACCAGATGTCGCCGATCGAGCACGCGCCGACCGAAACCAACGGCGCCATCGCCGCACCCGACACCAACGGCCGCTACGTCGTCTATACCTCGACCCAGGCGCTGTTCTTCTCGGTCGACACCTGCGCCAAGATCCTGGACGTGCCCTCGAACACCTTCCACTTCATCGGTGGCACCGTCGGCGGCGGCTTTGGCGGCAAGGTGGACACGCTGACCGAACCGCTCGCAATCCTTGGCGCCATGCTGACGGGGCGCCCCGTCCGCTATGTGTTCGGCCGCGAGGAGGAGATGCAATACGGCCCGCCCCGCGGCGCCGAGCGGATCTACATCAAGGACGGCGTCATGCGCGACGGCCGCATCGTCGCGCGCAAGATCCGCGCCTATTTCGACAGCGGCGCCTATACGCGGCTGTCGAGCTATGCCGCGGTGAAATGCGCCGCCCACCTGCCGGGGCCCTATACCATTCCGAACGTCTATGGCGACGTCTATTGCGTCTTCACCAACCGTACGCCGGCGACCGCCATGCGCGGCTTCGGCGTCACCGCGATGGACTTTGCCATCGAATGCCAGATGGACAAGCTGGCAAATCTCGTCGGCATGGACCCGATGGAGTTCCGGATTCTGAACGCATATCGCGACGGCGACATGAAGGCGCACCGGCGCGAGGCCAAGAACACCGCGCTAATCGAATGCGTCCAGGTTGCGGCCGAGAAGGCCAAATGGCCGATCCGCGACGAGTTCAGGCGCGCCTCCTCGCGCAAGGACGGCGGCGGCAGCCGCGCCGTGATCCCGCCGACACCGACGGATCCGCGGGCGCGGCCGGCCGCGCCTGCGCAGCAGCGCACGAGCTATGACCGCGCGCCGATGACGACGACGCGGGAGCCGCCGCGCGAACCACCGCCGCCGGCGCCGCCACCTCCCCCGCCACGCCCGGCCGCGCCGTCGCACGGCGCGACCCGGTTCTCATCCGTGTTCGGCACCAGGAGGCGCTAGATGGCCAGGCATCGCGGACGCGGCATGGCGTCGATCAACTATCCCATCGGCATGAATCTCGGCGGCGATCCGAGCCAGGCACTGGTGCATTCCAACCCGAGCGGCAAGTTCACGGTGGCGCTGTCGTCGATCGACCTCGGCCAGGGCATGAAATCGGTGACGCGGCAGATCTGCGCCGAGACCCTGGGTGTGCCGGTCGAGGACGTCTATGTCGACACGGCCGATTCCGACACCGGCCCGCATTGCATGGGCTCGTTCGCCTCGCGCGGCACTCATCGCGTCGGCAACGCCGTGATGGCCGCCGCCCGCGAGGCGCGCGGCGTGATGATGGAGGCCGCGGCCGAGGAGCTCGAGGTCAACGCCGCGGATCTCGAAACCGACGGGCGCGGCAACATCCACGTCAAGGGCGCGCCGCACCGTTCGATCTCGACCAAGGACGTCGCCATCGCCGCGCAGTTCAAGCAGGGCAAGACCATCTCGGGCCGCGGCATCTTCCTCGTGCCGCTGTCGAACGTCGATCCCGAGACCGGCGAGATGTCGCCGGCAACCTGCTATGCCCATGCCTGCCTCGTCGCCGAGGTCGAGGTCGATGACGAGACCGGCGAGGTCGCGATGGTCCGCATGGACTCCGCCTATGAGCTCGGCCGCGCGCTCAACCCGCGCCTGGTCGAGCAGCAGCTGGTCGGCGGTGCCTGGATGGGCGTCAGCCACGCACTTTACGAGACGCCGGAGCCATACTATCCCGATCCCGTCCACGGGCCTCGCGACTTCGTCGAATATCTGATGCCCGGTCCCGGTGATATCTGTCCGCATGATATTGCCGTGCTGGAGCGTCCCGCCCCCGATGGGCCCTTCGGGGGAAAAGGCCCTGGCGAGATGTGCGCCAATCCGGTGCTGCCGGCGGTGGCGAATGCGATCTTCAACGCCGTCGGCGTCCGCATCGACGACCTGCCGATCACGCCGGAAAAGGTGCTGCGCGCGATCAAGTCCCAGGGCGGCGCGCGGCCGCAGGCGCGGCGCTAGAGGACCGGCCGTGGCGGTTCGCAGCAACATCGTCGGCATCGACAGCCCCGAGGCGCTGGAGAAGGCGCTGCGGGCAGCCTATTACCTCGCCGACGAGGGCCTCGCGACCGCCGCCTATCTCGGACTTGCGCTGGGCAAGCCGCTGCTGCTGGAAGGCGCTCCGGGCGTCGGCAAGACGGAAGCCGCAAAGGCCATTGCCGCCGTGCTCGGCCGCCGCCTGATCCGCCTGCAATGCTACGAGGGCATCGACGCGTCTGCCGCGCTCTATGAGTGGAACTATCCGCGGCAAATGCTGGCGATCCGCCAGGCCGGTGATGAGAGCATCGACATCTATGGCGAGACGTTCCTGATCGAGCGGCCGATGCTGGCCGCGCTGCGCGCGCCCGATTCCACCGTGCTCCTGATCGACGAAATCGACCGCGCCGACCAGGAGTTCGAGGCCTTCCTGCTCGAATTCCTCTCCGACTTCCAGATCTCCATTCCCGAGCGCGGCACGGTCCGCGCCGCCGAGCGGCCGGTCGTCGTGCTGACCTCGAACCGAACACGCGATCTGCACGAAGCGTTGCGCCGCCGCTGCGTCTATCACTGGATCGACTATCCCAGCGCCGAGCGGGAGGCGCGGATCATCATGATGCGCGCATCCAGCGTCGCAGAAGCCACGGCCCGTGCCGTCGTGGCGGCCGTCGAGAGATTGCGGCGCGAGCCGCTGAGCAAGGCGCCCGGCATCGCCGAAGCCGTCGACTGGGCCGAGGCCGCGACCCTCCTCAACAAGGGCGGCGCGCGCTGGCCTGATGCCTTCAAACGCTCGATCGGCGTGGCGCTCAAGGACGAAGAGGATCTGCACTTCATCGCACCGCGGCTCGATGCCATGCTCGCGGAGGCGACCGCATGAGCCTTGAACCGCAGCTCCCGCGCGCTGTCCGCACCTTCGTTTCCTTCGTCGCGTTGCTGCGCGCCAACGGCTTCGCCGTCGCGCCGGAGCAGACCACTGCGTTCCTCGCCGCGATCGCGCTGCTCGGACCGCGCAAGCTCGAGGACATCAGGCAATCTGCGCTCGCCACCCTCGCCCCGCCGCCCGAGCGCCGCGCCACCTTCGACCGGCTGTTCGACCTGCATTTCCGCGGCAGCGAGGCGATCGAGCGTGCCGAAGACGGCGAGGACGACGAGACCGTCCGGTTGCAGGAGGAAGGTCGCGGCGACGAGGAGCCCCTGCTCTCCGACGACGCCACCGAGTCCGGTCTGACTGCATCGCGCACCGAGGCGCTGGTCGAGCGCCGCTTCGCGCAGCTCTCCACGACGGACGCCCTCCGACGCCTGGCCCGCGAGGCCCCGCGGCGCCTGCCGCGGCGGCGCGGCCACCGCCGCATGCGCGCACGCCGCGGTCCCTTCGCCGATCTCCGCCGGACTTTACGTGACTCCGTCCGCAGCGACGGGGAGATTTTGCGGCTCGGCCACATGAAGCGGCGTCAGCGCCCGCGCAAGATCCTGCTGCTGATCGACGTCTCCGGCTCGATGAAGAGCCGCACCGAGGAGAACATGAAGCTCGCGCACGCGCTGGTGCAGGCCGCGCCCAATGTCGAAGTCTTCACCTTCGGCACGCGGCTGACCCGTGTCACCCGCACGCTGCGGCTGAAACGCCGCGAGCAGGCGCTGAGCGCCGCGGCCCATCTGGTCAGCGACTGGGACGGCGGCACCCGCATCGGCGACGCGCTGCAAGCCTTCCTGGCGGTCCCACGGTTCGGCGGCTACGCCCGCGGCGCCGCCGTGATCATCGTGTCCGACGGGCTCGAGCGCGGCGAGCCGGACGCCCTTCGCGGCGCCGTCGCGAAACTGTCGCGGCGGGCCTGGCGCCTGAGCTGGCTGACGCCGCTCGCGACCGGCCCCGGCTTCCGTCCGCAGACCGAAGCGCTGGTCGCGATCGAACGCTTCGTCGACGATCTCGTCGACGGCGGGTCGAGCGCATCGATCGTCGCCCATGTCCTGGCACTGGGAAGGAGAGCTGCGTGAACGACATTGTCGACGGCCATCATCACATCTGGCGGCAGGCCGATCTGCCCTGGCTGACCGGCCCCATGCAGCCCCGCATCTTCGGACCGTACGAGCCGATCCGGCGCGATTATCCGATCCAGGAATATCTCGACGATCTCAAGGACAGCGGCGTCACCCGCTCAGTCTATGTGCAGACCAACTGGGCGCCCGAGCATTTCGAGGAGGAGGCTGCCTGGGTGCAGCGAACCTCCGACGAACACGGCTGGCCGCACGCCATCGTCGCATACGCCAATTTCGCGGCGGACGACGTCCGCCCGCAACTCGACCGCCTCAAGCGCTACCCACTGCTCCGCGGGGCACGCATGCAGCTGCACTGGCACGAGAACCCGCTCTATCGCTTCGCGGCGCGTCCGGATCTCTGCGCCGATCCCGTGATCCGTCGCAACGTCGCGTGTCTGGCCGATTACGGCTGGAGCTTCGACCTCCAGGTCTTCACGCCGCAGATGCCGGATGCGGCGCAGCTCGCCGAGTCCTGTCCCGGCGTGACCTTCATCCTCCAGCACGCCGGCATGCTCGAGGATCTCTCGCCGGCTGGACGGGCGGCCTGGCGCGCCGGGATGGCCCGGCTCGCGACTTGTCCGAACGTGGTCTCGAAACTGTCCGGGCTCGGCACCTTCATCCACCGCAACGATCCCGTGCATATCGCCGCCGTGCTCACCGACACCGTCGCGATCTTCGGCGCCGAGCGCTGCCTGTTCGGCTCCAATTTCCCGATCGAGAAATTGTGGACCAGTTATCGCGAGCTCGTCGAAGCCTTTCGCGCCGCCGCCGCCCCGTTCAGTGCGGAGCAGCAGGATGCGATCTTTAAGGCAACGGCGACGCGCGTCTATCGGCTCTGACAGACAAGAAACGACACAGGAGGGAAACGAATGGCGCTGGAGATCAAGATCCTGGACTACGGCGATATCGAGCTGGAATCGAGCTTCCTGGTGCTCGGCCGCGACTGCGGCCGCACCCGTCGCGTCCTCACCCTCGGCTTCCTGATCCTCGGCGGCCCCTATCCGGTCGTGGTCGACACCGGCTATCGCTCCAACCAGATCATGGAGACGCTGGGTATGCGGGGACTCCAGTATCATGAGAACATGATCGAGAACCAGCTCGCGCGCCACGGCGTCCGCATGGGCGACGTCCGCTTCGTCTGCCACACCCATCTGCACATCGACCACGCCGGCAAGGACGATCTGTTCCCGATGAACACGACCGTCGTGCTCAACCGCAAGGAGCTGGAATATTCCGTCTCCGGCCTGATGCATCCGCAATATCCTGCGCCGGACATCAAGCACCTGATCGACCGCCTGCACACCAAGAGCGCGCTGCGCTTCCTGGATCTCGAAATCACCGGACCGATCGAGCTGATGCCCGGCGTCTATTGCGATGCCGCCAACGCGCACACCGAGGGCTCGATGAACATCATCGTCCACACCGCCGACGGCATTGCGACCATCTGCGGCGACGTGATCTACGATTTCAACGATCAGATCGTCACGCCCTTCCATGAAATCCACGATTGGGAGCCGCGCACCACCGGCAACCATGGCACCACCAAGCGCGCGGAGAAGGCGGCGATCAAGAAGCTGCTCAGCAATTCGCGCTACCTGCTCCCGGTCCACGACCGGCCCGCCAAGATCGAAGGCGGCAATGTCGTGGGGCGGCTGCATGATCAGGTCCCCGGCCCCATTGTTCAATCGCTGCCCCAGCGCAACTGGTTCCCGGCTTGAAATGTCGAGGATCGACCGATGACGCATGTCACCCTGCGAAGCGAGTTCGAGACCCTGATCGATCCCTATGCGCCCGTCGCCCAGATCGGCACCGGCTTCGACTTCACGGAAGGGCCGATCTGGCACCCGGTCGATCATTATCTGCTGTTCTCGGACATGCCAGGCGATGTGCGGCGGCGCTGGGATGCGCGGCGCGGCGTCGTCGAGATCAAACGCCCATCGAACAAATGCAACGGCATGACCTATGATGCCGAGCTCAATTTGATCGTCTGCGAGCACGCGACCTCGTCGCTGGTCCGCGAACGGCCGGACGGGCGGCGCGAGGTGCTGGCCTCGCATTTCGGCGGCCAGGAGCTCAACAGCCCGAACGACGTCTGCGTGCACTCATCCGGCGCGATCTATTTCTCCGATCCCTGGTATGGCCGCATGCCGATCTATGGTGTCGAGCGGCCCCGCCAGCTCGGCTTCCAGGGCGTCTACCGCGTCGTGCCGGGCGGCGAGCCGAAGCTCGTGGTCGAGCGCAATTTGTTCGATCAGCCGAACGGGCTGTGCTTCTCGCCGGACGAGAAGCTGCTTTATGTCAACGACACGGTGCAAGCCGTGATCCGCGTGTTCGACGTCAACAGCGACGGCTCGCTGTCGAATGCGCGGGTGTTTGCGAGCGGCATCAAGTCCGAGCTCGAGCCCGGTCTGCCCGACGGCATGAAGTGCGATCAGAACGGCAATGTCTGGGTCACCGCGCCCGGCGGCGTCTGGGTCTATTCGCCGCGCGGCGAGCTGCTCGGCAAGGTCCGCGTGCCGGAGCTGGTCGCCAACCTCACCTGGGGCGGGCCGGATTTCCGCACGCTCTATCTCACGTCGACGCATTCGGTGTACGCGATCCCGACCAAGGTCGGCCCGCGGCATGAGCCCTATATGAGCAGCCGGCGCGCTGGTGGCGGAACAAGCCCGGGCTCATCGCCAGCCGCGCCTATTCTGACCGAGGGCGAGATGCGGCTCGATCCGCAACGCTGCGCCATGATCATCCAGGATCTCCAGAACGACGTCATCATGGACGGCGGCGCTTTCGCCGAGTCCGGCGCGCCCGGTCACGCCAAGCAGCAGCATGTCGTCGAGAATGTGCGGCGCCTGGCGGAAGCCGCGCGCGCCCGCGGCGTCGCCATCATCCATGTCTGGTTCGTGGTCGAGCCCGGCGCACCGGGCGTCACGCTGAACGCTCCGCTGTTCGAAGGCCTCGTCGACAGCAAGGCAATGGTGCGCGGAAGCTGGGGCGCGGCTCCGGTTTCGGGCCTCGAGCCACGGCCCGGCGATTTCGTCGTCGAGAAGATGCGGATGAGCGCATGGGAAGGCACGCGCCTCGAGACGATCCTGAAAGCGACCGGCCGCGACATGATCATCAACACCGGGGCCTGGACCAACATGTCGGTCGAGCACACCGCACGGACCGGCGCCGACAAGGGCTATTTCATGATCGTGCCCGAGGATTGCTGCTCGACCATGAATGCCGACTGGCACAACGCCTCGATCAATTTCGCCATGCAGAACGTCGCGATCGTGACCAGGGCCGACACCGTCATCAGAGCGCTGGGATGAGCTGTGGCAAAGCTCCTGCACCTGTCCTGCTCGCCGCGCGCCGAGTCCATCTCGACGGCCGGCGCGCGCGTCTTTCTCGATGGCTTCCGCCAGACTCGGCCGGATTGGGACGTTGACGTCGTGGACATCTGGCGTGAGCGGATGCCGGAGTTCGCCGGTCCGATCGTCGAGGCCAAATACGCGCGCATGAAGGCTCAAGGCTTCACCGACGCGCAACGCGACAGCTTTGCCGAGGCCGAGCGAATGGCGCTGCGCTTCTCGCTCGCCGATCGCGTGCTGATCTCGACCCCGATGTGGAACTTCAGCCTTCCCTACAAGCTCAAGCAATGGTTCGACATCATCGTCCAGCCCGGCCTCACCTTTCGGTTCGATCCGTCGCAGGGATATCTGCCGCTGCTCAAGGACCGGCCGACGCTGGTGATCATCGCCAGCGGCAGCGATTTCGCGACCGGCATGAACCGCGGTCGCATCGATATGGCAACGCCCTACTTGCGGGAAATCCTGCGCTTCATCGGGATCAGCAATGTCCGTTTCGTGTTGATCGGTCCAACCACGGGACCGCAGCAGCCGATCGATGCCGCCCGCGAACGGGCCCATCAACGCCTCGCTGCAATCGCCGCGACCTTCTGAAGCGCGATCGATTTAGGTTGAATCGATTGCCGCGGGGCGGTCACCTCTCCCGCTTGCGGGAGAGGTCGGCGCGAAGCGCCGGGTGAGGGCTTTCTCCTCTTGGGGATTGTCCCATTGCGGAAGCACCCTCTCCCCAACCCTCTCCCGCAAGCGGGAGAGGGGGCCCACTACCGTCGTCGCAGCAAATCAATCCCAATCTCATCGCGCTTTGAAGCGCGATGGGGCGTGTCGCGCCGGATCAGATCAGGCTCGACTTGCCCCGGCTCAACACTTGGCCCGCGCCTTTGGTGCCGACGATGCGGCCCTGGCTGCAGACCACCTCTCCCCTGGCGATCGTCGTCACCGGCCATCCCGTGACCTCGAAACCTTCCCACGGAGTGTAGTCCGCGCCGTGATGCAGCTCGGCCTGCCGGATGGGCTTCTTCAACTTGGGATCCCAGAGAACGATGTCGGCATCGAAACCGACGCCGATCGAACCCTTGCGCGGATAGAGGCCGTAGATGCGGGCGTGATTGGTCGCCGTCAGCTCGACGAACTTCTGCAGGGTGATGCGGCCCTTCGAGACGCCTTCGGAGAACAGGATCGGCAGCCGCGTCTCGACGCCGGGAATGCCGTTCGGCACCCAGCGGAACGAGGTGCGGGCGTTCGGCGTCAGCTTGCCCTTGGGATCGTCGTAGCGGAACGGGCAGTGATCGGACGAGAAAGTCTGGAACACACCCGACGCGATGCCTTCCCAGATCGCCTCCTGGCTCTCGACATCGCGCGGCGGCGGCGAGCAGACATATTTCGCGCCCGTGATGTCCATGTTGAGGCCCTTCATGTCATCGGCCGTCAACGTGATGTATTGCGGGCAGGTCTCGGCATGAACGGGCAGGCCGCGCTGCTGCGCCCAGCGCACCTGCTCCATCGCCTCGCGTCCGGAGACGTGCACGATCATGATGGGAACGCCGATTACCTCGGCGTGGCTGATGGCACGGTGCGTCGCCTCGCGCTCGACCGCCTGCGGCCGCGAGGTGCCGTGATAGTACGGCGCGATGTGGCCTTCGCGCTCCAGCTTGCTGGTGAGGAAGCGGATGGCGTCGTAGCCCTCGCAATGGACCATGACCAGCGCCTCCTCGCGGCGCGCAACGTCGAAGACCTCGAGCAGCTGCTTGTCGCTGAGCACGAGGTCGTCATAGGTCATGAACACCTTGAACGAGGTGTAGCCGTCCTTGACCAGGGCCGGCAGCTCCTGCCCGAGCACCACCGCAGTCGGATCGGAGATGATGAGATGGAAGGCGGTGTCGATGTAACACTCACCTTCGGCGAGCTCGCGATAGTTCTCGACACAGCTGCGCAGCGAGGTGCCCTTCTCCTGCAGCGCGAAGGGCAGCACCATGGTGTTGCCGCCGGCCGCCGCCGCGCGCGTCGCCGAAGCGAAATCGTCGGCCATCACCACGTCGGGGCCCGAAGGCTGCGAGATATGCACGTGGCTGTCGATGCCGCCCGGCAGCGCCAATAGGCCCGTCGCATCGATCTCGCGGGCCGCGCCCTCGATACGATCGGCGATGCTGACGATGCGGCCGTCGCGAATGCCAATATCGGCGCGAAACTCGTCGCTGGCCGTCACGATGGTGCCGCCGCGGATGGCGAGGTCGAGCTGCGTCACTGATGTCTCCGTCACTTGATCTTTGGCATTGTGTGGAAGATCCGCCCCCATTGCGCAAGGGCCGTCACATCTCCGCCCGCGAGGCCGAGGGTCCGCCACAGCGTCACCGCGACCGAATCGAGCACGGCGATGTCCAGCTCCCGCTCCAACGTGGCCGCAAGCGCCGCACCTCGAGATTGGTGCAGAGAATGACGATAGCGTCAGACCCCTCCGCCGCCACCGCCCGGATCATGCCTGCGATCGTCGCCGGCGCGACCTCGCCAAAGGAAAAGTTGTCGCGTAAGCCGAGATGCCGCTCGGCATGCGGGGCGATCCCCTCCTCGGCCCAGACGTCGGCAATGCGCCGCTGCACGTCGTCGGTATAGGGCGAGACCAGGCCGATGCGCCTCGCGCCGAGCGCGCGGGCCGCATCGATGCAGGCCAGCGTCGATGTCGTTGCCGGGACATTCGTGCGGGCCGTGATCGCCTCGCACAGGCTGCGGTCGCGGCCGACGCCGAGCCAGCTTGCGGACGTGCCATTCCAGGCGATCGCGTCGACCTTGGCATCCGCCAGCAGATCGGCCGCCGGCAACATCACCGAGGCATCGAACTGGCTCAGCGCCGAGCCATCGAGCGCGATCTCGGTGACGCGAAAGCGCGAGAAATGCGCGGTGATACCGGAGACACCGGCCAGCATGGCGCTGGTGACGGGCTCGAGCACCGAGTTGGAGGACGGCGTGATCATGCCGAGGCGTTTGCGCAAGACTACATCGGTCACGATCGCTCCGTTGCCGTGGTGCGCATCAACGCTCCCTCGAAACGATCATCGGCATCCCCCGCGCTGCGCGCAACGGGCAATTTGCATACTGCATGCAATTTGTTCGATATGCATTTGTTTTAAGCCACATACGTCGCCTATTTGGGCATCGCCTTCGGCTCGGGATGGCTAGGATGAGTTACAAGCAGGAAATCTCGCGTGCAGCAGAAATCCGAACCGAACCCGGGGCGAAAGTCGCCCAAGCTCAAGCGGATGGGGCTGCATGAGCGCGCCGCCGCGCGGATGCGGACGATGATCATTCGCGGCGAGCTGCCACCGGGCTCGCAGACCCAGGAGACGAAGCTGTCGAAGGAGCTCGGCGTATCGCGCACCCCCTTGCGCGAGGCGATGAAGGTGCTGGCGGCGGAAGGGTTGATCGAGCTGCGTCCCAACCGCAGCCCGCGCATTGCCGATATCGCGGTCGACGGCATCTCGGAATTGTTCGAGGCCCTCGCCGGCATCGAGCGGCTCGCCGCCGAGCTTGCCGCGGAGCGCGCCACCGAGCGCGATCTCGCCCGCCTGCGCACGCTGCAGACCCGCATGGAAGGTCATCACCGCAACGGCAAGCTCGACGACTATTTCGCCATCAACGGCGAGATCCACAACACCATCGTCCGCATGGCGCACAACACGCCGCTGCGCGAGGCGCACGAGACGCTGATCTCCCGCGCCGAGCGTGCGCGCTATCTCGCGCTCGGCGCCGACAGGCGCTGGAGCAACTCGGTCGACGAGCACGCCGACATCCTCGCCGCCCTCGAAGCGCGCGACGGCGAAGCGGCCGGCCGCCTGCTCGGCGCGCATGTCGCGCGCACCGGCACGGCGCTGCTGGAAGTCCTCGCCGTCTCTCAGGCCAAGCGGACGGCGGCATAATCATGAAGCTGCTGCTGCTCAACCCCAACACCAGCACCGAGGTCACGCAGCTGATGCTGGGGGTCGGGCAGCGTGCGGCCTCACCAGGCACCGAGCTGATCCCCTGCACCGCGACCCGCGGCGTGCCCTATATCGCGACCCGCACCGAGGCGCAGATCGGCGGCGCCATCGCGCTGGAAATGCTGGCCGAGCAGCACAGGAAGGTCGACGCCGCGATCATCGCGGCGTTCGGAGATCCCGGCCTGTTCGCCGCGCGCGAGACCTTCGACATTCCCGTGGTCGGCATGGCGGAGGCTGCGATGCTGAGCGCTTGCATGGCCGGACGCCGCTTTGCCATCGTCACTTTCGCCCAGGCGCTGGGGCCGTGGTACGAGGAATGCGTCCGTGCCCATGGGCTGTGGGAGCGCTGCGCCGGCATCCGCATGCTGGATACGCCGTTTCAGGCGATCTCCGAGGTCGGCACCGAGAAGGAGGACGTGCTGGTCGAGCTCGCCCGGCGCGCCATCGTCGAGGACGAGGCCGATGTGCTGATCTTCGCCGGCGCGCCGCTCTCGGGCCTTGCCGAGCGCGTCGCCGATCGCATCCCCGTCCCCGTGGTCGATCAGGTCATCGCTTCAGTGAAGCAAGCCGAAGCGCTGCATGCGCTACGTTTGCGCAAGGCCATTGCGGGCACGTTCCGCCGGCCCGCCGCCAAGCCGACGATGGGCCTTGCCGATGCGCTCGCCGCCCGGCTCGAGCATCGCGACAGCTAGGGGAGCTTCGGCCGGCGATGCGAAAATCCCAGTTCGTTCTCGAGCATGCGGCCGAAGGCAAACAGGCGGGATTCGCATCCCGGCGGCACGATGATCTGGATGCCGAAGGGCAGCTCATTCTCCCCGCGCGGCACCGGCAAGGTCAGTACTGGAAAACCGACCAGCGACACGATGAAGGTGACGGCGAGATAATCGATCGGCGTCTCCAGCGCCACCCCATCGATCGCCGTGACGTCGCTGATCTCATTAGCCCAGGGCAAGACGGATGCGGCCGGCGCGACCAGGAAATCGACCGCCGTGAACAGCTCGCGGAAGCTGCGGTAGATGGCAGTGCGGCGGCGCTCGGCGTTGAGGTAGCCCAGCGCGGACACGTTTTCGCCGGCCTCGATGTTCCAGATCACCGTCGGCGTGAGCTCAGAACGCCGCGTCCTCAGCAACTCGCCATAGCTGCTCGCGATGAGCGCGGCGCGCAAGGTGCGGAAGGCTTCGATCGCGCCGCTGCAATCGGGCGAGGACGGCACGACATCGGCAACACGCGCGAGCGACTCGCAAGCCGCAGCGAAGCGCGCACGAACTTCGCGCGCAACGGGCGCGACACCGAAATCGGGCGTGACCGCAATCCGGGGACGATCGGCGATGGGTCGATCATCACCTGTGCTGCCGAGCGAGAGTGGATCGTCCGCATCGCTTCCAGCGCAGGCCGACAACGCGAGTTCGAGATCGTCGACGCCGCGGGCGAGGAAGCCGTGGGTCGCCAGCATGTCCCAGCCGAGCGGCCGGCGCGGCGACGGGATGCGGCCGGGTGTCGGCCGGATCGAGGCGACGCCGCAGAAGCTGGCGGGCGTGCGCACCGAGCCGCCGAAATCGGTGCCATGCGCCAGCGGCACCATGCCGGATGCGACCGCGACGGCAGAGCCGCCGGACGATCCGCCGGAGGTCATCGCGGCACCGAACGGATTACGTGTCGGTCCGCACAATCTGTTGGTGCAGACCGCGCCGAAGCCGAACTCCGGTGTGTTGGTCTTGCCCAGAATGATCGCGCCGGCGCGCCGCAGCCGCGACACAACGAGATCATCCTCGGCCGGGACGTGATCGCGGAACAGCACCGATCCGTAAGTCGTCGCAAGTCCCGCAGTGTCGGTGAGGTCCTTGATCCCAATGGGCACGCCATGCAGCGGGCCGACCGGCGCAGAGACCGCATCGCACATCTGCGCAGCGTGGCGGGCGCCGTCTGCATCCACCGTCACGAACGCCGCCAATTGGCTGTCGAGGCTCGCAAGCCGCGCAAGATGCGCCTCGACGACCTCACGCGAGGACACTTCGCCCCTCGCAATGGTGCGCGCGAGCTCGGTGGCCGTGAGGTCGCAAAGCGATCGATCCGATGTCATCGGGCCACCATGCCAAAACGCTCGCCGAAAAGCGACGGGTGCGGGCACGAGACTTGCTTTCTCCTTGGGGGCAACGGGAGGCAACACCATGGTTGATGCGCCAAGCGGCCGATCGCTCGTCGTCGATGCGGTCACCCACCGGTATCCGAGTGGCGCGCTTGCGGTCGAGAACATCAATCTCGACATCAAGGGCGGCGAGATCATCGCCCTGCTTGGCCCGTCCGGCTGCGGCAAGACAACGCTCTTGCGCATCATCGCCGGCTTCATCGCGCAGACGCAAGGGAGGATCATCATCGGCGATGACATCGTCGATGCGCTGCCGCCGAACAAGCGCGCGGTCGGCATCGTGTTCCAGAACTACGCGCTGTTCCCGCACCTGTCGATCAGCGAGAACGTCGCCTATGGCCTCGCCGCCCGCGGCATCGACAAGGCGACGCGCCAGCGCGAGGCGCAGCGCCTGCTGGAGCTGGTGCAGCTGCCGGCTATGGCCGAGCGGCTGCCGCGGCAGCTCTCCGGTGGCCAGCAGCAGCGCGTGGCGCTCGCCCGCGCGCTCGCGATCAAGCCGTCGATCCTGCTGCTCGACGAACCCTTCGCCGCGCTCGACAAGAATTTGCGGCTGGACATGCAGATCGAGGTCAAGCGGCTGCAGCGCGTCTCCGGCATCACCACGCTGATCGTGACGCACGACCAGGAAGAAGCGCTGTCGATGGCCGACCGCGTCGCCGTGCTGAGCCATGGCAAGCTGGAACAGTTCGGCTCGCCATCGGACGTCTACGACCGTCCGCAGACGCTGTTCGTCAACACCTTCGTCGGCTCCACCAACCGCATGCCCGGCGTCGTGGTCTCGGCGGACCGCACGGCGGCGAAAGTCCGGCTCGATGCCGGCGCGGAGATCATCGCGCGTCCCGCGGGCGGTGCGCTCAGCGAGGGCGGCCGCGTCACCGTCTGCATCCGCCCCGAGCATCTGCAGTTCGTCGGCGACGAGACCGGCTTTGCCGGCGTCGTCGGCATGTCGCTGCCGCTCGGCGCCACCGTCGTGCACGAGGTCACCACCGCCGACGGCTCCGGCGTCAAGGTTTCTCAGGCGCGCATCGGCGAGACGCGAGCTTTGGAGAACGGCGCGGCGGTGCGCCTCGCACCGCTTGCCCCATCGCTCGCCAACGCCTTTCCCGCAACGCTTTAGATCCAGTCCAGAGGGGAGTTTGACATGATCATGAACCGCAGAAGCCTGCTGACCACGGCGCTCACACTCGGGGCCATGAAGGCGTTTCCAGGCCTGAGCTACGCCCAGGCGCGCCCGCTGGTGTTTGCGACCTTCACCGGAAGCTGGGAGGAAGCGCACAAGGCCGTGCTGGTGCCCGCGTTCCGCAAAGCCAATGCGGATGCCGCCATGGTGCTCGATCCCATGCTTTCGGTCGACCAGATCGCCAAGGTCAACGCGGCGAAAGCCAATCCGCCGATCGACGTCATGCTGCACGATCCCGGCCCCGCCCTCGTCGCCGTCGGCCAGGATCTGGTCGAGCCCTATCCGGTCGAGAAGAGCGCGTACTACAAAGACCTGATCGCCGAGGCGCAGGAGCCGATGGGCCCCGCCCCGTTCTTCCAGGTCGTCGGCCTCACCTACAATCCGGAAGCGGTCAAGACGCCGCCAACCTCCTGGGCCGATCTCTGGAAGCCGGAGTTCAAGGGCCGCGTCGGTATCACCAATCTCAACTCGACGCTCGGCACCGGCTGGCTGGTCGAGATCGCCAAGATGCGCGGCGGCTCGGAGGCCAATGTCGATCCCGGCTTCAAGGCGCTGGAGGAGCTCAAGCCCAACCTCGCTGCGGTCGCCGCCAATCCCGGCGCGCTCGCCACCTTGTTCCAGCAGGGCCAGATCGACATCTCGCCCGGCAATTTCAACGCCATCCAGATCCTCAAAGCGCGTGGCGTGCCGGTCGAGTTCGTGGCGCCGAAGGAAGGCGCCATCGCCTTCAAGACCACGATCCACATCGTCAAGAATTCGCCGAACCGCGAGCTCGCCTTCAAGCTGATCGAGGCGGCGCTGACGCCGGAGGTGCAGACCACGCTGATGAACCCGCCCTATCTGATCGTCCCGACCAATTCCAAGGTGACGATGGGCGGCGAGATCGCGCGTGTGCTGGCCAAGGACACGGCCGAACTGAAGAAGAAGTTCGTGTTCCAGGACTGGAAGAAGATCAACGAGCAGCGCTCGGCCTGGATCGAACGCTTCAACCGCGAGATCAAGATCTGAGCTATGGGCGCAGCGCCGGCATCACGGGACGTGACGTCCTACGGAATGGGATTGGCAGCGCCGCTGGCGCTGTTCTTCCTGGTCTTCTTCGTCGCGCCGCTGCTGCAACTGTTCTGGCTCTCGCTGCACAACGACACGGCCGGGCTCCATTGGGGGCTCGGCCAGTACCTGCACTTCCTCACCGATCCCTTCAGCCTTGGCGTGCTCGGCTCGACGTTGCTGCTGGGCGCGGAGGTGACGGCCGTCTGTCTCGTGCTCGGCTTTCCCATCGCCTGGCTGTATCAGCGGGTCGGACCAAAGCTTCAGACCATCATCATCCTGATCGTGCTGCTGCCGCTTCTGACCAGCGTGGTGGTGCGCACCTTCGCCTGGATCGTCATCCTCGGCCGCCAGGGCATCATCAACGCGACGCTCCAATCGCTCGGCCTGATCGATACCCCGCTGAAACTGCTTTATACTCAGTTCGGCGTGGTGATCGCGCTGGCACAGGTGCAGATGCCCTTGATGACGCTGCCGCTGATCACCGCGCTCGGCCGCATCGATCCCAATCTCGACGATGCCTCCTGCTCGCTCGGCGCCGGAAGCTGGCGCACCTTCTTCCGGATCGTGCTACCGCTGTCGCTGCCCGGCGTCATTGCCGGCTGCACGCTGACCTATGCCGCCGCCATCACCGCCTTCATCACCCAGTCGCTGATCGGCGGCGGACAGATGCTGTTCATGCCGATGTATCTCTACCAGCAGGCCTCGACGTTGCAGAACTGGCCGTTCGCGGCCGCGATCTCGATCATCTTCCTGCTCGCCGTGCTCGCGGTGGTCTCGGTCTTCACCACGCTCGGCCGCATGTCGCGCGGCTATGGAGGCGCATGATGAGCGGCCGCAAGCGCACGCTCGAGGCGATCAGCTTCGAGCTCGTCATGACCGTGATCGCGGTGATCGCGCTTGTCATCATCATCGCGCCGTCGCTGGTGGTGCTGATCGTCTCCTTCACCAGCGGCTTCTCGCTGCGCTTCCCGCCGCCCGGCTATTCGCTGCGCTGGTACGCCGAGCTGTGGAATGCCTGGCAGCTACATTTCGCCGCCAAGAACAGCCTGATCGTGGCGCTGTGGGCGACCGGCCTGTCCGTCGCCCTCGGCGTCGCCGCGGCGCTCGCGATCTCCAGGTCGCCGACACTGTCGGCGCGGCTGCTCGATTCCCTCTTCATGTCGCCGCTGGTGCTGCCCGCGCTCGCCTTTGGCCTCGCCGCCCTGATGCTGTTCTCGCTGGTCGGACTGCCGGTGTCGCCGCTGACGCTGGTGATCGGCCACACCGTGGTCTGCGTGCCCTATGTCGTGCGCAACACAGTCGCAGCCCTCGCCCAGCTCGAGCCGACCCTGCTCGAAAGCTCGGCCGTGCTCGGCGCGAGTCGGCTGTACACCTTCCGCAGGATCGTGTTGCCGCTGATCCGGCCCGGCATCATCGCCGGCGCCTTCATCGCCTTCATGTCGTCCTTCGACAACGTGCCGGTGTCGCTGTTCCTGCGCGATGCCGCCACCGACATGCTGCCGATCCGGATGTGGCAGGACCTCGAAGGCAAGCTGGATGTCACCATTGCGGCCCTCTCAGGCGTGCTGATCATCGCCACCGTCGCGCTGGTCGCACTCATGGAGCGCGTCACCGGCCTGTCGCGCCGGCTGACCAACTGATCAGGCGCCGCGGAACAGCGAATAGCCCCAGCGCGTGAATTTCAGCGGCAGATGAAAATGCTCGTCAACGTTCTTGATGCGAAAGCGGAACGGCGTCACGGTGAGGAAGCCGTCGTGCGCGCCAAAGAACTCGCCGAGATGAAACAGCACCTCGTACTCGCCTTCCGTCACACCTGCGCCCTGCGCCACGGCATGATCGAGCACGCCGTTGGCGCCGAGCCGCCCTTCGGCGATGCGCTGGGAATCCGGATCGATCCGCCAGATCTCGACGCGCAGGCCCTGCGCGGGCCGTCCGCTCGCCACATCGACTGCGTGAATGGAAATACCGCCTGCCACAATGTTCCTCCCATGAGCACGCCGCCATGGTAGACGGAAACACGGCCGCTCGGCCAGCGCCCGCGCTGCTGCCGGCGCTGGGGGCGATGACTGGGCTTCAGGCCCTCGTGGCGCTGGCCTTGTTCGCACCCGGCGTGGTCGCCCCGCGCGCCCATATCGAGGTCTGGCAGCTCTCGATGTTCTCCTGCGCGGTGTTCGCGGTCGGCATCCCCGCCTCGTTCTGGGGCGGCGGCTTCATCGCGCGCGTGGGCTCGCTGCGCATCGCGAGCCTGTGCGCGGCGGCCATCATCGTTGGCGTGGCACTGGCTTCGCTCGGAACGAGCCCCGCCCTGCTGGCCGCAGGCCTCTGCATCGGCCTGGCCATGGGGCCCGAGACGCCGGCGAGCGCGGCACTGCTGGCGCGGCTCGTGACCGCCGAGCGGCGCGCCTTCGTTTTCTCGGTGCGCCAGACCGGCAACCAGATCGGCGCCGTCTGCGGCTCGCTGGCCCTGCCCGCGATCGCCATCGCGTTCGGACCGGCCTGGTGCTATGCGGCCGTTGCTGCCCTGGCGTTACTTGCGATCGCCCTGTTCGAATGGTTGCGGCCGGCCTATGCCGGCAAGGTCGCCCCGCCGGCAAAGCTCGATCTCCGCGCGCGGCTGGCGCTGGTGATTGCGGACCGGCGGATCGCGATGCTGGCGCTGGCCTCGATGCCGTTCAGCGCGATGCAGGTGTCGCTCAACACGGTGTTCGTCACGCTCGGCACGCGCGAGCTTGGCCTCAGCCATATCGAGGCCGGCATGGCGCTCGCCTGCGCGCAGGCCGGCGGCCTCGTCGGCCGGCTCGGCTGGGGCTATGTCGCCATGCGGCTCGATGCCTCGCGCGCCGTCCTCATCGTCATCGGCCTCGGCATGGCTTTCTGCGCCGCGCTGCTGGGCCTGAACGGTGCTTCGCTCGGGCGTAGCGGGCAAATCATCATTGCCGCCTTGTTCGGCCTGACGGCGTCGGGCTGGAACGGCGTCTTCGTCGCCGAGATCGCCCGCCTCGCGCCGCAGGAGCGGATCGGCGAGACCACCGGCGCGGTGCTGACCGCGTCCTATGCGGGCCTCCTTGCGGCGCCGGCGCTGGTGTCGATCCTGGATAGCGTGGCCAGCCTCGGCATGGCGTTCTTCGCGCTGGCGTGCCTTGCGCTCGGCGGCACATTGGCGTTGATCTGGGCAGGCCATGACAAAACCGAAGAATAGCGCGCGCGAGATCGCTGCCGACGTCAGCGCCGGGCGGACGAGTGCCGTCGCGACCGCGAAAGCCGCGCTCGGCCGCATCGAGACCGCCAAAGCCTTGAACGCGGTCGTCACGATCGATCCTGCACGCACGCTGGCCGATGCTGCCGCGGTCGATGATCGCCTGCGTATGGGCGAGATCATGCCGCTCGCCGGCGTGCCCATGATCGTCAAGGACAACATCTGGGTCGGCGGCTGGCGCGTGACGCAGGGCTCGCGCCTGTTCTGCGACTTCATCGCGCCGCGCGATGCCATTGCGATCGAGCGGCTGCGCAGGGCCGGTGCCGTCGTCGTCGGCATCGGCGCGACATCCGAATTCGCCTGCAAGGGCGTCACCACCTCGCAGCTATACGGGCCGACGCGGCATCCGCTCGATCTCGCGCTGACACCAGGCGGCTCATCGGGCGGCCCGGCCGCAGCCGTTGCGGCCGGCCTGGTGCCGCTTGCGATCGGCACCGATGCGGGCGGCTCCAGCCGCAGGCCGCCGGCCCATGTCGGGGTCGCCGGCTTCAAGCCGTCCTATGGCGCGATCCCCTATGGGCCGGGTTTCGCCGAGCCCTTCTTCGGCCTCTCCGTCATCGCGCCGATCGCATCCGAGGTGGCCGACATCGCGCTGGCGTTTGAAGCCATGGCCGGCGCCGATCCGCGCGATCCGGATTCCGCCGTCGTGGCGCAGCAGGCCAAAGACATCGGCGGTCAGCGCATCGCGTTCTCGCCGCGCCTTGGTCTCGACGCCGCGATTGACGACGTCGTCGCGAATGGCCTCGCCGCCGCCGTCGACCGGCTTTCCGCCGCAGGTCTGCGCATCACACAACGCGATCCCGTCTGGCCGGCAGGCGCCACGGAGGACGCCATCATGCCGCTTCAGCATGCGGGTCTCGCGGCGCTCCATGGCGATACCTTCCGCAAGGATCCGGCCGTCTTCGATCCTGACATCGCCAAGCAGATCGAACGAGGTCTCTCCTGGTCGGGTGCGGAGGTCGCTGCAGCGCTGCTCGCGAGCACCGCGATCGCCAATGCCTTTGCGGCGTTCTTCGCTGAGACCGACCTGCTGCTGGCGCCGACCGTCCCGTGCGTCGCCTGGCCGCTGACGCAGCTCGGCCCGGATATGATCGGCGGAAAATCCGCGAGCCCGCGGGCCCACGCGGTGTTCACGCCCTTCGTCAACCATGCCCGACTGCCGGCGATCTCGATTCCGTGCGGAACGGATCAGCGCGGGCTTCCCTTCGGCCTTCAGATCATCGCGGCGCGCGGACAAGACCGCTCGCTGCTCGCAGCAGCGCAAGAGATTGAAGCGATCTTGCGAGCGTAGTGCCTGACGCAAACGGAGACTCCCATGGTTGAGAACGCTCATTCGACAATTCGGCCGCTCGACCCCCGCGACCGGTGGTCCGAGCTGTCCCGGGCGGAGCGCAGCGCGGCCTATGACAACAACGCGGCGGTCAGGAACAGCCCGGCGCTGATCGCCGAGCGCAACGAGGCCTCAAGCCAGCTGCGGGGCACGCTGACGTCCCACCTCGACCTGCCCTACGGCGAGCGGGCCAACAACAAGATCGACCTCTATCCGGCCGCGAAGCCCGATGCGCCCTGCCTGGTGTTCCTGCATGGCGGCTACTGGCAGCGCAATTCGCGCGAGCTGTTCGCCATGCTGGTCGAAGGCGTCGCCGCGCATGGCTGGTCGGTTGCAATCCCCGGCTATTCGCTGGCGCCCGAGGTGTCCCTCACCGACATCGTCGCCGAGATCCCGCGTGCGCTGGACTGGCTCGCCGCGCACGGCGCGTCCTATGGCGTTGCCGGGCCGGTCGTGCTGTCGGGCTGGTCCGCCGGTGCCCATCTCGTCGCGATGGCGCTGGACCATCCGCGGGTCCATGCCGGGCTCGCGCTCTCGGGCGTCTACGATCTCGCGCCGATCCGCGATACCGGGCTCAACACGGCGCTGAAGCTGACGGACGAAGAGATCGCAACGCTTTCGCCGCTTCGCCTGCCAGTGACGCCAAAGCGGCTCGACATCGCCTATGGCAGCAACGAGCTGCCGGCGCTCGTCTGCGATTCAATCAATCTCCACGACAAGCGCGCGGCGGCGGGCGCGCCGGGCAGGCTCATTGCGGTCGAAGGCGCCGACCATTTCACCATTCTCGAGGCTCTGCGTCGGCCGGACGGAGTCCTGGTGGAGGCGGCGCGGCGGCTGCTGGACTAAAACTCGCGAAAACAACCCCATGCACAGTAGCGATGCCGTTGTTTGCAAAGCCGAATTGATTGAGGGTCGATCGACCCGGCCGCAATCGCTTTGACTCGTCGGGCAAAACAGGGGCATGATGTCATCATCGGCCCGGCTGCCGCTCCCGCAGCTCAATCCAGATTTGCTCGCCCGTGATCCGCACCGGATAGAGCCGCAACGGCGGGCTCGGCCATCCCGCGGTGATTGCCCCATCGCGCAAATCGAATGATGCCGCATGGCGGGGACAATTGAGGCGCCCGGCCGTTACCTGCCCCAAGGCCAGATCCGCCTGTTCGTGCGGGCACGCACGTTCGCAGGCGACGACGTTGCCCTCGTTCCAGATCACGAGCAGGTCGCGCCCGGCGACGCGGACGATCGTCTCCGCCTTCAGCCGGTCGAGATCGCAGACCAGAATCCACCCGGCGTCGTCAGCCACCGAGATAGGCCTTGCGCACATGCTCGTTCGCGATCAGCTCGGTGCCGGCGCCCGACAGCACGATGCGGCCGTTCTCGAGCAGATAGGCATGGTCGCACATCTCGAGCGCAGCGAAGGCATTCTGCTCCACCAGCAGCACCGTGGTGCCGGCATCGCGAATGGCGCGGATGATCGCAAAGGTGCGCTCGACGATGTTGGGCGCGAGCCCGAGCGAGGGCTCGTCGAACATGATCAGCCGCGGCCGCGACATCAGCGCGCGCCCGATCGCGAGCATCTGCTGCTCGCCACCCGACAGCGTGCCCGCCGCCTGCCGGCGCCGCTCGGCGAGCCGCGGAAATTCCGTGTAGATGCGGTCGCGGTCGGCCGCGATCTCACCCGAACCACGACGGAGGTAGGCCCCCATTTCGAGATTTTCCTCGACGCTCATATGCGGAAACACACGCCGCCCTTCCGGGCAATGCGCGATGCCGCTCGCCAGCACGCGCGGCGGCCTCGCCCCGGTGATGTCGATGCCCTCGAACTTCATCTGGCCCGAGCGCGGCGGCATCAGGCCGGAAATCGCCCGCAGCGTCGTGCTCTTGCCGGCGCCATTGGCGCCGATCAGGGCGACCAGCTGGCCGGCCTTCACGTCGAGCGAGATGCCGCGCAGCGCGGTGACGCCACCATAGCCGCACACCATGTCGCGGATCTCAAGCACGCGCCGCTCCATGTCCGAGATAGGCCTCGATCACGGCGGGATCGTTGCGGATCACCTCCGGTGTCCCTTCGGCGATGATGCGGCCATAGTTGAGCACCACGATGCGGTCCGAGACCGTCATCACCATGGGCATGTCGTGCTCGACCAGCAGGATGGTGATGCCGCGGTCGCGGATGCCTCGGATCAGTTCGACGAAGCGATGGGTTTCCGAGGCGTTCATGCCGGAAACGGGCTCGTCGAGCAGCAGCATCGACGGCTCCGCCGCCAGCGCCAGCGCGACACCGACCAGGCGCTGCTCGCCGTAGGACAGCGAGCCAGCTGCATCGTGGGCGCGGCGTTCGAGCCCGACCCATTCGAGCAGCTCGCTCGCCCGCTGCCGTAAACGGCGCTCCGAGGCGCGCGCGCCTGGCAGGCCGAGGATGGCGTCGAGCAGCCGGACCCGGCCCTGACGGTGCAGGCCGATCAGGAGGTTGTCGTAGACGGTGTCGTTCGGGAACACGCTGGTGCGCTGGAAGGTGCGGATCAGGCCGAGATCGGCGATCTCGTGCGGCTTCAATCCGGCCAGCGCAGTGTTGCGATACGTCACGCGGCCCGCGCTCGGCGTCAGGAATCCGGTCATGACGTTGAAGGCGGTGGTCTTCCCGGCGCCATTCGGGCCGATCAGGCTGACGATCTCGCCCTCGCCGACCTCAAAGCTCATGTCGGAGATTGCAACGAGGCCGCCGAAGCGGACCGCGACCTGATCGATCGTCATGGCGATGCTGCGCGCGGTCATCACGCCGGCTCCTTGGCGCTGGTTTCGGTGAGCGTCACCGGCGCCAGCGCTGTCGTCCCGCTACGTCGCCGGTTCAACCGCTGTGCGAGCGACGGCACGATGCCGCGCGGCAGCACGAACAGGATCGCGATCAGCACGCCGCCATAGGCGATCCATTGCGCTTCCGGCGCCATCACCGGACGTAGCACCACCGGCAGCAGGCCGAAGATCAGGCCGCCGACGACGGGACCGGCGAGCGAGCCCTTGCCGCCGCTGATGACCATGATCACCATCGTGACGGTGTTGATGAAGGCGAACACTTCGGGATCGATGATCCGGATGTAGTGCGCATAGAGGCTTCCGGCCGCGCCGGCGATCGCAGCGGAGATTACCGCGGCAATGGTCAAAGTCCTGGTCACGTCGATGCCGACGGAAACGGCGAGCGTTTCGTTCTCCATCAGGCCACGCATGGAGCGGCCGAAATGAGAATGAACGAGGCGCGCGATCAGGAGGTAGGCGATCAGCGCGACGACCAGGACGAGATAGTAATTGTGGAATTTCGTGCGCAGCGTCAGCTCGCCAAAGCCGGGCAAAGGCAGCGCGATGGAGGGGATGTTGGTCAGCGCCAGAGGTCCCTGCGTCAGCTCGACCCAGTTCAGCGCGACCAGCCGGACCACCTCGGCAAAGGAGATCGTCACGATGACGAAATAGGCGCCGCGAACGCGGAACGACAACAGGCCGACGAAATAGCCGCACAATCCTGCAATCAGGATCGCCAGCACGAAGCCTATGATCGGCGGCCATGGTGCGTGGACAAGACGAAAACCTCCGGGCAGGCCGATGTCGAAGCCGAGCGATGTCAGCGCGCTGACATAGGCGCCGATGCCGAAAAAGGCGATATGGCCGAGGCTGAGCTGGCCGGTGAAGCCGAGCAGCAGGTTGAGGCTCATCGCACCGATGACGAAGATGCCGGTCGTGATCAGCGCGTTGAGCAGATAGGGATCGCGCAACCAGAGCGGCACCGAGGCCAGCGCCGCGACGGCGAGAATGGTGACGATCGCCCTCATCCGACGCGCTCCGCGCGTGCGAACAGGCCGGTCGGCCGGAAGATCAGCACCGCGATGATGATGAGAAAGCCCATGGCATCGCGGTAGCCCGACGAGACGTAGCCGGCGCCGAGCTCTTCGGCCAGCGCCAGGATGAAGCCGCCGATCACCGCGCCGGTGATGTTGCCGAGGCCGCCGAGGATGACGATGGCGAAGGCCTTCACCGCGGCGAGATCGCCCATCTGCGGGAAGATCACGTAGACCGGCCCCAGCAGCGCGCCCGCGGCGGCGGCGAGGCTCGAGCCGATCGCGAAGGTCGAGGTGTAGATCATGTCGACGTTGACGCCCATCAGCGAGGCCGTGTCGTGATCCTGGAAGGTCGCCCGCATCGCGCGGCCGAGGCTGGTCTTGTTGATGAGCAGATACGTCACTAGGATCAACATGGCCGCGGCAGCGAGCACGAACAGGCGCAGCCATGAGACGGAGACCGGCCCGAGCACCAGCGGCGCCTCCGGGAATGGCGTCGTCACCGATTTGGCGACGCCGCCCCAGATCCACAGCGTGCCCGACTGCATCGCGATCCAGGCGCCGATCATCACCAGCATGGTGGTGTCGATGTCGGAGCCGCGCAGCGGACGCAGCAAGGTCAATTCGATGGCCGCACCGAGCAGCCATCCGGCCAGCACGGCCACGGGCAATGCGAGAAAGAAGTTGAGCCCGAGCTGCTGCACCACGATGAACATGATGTAGGCGCCGAACGTGTAGAGCACGCCATGTGTGAAGTTCACGACGTTCATGATGCCGAAGATCAAGGTCAGCCCGATGCCCAGCAGCGCGTAGGTGCCGCCGAGCACGAGCATGTTGATCAGATGCTGGAGGAATTCGCTCAAGGCTGGTCCCGGATATCCTGGATGGCGGCGAGGGCCGCGGTGTGTCGCCCTCGCCCAGGATTGACTGATGTTAAAAGCGGAATGGCTTTAGGTCGGATCGATGACCGCGGCGGCTCGTTCACCTCTCCCGCTTGCGGGAGAGGTCGGCGCGAAGCGCCGGGTGAGGGCTTTCTCCTCTTGGCGACTGTCCCATTGCGGAGACACCCTCTCCCCAGCCCTCTCCCGCAAGCGGGCGAGGGAGCGCACCTCCTTCGTTGCTGCATCGAACCTGATCTCATCGCTCTAGAGCGTCTTCATCTCGACCTTGCCCTCGTTGATCTCGATGAGATAGACGTTCGGCTGGCTCTGACCGCTCTCCTTGCCTTCGGGGCCCGACTTGCGGAACACGATGTCGCCGTTCAGCCCCTTGATGTTGATGTTCCAGAGCGCCGCCTTGATCGCGGCGGGCTCGGCCTTGCCGGCCTTCTCGATCGCGGCAGCCACGGTGCGGATGCCGTCATAGCCGCGAAAGCTCTCGGTGCAGCCCGCGAACTCGAAGCCGCGCTTCTTCCATTCCGCGATGAAATAATTGGTGGCTTCCGGGTTCGGCGTCTTGTCCGGGAACCAGGGCAGGAACGTGGTGAGGTGCATGGTGCCGTTGGCGGCCGCTCCTGCTTGCGCGATGATCTGGTCCGGGTTCTGCGAGCCGCCGGTGGTGATGATGCGCTTTTTCAGGCCCAATGCCGCGGCCTGCTTGAAGATCAGGGTCAGCTGATCGACCGCGGTGGTGACGATGACGGTCTCGGAATCCGAGCTCTTGATCTTGGACAGCTGCGCGCTCATGTCCTGCGCGCCCTGATCCATGGTTTCGACGAGGCCAATGGTGATGCCCTTGTCCTTCATCATCTTGCTGAAGTCCTCGGCGGTGCCGCGGCCCCAATCGTTGTTGATGACGAGGAAGTCGACCTTCTTCAGCGCGAGCTTGTCGACGATGCCCTTGAACGCGGCCGCCTCCACCGCCGACGGCGGCGAGATGCGGAAGATGAAGGGATTGCCCGTCGTGGTGATCTTGCCGGAGGACGAGGTCTCCACCACCATCGGCGTCTCGTATTCCATCAGCTTCGGCATCACCGCGAGCGTCAGGCTCGAGCCCCAGGCGCCCATCAGGACCGGCACCTTGTCGCTGGTGATGAGTTTTTCGGCAACGGCGGCGGCCTCCGTCGGGTTGCTCTTGTTGTCCTCGATAACGAGCTCGATCTTCTTGCCGAGCACGCCGCCCTTGGCGTTGATCTCGTCGGCGGCGATCTTGGCACCGTTGACGACGTAAGTGCCGGACGCGGCGAAAGCGCCGGTGAGCGGCTCGTTGACGCCGATCTTGATGGTCTGCGCCCCCGCGGCGCCGCCGAACAAGGCCGTCGCCAGCGCGATAGCCGGAACCAGTCCGAGTGTTCGTGTCATGCTGTCTCTCCAAATTCCACGCTGTTGATGTCTAGGCAGTCCAGGCTTCGTCACTCCGCGGCGCCGGCGCGCCGGTCATTCCGCGCCACCTTTTCGGTTGAAGGCGCGGCCAAACATGCGTGCGAGCCGGGCTCGCAAAACATCCGAGACAATCGACCAGCCACTGAGCTCTGCCGCGGCCGCCTGCCCGGACGGCATGCCGGACATGTGGCGGTCGAGATTGGCGGCGAAGTCCGCGACCAGGCGTCGGGCGAGATCGCGCACCAAGCCGGGGCGGCCGACCTGGGCCAGCATTCCCGTGAGTGTGTAGCCGATCGACAGCTCGACGGCCGTCGCCGCGCCGCCTTCGAGCGGCAGCAGGCGATAGCGGATCTCACCTTGCGTTGCCGAATGGCTGCGCTGGTCGGTGCCGATGCCGACGATGCGGCCAGACAGCGTTGCGGGATCGCGCTCGACGCGAGCGGCGCCCTCGAAGCTTGCTGCGATCGGCCCGAGCCTGACGCGGATCAAGCCTTCCACGCGCTCCGGCCTTGGCAGCGATTTCAGCGATACGCCGGGCAGGCAGGCCGCGATGCCTGCGATGTCGTCGAACATCGCGAACACCTTGGCCGGCGGATGCGGCAGCGTGAAACGCTGATCGAGAACGGTCGCCGGCGTGAAGACGGGGATGCTGCCCGGCGCGGCACTCTCCAATGCCGTAACCGGCGCCTGCCGCGCAGGCCGCAGCTCGCTTTTGCTGGATGCCGCTCGCCCCGAGCCGGCAGGACCAAGGACTGTCCGGCCGCCATCCGCCACCGGCGCGATGTCGCGCGCGCGCCTCGCTTCGATCACGGCCTGCACCGCACGCACGATTCCGACATAGCCGGTGCAGCGGCAGAGATTGCCGCTGAGGCCGACGCGGATGCGGCGCTCGTCGGCGTCGGACAGACGCAGCACCAGGTCGCGCGCCGAGACCAGCATGCCGGGCGTGCAATAGCCGCATTGCAGGGCATGCTCGCGGGTGAAGGCGGCACGCAGCTCGGTCGTGACCTCGTCCTCGTCGAGACCTTCGATGGTGGTGACATCGGCGCCCTCGCAGGCTGCCGCATAGGTGATGCAGGAGCGCGCCGGCACGCCGTCGAGCAGCACGGTGCAGGCGCCGCAGACCCCGTGCTCGCAGCCGAGATGCGTGCCGGTGAGATCGAGCTTGTCGCGGACGAAATCAGCCAAGCTGGTGCGCGGCTCGGCGGACAGCTCCACCGCGCGGCGATTGACCTGAAGCGCGATCGTGGTCATGCCGCGGCCTCCTGGACAGCGCGCTTGAGCACGCTGACATGGATGTGGCGCTGCGCGGCGTCATCTATGCCGGCGCTTGCGAGCAGGACATCGGCGGCACGGACATCGAAACGCTGCTTGTAGTCGGTGGCGATCCGGCCGCCGAACAGCTCCGCGGCATCGGTGACCACGAGGGGGGCGGTATCGATCGCACCGATCACGACACGAGCGGTTGCGCCGGCTGGATCGACCAGCACCGCGCCGATGGCATGGGCGAATTCGCCGGTCTTGCGGCAGCTCTTGGCATAGCCCCAATGCGCCGAGGCCGATCGCGCCGGCACATGGATCGCCTCCACGATTTCGCCGGCATGCAGCGCAGATTCCAGCGCACCGACCACAAACGCTTCGACGGCCATCGATCGCGCGCCAACAAGGCTGCGCAGCGTCACGCGCGCGCCCAGGGCCGCCAGCGCCGAAATCCAGTCCGCGGCGGGATCGGCATGGCTGAGCGAGCCGCCGATGGTGCCGCGGTTGCGCACGGCGCGATAGGCGATGTTGGCAGCGACGGCCCGCATGGCGCCGCGGGTCACGTCGGCGGTGCGGCCGTCCTCGATGTCCGCATGGGTGACCAAGGCGCCGAGCACGAGCTCATCGCCAGAGACCTCTGCGCGCTTGAGCTCGGCCAGGCCCGAGATGTCGATGATCAGCTCCGGCTGCACCAGCCGCAGATTGAGCATGGGACCGAGCGACTGTCCGCCCGCGATGATTTTGGCCGATCCATTGCTTGCGGCCAGCATCGACAGCGCGGCTCCGAGATCGCGCGGGCGTTCGTAAGCGAAGGGCGCCGGTTTCATGCCGTGCTCCTTTCCGTCGCGCGCGCGGCCAGCACCGCCGCGACGATGCGATGCGGCGTGATCGGCGACTGCATCAGCTCGACGCCGAGCGGGCGCAGCGCGTCGTTGACGGCGTTGGCGATCGCGGCCGGCGGCGCGATCGCACCGCCCTCGCCGATGCCCTTCACGCCGAACTGCGTATAGGGCGACGGCGTCTCCATGTGGTCGAGGCGCGCGGCCGGAACTTCCGTCGGTCCCGGCAGCAGATAATCGGCGAGCGTCGTCGCCAGCGGCTGGCCGGAGGCGTCGAACGGCATTTCCTCGTAGAGCGCGGTGCCGATGCCCTGGGCGAGGCCGCCATAGATCTGGCCGTCGACGACCAGCGGATTGACCAGCACGCCGCCGTCCTCGACGATCACATAGTCGAGAATTTCCACCTCGCCGAGATCAGGTTCGACCGCAACCACGGCCGCATGCGCGGCGTAGCTGAAGGTGCCGCTGTCGCGTACCGGCTTGTAGCCTTGCGTCACCTCCAGCCCGCCGGGATCGACATCGGCGGGCAGGTCCTGCGGACGGCGGTACCAGGTGTGGGCGATCGCCTTCACGCTGACGCTGCCATTGACGCCGCGCACCTCGCCGTTCTGCAACACCACGGCGGCCGGATCGTGTTGCAACAGTTTTGCGCCGATGCGCCTGGCACGCTCGCCGAGCTCGCGGCAGGCGGTAGCGACCGCGCCGCCCGCCATCACCATCGAGCGCGAGCCCCAGGTGCCGGTCGAATAGGGCGTCATGGCGGTGTCGCCGAGGATGATGCGGACCTTGGCAACATCCACGCCGAGGATCTCGTGCGCGACCTGGGCGAGCGTGGTCTCCATGCCCTGCCCGTGCGAATGCACGCCGACGCGCAGTTCGAGGCCGCCGTCCGGCGTCAGGCGCGCCGAGGCCTGCTCGTGGCCCGGCACCATCGGGATGCCCCAGCCGGAATAGACCGAGGTGCCGTGCGCGGCCTGCTCGCAATAGATGGAAACGCCGACGCCGATGCGGCGGCCGTCAGCCTCGCCCTGCTCTTGCCTGGCGCGGATGGCGTCGATATCGATGGCCGCGAGCGCGCGGCCCATCGCTTCCGGATAATCGCCGCTGTCGAAATGCTTCTTGGTGATGTTGTCGAACGGCATCTGCTCGGGGCGCACCAGATTGCGCAGCCGCACCTCGCCGGGCTCGATACCGGCTTCCGCCGCTACGAGGTCCAGCATCAATTCCAGCGCAAAGCAGACGCCGGTGCGCGCGACGCCGCGATAAGGCAGGATCGGGCATTTGTTGGTGGCGACCGAGAAGGTGCGGCAGCGATAGGCCGGCATCTTGTAGGGACCGGGCAGGATACTGGCGACCTGCGCGGCCTCCAGGCAGGCCGAGAAGGGATAGGACGAGTAGGCGCCGGAATCCACGGTCGCTTCACAGTCGATGCCGCGTAGCGTGCCGTCGCGGTCGGCATAGACCGTGATCCTGTAATGGTGCTCGCGGCAATTTGAGCTGGCGACGAGATGCTCGCGGCGATCCTCGAGCCAGCGTACCGGATGACCGCAGCGCATCGTCAGCCAGGACAGGCAGACCTCTTCCGGCAGCAGAATGCCCTTGTGGCCAAAACCGCCGCCGACATCCGGCGAGATCACGCGGATCTGCCCCTCCTCCATGCCGAGACACTCGGCAAGGCCGCTGCGGGTGATGTGCGGCATCTGGGCCGCCGAGTGCAGCGTGAGCTGGTCGAGCCTCGGATCGAAGGTCGCGACCACGCCGCGGCCTTCCAGCGGCGACATGCATTGCCGCGCGGTCGAGATCTCGCGCGTCACCTTGATCGGCGCGTCCAGCGCGGCGGAGATGTCGACTTCGTAGTTGGTCTCCAGGAAGACGTTGTCGCCCCAATGCTCGTGCACCAGCGCCGAGCCGGGCTCGCGCGCCTTCAGCATGTCATGGATTGCCGGCAGCTCCTCCAGATCGAGCGTCACGGAGGCCGCGATGTCCTCGGCCTCGGCCCGCGTCGGCGCGAGGCACATCGCGACGAGCTCGCCGACCTGGCGCACCTTGCCGGTCGCCAGCACCGGCTGCTCGGAGATCTTGAAGCCCGGAAGCCCCGACACCGCGCGGATCGGCTTGATGCCGACGAGATCGGCTGCCGTGAACACACTGCCGCGATAACGTTCGGGCACATGGATGCCGTGGATGCGCGCATGCGCCAGCGGGCTGCGCACGAAGGCGACGTCCTGAAGGCCGGCGAGCCTGACGTCTCCCACATACTGGCCGCGGCCGCGCATCAGCCGGTCGTCTTCCTTGCGTGGCAGCCGCGCGCCAACGCCCTGTCCAGTCTTTCCGTGCGGAAACTCTCGCTCGTTGCGCAACTCGGCGTTCTCCTTCACCGCCCGGCCTTATGCCGCGACGGCCTGCGGCAGGATCGGTGCGACCGCGTCGAAGCGCGTGCCGGCGCGCAGGCAGAAGGCCGGCTGCAGCAGGCGCTCGGCGATCACCTCGTTCTTCTCGTTGTCCTTGAGGACGAAGCGGCCGTTTCTCTCCGTGAGCACGGAGACGTCGGCGTCCATGCCGACCTTGAGCGCGCCGATCTCTCCGCTGCGGCCGAGCATCTTCGCGGGATTGGCGGTGACCATCGGCACGACCTGCTCCAACGATAGGCCGAGCGCCATCATCGAGCTCATCGCCTGCACCAGGCTGAACTTGGCCTGGCCGGCGAAGGGATGGTTCTCGTCGTCCTCGTGCTGGTCGGGCGTTCCGGCCGGCGCCGGCACATGGGTGTTGTAGCCGTGGATGTCGGCGCCGAGCGTGGTCGGAATGATGCCGGCGGCGATCGCCTTCTTCGCGAGCCGATAGGAGAAATGGCTGCCATGGCCGACATCGACCTTGAGGCCGCGGTCGAGCGCGGCCTGGATCACCGGATGCACCTCGCCCTCGCGGTTGACGAAGCCGCCGGGATGGCGCGTGAAGGGATGAGCGAGGATGTCGCCTTCGCGCAGCAGCGGGATCACGCGGGTGAGGATGGTGTCGGCATCCTCGCCATTGGCGCCGCTCTCGGGCAGGCCCCAGAGCTGACCGAAATGAACATAGACCGGCAGGTCGGCGCGCTTGCCGATCTCGGCTGCCATCTCGATGACGCGAATGCCCCAGCGCGCGAAGCCGCCGATCTCGGCGTGAGCCTTGATGCCACGCACGAGATCGAGATTGGCGGTCGCCGCCTTGACGGTCGCATCGATGTCGACGCCGTCGGGGCTGTAGAGCTGCGGATAGAAATGTCCCTCGAGACCGCCGACGAGATAGGCGGAGATAAACGCATAGACGCGCGAGGCCGAGGCTTCCGCGATGAAATGGCGGAAGCCCGGCAGCGTCATGCAGGACGGACCGCCCTGATCGACCAGCGTCGTCACGCCGGACTGCACGCCGACCATGTCGGGGTTCATGCCGAAGCGTCCGGAGACATATTGATAGACGTGGGCGTGGGTGTCGATCAACCCGGGCAGCACGAGCTTGCCGCTGACATCGACGATCTCCTTCGCGCTGGTCGGCAGAATGTCGGATGCAACCGCCGCGACCTTGCCATTGCGGATGGCGACGTCCTTGAGCCCATCGACCCCGGAGGCCGGACAGATCACGCGGCCACCTCGCAGCAGAAGATCGAAGCTGGCAGTGACGGACATGGCGCTCTCCTTGGCTCTTGCGCAGGCGGTTGCCCCGCTCTCGAATTACGAAGCATGCTTCGCATTTGGATAAAAGCAAGCTTCGTGCCATGATCCTGTTGTGGCGAGCGTGTTCGAATCGAGCTAAGCGCGAAAGGTCTGGGGTTGGGAGAGCGTGCATTGCGGCAAGCCAGGAAAAGTCGCAGCGGGGGCAAGCACCGCCCCTGGCCATTGTCGGAACGGCCCGGCTATCTGATCCGCCGGCTGCACCAGATTCACGTCGCGCTGTTTCAGGAAGCCTGCGGCGAATTCGAGGTCACCCCGCTGCAATACAGCCTGCTCTCGGCGCTGGCGGTGCGCGAAACCGCCGACCAGACCACTTTGGCGGCCGATATCGCGCTCGATCGCACCACGACGACAGGCGCATTGAAGCGGCTCGCCGCGCGGAACCTGGTCGAGCGCGCGGTGAACAAGGACGATCGGCGCGCGCGATTGTGCCGCCTGACGCCCGCCGGCGCCGCGCTGCTGGTGAGAATCGAGGGCGCAGCACGGCGGGCGCACCGCGCAACGCTTGGCGATTTGAGCCAGCGGGAACAGGCGCTCTTCATCGAGATGATGCAGCGCATCGTGGCCGGCAATCCCAGTCGCGACAGCGCCGCTGCCCTATTCGACTAGAGGCGCGTGCTGCGCTTTTGAGTTGGGCTGCTCAATTTATCATCGTACCGCTGCCCGGCCGTGCATCGATCGCGGCCATCAGGCGGCAGGTCCGGTGTGCCGCGGCAGCCCGGCGCATCAGCATCGCCCGCGCTTGAAAACGCAGTCGCATCCGAGGCGCGCCTCGTTGCATCCGGCATCCAACGTGCCCGGCCCGGCTGCTCCGCAACCCATGGCACGATTTATGCTGCGATGATGCGAAGCGTGCTTCGTATTGGGGGATGTCATGACGGATTCCGAACTTCGCGCTGATATTCACAGCATCGAGCCAATTCCCGACGCAGACCGGGACTCGACCGGGCCGCAGCAGATGTGGATCTGGGCCGGCGCCAACATCGCGCCGGTGAACTGGGCGCTCGGCGCGCTCGGCATCATCCTCAAGCTCGGCCTGATGGAGACGATCGCCGTCATCGTGATCGGCAACATCGTGGGCTGCGCGATCTTCGCCACCTTCACGGTGATGGGGCACAAGACCGGCGTCAACCAGATGGTGCTGAGCCGGTCCGCCTTCGGCGTCCGCGGCGCCTACCTGCCGAGCATCCTGATGTTCCTGATGACGCTGGGCTGGATCGGCGTGAACACCTATTTCCCGGTGAAGGTCTCGATGGGCATCCTCGGCCAGTTCGGCGTGCCCGACACCTGGCCGGTCGAGATGATCGTCATCACGCTGGTGATGGCGGTGCAGGTGCTGATCGGCGTCTACGGCTTCTACGCGATCCGCACCTTCGAGAAATACACGGTGCCGCCGACCATCGCCATCATGGTGCTGATGAGCATCCTGGCCTGGACCCGGCCCGGCGTCGTCAACTGGAGCCTGACCACCTCGCTGCCGCCCGGCGCGCATCTGGCGATGCTGACGCTGCTGATGACCGCGATCGGCGTCGGCTGGGGCATTTCGTGGGTCACCTGGGCCTCCGACTATTCGCGCTTCGTGCCGCGCTCCACGCCGTCGAAAGCCGTGTTCTGGTACAGCTATGTCGGCATGTTCGTGCCGACGGTGTGGCTCGGCATTCTCGGCGCGACCATCGCCTCGACCACGCTGGATACCGATCCCGCCAAGATGGTGAGCGCGGTGTTCGGCGGTCCGGTCAGCATCCTCGTGCTCTTGATGGTGCTGCATGGCCCGATCGCCACCAACATTCTCAACGTCTATTCGGCGACCTTGGCGGCGCTGAGCGCGGGGCTGAAACTCTCGCGCTTCTGGCTTACCGTCATCGTCGGCATCGCCGGCTATCTGGGCACCCTCTACTTCATCTTCGCGCCGTCCTTTGCGAAGGCGTTCGACAATTGGATGATCAGCCTGCTGTTGTGGATGAGCCCGTGGGCCGGCGTGGTGCTCGCCGACTTCTTCATCAAGCGCAAGGGCAAGATCGAGGTGGCCGAGCTCTATCGCTCGCCGGAGACCAGCGCCTATGGCGATATCAACTGGGCCGGCATGATCGCGTTCTTCGCCGGCCTCATTGCCGGCTGGCTGGTGCAGGACGGCCTCGTCGGCGCGCTGCAGGGACCGATCTCGATCAATCTGCTCGGCGGCGCCGATCTGAGCTGGCTGTTCGGGATCGGTGTGGCCGGCCTCGTCTACCTCGGGCTCGGCAAGTTCGCGACCTCGCCCACACCGGCGGTCGCGAGCCGGGCCGGCGGGTAGCCCGCGCACTTCGTCTCTGGTCAGCGATTGCGGCCAAGCCTCACCATCATGTCGCCGGGCCCAACTCCTCCGGCGACATGAGAGCGCAATCGCCACAGGCTCTCGCCGTCGACCAGCGAGGGCATCGGGAGTTCGTGGTCGGCGAAATTGGCGACGATCTGCAGCACGTCGCCCTGCTCGGTCTGCCAGCGTACATCTACGCCGCCGAAGCGGGGATCGGTGCCCAGCAGCTGTCGCTGCGCCGAAACGAACCCGCGTTTGATCAGCGGCACGATCTTCTCGCGCCGCATCGTCAGTAACTGGGCCGTCAGCGCCCGGAACCTTGTGCCGGCAGGCGATTGGTCAATGCTGGTCCAGTCCAGCTTGGAGGCGAGGAAGGTTCTTTCGTCGCACGGGTCGGGGATCCCGGCGCGCGTTTCGGGCGTCGCGAACGCCTTGAAGTGCGAAAACTCCTTGCGGCGGCCCTCCCGTGTCAGTTCGGCAGCTTCGCCGGTCCAGTCGGCGAAGAACAGGAAGGGCGTTTGGGCTGCCGCTTCCTCGCCCATGAACAGCATCGGAATATGCGGGCTGAGCAGAACCAGGGCGAGGGCCAGCTCCAGCTTGTCCGGACCGACCAACCAGGACAGCCGTTCCCCGAAGGCGCGGTTGCCGACCTGGTCGTGGTTCTGGGCGAAGAAGATGGTCGCTTCGGGCGGCAGGTGCGCGCTCGGCTCACCGCGCGGCGCCTGGTGCAGCGGAAAGACCTCGCCCTGATAGGCAAAGCCCTCGGTCAGGGATCGCGCGAGATGCTCGAGCGGCTTGTCTGCAAACGCCCGGTAATAACCTTCGTCCTCGCCCGTGAGCAGAACGTGAAGCGCGTTGTGGAAATCGTCGCCCCATTGCGCGTCGTAGTAAGTCGCGCGTCCCTGTGAACGCGCGAGCAGGTGCGCCTGATTGGCCTCGTTCTCCAGCATCAGATGGACGCGCCGGCCCGCCAGCTGACTGCGCAGGGTCTCGGCGAGCTCGACCAGGAAATGACGCTTCGAATCGTCCTTCAGCGCATGAACGGCATCGAACCGCACTCCGTCGAACCCATAGTCGCGCAGCCACATCAGCGCATTCTCGATCAGAAATCCGCGCACGAACGCGCCGTCGGCTCCTTCGAGGTTGACGGCGGGGCCCCATCCAGTGGTGTGGCGCGGATTGAAGAAATTCTCCGCATAGAGATGCAGATAGTTCAGCTGCGGCCCGAAATGGTTATAGACGGCGTCGAGATAGACCATGATGTCGAGCGCATGCGCGGCCCGCAGCAGCCGCTTGAGATCCTCCGGCCGGCCGTAGCGGGCATTCGGCGCGTTCAGGAGCACGCCGTCATAGCCCCAATTGTGCCGTCCGGGGACGTCGTTGAGCGGCATCAGCTCGATGGCGGTGATGCCGATGTCGCGGAGATAGGGCAACTTCTTCTCGACGCCGGCATAGGTCCCCTCCTCGCTGAACGTGCCGACATGCAGCTCGTAGATCACGGCTTCCGCCCAGGGACGGCCCGGATAGAGCACCGAATCCCTCAACGCGGCCGTATCGACCACCTCGCTCGGCGCGCCGACGTCGTCCGGCTGGAAGCACGAGGCGGGATCAGGGACGAGGAGATCTTCGTCGATCCTGAACTGATAGCGCGTGCCGGCGCGCGCGGTCCGGCTGAGCAGCTGACACCAGCCGTCCGCATCGCGCGGCATCTTCCGTGGCGGCTGGCCGATCTCAAGCAGCTCGACGGATCGCGCCGTCGGCGCCCACAGGTTGAACGAGACCCCTTGATCGACGATCTGAGGACCATGGCGCCGACTTTGCTCGGCCATTCCCAGTCTTTGATTCAAGCCCGTCGCCTTTCGCCCGCATGCCCCGCCTCGGCACGCTTCAAGATCGCTTGCGTGCGTCGGGGCGACAAAGCGGAGCCGCGTGCGTTCGTTCCTCCACGGCGCCGACGCCGGACATTTGCAGCGCGACGGGAACGGAATCAGCAGCGCGACGGTTACCGTTCCAGACAGGAGCTGTCGCCATGCGCCGCCCGAAGCCGCAACCGATCCGTAACAAGCTCGACCTGGCCGACCGCACCCAGGTACGCCTCGTCAAGAAACGGCTTGGACTGTCGGACGCCGAGCTGATCGCGATTGTCGGGCGCATCGGCAACTCCATTCCGGCCATCAGCAAGGAGGCGGCTCTGCAGAAAGCCAACGTGCTGTCCAAGCCGGCTGACGTGGAGCCCATTGCCGCGACTGCGCCGACATCCTGACGGGCAATCGGGGGCAGAGATGGACCAGCCAGCACATTCAGACGAGGCCCTGACGCGGACGGCCTCGCGCCTGCGCCGCACCCGGATCACCGAAGGCAGACCCTTCCCGCTCGGCGCCACCTGGGATGGCCTCGGCGTCAACTTCGCGTTGTTCTCCGCCCATGCCACCAAGGTCGAGCTCTGCCTGTTCGACGATGCCGGCGAAACCGAGCTCGAGCGCATCGAGCTTCCCGAATATACCGATGAGGTCTGGCACGGCTATCTGCCCTCCGCCCGCCCCGGCACCGTCTACGGCTATCGCGTCCACGGCCCTTACGAGCCCGACGCCGGCCACCGCTTCAATCCCAACAAGCTCGTGCTCGATCCCTACGCCAGGCAGCTGGTCGGCCAGCTCCGCTGGGGACCGGAGCTGTTCGGCTACCGGCTGGATCACGCCGACAAGGACCTCTCCTACGACGAAGGCGACAGCGCGCCCTTGATGCAGAAGTGCCGCGTCATCGATCCCGCCTTTACCTGGGGCATGGCGCGCAAGCCGGAAGTGCCGTGGGAACGCACGATCGTCTACGAGATGCACGTCAAGGGCTTCACCCAGCTGCATCCGCTGGTGCCGGAAGCCGACCGCGGCACGTTCTCGGGCCTCGCACATTCGGAAATCCCGGCTTACTTGCGCTCGCTTGGCATCACCAGCGCCGAGCTGCTGCCGATCCATGCCTTCGTCGACGACAGCTATCTGGTCGAGAAAGGCCTGCGCAATTACTGGGGCTACAATTCCATCGCCTTCTTCGCTCCTGATCCGCGCTACCTGAAGGCGACGTCTGCGAACGAGTTCAAGGCCACCGTCAACCAGTTTCATGCCCATGGCATCGAGATCATTCTCGACGTCGTCTACAATCACACCGCCGAAGGCAACGAGCTCGGCCCGACCCTGTCGTTCAAGGGCATCGACAACGCCAGCTATTACCGCCTGCTGCCGGACAAGATGCGCTACTACATCAACGACACCGGCACCGGAAACACGGTCAATCTCTCGCATCAGCGGGTGCTGCAACTCGTCGCCGATTCCCTGCGCTACTGGGCGACCGAGATGCGGGTCGACGGCTTCCGTTTCGATCTCGCCACCATCCTGGCGCGCGAACCCTATGGCTTCGACGAAGGCGGCGGCTTCCTCGACGCCTGCCGCCAGGATCCCATGCTCTCCAGCGTCAAGCTGATCGCAGAACCCTGGGACATCGGGCCCGGTGGCTACCAGGTCGGTCAGTTTCCGCCGGGCTGGGCCGAGTGGAACGACAAGTTCAGGGATACCGCGCGCGCCTTCTGGAAGGGCGATCCGGGCACGCTGGCCGACTTTGCCAAGCGCGTCTCGGGCTCCGGCGACCTCTTCAACAAGCGCGGACGCCGGCCTTGGGCCAGCGTCAACTTCGTCACCGCCCATGACGGCTTCAACCTCAACGACCTCGTCTCGTACAACGACAAGCACAACGAGGCGAATGGCGAGGACAATCGCGACGGTCACAGCAACAACCATTCCTGGAATTGTGGCGTCGAAGGGCCGACCACCGACCCGGAGATCACCGCCTTGCGCGAGCGCCAGAAGCGGAATCTGCTGGCAACGATGCTGCTGTCCCACGGCACGCCCATGCTGCTCGCGGGCGACGAGTTCGGGCACACCCAGAACGGCAACAACAACGCATACGCCCAGGACAACGAGACCACCTGGCTCAACTGGATGGGCATCACCGCGAACGGCCGCAGCCTGCGCGAGTTCGTGCGCAAGCTGATCGCCACCCGCAAGGCGTTTCCGATCCTCTACCGCAGCCGCTTCCTGGTCGGCTCGCACAACGAGGAGCTCGACGTCAAGGACGTGACCTGGCTGTCTCCATCCGGCGAGGAGATGACGACGGAGCAATGGCAGGACGGCAATGCCAAATGCTTCGGCATGCTGCTCGACGGCCGCGCGCAGGAGACCGGGATCAAGCGCCGCGGCTCGGATGCAACCATGCTGCTGGTCTACAACGCGCACCACGACGTCGTGAACTTCACCCTGCCGGAGGTCACCGATGGACGCAGCTGGCTCGGCCTGATCGACACCAATCGCCCCGACGCGCCTATGGCCGAGTTCGAGTTCGGGCATGCTTACGCGGTGACCGCGCGCTCGCTGGTGGTGTTTGGCCTTGCGAACGACAGCATCGCGACGCGGCGCCTCCGCCAAGGCCTCGGCGCGCTGATGGACATCGCCGACACGCCCCTGCCCGAGTAGCCGGGTGCCGTTCGCTCGCGATCAGCGATCGACTTCGCCGAAAACGATGTCCAGCAAGCCAAGAATGGCCGAGACGTCCGCCAGCAAATGCCCCTTGCAGAGGAAAATCCATCGCTTGAGCCTTTGGAACACCGCATCAAGAGCCGCGTTCAATGTCGAAATTGGAGACTTGAGATGAATGTCGATTGCTCGCCGCCGCTCTCGCGATCAATCCCCGCTACGCCTGCGCGCGCCGTTACAGGAGTTACCGGTGATCGGCCCGACCAACCGACCGGCAACTGGCGCTCGTCTTGACCGACCGTGCAGCTGGACCGGGCGGTGCGAGCGCAGCCGAGCGCCCTCTCACCGCCGTCGCGTTCTCGGGCGGTCTCGGCCTCGGCGCCTATCATGGCGGTGTGTTTGAAGCACTCACTTCGCTTCGGCTGCCGATCGACTGGGTGACCGGTTCGTCGGCAGGGGCCATCACGACCGCGCTGATCGCGGGGAGCCCGCGCGACGATCGGCTGCGGAATTTACGCAGCTATTGGCATGCGCCAAGCAGTCCAACCGACGTGCCGAACGCGAGCCGCCACACCTTCGCGTGGCTGAGCTCGATCAGTACGCGCGTGCTGGGTCATTCGGGTTTCTTCCATCCCCGCCTTCCCATTCCCGCTTCTCACTACGGCGGCCTCTACGATCTCGGCCCGACCCGCGAACGCCTGCAGCGATCGATCGATTTCGGACGTCTGAACGGCGGCGATCCGCGCGTCACGATCTGCGTCACCGACGTCGAGAGCGGCGATGCCGTGTTGTTCGACACCGCGTCGGAGCGGATCGAGATGGACCATATCCTGGCCAGCTGCGGTTTCCTCCCCGAATTCGCTCCGGTGCAAATCGCCGGCCGCTGGCTCGTCGACGGCGGGTTCTCGCTGAACGCGCCGTTCGACCCGATCCTCGAAACTGCAGGCCCGCTCCGCCTCTATGTGATCGATCTGTTTCCGCGCGACGGCAAGGTCCCCGACGGGCTCGAGGCCGCGTCCGAGCGCAAGAGCGACCTGACCTTCGGCAATCAGACCTTCCAGCGTCTCGGCTACGCTCTGGAAGCCCGTCAGCTCCGCGCCGAGCTTCAGGACCTCCACTACGACGACGAAGTCTATCTTCTCAGCTACCGCCCGGGCCGCGAGGAAGCCGGGCCGGAAAAATCCTTCGATCTGTCTGAGACAGCCATGGCGCAGCGCTGGCGCGCCGGCTTTCTGGACATGCAATATGCCGCAAGCCTCACGCCAGCCCCGAACGAGATCTGCAGCGTGCGGCGGCCCTAAAGCGGAATCGCTTTAGGTTGAATCGTTGCCACGGGCTCGGTGCAACCTCTCCCGCTTGCGGGAGAGGTCGCGCCGAAGGGGCGGGTGAGGGTTTTCTCCTCTAGGGGGCTATCCCATTGCGGAAACACCCTCTCCCCAGCCGTCTCCCGCAAGCGGGAGAGGGAGTGCACTTACCTTGTAGCGATCAAACCTGATCTCATCACGCTTTTAGTGATGTCTGTCGGTATTAGACACGAGCTACGCGCTGTCTTGCTGTCGAGCTGCTCGCGAATGTCGCGCAGCAGCCGCGTGAGACCGTCATCGGCAGCCATGCCGTCAGGCGGGGCGATGGTGGTAATGCCCTGGCCGCTCCTCCGGCCGTTTGTTGGTCCATCAAGCTTGAATGACCGGGCAGGCTTTCCTAGGGCGGCTGCGCCCCCTCACCGGCTCGGGGGCGAGGATGCCTCGCGCACCGTCTGCGCTGCGAAGCGGGCGATCAGGCGCCGCAGCTGCGCCTTGTGCACCAGGCGCGCAGCAGTCTTGGGCGAGACCCAGATGGCTTCCCGCTCTCCCTTCTCGGGCCACCAGCGCTCCCGCCCGTGCACCTTCATGGGGAAGACGGCAACGTTCATGGTCCGCTTGCGATCGCCCTTTCGCTTGCGGTGCTTGAAGCTGCCCAAGGCGCGCGTTGCCACGACACCGACCAGGCCCGCCTCCTCATAGGCCTCGAGCGCTGCCGTCAGATGCGGCTCCTTGTTGCGCATCGGCGATCCCTTCGGGACGCTCCACCTGCGCTTGCGCCTGGTCGTGATCAGCATCACCCGCAGCTCGGACTTGTCCAGACGAAACGGCAGAGCGGCAAATTGCTTCTTTCCCATCAAGCGCCTCCAACTCGCGTTCGATAAGCGAGCGCCGCAGCCATGGTTCCTGTTTTGCCCAGCGGCGCCTCGCCCGCGATCCGAACTTCCGCTCGACCATCTTGAGCCGCAGGGTGGAAATGGCTTCTCCGGGATTGAGGCCTCTTGGGCATGCTTCGCGCAATTGTGTCGATGTTCGCAAGCTCGAAATGAGCAATGAGCTGGCACAGGGGTCGTCCTGAGCCGATCGCCGCAGTGCGAGCCTGAGCAAGGGCCGCAAGGAACACCCTGCCGCCGCCTGGGTTATTTGAAGGGCGGTGGCACAACGCTTTGTTGACAGGAAGGCATATGCCAAAGGCAACTGAAAACGACCCGCGAGAGACACCGCTTGACGATCCGCGCCAGCAGACGGACATGCCGACGCACCGGCAAACGAACAAGCCGTGGCAAGGCAATCCCGAGAAGGACCAGATCGATCCGAAACGGCCGCCGGTGGATCTGGAGCGTTGGCAGAAATCGAAGACGCACTAGGCAGCGGCCGCTGGCTGGCGGTCACATCCGGTCGAGATGCGGTCACATCCCGTCGAGATCATGAATGACGGGCCGCAGCGGCCCGGCGGAATCGAGGTCGAGCGTTGCCAGCGTAATCGGCAGCTTGAAGCGTCGCTTCCCAGCACTGCCCGGATTGAGGTAAAGCACGCCTTCCCTGGTCTCGATCCGCACGCGGTGGGAATGCCCTGAGACCACGACGTCGATGCCGAGCTCGGCAGGATTGATCGCCAGCTCGTTGAGGTCGTGCAGAACGTAGAAGCCGCGGCCGCCGAGGCGCAGCGTTTGCGTTTCAGGAAAGCGTTCAGCCCACGTGCCCCGGTCCACGTTTCCTCTGATCGCGGTGACGGGGGCGATGCGGCCAAGCCCGTCCATCACAGCCTGGGCGCCGATGTCGCCGGCGTGGATGATGTGCGAGACGCCGGCGAGGCAGCGCTCCGCCTCGGGCCTCAGCAGCCCATGCGTGTCGGAGATCACCCCAATCCTGAACGTCATGTCAGATCATCGCTTCAGTGCAATACGTCCAACGGCACCCGGCCGATTTCCTCACCATCTTCGTTCGTGACGAGGATCGCGAAATGACGGCCCTTGAGCTCGGGACGCTGCGCAAGCAGACGCCGCGCAATTTCTTCGGCGACGTCCAGGGCCTGGATGTCATCCGGCAACTCGGCCCCTCCTTCGTCTGCCACGGTTGTAGAATCCACCAAATCAAAATGATAGCGCGGCACGTCTGGCCCTCAGCTTTTCCCGCAGGAACGCCCGGTCTCGAAGCTTCGTTCCGGCGTGGGAACCATCTGCGGTCCAGCAGATAATACGTCGTGACGGTAGACGGAGGCCACGGCTCGCTCGGCACCAGGCTCGGCGACTATGTCAGGGCTTACGTGCTGCCGGAGCGACGACAATAGACCAGCGGCGGCCTCACGCGCGGCGCCGCCGCGTCCGCGCGCGGTGTCCGGACGGACGGCCGGCCCTCGATGCCGCGAACGCCAGGCCGGCAGCAATCCCGAGCAGCACGAGCCCCTTGCTGAGCACAGCGGCGGGCGGAACTTGCTTCCGCGCCAGCCAGCCGCCATCCACGGACGTACCCTGCGGACCCGCTTGGAGCAAGGTGCCTTCGTTCCTTGCGGCGGGACGCGCGCGCGACAGCAGCCAGCGGAACGCTCCTCCCAGGATATTCTCGGTGATCCCAGGGGCAATCGCATAGGCGAATTGCCCGGCGCGCGCCGGCCACCCCACCGCCACCTCGTCACGAGGCGCGTGGGCGAGGCGCAGGAAGGTCTCGGCCACGTCCTCGGATTGATAAAGCAGCGGGCCAGGATCGAGCCTTCGTCCGGAGGCGTTGGCGCCGTGGACGAAGCCCGGCGTATCGACGATGGACGGGAAGACGCCGCAGACATGAATGTCGGGACGAGCCCGGAGCTCCTGACGCAAGCTTGCGGTGAAGCCGCGCAGGCCGAACTTGCTGGCGGTATAGGCTGCGGCGAAGGGTGTCGGCGCCCAGCCGCCGAGCGAGATGTTGTTGATCAGGACACCGCGGTTCTGGCGGAGGAAGATCGGAAGCACCGCGAACGCGCCATGCATGGTGCCGAGCAGATTGACCTCGATGGTGCGGCGATGGAGCGCGATATCCGCATCCTGATAGGCCCCGAACACGCCTGTGCCGGCGTTGTTGATCCAGACGTCGATGCCGCCGAAGGCCTCGTCCGCCGCACCGGCGAGACGCTGCATCGCCTGCGCGTCAGTGACGTCGGTCGGCACGGCCAGGGCCCGGCCTCCGAGCGCCTCACATTCGGCAGCAAGGCGCATCAAGACCTCGCCGCGGCGCGCCGCGAGGACCACGCTCGCGCCCTCGCGGGCAAAAGCCAGCGCCGCGGCACGCCCGATTCCACTGGAAGCGCCGGTGATGACGACGCGGGTGCCGACCATCTGCCGCTGCTCGCGTGCCGAGACCTCCGCCGGAAGCAGCCAGCGCAGGGATCGCCGCAGGCGCGCCGTTCCCTGCGTTTCGAACCAGTCGCCATGCGCAAAGATCACCCGCTCCGGAGCCAGCTTCACCAGCCGCTGGGCCGCAGCCTGCGCCGAACGGCCGCCGAGACGCAGCAGCAGCCGCAGATAGACCGGGGCCTTGCCGTCCGGCTTGGCAATGCCGAGCAGGTTCGCCGCCGCCGCATTCGAGGCGCTGAGGTGGTGGGGATCGAGGTTCTGCACGATATCGGTCAGAACCAGCGTCCGGCTCCGCCGGTCGAACAGCTCGACCTCGGAGAACATCGGAGCATTCACCGACAATGTTTGGAGGTCGGCGGCCCATTCCTCCGGCGTCGTGTCTCCGATTTCGCGATCGATACGGACGCCGGCCGCCCGCACCTGCCCGCGGGCCGCAAGGCCGCGCGCGGCAAAAATCGCGGCCTGTGGCAGCTGCCTTTGCCATTCAGGCAGGAACATCCAGTGGGCAATATTCGGCGCCAGCAGGTACCTGATCGAGCCCAGCCGCTCCAGCTCCTGGCGCAGAGCGGGCGAATATCGCACCGGCGAATGCAGCACGAGGTCGCCATTCGACAAGCGGATGACGGTCATCCGCACGGGCAGCTGCAGGCCGGCGGCGCTGATCGGCTTGTCATCCAGGATCCAGATATCGTCCGTCACCCGCGACAGGCTGGCGGTCGACACAGCGGCGTCGGAACTTTGCATGAGCGTCTTTCCCTCGCGAGGACGTTGCTCCAAACCGCTTGAGCGACGCTCGTTCCTCAGCAATGCCTTGGAAATAACGGTCTGGAAATCACGTCGCCGCAGTGGCTCGACCTGCTTCGAGGCGCGCCCGCAGCGCGTCGCGGATTTCGGTGACGACATGGTCCCAATCGCCCGGCCGTCTTTGGTGAAACAGGCGCAGGTTCGGATACCAGAACGAGCGCGCGCCGGATGGAGGCCAGCGCCAGTCGCAATCGGCATGCAGCAAGACCCAGGCCTCGCATCCGAGCGCGCCCGCAAGGTGCGCGACCATGGTGTCGACGCAGACGACGAGATCGAGCTGCCGCAGGCGATGGCCGAGAGCTGAGATGTCGGGCGTGCTGATGTCCCGCGCCCCGATCGCCGCGAGCTCTTCGGTGCTGGCGCCGCGCTGGAGCGAATGGAGCGTCACGCCGTCTCCCGCGAGATTGCGCAACAAGACGGCCGGCACCTCCCGCCGCTTGTCCCACTCACCGACTTTCCAGACTAGGCCGACGGCCACACCTTGTTCACGTCGGGGCGGCGGAACGGCAGTTGGAGGCAGCGCCAGGTAAGGACCGCGCATCTCGACCTGGTCCCGGCGCGCTCTGATGGCGTGCGGCACCTCCATGATCTCGATGTCGACCTCGAAAGCGATCTCGGGCGCACCATCATGCAGCGGGATCGCACGATCGACGCCCGCGGCGCCCGCGACCAGCGGCAGCAGCTCGGGTTGACACCACAGGGTCACGCTGCGCGCGATCTCGCGAAGCGGACCCATGAAGCGCAGGAACTGGATGGTATCGCCGAGCCCGTGATAGCAGCGCACCAGCACGTGCTTATCCCTGAGGTCCTCGCCGCGCCAGATCCGCTGCAGATGGCGCGGGCCGGTGTGCTTGGGCGGATGCGCGATCTCCAGCAGATCACGATCGTTGACCATCCAGGCCCGCGCGAAATCGCCCGCCCTGATCGCCTCGGCCCAGCTGCCGGCCATCTCGCGCCGTCGCTAGTGTCGCACGAATTTGTGGAAGCGGCTGAGCTTGCCGTCCTTGGTTCGGTCCTGGTGCAGGAACGCAATGCCGGCGTCATCGAACGTTTCGAAGAACTCGTCCCAGCTGATGCGGTCCAGCCCCTCGTCCGGCGGATCGAAATCAATGCGCAGGATGCCGGCGTGGCCATCCTCCTCCGTCGCCTTCACGGTCGCGGGTTTCCCGCCGCGCTCTTCGACCCATTTCCGGATGACGGTGTGATCGGTGGTCTGCTGGGCTTCGCTGTTTTGCGCCTTGGACGTCATACTACACCTCGTTGATTGTTTGGGCGATGAGCCCCCGCACCGCATCGAGCCATTGGCCGAGAAACGCGGGCCGGAGTGATTTGTTCTTCGCGGTAGATACGAAGCGGGCGCGCGACGCGAGCATCATCTTCTTCATCTTCATCATGAAAGCCGTTCGTTCCCGGCTGGCGGTTCGGGATTTTATCCCATGTTAAGCGCGTCGCATTTTATCGCGATGAATCGCTCTCGGCGTGCCGCTCGCATCTTCTTTCCAGGAACGAACATACCTTCCGCACGTTCGCCGACGTACTTCCACCGACTCTTGCACCGACGCCGCGTGTTTCCGGAGGGCTTCATTCCATGCATTCTCGTCTTCAAGACAGGCGCCGCGTGCGCGTTGGACTCGTCGGCGTCGGCAATTGCGCGAGCTCCTTCGTCCAGGGCCTCACCTACTACCGTAACGCCAAGTCGAACGAGCCGGTGCCGGGATTGATGAATGCGGATCTCGGCGGTTACCATATCAGCGACATCCAGATCGCCTCGGCCTTCGACGTCAACGCCTACAAGGTTGGCCGCGACGTCGCCGATGCGATCTTCGCCCCGCCCAACAACACGCACCGCTTCTCGGACGTCGCCCCGACAGGGGTGATCGTGCAGCGCGGTCCGGTCCTGGACGGCATCGGCCAATATCTCACCGACGACGTTCCGGTTGCGAACGTTCCGGAGGCCGACGTGTCCGAAGTGCTGGCGATGTCCCGCACCGACGTTCTGGTGTCCTATCTTCCGGTCGGCTCGCAGCGCGCCAGCGAATGGTATGCGGCGCGCGCCATCGAGGCCGGCTGCGGCTACGTCAATTGCATTCCGGTCTTCATCGCCTCCAATCCGGAGTGGCGGCGCCGCTTCGAGGAGGCCGGCCTGCCGATCGTCGGCGACGACATCAAGAGCCAGGTCGGTGCCACCATCCTGCATCGCGTGCTCGCCAATCTGTTCCGTGACCGTGGCGTGCGGCTCGACCGCACCTACCAGCTCAATGTCGGCGGCAACACCGATTTCAAGAACATGCTCGAGCGGGAGCGGCTGGCCTCGAAAAAGATCTCCAAGACCCAGGCCGTGACCAGCCAGTTCGACGTCCCCATGGACCCCGACAACATCCATGTCGGACCGAGCGACCACGTGCCGTGGCTCACCGATCGCAAGCTCGCCTTCATTCGCCTCGAGGGAACGACGTTCGGCGGTGTTCCCCTGAGCGCCGAGGTCAAGCTCGAGGTCTGGGACTCCCCGAACTCGGCAGGCGTCGTGATCGACGCGGTGCGCTGTGCCAAGCTCGCCATGGACCGCGGCCAGGCTGGAGCGCTGACCGGCCCTTCCAGCTATTTCATGAAATCGCCGCCGCAGCAGTTCACCGACGAAGAGGCCGGACGGCGGACACGCGCCTTCATCGACGACAAGGCGCTTGCGTGATGGCTGGGATCATCCATCTCGTCCGGCACGGTCACCATGCCTTGCTCGGCCGCATCCTGTGCGGCCGGATGAAAGGCGTCGAGCTCAGCGATCTCGGCTGTGAGGAGATGGCACGCTGTGCCGGCACCATCGCGCCGCGGCCATCGCTCATTCAGTCCAGCCCGCAACGGCGCTGCACGCAGTCGGCCTGCATCCTCGCCGCGCATTTTAGGCTGCCGGTCGAGATCGTACCCGCCCTCGACGAGCTCGATTATGGCGAATGGACCGGACGATCGTTCGACGACCTGGCGCCGGATCCCCGATGGTCGCGCTGGAACGGGCGACGCGGCACGAGCCGCCCGCCCGGCGGCGAGAGCATGCGGTCGCTTCAGAGCCGCGTGGTCGCTCATCTGGAGCAGCTGCGTGGCGATCGCAATCTCGGCGCCGTCGTCCTCGTCAGCCACGCCGAGCCGATCCGCGCCGCGCTCCTGCACTATTCGCGCACGCCGCTCGACCAGTTTCTTTCGATCGAGATCGATCCTGCCAGCATCAGCACGCTCAGCGTCGACAGCCGCGGCATGAAGGTCACCGGGATCAACCAGCGGGTGCCGGCGTGAAGATCGTCATCTTCGGCCTGACAATCTCCTCGTCCTGGGGCAACGGGCATGCCACCTTGTGGCGCGGCCTCTGCAAGCATCTCGCGCGCTCGGGGCACAGTATCGTCTTCTTCGAGCGGGACGTTCCCTATTATGCCGGTGCCCGGGATCTCCATGAACTGCCGGGCGGCGCGCTCCGGCTGTTCGCGAGCTGGGACGATGTGCGGCAGGCGGCAAGCGCCGAAATCCGAGATGCCGACGTTGCGATCGTGACCTCCTATTGTCCCGATGCGATTGCCGCGACCGAGCTGATCCTCTCCGAAGGTCGTGCTGTTCCCGTGTTCTACGACCTCGATACGCCGGTCACGCTGGCAAAGCTCATCGCCGGCGAATCTGTCCCCTATATCGGCCCGCGCGGCCTGCAGGATTTTGAGCTGGTGCTCAGCTTTACCGGCGGACCTCACGTCGAGGATGAATTCCGCAATCGGCTCGGGGCGCGGGATACTCGGGCGCTTTATGGGCATGTCGACACAGACATCCACCATCCGGTCATGCCGCAGCCGCACTATCGCGCCGATTTGTCCTATCTCGGCACCTACTCCGAAGACCGCCAGCGCACGCTCGAGGCGCTTTTCGTCGCGTCCGCGCGGGCGCGCCAGGATCTCCGCTTCCTGATCGGCGGCGCGCAATATCCGGACGATTTCCCGTGGTCGCCCAACATCTATTTCGTGCGGCACCTGCCGCCGTCCGAGCACGCGCCGTTCTTTGCCTCGTCGCGGCTGACGCTCAACGTCACCCGCCGGGCCATGGCGGAGATGGGCTGGTGCCCGTCCGGCCGGCTGTTCGAGGCCGCGGCTTGCGGCGCCCCGCTGCTGAGCGACGACTGGCCCGGTATAGCGGACTTCTTCGCGCCCGGAGAGGAGATCCTGATCGCACGCGACGAGCACGAGGCGCTCGCCGCGCTCGCGATGCCGGATGTCGAGCTCCGGCGCATGGCCCGGCGCGCTTATGATCGCACCATGGACCAGCACACATCCGACAAGCGCGCGCGTGAACTGATCGCGATGCTCGAGCAGACAAAGTCGGGCCGCGTCAGCCGGCAACAAATCGAGGAGGCCTGATCATGTGGGGCATCGTACCGGCCGCGGGCCGCGGCAGCCGTATTCAGCCGCTTGCCTTCTCGAAGGAATTGCTGCCGGTCGGCAGCCGGCGCGACGACGGTACGGACCGCCCCTGCGCGGTCTCCGAATATCTGCTGGAGCGCCTCATCCTCGGCGGCGCCGACAAGATCTGCTTCGTGATCTCGCCCGGCAAGTCCGACATCCTCGAATATTTCGGGGACCATTACGGCAGCGCCGAGCTCGCCTATGTGGTGCAGCCCGAGGCCTCCGGCCTGTGCGATGCCGTGTTCAGGGCAAGCACCGTCGTCGGGCAGCATGAGGATGTCATGGTCGGCCTGCCCGACACGGTCTGGTTTCCCAAGGCGGCCCTGCAGTCCCTGCCCGATGCAGACCTCTCGTTCCTGCTGTTCCCGGTCGAGCATCCCGAATTCTTCGATGCGGTCGTGCTGGACGGCGAGCAGGTGACGGAGATCCAGGTCAAGCAGCCGAATGCAAGCTCGCGCTGGATCTGGGGTGCTTTCAAGATGTCGGCGCACGGCTTCCGCCAGCTGCAGTCGCTGTGGCACGCACGCGAACGCCGCGACGAATATTTCGGGACGCTGGTCAATGCCTATCTTGCGGCCGGCGGCAACGGCATCGGCGTCAGGGCCGGCGAATCCTACGTCGATGTCGGCACCATCGACGGCTATCGCACGGCAATGGCCTTGCTCGCCGAGAGCGCCGAGGGCCGTTCCAAGTCGCGGGCCCGCGCCTCATCGGACGGAGCCCGGCCGGTCACTGTGAACAACGGAGCGATTGCATGACCACAGGCGCCCTCTCCCGCGAGGAAATCCGCCAGCGCGTCGATGCGCTGGGGCCATGGTTTCACAATCTCGACCTCCAGGGCGTGCCGACCGCGCCGTCGCACTTTCTCGGCGACTATCCCAATGTGAAGTGGCAGCGCTTCTCCGGAATCATTCCGGACCGGCTCGAGGGCAAGACCGTGCTCGATATCGGCTGCAATGCCGGCTTCTACGCCATGGAGATGAAACGGCGCGGCGCCGAACGCGTGCTCGGCCTCGACACCGACGAGGAATATCTGGCCCAGGCCCGCTTCGCCGCCGAGGTCAACGGACTCAGGATCGAATTTCGCAAGATGTCGGCCTATGATGTCGGGCAGCTTCGTGAACAATTCGACCTCGTGATCTTCATGGGCGTGCTCTATCATCTGCGACACCCGCTGCTGGCGCTGGACCTGATCCATGAGCACGTCGCCGGCGATCTCCTGCTGTTCCAGTCGATGCAGCGCGGCGACAGCCACGTCGATGCGATCGAGAAGAACTACGACTTCTGGACCACCGACCAGTTCGGTTCCTCCGGCTACCCGAAGCTGCACTTCATCGAGCACAAATATGCCGACGACCCCACCAATTGGTGGGTGCCCAATCGCGCCTGCGTCGAGGCCATGCTGCGCAGCGCCGGCTTTGCCATCGCGGCCCATCCCGAGGAGGAAGTCTATCTGTGCAAGCGCACGGCGCGGCCGCAGGCTGACGGGCCGGTCTATCCGTCACGGGAGGCGGGCCGATGATCGAGGCGGCCAAGATCTGGAACGAGCCCAACAACAAGTCGCATTGGGACATCCTGATCGACCCGGACTGGGCGATGTTCGCAAACCTGGCGCTCGCGGCCGGAAAGGCCATCCGCAGCGCGCATTCGACCTTGCCGCGCGTGCTCGGCGGCATCTCGCCGATCGACCCATCCTTCATGCGCAACATGCAGTCGCGCGGCGTGTTCGATCACGTCGACGCCGTCGCCGTGCACGGCTTTCCGCTCGACTGGAATTTATGGCAGATCGGAGAATGGCCGGCCAAGATCGAGGAGATCAGGGCCGTCACCGCGTTACCAGTCTGGGTGACCGAGGTCGGCGTCTCCTCGTTCGGCGCCGAGGAGGTGCAGGCCTGGGGCCTGTCGCGCACCGCCGACCTTCTGATCGGCCGCGCGCCGCGCATCCATTGGTACAGCCTCTATGACCTGCCTTCGGCCTGGGAGGCGACCACCCGGCACAAGGAGGCGGAGGGATCTTCCTACTACCGGCATTTCCACATGGGCCTGCTGCGCGAGGATGGAACGCCGAAAGCCGCAGCGGAGCTGTTCGGGCAATATGCCGCCGACATGGGCCTGTGCCAGTGGTTTCACTTCGAGGACCATCGCCTCGATGACGCCGTACGCTGGATGCGCCGCTTCGGCGTGAGACACCTGAGGACAGGCCTGTCATGGGCCGACAGCTTCCGTCCCAACGCGCTGGACTGGTTCGACCGCCAGATGGATGCGCTGGCCGAATTCGAGGTCACCGTGACGTTCTGCTTCACGCCGGAACACCGCGGTCTCGAACCGCATCACACCAGCCCGCCGCTCGACGTCAACGAGTTCGCCGACTTCTGCGCGCAGATGATCGAGCGCTATTGCACCAAGACCGGTCTCGCCGACTCCATTGGCGCCTCTCCACCGATCAGGGAGCCGACATGCGTGCCCTGATCCTGGTGATGGATTCCGTCGGAATCGGCGCGGCGCCCGACGCTGTCAATTACGGCGACGAGGGTGCTGACACTGTCGGCCACATCGCGGATGCGTGCATGGCCGGCCGTGCCAATGGTCCGCAACGGGAGGGCCCGCTGCGCCTGCCCAATCTCGTGGCGCTGGGCCTTGGCGAGGCGTGCCGCCTCTCCACGGGCCGGATCCCGCCCGGGCTCGACGGCCGGACACAACATGCGCGCTATGGCTGCGCCAGCGAGATCTCGAGGGGCAAGGACACGCCATCAGGCCATTGGGAAATCGCCGGCGTGCCTGTGGCGTTCGATTGGGGCTATTTTCCTAAGATCCAACCCTGCTTCCCGCCCGCTCTCGTAACGAAGCTGTGCGAACAAGGCGGACTGCTCGGCATCCTCGGCAATTGCCACGCTTCCGGCACCGACATCATCGCCGAATTCGGCGAGCGCCACATGCGCGGTGGCGAGCCGATCTGCTACACCTCGGCCGACAGCGTGTTCCAGATCGCGGCGCACGAGGAGACGTTCGGGCTCGAGCGGCTCTACGACGTCTGCACCGTCGCGAGGCGGCTGGTCGATCCTCTCAACATCGGCCGCGTCATCGCGCGTCCGTTCGTCGGAACGAACCCGGACAACTTCAAGCGCAGCTCGCACCGGCGCGATTTCTCGGTCCCGCCGCCCGAGCGAACCATCCTCGACCTTGCAGAGAGTGCCGGCCGCGAGATCGTGACGATCGGCAAGATCGACGACATCTTCGCTCATCGCGGCACCGGGCGAAACCTGCGCGGCGACGGCAATGCGGCGCTTTTCGACGCCACGCTCGATGGGCTGGCAGGCCTTGCCGAGGGCGGGCTTTTGTTCGCGAACTTCATCGATTTCGACACGCTCTACGGCCACCGTCGCGACGTAACGGGCTACGCTGCGGCGCTTGAAGCCTTCGACGCCCATCTGCCCGAGCTGCTGAACCGGCTGCGAAGCGACGATCTCCTGATCATCACCGCCGATCATGGCTGCGATCCGACCTGGAGCGGCACCGATCACACGCGTGAGCAGGTCCCGATCCTGACGTGGGCCGCACAATCGACGTCTCCGATCGGCCGGCGCGCCGGCTTCGCCGACATCGGCGCGACCGTTGCAAGACATCTCGACCTGCCGGCGCCGCTTCATGGCGCGCGTTTCTAGCCGGGATTCACCTGGGTTATTGATCCAGGTTAGAGAACTTTTCGTTTGTAGGTTTCGCAGGAACGAACATTCCTTGCACCGCTTCTAATTCCCAGACGTGACTGGCGCGCAGGTCGCCCGACCGAGCAAAGCGCGCTTCAACTCTCATCATCGGCCGGTCCGAACGGATCGGTCCCATGCGGCACGGAGCGGTGAATGACGCGAGTATTGATCACTGGGGGCGCGGGATTCATCGGTTCGCATACGGCGGACGTGCTGCTTGCGGCCGGCTACGAGGTCCGCCTTCTCGACAATCTCTCTCCGCAGGTGCACGGCGGCAACCGTCAGCGCCCCGCCTATGTTGCCGACGACGCCGAGCTCGTGGTCGGCGACGTCACCGATGCCGCCGCGGTCGAACAGGCCTTGCGCGGCGCCGACATGGTCCTGCATCTCGCCTCCGCCGTCGGCGTCGGCCAGAGCATGTACGACATCGAGCCCTATGTCAGGACGAACGAGCTCGGCACCGCCGTGCTGCTGCAGGCGCTCGCCAAGCGACCGGTCGCACGGCTGGTGGTGGCATCCTCGATGAGTATCTACGGCGAAGGTCTGTATCGTGATGCCGTGGGAAGCGTCGTCGCCGGCGACGAACGACCGATCGAGCAGCTTCGCAAGGGCGAGTGGGAATTACGGGATCATGCAGGCCATGCGCTCGATCCCGTGCCCACCCCTGAGACCAAGCAGCCGTCGCTGAGCTCGATCTACGCCCTGAACAAATATGCGCAGGAGCGCATGTGCCTGATCACAGGCAAGGCCTACGGCATTCCGACCGTCGGCATGCGCTTCTTCAACGTGTTCGGTCCGCGGCAAGCGCTGTCGAATCCGTATACCGGCGTGCTGGCCATCTTCGCCGCGCGGCTGCTCAACGGCCGGCCGCCGCTCGTCTTCGAAGACGGCCTGCAGCGGCGCGATTTCGTCCACGTGCACGACGTCGCCCGCGCCTGCAGCATGGCGCTCGAATCCGACCACGCCCAGGACGTCTTCAACGTCGGTTCGGGCCAGAGCCGCACCATTCTGTCGGTGGCCGAGGATCTGGCGCAGGTGATGGGACGGCGCGAGATCGATCCAGAGATCACACGAAAATACCGTGCCGGCGACATCCGGCACTGCTTCGCCGATATCGGCAAATCACGCGACCTGCTCGGCTTCGAGCCGCATGTCGCGTTCAAGGACGGCCTTGAAGAGCTCGCCGGCTACCTCGCTGACCAGATCGCCGACGATCAGGCAGAACGGGCGACCCGTGAGCTGCTGCAACGAGGGTTGGTCGCGTGATGAGTGAGCAAGACAACAGACCCGTCCTGGTCACCGGCGGCTGCGGCTTCATCGGCTGCAATCTCGCCGACCGTCTCGCCGAGCGGGGCGATCGCGTTCTGGTGCTGGACAATCTCGCCCGCGCCGGCGTGCGCGAGAATGCGCAATGGCTGAAATCCCGGCATGGCGACCGCGTCACGATCAGTGTGGCCGATATCCGCGACCCGATCCCGGTGATCGACGCCGTGCGCGAGGCGCGGGCCGTACTGCACCTCGCAGCCCAGGTCGCGGTGACCGACAGCGTCAGCGATCCCTCGGCCGACTTCGAGATCAATGCGCGCGGCACGCTGAACGTGCTGGAAGCCGTTCGCCTGCACAACGCTTCGGCTCCGGTGATCTTTGCCTCGACCAACAAGGTCTATGGGCGCCTGATCGAGGACAGCGAGATCGCGCTCACCGACCGCCGCTACACGCCGGTCAATGATTTGCTCGCCGGGGGCATTTCGGAGAACGCGCCGCTGGATTTCTACAGCCCCTATGGTTGCTCCAAGGGCACCGCCGATCAATACGTGCACGACTATGCCCGGGTGTTCGGGCTGCAGACCGTGGTGATGCGCATGAGCTGCATCTACGGGCCGCGGCAATTCGGCACCGAGGACCAGGGCTGGATCGCACACTTCCTGCTCAGCGCCATCAGCGGCAATCCGCTGACGATCTACGGTGACGGCAAGCAGGTCCGTGACGCGCTGCACGTGTCGGACGCGGTGAGCGCCTGGCTCGCGGCGCTCGACCACATCGCGCTGGCCCGCGGGCGCGTCTTCAATCTCGGCGGCGGTCCGGCGAATGCGGTCAGCCTGCTCGAGTTGATCGACCAAATCACCGAGCTGACGGGCCGCAAGGTGAGCTATCGCTTTGCGGACTGGCGACCGGGCGATCAGCCCTGGTACGTGACCGACACGCGCGCGCTCGCCACCGCGCTCGGCTGGACGCCGCAAATGCCCCTCGCCGACGGCCTGCGCTCACTCCACACCTGGCTTGACAGTCGCTTCGGATCACAGGACAGAAGCGAGGCCCTGGCATGACGCGGGTCGCCCTCATCAATCCCAACTGGGATTTTTCGGGCAGCATCTATTTCGGCTGCCGCTCGCCTCACCTGCCACTCGAGCTCGGCATCTCCGAGCATTATCTGAAGGCGGCGGGCCACGACACGCTGCTGCTCGATGCGCATATGTTCGATCTCTCCCTCCCTGAGATCGAGGCCGAGCTGCGCGCCTTTCGTCCCGACCAGATCGTCTTCACCACCGCACCGACATATCTGTTCTGGCGCTGCGCCCCGCCCGAGCTGCGCGTGCCGCAGCAGCTCGCGATCGCGATGCGGCACCTCGCGCCGACCCTGATCGCGGTCGGCCCGCATGGTTCGACCACGCCGAAGACCGCGCTGAAGAAGCTCGGCGTCGACATCGTGGTGATGGGCGAGTGCGAGGCATCCCTGCTGCGTCTCGCCAATGGCGAACGGGACTTTCCCGGCCTGTGCTTCGCCGACGGTGCTTCGCTCCGGGTCAATGGCGGCCCCCAGGCGGTCGCGTTCAACGATCAGCCCGCGCTCGATTGGCCGGACGAGATGATCCGGCGTCACCATCACCATCATCACCGCTTCGAGGCCGCGCCGACGGCGCCGGGCGCCGAGGCGGAGGCCTCGCGCGGCTGTCCGTACAATTGCACGTTCTGCGCCAAGGAGAATTTCCGCAACGCCTACCGCAAGCGGCCGCCCGCGGTCATTCTCGACGAGATCGATCGTCTGCGCCGTCACGGCATCGAGTACGTCTACTTCATCGACGAGATCTTTCTTCCCAACCGCGAGCTCCTGGAGGGCTTGACCACGCGCGGGCTGAAGTTCGGCGTGCAGACGCGGATCGATTTGTGGAAGCCCGACATGCTCGCCCTGCTCGGGCGAGCCGGCTGCGTCTCGATCGAAGCCGGCATCGAGAGCCTCACCGTGGAAGGGCGCGCGGCCCTCGCCAAGAACTGCAAGATGACCACGGATCAGCTCGCCGACCGGCTGGTCGAAGCCCGCCGCCATGTCCCCTTCGTGCAGGCCAATCTGATCGAGGTGCCCGAGGACGACGATCCCGTCGTGCAGCGCTGGCGCCGCACCATGCAGGATGCCGGCGTCTGGGCCAACGATCCGGTGCCGCTCTATCCCTATCCCGGCTCGCCCGACTACCGGAAGCTCTGGGGCGAGCCCGACGATGTCGCCTGGGAGCGCGCGCACCGGCACTATCTCGCGATGTTCGACCAGTTCAGCGACGTGCAAAACGATCGTCCGGTCCCGCTCGACACCCTCGAACTCCAGGTGGTCTCATGAGCCGTGGCGCCGACATCAGGATCATGATGACGACCGACACGGTCGGCGGCGTCTGGACCTATTCCTGCGCCCTCGCCGCCAGTCTCGCCGCGTCCGGGGCCGACGTCACGCTCGTGACGCTGGGCCCGCGGGCGCGTGTCGATCAGCGTCAGATGCTGCGTGAGACCAGCGTTCACCTGATCGAGACGAACCTCGCACTCGAATGGCAGGACCCGGAGGGGCGGAACGTTTCCGACGCAAGGCGCGTGCTTGCAAACCTCGAAGCCAGATTGGTGCCGGATGTCGTGCATCTGAACAGCTTTCGCGAGGCGACCTTTGCCTGGCACGCCCCGACCGTGCTGGTGGCGCATTCCTGCGTGAACTCGTGGGCACTCGCCTGCCGCGATACGGCCTGGCTTGGCGAGCCGAGATGGCGCCGCTACAGCGAGCGGGTCGCCGCGGCACTCGACATCACGCAGGCGTGGGTCTGTCCGAGCCGGGCCTTCCACGACGACATCACCGCGATCTACCAGCCGCGATCGCGCGGCGCGGTGATCTGGAACGGAATAGCGTCACGCGCCCCGTCTGGACGGAAGCAGGGCGTGATTTTCGCGGCAGGACGGCTGTGGGATCGTGCCAAGAACATCGCAGCGCTCGCCACCGCCGCGCCCGGGCTGGATTGGCCGGTCGAGGTGGCCGGTCCTAGCGACGCACGTCTGCCAGCTGACGTCACCTGGCTCGGAGAGCTGCCGCACGGGGCGCTGGAGGCGCGCTTGCAGCATGCAGCGATCTTCGTCAGCCCCGCACTCTATGAACCGTTCGGCCTCTCGGTGCTGGAAGCCGCCGCCGCGGGCTGCGCGCTGGTCCTCTCCAACATCTCGACGTTCCGGGAATTGTGGCGCGGCGCCGCCTTGTTCGTCGATCCCGCCGACAGCGACGCGCTGCATCGGACTCTGGCAGAGCTTTGCGCTGACGATACGGGTCGAGCAAAGCTGCAGCGCGCCGCCTACGAGCAATCCCTGACCTATTCGTTGAGGCGCATGACGAGCGCCTATCTCGGTCTCTACCAGGACCTGATCGCATCGAGCCGGACGAGCGCGGCGGCCGGCCAGATCGAGGTGCGCGCATGAAATGCGTCCTGTTCTACCATGCCTTCACCTCCTGCTGGAACAACGGCAATGCGCATTTCCTGCGTGGCTATGCGCGCGAGCTCCATGCGCTCGGGCACGAGGTCGTCGTGTTCGAACCCATCGACGGCTGGAGCCGGCTGAACGCGATCCGCGAAGGCGGCAGTCATGCCATGGACGACATTCCGGCGCTCTTTTCCGGCATCGACATCCGCCGTTACGATACCAGCCTCGATCTCGCGCGGGCGCTTGATGGCGCCGATCTCGTCATCGTGCATGAATGGAATTCACCCGATCTGATCGCGCAGATCGGGCGCAGGCGGGCGCAAGGCGCGTCCTTCACCCTGCTGTTTCACGACACCCATCACCGCGCGGTCAGCGCACCCGAGGAGCTTGCGCAATTCGATCTCGACGGATTCGATGGCGTGCTCGCTTTCGGCGAGGTGCTCCGGCAGATCTATCTGAAGCTCGGCTGGGCCGACCGGGTCTTCACCTGGCACGAGGCCGCCGATGTCGCGTTGTATCATCCGCTGCCGCAGGTCGAGCGGACCGACGATCTGGTCTGGATCGGCAATTGGGGCGACGGCGAGCGCAGCGCCGAGCTGAATGAGTTCCTGGTCACGCCCGTGGCGGAGCTGAAGCTGCGCGCGAGCGTCCATGGCGTCCGTTATTCAGATGGCGCACTTCACACCATCAGGAGCGCAGGCATCCGCTACGGCGGCTGGCTGCCGGCGCACTGGGCCCCCGTCGCCTTCGCCGGTGCGCGTGCGACCATCCATGTGCCGCGCGGGCCTTACGTCGCCCTGCTTCCCGGCATCCCGACCATCCGCGTCTTCGAGGCGCTGGCCTGCGGCATCCCCCTGGTCTCGGCGCCCTGGTCGGATACGGAAGGCCTGTTCCCCGAGGGCGCCTATCTCAGCGTTGCCGATGGCGCGCAGATGAAGCAGGCGCTTCGGACTGTCATCGACGATCCGGAATTCTCTGCCGCGATGGTGCAGACCGGCCTGAAGGTCATCAGGGATCGTCATACCTGCCGCCACCGCGCCGAGCAGCTCATCGACATCGTCACCGACCTCAGGGATTCAGGCCGTTCGGGACGGCCTCAGCACGACATCGGAGCCGTTGCATGAATATCTGCTTCTTCGGATCCAGCCTCGTCTCGTCCTATTGGAATGGCGCCGCCACATACTACCGCGGTATGCTGAAGGAGATCGCGGCGCTCGGCCACGAGGTCATCTTCTACGAACCCGACGCCTTCGAGCGCCAGTCGCATCGCGATATCGACGAGCCGGATTGGGCCAGGGTGGTCGTCTATCCCGCGACCGCGGACGGCTGGCGTCGCTCGCTCGACAGCGCCGCACAATCGGCCGACATGCTGGTCAAGGCCAGCGGCGTCGGCGTCTTTGATCTCGAACTGGAGAACGCCGTCGCGGAGCTGCCCTCGCGGCTGACGCGGATCTATTGGGACGTCGATGCTCCCGCCACGCTCGAGGCAATGGAAAGCGATCCGCAGCATCATCTGCGCCGCGCGATCCCGTGCTACGACATGGTCCTGACCTATGGCGGTGGCGAGGGCGTCGTCTCCGCGTATCGATCGGTGGGCGCGCGAGACTGCGTGCCGATCTACAACGCGCTCGATCCGGCCACGCATTTTCCGTCGCCGCCCAATCCACGCTTCGCCTGCGATCTCAGCCTGCTGGCGAACCGCCTGCCTGACCGCGAGAAGCGCGTCGAGCATTTCTTCCTCGACGTCGCGCGCCGCCTGCCTGAAAAGTCCTTCGTGCTCGGCGGCTCCGGCTGGGACGACAAGGACGCCTCCGCCAATCTGCGCAAGGTCGGCCATGTCGGCACCGCCGACCACAACGCGTTTTTCGGCTCCGGGCTCGCCACGCTCAACGTCAATCGCGACAGCATGGCGCGCTACGGCTTCTCCCCGCCAACGCGGGTGTTCGAAGCGATCGGCGCCGGCGCCTGCCTGATCACCGATCAATGGGCCGGCATCGATCATTTCCTCGATCCCGGCCGCGAGGTGCTTGTTGCCGCTGACGGGGGCGAGGTGGCAGAGCACCTCGCCGCGCTCAATCCGGAGCGGGCCCGGTCGATCGCCCGGCGCGCCCGCGCACGCATCCTCAGCCAGCACACCTATCGGCAGCGCGCCCGTCAGTTCAACGATCTCTTCGTCGCGAACAGCTCCCGAATCGAGGCAGCAGAATGAACCTCTCCATCGTCGTCATCGGTCTTTCGGTCACTTCGTCCTGGGGCAACGGTCATGCCACGACCTACCGCGCCCTGATCGAAGCGCTGGCGCGACGAGGTCACCGGGTCACGTTCCTTGAGCGGGACGTGCCCTGGTATCGGGATCACCGCGACCTGACCAAGCCCTCTGCCTGGACGGTCGAGCTGTACCAATCCTTGAAGGATGTTCCGCGCCAGTTCGGCAAGCTGATCCGCGATGCCGATCTGGTGATCATCGGCTCATACGTTCCTGACGGCATCGCGATCGCCGAATGGACCACGACCCACGCGAGGGGCGTCACGGCGTTCTACGACATCGACACGCCTGTTACCCTGGCGCGGCTGGAGCAGGGCCTCGACTATCTCTCGGCGGCAATGATCCCGCGCTTCGATCTCTATCTCTCCTTCACCGGCGGACCGGTGCCCGGCATGATCGAGCAGAGCTACGGCAGTCCGCTCGCGCGCGTGCTTTATTGCAGCGCGGATGCGGAGATTTGCGGTCCGGACCAGGAGCAGCCGAAATGGGCGCTCGGCTATCTCGGGACCTACAGCGAGGACCGGCAGCCCGTTCTCGGCGAGCTGCTGCTTGCACCGGCGCGCACTCTGCCGTCGGATCAATTCGTCGTCGCCGGCGCACAATATCCGGACGATATCGCCTGGCCCGCCAACGTCGCCCGGATCGAGCACCTCGCGCCCAAGCAACACCCGGAGTTCTACGCGGCGCAGCGTTTCACGCTGAACGCCACCCGCGCCGACATGAAGGCGCTGGGCTTCTCCCCGAGCGTCCGGCTGTTCGAAGCCGCGGCCTGCGGCACGCCCGTGATCTCGGACCGCTGGCCGGGGATCGAGACGATCTTCGCGCCGTCGAAGGAAATCCTGCTGGCAACCAGCCCGCGCGAGGTCGTCGAGATCCTGCGCGACATGCCGGAGGAGCAACGGCGCACGATCGCGCACAATGCGCGGCGGCGGGTTCTGGCCGATCACACCCCCGATCATCGCGCGCGGCAGCTGGAGACCTATTACGCCGAGGCAGCCGCGCGGCGCCGCCGCAAGACGGCGCCACTCCCCGTCGTTCGCCCCATGCAGGTCGCCCAACTCTGAAAGGCCACATCATGACGCTCCAGACCCGCATCCACGCGTCCCGCCGCTCGCCGACGGTCCTGGTCGCCGGCGGCGCCGGCTTCATCGGATCGCATCTCTGCGACGCGCTCCTGCAACGCGGCAGCATGGTGATCTGCCTGGACAATCTGTTCACGGGAACCACCGACAACATCCGGCCCCTGCTCAACCACCCGAATTTCCGCTTCATCGAGCATGACGTGCGCGATCCCATCAAGATCGAGGGCGAGATCGACCGGATCTACAGCCTCGCCTGCCCGGCTTCGCCCCGCCACTATCAAGTCGATCCGGTCGCGACGATGAAGACCTGTGTGCTCGGCTCGATCAACCTGCTCGAACTGGCGCGGCAGAAGGGCTCCCGGATCCTTCAGGCCTCAACCAGCGAGGTCTACGGCGACCCGGAAGTGCATCCGCAGCCGGAATCCTATCTCGGCAACGTCAACCCGATCGGGCCGCGGGCCTGCTACGACGAGGGCAAGCGCGCCGCGGAGACGCTGATGTTCGACTACCGGCGCATGCACGGGACGGAGATCAAGGTCGCGCGCATCTTCAACACCTACGGGCCGCGCATGCTCGAGAATGACGGCCGCGTCGTCTCCAACTTCATCGTGCAGGCGCTGCGCGGCGAACCGATCACGATCTACGGCCAGGGCACGCAAACCCGCAGCTTCTGCTTCGTCGACGACCTGGTGCGGGGGCTTCAGCTCTTGATGGAGAGCTCCGCCTCGGTCAGCGGTCCGTGCAATCTCGGCAATCCGCACGAGGTCACGATCGAGGCGATCGCCCGTGAGGTGCTGGCATGCACCGAATCGGCTTCCCCGCTGCGCTTCGAGCCCCTGCCGAAGGACGATCCCAGGCGGCGCAAGCCCGTGATCGATGCCGCCGAGAAGATCCTGGGATGGCGTCCGAAGGTGGCGCTGAAGGACGGGCTTCAAGCGACCATTGCCTATTTTGCGCTCCGCCTCGCCGGGGAATCGCCCACGCTCGTGCCGGCCATCGCCGCGCGCAGGACGCGCCATCCAGCACGCGGCCGGCTGACGATGTCCGAGCAAGGGTAAAGGCTCATCATTGGCGGGTCGCCCAGTGCGCTCGCGCAATAGGCCTAAAACGTCCCGGCCAAAGTGACCCGAAACGTCATCGGCTCGACCGGGTGCAGCACATAGTCCATGACGCCGTTCCGGCAGACCGCGGCCGGTGCGGCATTGGCGGCGCAGAGATTGTAGAGCGTGTCGGTCTTCAACAGCGAGCCATAGGCATAGGTGATCTGGTTCGCGTTGCTGTTGAAGAGATTGAGGACGTCGAACTGGATGCGCCAACCGTTCCCGGTGCGGTAGCCGAGCCGCGCGTTGACGATGCTGGTCGGCCGCGAGCGGAACGCATTGTCCTCCGTCAGCGGGCTGGAGCCGATGTAGCGCCAGCGCGCGCTGCCGAACCAGCCCGTGTTCTCGCCAAGCGTAATTCCGGCCGATGCCACCATTGCTGGGGCGTTGGGAATGTAGTTGCCGGGCGCATTGCCGATCTGCGCCTCGGGATAGCCGGCGAGCGAGGCATAGACCGCGGCCTGCTCGCCGTCATGGCCGCGGAAGCGCGCATGCGTCATTGCGAGATCCGCATCGATATCGATCCAGGACCGCGGCCGGTAATGGTTGGTCCACTCGAAACCGTAGCGGCGGCTGGCGCGGGTTGCCGAGGTATCGCCGGCATCGCCGGAGAACAGGATCTCGGAATCCTGGTCCAGGATGAAGAGGCTGAGAGAGCTGTCGAGGCCAGGAACGATCCGGCTGCGAACACCGACCTCCGCGCCTCTGGTGCGCACCAGGAGCGGCGACGGCGTGAGCCTTGTCGCGGGATCGGTGGGATCCTCCGTCGTGGTCGCGCCGCGGGCATCGTTCGAGTGCATGCCGTAGCCGGCGCCGAGAAAGAATTCCGTATGATTGAACGGACCAAGCACCATCCTGAATTTCGGGCTACCGAGCGCGACATCGGCGCGGCCGGAATTTGCGGCGTTGAATAGAGAGGTGACGTAGGCGGCGTAATAATCGCCGCGCCAGCCCAATGTCGTCCTGAGCCAGTCGGTCCAGCGCACCGTGTTTTCGGCATAGACCCCGACGCTGCCCTCTCCGACCTTGTCGCTGCGGATATTGCCAATGAAGCCGCGATGGAAGGTATTGGTGAGCGCGAGGCCAATCGCATCATAGCGCGATTGCAGGCCGAAGGTGGTCTGCATCGGCAGGCCGGCAAAGGAGCCGTTCAGTGTGCGCGAGACGTTGGCGCCCGCCATCAAACGGTCGTCGTGCTGGTGGAACTGGTCGCCCAGCACGGGATCGTCGAGGACGTAAGTGAAGTTGTTGAAGAGGTCGAGCTGGCTCTTCACCAGATAGGCATTAGCTTTCCATAAACCGATATCATCGGTCTGCGCGATGCGACCGGAGAGCGCGAAACGGTTGGCATGGCCACCGTCGCTCGGATCTTCCGAACCGTACCGGCCAAGCAGGCCGCCGGTGATGGCGCGCTGCGGCACCTGGTCGGTCGAATTCCAGGTGTTGACGTAGGCCATGCCGGTGAGCGACACGCCGTCGGTCGCGGTGCCCTGGCTGTAGCGCACGAGGCCGTTGAGCTTTCGCACCTTGTCCGGATTGTCCCACGGGCCGTTATAGGTACCGATCTCGCCGGCCACCAGCAGCGAACCGTCGCCGACCTTCGCGGAATCCATGCCGAGCAAACGGCGGTAACCGAAACTGCCGGCGCTCACCTGCGCCAGCCGCCGGGTGCGGTCGATCAGGCCGATATGAACGCTTCCGACCGAGGCGAAGTCGCCTTCGTCGGCGAAGTAAGGTCCCTTGCGCACGTCCATCGCGGCGATGGTTTCCGGGATCAGCCAGTTGAGATCGGCATAACCCTGGCCATGCGCGTGGGTGCGCATGTTGACGGAGACGCCGTCGACGATGATCGCCAGATCGGTGCCGTGGTCGAGATTGTAACCGCGCAGGAAATACTGGTTGGCTTTGCCCTCGCCGGAATGCTGCGTCACGATCAGTCCCGGCACGGCTTCGAGTGCCTCGCCCGGCCGCGTGAAAGGGCGCGCGTTGATCTCGTCGCCGGAGACGGTGATCTCGCTGGCCATGCCGGCTGCGGCCTTTGCACCCGAGCCGGCACTGCGCGGATCCGCCGCCTGCGTCGTTGCGGGAGACACGAAGACGCGGCGCCCGTCCCCGAGCGGTCTGGCGGCACGGCGCGATGCGGCCGGCGTCTTGCGCCCGGGCGCGGCGCCGCCACTGACCTCGACCGGCGGCAGTTCGCGCGAGGCGCCATTGCTCTGCGCGAGGGCGCGGCCGTCATCCGCGAGCAGCGCCAAGACCGAGAGTGCCGTCAAAGCGCCGCCGCGACGACCGTGCTCAGGCCACCTCGGTCGCATCGGCGCATTCCAAAACTTTCGCGCCGGCGCGGCGACGGCCGCTCGCGAACATGCGGCGATAGAGCACGACCGAGACGAGCCATGCGGCCGCGAACAGCGCGATCACGACAAAGCCGACATTGGCAAGCGACTCGTTGAGGTCCTCGACCAGCGCCCATGCGCCGCCGGAGAGGCCGAGCCGATCGCTGATCAGGCCGAGCGCCTCGATGCCGCCGATGAACAGCGCGACCGCGACGGAGGCGCCGGTGATCGTGAGATTGTACCAGAGCTTGCGCAAGGGATCGACGAAGGCCCAGCGATAGGCGCTCACCATCAGCGCCGAATCGGCCGTGTCGACCAGCGCCATGCCTGCAGCGAACAGCGCGGGGAAAACCAGCACATCGGCGAGCGAGGCGCCGCGCGCGGCTTCGCTGGCGGAGATGCTGAGCAGGCTGATCTCGGTCGCGGTGTCGAAGCCGAGGCCGAACAGGAAGCCGAGCGGGTACATGTGCCACGGCTTCGTCACCAGGCGGAACATCGGGCCGAGCAGCCGCGCCAGCACGCCGCGGCCGGCAAGCAGCGCATCGAGCTGCGCAGCGTCGTGAACGCCCTGCTCCCGCGCCGCGCGAAACGTCCGCCACAGGCCGGCGAAAATGACGAGATTGATCGCGGCGACCGCGAGCAGGAACAGCGCCGAGACCGAGGTGCCGATGAGGCCGCCGACCTCCTTGAGCAGGCTGTCGCCACCAAGACTCACGACGCCCAGTGCCAGCAACATGGTCGCCACCACGACCACGGTGGAATGGCCGAGCGCGAAATAGAGGCCGACGCTGCGCGGCGTCTCACTCCCATGCATCAGCTTGCGCACGACGTTGTCGATCGCGGCAATGTGGTCGGCATCGACGGCGTGACGCAGGCCGAATACCCAGGCCAGCAACGCGGTCGCCATCACCGTCGGCCGCTCGCCGAACAGCGTGAAGGCCCAGGCCCATGCGGCGAGGTTGGCGGCGACGAGCCCGCCGAGCAGCGCCACCGTTCCGGGCTCGACCGCCCGCAAAGTCCGCATCGCTGCTCGTTCCATTCGCCCGCCTTTACGGTATGAGGTTTATCAAAATCTCTCATACTGGCAAGAGCAAGAGCCGGACCAGTTTCGCGCTGACGCCTGACGCGCCGACGGAATGGGAGCCAAATGGCTGGCCTGATGGAAGAATTGGCTTCCAGAACAGGCTCCGTCTCCACGCAAGTGGAACCGATCGTTGTGAAGCGGCTCACATCGGGTTTGACGATCCCGATGTATTCATCGTGGCGGGTGGAGATGGCAGACGGAGACGCGCATGAAACTCGTCATGCTCTCGCTTATTGCAGCCATGCTTCTCGCCGGTGTGGCCAATAACATGTTCAGGCCGCAGGCCGTGCCTCATTTCGACCAGCACGGCATGGCGTCCATTCAAGACATGCAGACGGGCCAGGCCGACAAGCTTCCCGAGCAGGAGCTGCAGGACCGCTCCGTCTTGTTTGTGAAAGAGCCGGCGCGCTAAAGCCCGGCCCGTCCGCGCAAGAACCGCCTATTCGGCCGCCGCGGGCGCGGGTTGCGGCTGCCCGTCGTTCGGCCCCGTTCGCGCCTTCTGCTCGTCGAGCCAGAGGCTGTGGTGCTCGCGCGCCCAGTTGACGTCGACTTCGCCCGAGCCCATGGCCTCGAACGCGCCTTCCATGCCGATCGTGCCGATATAGATGTGCCCGATCATCGCCGCGACGAACAGGACCGCCACGATCGAATGAACGATCTGGGCCATTTGCATGCCCTCGATCCCCGTGCCGTAGAACGGGAACATCAGCGCGTAGCCCGACGCTGCGACCAGTGCGCCGCCGATCACGACGATCCAGTAGATCATCTTCTGGCCGCCGTTGAAGCGGTAGGCCGGCGGATGGTCATGCCCGATCATGCCGCCGCCGCGCTTGGCCCATTCGATATCGACCTTGTTCGGGATATTGCCGCCGATCCACATCAGGAAGATCAGGACGACGCCGAGCGTGAACGGGAAGCTCAGATAATTGTGCGCGTACTTGGCCCATTGCGACCATTCCGAGAACGCTTCGAAACCAATCAGCGGCAGCAAGAGCGGCCGGCCGAACGTGATGTTCAGCCCGGAAATGGCCAGCACGATGAAGCAGGTCGCCGTCAGCCAGTGCACGAAGCGCTCGAAGGCGTTGAAGCGCACGATGGTGCGGCCGGACCGTCCGGCTTCGAGACGCACCATCCCGACGGTGAGATAGAAGATCACGACGGCCGCGATGGCGCCGAGGATGGCGATGCCGCCGATCCAGCGCAGCGTCACATTGCGGAATTCCCGCCACTCCCGGCCCTGCGGCTGCTCCAGCACGCCGGAGCGCTGATCGGGAATGCTGACGCGGCCCTGGATCCGGTTGAGCTCCTGCAGGAGCTGCTGCTCCTTGACCGCGCTCGCGGTCGGGTTGACCTGCTGAGCACTCGCCGGCGCCACGCTCACCAAAAGAAGCAGCGCCCAGGCGGCCAACGCCAGACGAACGAACCTTCCAAACGACGCCATCACGTCCTCCCCGGTCTTGCGCGCCCTCGGCTGCCCACGTCAGGACTCGATTGTCTCGCGATATGCGGTCTTCCAGCCCCACGCACCCGAGCCGTAGCCGCGCTTCATGACGCGCTCCTTGTAGATCTGCGCGATGATCTCGCCGTCGCCGGCAAGCAAGGACTTGGTCGAGCACATCTCGGCACACAGCGGCAGCTTGCCTTCGGCCAGCCGGTTCGCACCGTATTTCTCGTATTCCTCCTTGCTGCCGTCGGCCTCCGGGCCACCGGCGCAATAGGTGCATTTGTCCATCTTGCCGCGCGAGCCGAAGTTTCCGACCTTCGGATATTGCGGCGCGCCGAACGGACAGGCGTAGAAGCAATAGCCGCAACCGATGCAGAGGTCCTTGGAGTGCAGCACCACCGCATCGGCCGTGGTGTAGAAGCAGTTCACCGGACACACCGCCGCGCAGGGCGCGTCCGTGCAGTGCATGCAGGCCATCGAGATCGAGCGCTCGCCCGGCTTGCCGTCGTTGATGGTGACGACGCGCCGCCGGTTGATGCCCCAGGGCACCTCGTGCTCGTTCTTGCAGGCGGTGACGCAGGCGTTGCACTCGATGCAGCGATCAGCGTCGCAGAGAAATTTCATCCGAGCCATGTGCGTGCTCCTCTCAGGCTGCGACGATCTGACAAAGCGTGACCTTCGGCTCCTGCATGCCCGTTGCAGGATCGTAGCCGTAGCTCGTGATCGTGTTGGCGCTCTCGCCCAGCACGATCGGATCGGTGCCAGCGGGATAGTTCTTGCGCAGGTCGTTGCCGCCGAGCCAGCCGCCGAAATGGAACGGCATCCAGGCGACGCCCTTGCCGACGCGTTCAGTCACCAGCGCCTTCATCCGGGCACGGGAATTGTTCTCGGCGCCGCTCACCCAGACCCAGCCGCCGTCCTTGATGCCGCGATCGGCGGCATCGGCCGGGCTGATCTCGATGAACATGTCCTGCTGCAATTCGGCGAGCCACGGATTGGTGCGGGTCTCCTCGCCGCCGCCTTCGTATTCGACGAGACGCCCGGAGGAGAGGATCAGCGGGAACTGCTTGGCGATCCCCTTCTCCACCGCCGCCTTCTGCACCGAGAAGCCGATGTTGGGCAGGCGGAACTGCTTGGCATCGGGCAAGGTCGGATATTTCTCGACGAGGTCGACGCGCGGCGTGTAGATCGGCTCGCGATGCACCGGGATCGGATCCGGCAGACCGAACGCATTCATGCGCGCCTTGCCGTTGCCGAACGGCACGCAGCCATGCTTCAGCGCGACGCGCTGGATGCCGCCGGAGAGGTCGAGCGCCCAGGACACCGCATCCGGATTGGCCGGATTGACCCGCTGGATCGTCGCCATTTCAGCCTCGGTGAGATCCTTGTCCCAGCCGAGCTTCTTCAGGCTTGCCAGCGTGAACTCGGGATAGCCGTCCTCGATCTCCGAGCCCTTGGAGAAGGACTTGTCGGCGAGCAGGCTCACCTTGCGCGTCGTGCCGTCCGGCAGCTTCTCCTCGCGTTCGATGCCGAAGCGCGGGCGGAATGCGCCGCCGCCGTCCATGACGTGCAGATCGTTGTTGTAGAGCAGCGGCGAGCCGGGATGCTTCACCTCGGGCGAGCCCCAACACGGCCAAGGCAGGCCGTAATAATCGCCGCCGACTTCCGGATCGTCCTTGGGCGCGCGCATCGTCACCAGGTCGAACTTGTGCTGGTTCTTCATGTGCGCCTTGATGCGCTCCGGCGACTGGCCGCAATAACCGGTCGACCAGCTTCCACGGTTGATCTCGCGCAGCACGTCCTCGGCGACCGGGAGATTGTTCTCGACCTTGATGTTCTTGAACATCTTGTCGGCGAAGCCGAACTTCTTCGCCATCAAATAGATGATCTCGAGGTCGTCCTTGGATTCGAAGATCGGCTTGACGATCTGCTCGCCCCACTGCATCGAGCGGTTGGAGGCGACGCGCGATCCAGTGCATTCGAACTGCGTGGCCACGGGCAGGATATAGACGCCGTCCTTGCGCCCCGCCTCGACCGCCAGGGCCGCCCAGGTGGTCGGGTGCGGATCCGCGATCACCAGCAGCTCCAGCGCCTTCAGGCCCTTCAGCGATTCGGGAATGCGCGTGATGCTGTTGCTGGCGTGGCCTTGCACGAACACCGCCTTGACGTTGTCCTTCTGCGCGACGTCGGCCTTGGGCAACAGCGCGGCATCGAACCACCGCGTCAGCGGGATGCCTGGCGTCTCCATCTGCTTCTTCTCGTCGAAGCGCGAGACGAGATAGTCGTAGTCGACCTCCCAGACCCGGGACCAGTGCTTCCAGGCGCCCTCCGCGAGGCCGTAGTAGAACGGCAAGGTCACGATATCGAGACCGACGTCGGTCGCGCCCTGCACGTTGTCATGGCCGCGCAGAATGTTGGCGCCGGCCCCGGCCTTGCCGACGTTGCCCGTCATCAGCAGCGCGATGCAGCTCGCCCTCACGTTGGCGGTGCCGACCGTGTGCTGGGTCTGGCCCATGCACCAGATGATGGTCGCGGGCTTGACCGTCGCGAACGTCTTGGCGACGCGCTCGAGCTGCGCGGCGGGCACACCGGTGACGCGCTCGACCTCCTGCGGATTCCATTTCTCGACCTCCTTGCGCAGGTCGTCGAAACCGTAGACGCGCTGGGCAATGAATTCCTTGTCCTCCCAGCCGTTCTTCAGGATGTGCCACATCATGCCGTAGAGCACGGGAATGTCGGTGCCGGGACGGATCCGGACATATTCGGTGGCATGTGCCGCGGTGCGCGTCAGACGCGGATCGAAGACGATGAAATTCGCCTTGTTGATCTCTTTGGATTCGAGCAGGTGCTGCATGCTGACGGGATGCGCTTCCGCCGCGTTGCTGCCGATGAACAGCATCGTCTTGGAGTTGCGCATGTCGTTGATGCTGTTCGTCATCGCGCCATAGCCCCAGGTATTGGCGACGCCGGTGACGGTGGTGGAGTGGCAAATCCGCGCCTGGTGATCGGTGTTGTTGGTGCCCCAGAACGCGCCGAACTTGCGGAACAGGTAGGCCCCTTCGTTGGTCATCTTGGCCGAGCCCAGCCAATAGACGGAATCGCTGCCCGACTTCTCGCGAACCTGCAGCAGCTTGTCGCCGATCTCGTTTACCGCCGTGTCCCACGACACGCGCGTCCACTGCCCGTTCACCAGCTTCATCGGATAGCGCAGGCGGCGATCGCTGTGCACGAGCTCGCGCACTGAGGCGCCCTTGGCGCAATGCGAGCCGCGGTTGATCGGCGAATCCCAGCTCGGCTCCTGCCCGATCCAGACGCCGTTGAGCACTTCCGCCGTCACCGTGCAGCCCACGGCGCAATGGGTACAGATGCTCTTCTTGACGGTGGCGCCGGCCGCGAGCGGGCCGGCTGCGGCCGCCTCCGCCTTGCGCACGTTGCCGACCGGCATGGCCCCGAGCGCGGCGAGCGCGCCGCCGGCAAGGCCCGACTTGCGCAGGAATGTGCGGCGATCAAGTCCCCCGCCTTGGCCCGCAAGGGATTCGGCCACGGAACCTCGGCGATCGGAACGCTGGTGTGTTCGCTTGATAAGCACGGGCAGCCTCCCCTCTCAAGCCGGATAACGGTTGACGCGGTAGAACGTCTTGACGTGATCGGATTCCTTGTAGCGCGCCTTGCGCTTGTCATCGTTGTTTTCGCTGTCGGCCTGGGCGGCACCAACCAAGGGCGTCGCAAGCGTCGCGCCGACACCGGCCGTGCCCAAGCCGACCTTGCGAAGGAAATCGCGGCGTCCGACCTTTGCTTTCGTCTCGTCACTCATCGCATCTCTCCCGGACCGAGGCGCCTCGGTCAGCTGGCGAATGTGAATGCTTCCGTCTCGATTTCGATGAAGGTGCGGCCGAGCGCACCGACTGCGCGATAGAAACGGGCATCTCCCGAGTTCTCCATTTCGGCGAACAGCCGCCCCATCCAGGGCGAAACATGCTTTTCGAAGAAGGCACGCTGCGCCTCGGGCGAGGCATCGAAGCGGCCATCGGCAAGGCCCGACATGATCTCGCACAGGATGGCGGCGTGATCTTCGGGTTCGGAATTGTTGGCGATACGCTCGATGCCGAGCGTCATCAGGTCGCCGCGCAAGCGCGACAAGGGCCGTTCGTTGAGAAAGCCCGTGAGGTAATAGGAGGCATAGGGCAGCAATTCGCCACGACCGAGCCCGACGAACAGGTCGAAATATTCCCGCTCGACGTTGGCCGGGACCGCACTCGAGGCGACGTCGGCGAGCGCCGCATGCGCGCGCCCGAGCGGCGTCGCGTCACCGCTCAACGCGGCGAGTTGATCGAGCAGGCGCTTCGACGGAGGCGCAGACAGCAGCACCGCCAGCAGCGCGTATTCGCGCGCGCGCGCCGCGTCGATGGGATCGACGAGCTCGGCGGAGCCGGCTTGCTCGCCGTAAAGATCGGGCCGCAGATCGTTTCGGGAAACGCCGGTCGCCATCTCGACCGCAACCACCCGTTGTGCGGGCACACGGGTCCAATTCGACACGGACGGCTGACTGATGCCTATTTTGCGTGCAAGCTGAGCGATGCCGCCCGCAGCATCGATCGCGCGATCAAGTCCGTCATCACGCACGTGGACCTCCCATCCAAGTCCCGTCTGCTTGATTATCGCTTTTGTTACAAAGCAGTAGGCAGCGTAATCTCGGTTCCAGCAACGGTCAATCGCCTGCCATAGCCTGTACCTATAGCCTTTGGTCGTGGTTCAGCGCGGCAGTGCACCGCCATGCGTGCGGGACCTGACGGGTTCCGCAGAAATCGCAGATGTTTCACCCACTGGCGGTTGCACTGCAGCAGCGATTGCCTGCTGCTCCGTCTCATCCGGCGGCTCAACGACATTGGCAGCAAGTCCCGCATCGGCTTGACGCGATTCCGCCGGAGAATTTCCCGTTTCGATCGATGCCTCGGCGAGAGACTGGGCCGCCTCCCGCACGCCGCCGACAATCCGATCGACCAGTGCTGCCAGCTCCTCCGAGGAGCAATCCAGCGGGCCAAAGCCCGGCATCGCCGTCGGGTCGTTGAAGTCCCATGCATTCTCCGCAAGCCCGACGAAGTCGCGAATCGCGGGATCGGTCGCCCAAGCGCGGCGAAGAGCCGCACGGCTCAAGTCGCGAGGAATCCCCTTGGCGAGGAAGGCCGTGATGTCGGTGGCGGCATTGATTTCGTCGATCGACGGCAGACTCGACAGATCGAGTTCCGTCTCGTCCTTTTTGGTTTCCGATGGCGACGCAGGCTGCGCCGCGGCAGGCTTCGCCGGCTCCGCTCGCGATTGCTGTTTGCGGCGGGACCAACGCGCAAGGAAGTCCTCCTCACTCATTCCTGTCCGCCTTCATGTTCGCGCCGCGCCAGCGCCTCCGGGTCGGCACGGCGCCGCTTGCGCTTGACGAATTCCCGCTCGACATGGTGCTCGGCCACGAAGCTTTCAATCGCTTCGCGCAGCACCTCCGGCATCGGCACGGCCTCGACGAGATTGTCGGCGGCTTCGGTATAGCCTTCGCCCTCGGCGGGATCGGCGGTCACTGCGGTGACGGCATAGGGCCAGGCGCCCTCCGAGGGTGACAGCACGATCCAGATGCTCGGACGGCCGGAGGCGAGATTGTCGCGATAGCGCGCCGTTTCCGACGGATAGAGATCGATGGTCGCGCTTCCGGCATAGAACAGGGTCGTGCCGTCCTGCTCGCGAAGCACGGTCCAGGGTTGCGTCGACGGCTCGTCCGGCAGGACGGCAATTCCGCGCCAGATGAAGTCGACCCAAGGCGAGTCGGCCTTGCGCCGCTCGACCACGACGCCGACGGCAATCGAGAGGGACGGCAATGCCGCAGGGCTCATGTCGCCATCTCCCGGCGCTTCACCGGCAGCCCGGTCAGCAGATTCTGTGGCTTCATCCGGAGCTTCTGATCCGCCGTCATCGACAGGATCAGGTAGACCGGTTCATCCCCGACCTCGTCGAGGGCACGGCCGGAATCCGCAAACGTCAGCCGGAACAGCGCGAGCACACGATCGGCGTCGCGCTCGCCGAGCTCTTCGCCGTGCCACAGACGGTCGCCGAGCCTCGTGGCATCGGCATCGAGCCCGACATACCAGGTCAGCTTTGCCTCGCGCAGCGCCCGTAGCGGCTCGATCACGACGTCGATGCCGAGCAGATGGGAGACCCAGCGCGTCATCGCCTGCGCCAGCGCCAAAGGTCCGCGGCCGTCCGCGGTCAGGTCGAGAGCCATGTCGAACTGGTCGCTGCGGTGCCAATAGGCCTCGGCATTCTCCTCGCCCAACACCTCCACCACCGCATCAGTGGTGGCGCCGAGCATCGACATCAGCGAGAGCACCGGGGTCGGGCTCCGGCCGCCGACGACCTCCTCGTCGCCCAGCAACAAAGCGTGCTCATGTGGCAGGATGCGCTGGGTCCGAAAGAACAGTTCGGCCGCGCGCAGCACGAAGGGGTCGTCGCAGCCATCGAGCGCGTTGCGCAGGATGACGTGCACGAGCTGGTTGACGAACAGCGGCGGCAGATCGTTCGCCCCTGAGCGCACCCAGGCAAGATAGGCGGCTTCGAGCGTCGGATGCCGCAGCAGAAGATCGCGGAACGCCAGCACGAACTGCCAATTCTCCCGGGCATCCGCATCGAGGATCGCGGCGATCTCGCCGGAGCTGACCGCCTGGCGCGGGTCGGCGAGCAATTCGCGATGCAGCCGGCGTTCGACCGGGCACGCCTCGTCCGGCGGCATCAGCTCGGGACGGGCAAAATAGGCTTTGAGAAATTCGTCCGTGACACGCAGCCCGCCGCCCTCGTCGCGATCGAGCAGGTGATGACCACAGGCGATCCAGAAATCGTTCATCTGTCGGTCGGCTCCCGGCCCAGATCCGCAAGCCTGAGATCGCCGTCCGGCTGGACGTCGTCCTCCATCTCCATGAACGAGAACGCCTTGCTATGCCCCTGCCCCTCCCGGAGCTGCAGCCGGCGGAACGACTCGCGGACCTCACCGTCGCTTGACGTGCGGTGCACTGCAATAAGCGAGCTGATGGGATGGCTGCAGAGCGACTGCGCGAAAGCGACCTCCTCTTCCGCAGCCGTTTTCGCCGCCGCCATGTCCGGCGCGCCGAAACGGTCGACGAGTTGCCTCGCCAGGAGATCGACCAGGCCGTGGTAATCGTCTGCCGTCGCCGGAACGATCTGCGCCAGCGTCGACCAGCCCCAGGATTGTACCCCGAGGAAACCGCCGCGAAACGCCGCGCGTGCCTTGCCCTCGAGCTTCGCGCCATCGCAATCCCAGAAGCGGAAAGCGCCGGAGACGGCCCATTCGCCCGGCTCTGCCGCCACGTCGAACACGAAGGTGTCGGAGGGATCGAGCGCGATGGTACGCAGGAGCTTCACAGGCGCGGTCCTCCGAGGGCCGGATCGAGCCAGGACGGGGCCGCGAGCGCCCGGACGAGGTCGCTCCGTTCGATCCTCTCCGTCCCGATGCGGCGCGTCAGGAGGTCGCCGCGATCATCGATGCGCTGCACCGTCTGCCTTTCACGCGGCATCCGGGTGAGATAGTCGCGTGCGACACTGTCAAAGCCGTCGACCCGCCAGCCGTCCAGCGCCAGCATCAGGTGCCGGGCGAAGCTCTCGGTGATCTGCGCCGCGCCCGCCTCGCCAAAGCCTTCCTGGTCGAGCGCCGAGGCCAGCGGATGGACGCCTGGATCGTCATCGTTCATGGCAACCGTTCGTATCATGGCGCCGAACACCAACCAGGGCGGCGGCGCGTCCTCGTCAGCTCCGGAAAGCCAGCCCAACCGTCCGCCGCCGACCAGCCCCCCGTCGATCCTGACCGCATCCGGCCAGCCGATCGTGATCGGCTTGCTCGGCGGTGCATAGGCGCGAAGCGCATCGGTCAGCGCGACCATGCCGGCGTAGAACGCGCGCCGCGCGCTGCGCAACGGCTCGGCCGGCTCGAGCACCACGGCGAACTCGGCGAGGTCAAAGCGGCCGACATAGACGAGCGTTCCGGCGCCGCTCTCCGGTGCGATGCGGCATGCATGGGCAAAAGCATCGCCGCTCTCGCGCAACCGCACCAATGTGAAAGGCGGCGGCAGGTGGATCGGTTCCGCCGCGGAAACATGGCTCACTGGGATCGACGGCAGGCCGTCCTCCGCTTTCCTTTTCTTCCCGATGGATAATGTCTATACGAGGCGAAGGGCCGGCGCGAGTCCGTCGTCGGCGTCCGAATGGCGGAGGGGTTAACCTGGAGCAGCCGTCGAAGACCGTCCTGATCTGTTCGTGCGAAGACACGATGCCCCTCGACGTGGCTGCGATCCGGCGCGGATGCCCGAATTGTGAGGTCAAGAGCTTTCGCCACCTCTGCGGAGCGGAGCTCGAATCATTCCGCAAGATGGCCGCGACAGAAGGCGTGTTGACGGTCGCCTGCACGCAGCAGGCAGCGCAGTTTTCGGACGAGGCCGGCGAGCGGCCTGACGCGATCAGCTTCGTCAATATCCGCGAAACGGCCGGCTGGTCCCGCGACGGCGCGCGCGCCGGGCCAAAAATGGCTGCCCTGCTCGCATCCGCCGCCATCCCCGCCCCGGACTATCCGCTTGTCACCTTGTCGAGCGAGGGCGTCATCCTGATCTACGGGCGCGATGAGGCCGCGATCGAGGCCGGCCGCCTGCTTGCCGATCACCTCGACGTCACGGTGATGCTGAAGCAGCTCGATGACACAGTTCCGCCGACGGCAACGGTGTTCCCGATCGTGAAGGGCACGATCCGCTCCGCGAAGGGACATTTCGGCGCGTTCGAGCTTGCAATCGACGACTATGCGCGTCCCCGCCCCTCCTCGCGCGATCGCTTCGTATTCGAACCGCCGCGAAGCGGCGTCACTTCGCGCTGCGATATCGTGCTCGATCTTTCCGGCGGTCCGCCACTGTTTCCCGCCCACGACCTGCGTGACGGCTATCTCCGCGCCGACGCGAAAGATCCCGCCGCGGTGCTGCGCGCCGTGCTGACCGCGCGCGATCTCGTCGGCAGCTTCGACAAGCCCAGATATGTTGAGGTTGCGCCTGCACTTTGCGCCCATTCGCGCTCGAAGCGCACGGGCTGCCATCGCTGTCTCGATCTTTGCCCGACCGGGGCGATCACGCCGGTCGGCGATCATGTCGCCATCGATCCGAACATCTGCGCGGGCTGCGGCCAATGCGCGGCGGCCTGCCCGACCAGCGCGGTCTCCTACGCGCTGCCGCCCGCCGATACGCAGCTCCAGAGACTTCGCGCCATGCTGCTCACCTATCGCGAGGCCGGTGGCGCGGATGCGGTGCTGCTCTTTCATGACAGCCCGCACGGCACGCCGCTGATCGACGCACTGGCGCGGCATGGCGACGGCCTGCCGGCGAACGTGCTTCCCTTTGCGGTCAACGAGCTCACGCAGGTCGGGCTGGAGGCGATCGTCGGCGCCTTCGCGTATGGCGTCTCCGCCGTGCGCTTCCTGCTCCGTGGCAAGCCGCGCCACGACGTGACCGGATTGACGCAGACGATCGCGATGGCCGATGCGATCCTCGGCGGCCTTGGATTTGCGGGCCGCCGCCTCGCCACCATCGAAACCGATGATCCCGACGCGCTCGGCCAGCATTTGAAGGATATCGGCGCGCTCGCCGCGGTCCCGACGCCGGCAACCTTCAAGACCGTCGGCAAGCGGCGCGATCTGTTGCGGTTCGCCCTGAGCGAGCTGCATCGGCTGGCGCCGCAGCCGGTCGACGTCATCGCGCTGCCGCAAGGTGCGCCGGTTGGCGCAATTGCCGTCGACACCGATGGCTGCACGCTGTGCCTCTCCTGCGTCTCGGCCTGCCCGACCGGCGCACTGCGCGACGATCCCGAGCGGCCGGTGCTGAAATTCGTCGAGGACGCCTGCGTGCAGTGCGGCCTGTGCCAGAGCACCTGTCCGGAAAAGGTCATCAGCCTCAAGCCGCAGATCGATTTCCGCGCGGCGCGCGCGCCCGCCGCTGTGATCAAGGAAGAGGAGCCCGCGCTCTGTGTCCGCTGCGGCACGCCCTTCGGCGTCAAGAGCACGATCGACCGCATCGCGGCCAAGCTCGAAGGCCGGCACTGGATGTACCCGGCCGGCGACATGCGGATCGAGGCGCTCAGGATGTGCGCGGACTGCCGCGTCGTGGTCATGAGCGAACAGCAATTCGATCCGTTCAAGGGCGTTCCGGAGCGAACGCCGCCGCGAACGACGGATGATTATCGCCGCGAACGCAACGGCAAGGACTAAACAAGACGAACAGACATCTTCGCAGGGTCGGAAACCAGGAAGCATCACCATGTCTCGTTTGATCACAGCTCTGTCGACGTCCATGATCTTCATCGCCATCGCCGGCGGAGCGGCCGAAGCTGCCGCGCCGCCGCTGACCAAGGCGCAGAAAGTGGCCGTGAAGCAGGCGATCGTCGCCTGCAAGGCCGAAGCCAAGGGCAAGAAGATCGCGTGGCTGTCGCGCCGGAAATACGTCAACCATTGCGTGGCGGAAGCGCTCAGGGAGCACCCCACGATCGACGTCATTCAGATCCTCAAGGAGCATCCGGAAATGAGGGATTTCCCGATGGACAATTGGGACTCGATCTGAGCGGATGTTAGCGCGAGGTCGCGCGGCCCAGAAACTCGGTGAGCGCGCGTCGGTCCTCGGCCGAGCCGATCCGCTGCTCCGGCATCTTCGTGCCGGGGGTGTAGGCATTCGGCCCGATTTCGAACAATCGTGCGACCGTTTCCGGCGTCCAGACGATGTCCATCGTCTTCAGCGCATCGGAGAAGCGATATCCCGGCAGCGAAGCAATCTTGCGGCCGTAGAGTCCCGCAAGCGTGGGACCCGCACGCTGAACCTCCTTGTCCGAGAGCGTGTGGCAGGCAACACATGCCCGAAACACATCGGCGCCATGATCGCCGGCGTAGGCGGCGAGCGGATCGGCCGGTGTGCCGATCAGACTTGAACCGATGGGATCGCCGGTGCGCGCATTCCAGCGCCTGATCCTGCCGTCCGCACCACCCGTCATCAGTGTCTCGCGATCGGGGAGGAAGGCGACCGCCCACACCGGCAGCCCGGGCCCAACCAGCGTGCGCAGCAGCTTGCGCGACTTGCGATCGATGATCGCCACTGTGCCGCCGATGCCGGCCGCAGCGATCAGCGCGCCATCCGCCGACATGGCCAAGGCCACCACCGGTGTCGGACCGGCCACGACCTCGCCGCTGACCTTGCCGTCCGCAGTCAGCATGCGCAGCTTGCCATCGACGGCGCCTGTGACGATTTCGCCATCCGGCGCGACGGCCACGGCGTTCAGCGGCGCCGGCAACGTCACGATGTCAGGCCGGCCATCCGGCAAACGCCAGATGCGCAGCGCAAGATCGTAGCCGACGCTGGCGGGCCTGCCGTCGGGCAGGAAAGCGACGCCGTTGACGTTCTGCGTATGCCCTTCGAGCACGCGGGATGTGCCGTCCGACAGCGACCAGAGCCGCACTGTCCGGTCCCATGACGCCGATGCGAGAAGCGTCCCATCGGGCGATACCGCGAGCGCCGCGAGGGGTGCGACATGTCCCTCCAGCACCCGGTCCGGCTCCGGCCGGCCCGCCGTCCATACCGCAATGCGCGCATCGGCACCGGCCGTGATCATGCGGCCGTCTTTGAGAAACGCGACGGCATTGACGCTGTCGGCATGATACCGCAGCACTTGCTCGGCAGTATCCGTCTTGAGCGACCAGCGGATCACGGCCGTGTCGAAGCTGCCGGACAGAAGGCTGTCGCCATCGGGTGAAATGGCGAGAGACCGTATCGGGCCGCCGTGTCCGACCATGTCGGCCCGCACCGACGATGCGGCAAAGAGGGCCCACAGCACTGCGGCCACCTTCGTGCACAGAGCTGATCTGTTCATTCCTGGCCGCCTGCTGACATTCACCCTTTCGAGATTGCCAGAAGAGGCACCGGAAATGAATATCCTGAAACGGTCTACTTGGCCGGTGCCGTCGTGGTCTTGGACGAGCCCTCCGGCGCAGCCTGCATTCCAGGGGGACTCTGGCCCTGGGGACTTTCGGGCGGCGCACCGCCCGAGCCGGTATTGATCGGGCCCGTCCAACCTTGCGGCTGGAGCTTGCCCTTGTCTTCGGGAGGCGTTTGCGTCGCCGACGAGTTGGTTTGGGCGGGCTGGGCCAGCGCACCCTCGACAAAACAAAGTGCTGCGAAGCACAGGATCGTTCTCGGTAATTTCACGCAAGGCCTCCGATGCGCTCACCAGGCTTGCAGAGAACTTGCAAGACCTGCATCCGTTCCGAATCGTGCAGCGCAACAGCGAGCTCGCGGAATCCTCCGCTCCAACGGCGATCGCCGCGACCGGCTTGCTCGCCGCAAGCCCTGTCGTATAGATGGCCTGGTCCAACCGAGGGAGGCTGAGGATGAAGGCTTTTTTGCTTGGCTGCGTCGCGGCCGTCGTGATCGCGCTTGCCGGGATGGTGATCCTCAATCGCATGCAGGAGCCCGCCGCGCAGGCGTTTGCGACCACCGGGGTGCGCCTCTGAGCAGCCCTCGCTCGCGCTTGAGCGGGATCATTTAGGAATTTGGTAACCTTACCAGCATGGTTGAACGCATTGGCGCAAATCGCGTAGTGCCGGTGTCTGACCTGTAACGCCCTTGCTATAAGCGCAGCTACGGTTCGAGCAACGCTCGCGAATGACCCGGTTTTCTTGATTGCTCATGAACAAGCTCAGCAACACCTTCGACATCGCCATCGAGCCGTCGTTCGACTTTCTGTCTCCGGACTATGCCGAGCTGTTCGATCGCTCGGCTGCCACTGCGTTCCAGCATCCGCTCTGGTTGCATAGCCTCTACGCCAGGCTCGCGCCCGAAGCGGGCGCAACAGCTCTGGCCGTCGTGGTGCGCCACCGCGACACCGGCGCCCTTGCCATGGTGCTGCCCCTGCTTCGGATCCGGCGCGGTCCGATACGAACCGTCGAGTTCGCCGATCTCCGCGTTTCCGACTATCTGGCACCGGTTTGTAGCCCGGACGTGTTCTCACGATTGCTCCACGATGCGGCTGCATGCGCGCAGATTCGCCGCCTTGTCCGCCCCTTCGATCTGCTCCGAATGGCCAAGCTGCCCGACGGACGGCTCCCGATCGAAGATCTCCTGGCGACGTCCCGCCGCGTCTCGATGAACACCAATGCCTACGCCACGGTTCTGGTCGCGCCGTACGAGCAATGGCGGGCCAGTGCGATGGATCGCTCCTACCAGAAGGAGCTCGCAAAGAAATCTCGTCAGCTGCAGAAGAAGGGCGCGCTGAGCTTCGCATGCTGCGGCGACAGCGCCGCCGTGCTCGAGGCGATGGACGTGATGAGGAAGTTTCGCGGCCCGCGCTTTCATGCACAAGGCGACGGAGACCTGCTGCAGCGTCCCGAATATTACGGCTTCTATTCCGACGTCGCCCTTCGCGGCCTCGGCTCCTTCGTCCGCCTCTATGCCATGAAGATGGACGGCGAAGTGATCGCCGCCGTGCTCGGATTGTGCCACCGCGGCAGCTTCCTCGTCATCATGAGCGCCTTCGACATTGCCGGTTACAAGAGCCAGTCCATCGGCGCGCTGATGTTCGAACAGGTGGCGCGGGATTGTATCGAGCGCGGAGATCAGATGCTCGACTTCACCATCGGCGACGAGCCATACAAGAAATCGTTCGGCGCACAGCCTTCGCCGGTGTGGGAAGTCACGCAGGCCGGCAGCGCCGTAGGCGCCATCGCACTCTTCGGGCTGAAGCAGGCGCCCTGGCTCAAGCTGGCGGCCAAGCGGCTCTCGGATCTGAAGGTTCAGCCTGCCCACACTCCGAGGCCGACGCGCTGACGGACGGGGTCGCAGAGCTCAGGCGCGCAACGCGCCGCGGACACGCCCAAGCCAGCCCGGGTGCATCTGATCGACGCGGTGTGCAAGACTGCGCCGCAGGAAGTGCAACCGTCGCCGCACGTCCCAGCCGATATCGTTGCGCGAAGTCAGCGCCTGGCGGAAGCGTGCCATTTTCAGCGACTGCTGATCCGCCGCGATCTTGTCGCGATCGGAATAGAACTGCGAGATCTTGTCCAGGCCCATGCCTGCGGTCATGAGCCATTGCGGCACATATTCGGTGCAAAGACGATCGACGTCCACCAGCAGGCGGGCGACACCTGTTCCAGCCGCGGGACAATTGGTCTGGAACGCATCGCCGATGAGCACGATTCCGGGCTGGAGATGCCCCTCGACGACGGTCAGATCCATCACCCAGTTCTGGACCCGGTCGGTCACACGGAAATCGCCGAGATAGCTCCGCAACCCCGGCAGCAGACGCAAGACTGTGGCCTCCGGCTCGCGGCGCAACTCGCGCATGATCGGATCGGTCGGATCGCGGAACATGAAGAGATTGGCACGCATTCCGGCGCGGACGGGAAACAGGCTGAGATAGTCGATGCCATCCGCCGTGCGCTCGCCATAACAGGTCAGCGCCTCGAAATCGAACGGGGTGCCATCCTTGTGAGCGATCGTGAAGCCGAACGACACCGAATGGCGCTCGGCCAGCACGCGCCGCCTGATGCCGAGCTTGTAGCCCAGGACTCCCGCCATGCCCGTGGCCAGAACGACGAGGCGAGCCCTCACGCGCCGTCCGGAGGCCAGCTCGACATGCTGGACGTCGTCGCTAGGACCGATCGCGGTGACCTCGTCGACGATCAGGCTGGCGGGATCGGGAATCTGGCGACGTGCCATGGCGACGAGATCGGCATAGGGAAATCCGTAGGCCTGGCCGACGCTGATATCGACCACCTTGCCCTCGCGGATGTTGAGCACTCGATCATATCGGCACGCGACATCTTCGAGCGCGTCGAGGAAGCCGAGCTTGCGGAGCAATTCCAGCTGATGGCCGCCGATCTTCTCGACCCGGAACTCGTCCGGATGGACCGCCCGCTTGTCGACGAGCGCGACGCGATGCCCTGCCCGCGCCAGCACGGCCGCCGCAAGCGATCCCGCAAGGCCGCCACCGACGATGGCGACGTCCGAATCGATGGTTGCGCTCTCGCCTCCATCGACTGGCTCGGTCACGGGTCTCGTCATGGCTCCGGCTCCCACGATCAACGACGTCTGCAGTGCAATTCTCTCGCCTGATGTCGCATCGCAGGGCCGAGTGCGAACATTTCCTGAGATTGAGGTTAACGACCGGACGCGCCGAGTTCGCTGCCTCGCCGCGGCACGCGTCTTGCTGCGTCGAATCCATTCCGCACGCGAGCGCCAGATCTCGTCTTCTCGGTCGTCGATGCGCTACAAATGCCGGCAGTCGCGCGGGCCTGAACTTGCAGAACCAGGACAATGGAGACGGCGATGTTCCAGAACGAAGCAATGGCATCACCGCGATATCGCCGCGAGCGCCGAAATCCCCCAGCTTGTCCATTAACACTCGCGATTTCTCGACATGCTAGATTGCCGGCGGTATCGGAACATGTCCCGTCAGGGGAGCACAGCCCCTTAACCCTTCCATGATCGCATCCATCCTCCAGTTCATGCGGCGCGACGTCACGCGCGGTGTCGTCGGGACCATCCTGCTCAAGGTTGGCAGCGGCGTGCTCGCGTTCGCATTGTTCTCGCTGGCGGCGCGGACGATGTCGCCTGACGGCTTCGGCATCTTTGCGACCTGGCTTTCGGTGGCGCAGATCGCGGCCGTCGTGGGACTGGTCGGCCAGGAATCCTTGCTGGTGCGATTCCTGAACGAATATCAGGTCGGCGAAAGGCCGGACCTCACCAAAGGCGTCCTCCAATCGAGCTTGAAGATCACCTCGCTCGCAATGCTGATCGTGATCGGCGGCATCGCGATCGCCGCGAGCATGAGAGGCGACTGGTGGGTGCTGATCCTCGCGGTGTCGGCCTACACCGCCGTCAATGCCGGATTGATGCTCGGCAGCCAGATCGCGCGCTCGCTGGTCAGCATTCTCATGGGTGAAGGAAACCGCGAGTTCCTTTGGCGGGCCATCGTCGTCCTGTTCCTGCTCGTCATGCTGCTCGCCCATCGCCAACTCGATCCGGCCGAGATGTTCGCGGCGATGACGATCGCCATGTCGGTTGGCCTTGTTGCGCAGATCGTATCCGTCGCCCGCGTGCTGCCGGATCTGCGCAGTACGCCGGCGCGCTCCGAGACGTCACGCTGGCGATCGAGTGCCCTGCACTTCTGGATCGCATCGATCCTCGAAGTCGCCAACCAATATCTCGACGTCATTCTGGTCTACTGGATGCTGGATCCGACGACCGCAGGAATCTACTTTGCCGCCTCGCGCCTCGCCAACATTTTCGCCATGGTTTCCGCGGCACTTTACACGTTCGGGGCGCGCCGGCTCCCGTCGCTGTATTTCAGCAAGAACCACAGGGAGTTCGAGCGGACCTCGCGCTTGATGGCGGAAGTGACTGCGCTCTGCGTCGTCGCCGGTCTCGCCACGATCTGGATCGGCGGCCCCTATCTCCTCAACCTGTTCGGACCTCATTTCGCCGAGCAGCATTCGGTCCTGATCGTGCTCGCAATCGGAACCGCCATCCAGGCAGCGGGCGGCCCGTCGGCTGCGATCCTGCAGCTGACCGGCCATGAACGAATCTATGTGCCGGTTGTCGCCGCCAGCGTCGCGCTGCGGCTCGTCGGATTTCTCGTCCTCATTCCCTTCCTCGGCGTGCTTGGCGCAGCAATTTCGACGACCGTGTCGCTCGCGCTCGCGACCATTGCGCTGAACGTCCTGTGTCGCCGGCGAAGCGGGGTAGATCCTTCCGTTCTCGTGCTGTTGCGCTTCCCTGCATCGAGGCGCGGCAACTACGCAGTTCGCAGCGCGGAATCACGTGATTAGATGTCACGTGCCGCTGGGGTCATCCGCGCAGGACCGATTGGTTAACGCGCCCGCTGTGCGCCAGCCGGGAACCAGCGGAAATGCTGCGCGAACGACGTCGTCGCCATAGCCTCGCATTAACTCCGTTTGTTGCAAGTCGGTGTCCGCGAGACGCCCGCATGATAGGTACGGAGTTAAGAAGGTGAAGATTTCCTTTCTTTAGCGGGTCGGGATCCGTGCTCCACTATCAGCCGAACAAGGACTTGGGCGAGACGAGCGCGACGGCACCTGCGCGGCCGGACGACGATGGGCGAAAACTTCACGTGCTTCTCGCGCAAACCCAGGCCGAGAACGCCGGTGCACAGGAGATCTCCCGGCTGCTCGGCGCCGGCCTGACCGCGCGCGGTTACCGGGTCACCAACCTGTTCTTCTTCCGCAAATCGGACTCCTTCGACGAGCCGCCCGATACGCTCTACTGCGCGCCAAGCCGGCCGGGCAATCCGCTGGCGCTGCTGCGGATGCTGTGGACGCTCGGCCGCCACATCAGATCCACCAGGCCCGACGCCGTCCTGACGTTCCAGCATTTCGGCAACGTCATCGGCGCCGGCGTCACGCGCCTCGTCAGCCGCGCACCGGTCGTCGCCAATCAGGTTTCATCCGCGCTGGCGATGAGCCGGCCGGTCCGCACCGCCGACATCGTCATGGGCAGCCTCGGCTTCTTCGACTGCATCACGCTCAATTCGCTGGACATGGAGCGCGAATATTCGCACTACCCCGCGGCCTACCGGTCGCGCATGGTGCATGTGCCGCACGGCTTCGACGACAAGGCCCTCACCCTGTCGAAGGAGGCGGCGCGGCAGCGATTCAATCTGCCGCCGGATCGCGTCCTGCTTGGCTGCGCCGCACGGCTGCATCCGCACAAGCGGCTCGATCTGGCGATACGTCTGCTGCCGGATCAACCGTCCTGGCATCTTGCGCTCGCCGGCCAGGGAGCCGACGAGGCCCGGCTGAGGCAACTGGCGAACGACTTGAACGTCTCGGACCGTCTGCATTTGCTCGGGGAGATTCCTCCCGGCCGGATGGCGGACTTCCTCGCCTGTCTCGATGTGTTCGTCTTTCCGACCCAGGCCGAGACCTTCGGTCTGGCTGCCGTCGAGGCCGCCAACGCCGGTGTTCCCTCCGTCGTGACCGATCTTCCCGTCCTGCGCGAAGTGTTGTCCTACGAAGGCAGACCGACTGCACTCTTCGTCGATGCCTCCGATCATGCGCAGCTCTCCGCGTCCGTCTCGAGGCTGCTGACCGACACGCAATTGCGCGATGACCTGCGACAAAACGCCAAAGGCCTGCGGCTGCGCTATTCGGTAGATGCCATGGTCGAGGAATACGTCCGAATTCTCGACCAGGTCGTTTGACCTGATTCGCTGGAACAGATTGGCTCGACATGATCATCGAGTTTCGCTGTGAACGTGAGTACGCGCGACGCTGGATGGACCGCAGGACGCTGTCGGTCGACGGCCGGGACGTGCCGGTGCAAGTTGCATGGACGGCAACTGCGGAGTCACGGCCGGCGGGTCTCGATGCCCTGTTCGAGCTCGAGCGCCTGGTGTTGCACAGGGGCAAGCACAGCGGCGCCGACAGGCTGACGATCGGCTCCGAACCAGCACGCGCCAGCGTCGGCACGGCCGACGTGATCGTCGATTTCACGAGTGCCCCGCGCGATCCGGCCAGCCCTGCCCGACTGTATCTCCGGCCGCTGTTCAATGGCGTCGCGGGTGAAAATGCCGCGCTCGCCGCCATCCTCGCCGGCGACCTGCCGGTGATCGAGATCGTCAACGAGATCGACGGCTCAGTCCTCGACCGCGGCCATCCGTCCGGCGAGATTGCCGCAGGCCTCAGCGGTGGGCTCGAAACGGTCATGGCGCGGACTCTGACCATGCTGGCGGCGATCCTGTCGGGAAGGCCGCGCATCGTGCCGCAGCTGCCGCACCCCGCTGGAATTGGCTCGCGACGCGGCGCGGTTGGCTACGTCGCGCGCGGCCTTGCCGTATCGATCGCCAAGGAGATCTATCGGCTCTGCTGCTATGCCCCGCATTGGCATATCGGATGGCGCTTCAACGACGGCGCGGGCGTCTGGCAGACCGGAGACCTGTCAGGTCCAGGCTGGAACGTTCTGAGAGATCCTGGAAACCACTTCTATGCCGATCCCTTTCCCGTCACGTGGCAGGGCCGGACCTTCGTCTTCTTCGAGGATCTCGATCACCGCGTCGGAAAAGGCATCATCTCGGCGATCGAGTTCGGCGACGCGGGGCCGGTCGGCGAGGTGATGCCGGTGCTCGAGGAGCCCTGTCACCTCTCCTATCCGTTCGTGATCGAGGACGATGGCGAGCTCTGGATGATCCCGGAGAGCTCGACCCGCGGAGACGTCGCCCTCTACAAATGTGTTCGGTTTCCTGACAAATGGGAGCGTTACGCAACGCTCCTTTCCGGCCTCGAGCTGGCCGACGTCACGATCACGCGCCACCACGGCCTTTATTATCTGTTTGGCGCCTGGCGCGACGGAACGGCTGGCTATTCGGATTCGCTGGCGATCTACTACGCCGATCGACTGTTGGGGCCCTGGTTGCCCCACGCCAGCAATCCCGTCCTGATCGACCGCGCAAGCACGCGGCCGGCAGGACACTTCGTCACGCTCGATGACAAGCTGTGGCGACCGGTCCAGGACTGCACCGACGGATACGGCGCAGCGCTTGCCCTGGCGGAAGTGGTCGAACTGTCGCCGACGGCATTCAAGCAGATCGTCCGCCACGCTCTGAAGCCCGGACCGGCATGGCCCGGCAGGAAGCTGCATACCCTGAACCGCTGCGGCCGCCTCGAGTTGATCGACGGATCGCGCGTCCAACCCAAGACCAGTCTCTTCGCGAGCGCAATTCCGCCGGCCGTGTCACCTGCGCGAACCAATCCGTCCACCGCGCGCTAGCTGCCGCTTGCCAGCCCAGCGCCTTCGCTTTCACCGCGCCCGAGTGCGCGGTCAAGCACACGCGCGATCGCTCCGGTCTGCGTTGCGTTGCCGCGCCAAGCCACGATCTGGTCGGGACGTATCAAAGCGAGATCCGCCTCGTAGAGATCGCGCAACGATCTCGGCAGCGTGACCAGCTTTACATCGGCCCCGATCGCGCGGATGGTCTCGGCGAATGACGTATGGGCCGACATGACGTCTCCAAACTGGAGCAGCGTCCACTCGAATCCGAACAGGTCGTACAAGGACATGCCGTCGTCCAGCCAAGCATGCGGTGCGCGGCCGCCGGGACAGGCGGTGGGAACGTAGACATTGGCGGCATCCGGCGGCGGCTCGCTGCCGTCGGGGACGATGATCGGCGAGCCGTCGTAGCGCCCGCCGAAGGTGACGCCGGGGATGTTGAACTCGGCGCGGGCGTGCTGATCGAGATAGGCGCCCGCGATCCGCCGCGCTTCGTGGCCGGCGTCCGTCGCATCCTCAATCTCCGGCGCCGGCGCGAAGAGGCCGAGCGAATCGGCGAAGCGCCGCGCATAATCGGTGTTGCGGAGCGCCACCGGACGCCGCTCGACCTCGTAGCTGTCGAGCAGTGCCGCCGGGCTCACGCCCTTGACGACGCTTGCGAGCTTCCAGCCGAGATTGACCGCATCCTCGATCGCGGTGTTGTAGCCGAGCCCGCCGGTCGGCGTGAACAGATGCGCCGCGTCGCCGCCGAGGAAGACCCTGCCCCGCTGCATCCCGTTCGCGACCAGTGCGTGACCGGCGGTCCAGGTCAGGAAGGACAGAACTTCGCAATTGATTGGCGCACCGCAGGCGCGCTGGAACGCGGCTTTGGCTTCGTCGATCGTGATCGCGCTTTCGTCCTCGCCCGGCCGCAACTGCGTGTGGAACGCAAATTCATCACGGCCGTTCACCGAGGCCATGAAGGCGCGGCGGTCGCCGTTGAAGCAATTGTACATCCACGCTTTGGCGTGGGGCACGCGCGCGTAGAAATCGGGCGAGCGGAGATAGACCGCCAGCATGCGGCCGCCCATGAAATCGCGCTGCGTCCCGGTCTCGCCGCCATAGACGATCCCGAGCGATTGCCGGACCATCGAGCGCGGCCCGTCCGCTCCGACCAGGAAGTCGGCGCGGACCCGGAAGCAGCTGCCATCGTCGAGACATTCGATTTCGCCGACGATACCCTCATCGCCCTCGCTGTAGCCGATCAGCCGGTGACCGTAGTTGAGCTCGATTCCGGGAAGCCGTTCGGCGTGGCGGCGCAGCACCGCCTCGACATATTTCTGCGAGACCCGATGCGGCAGCTCCGCCGCGCTCCAGGAGCCCGACATGCCCTTGATCAGCTCGCCCGCCCGCGAGGCTGGCGGCAATGCAAAGCGCGCCAACTCGTAACCGGTATAGCGCGTGAAATAGGCAACATCGGTCGGGTAGTCCGCGGGCAGACCTTCGCGTCTGATCTCGTCGGCAAAGCCCAGCCGCCGATAATGCTCCATCGAGCGCGCCTGCGTCGCATTGGCTTGCGGATTGAAGGCGGTGCCCGGCTTTTCATCGACCAGGATCGCAGATGCGCCGCGGCGGCCGAGCTCGTTCGCCAGCATCAGCCCGCAAGGGCCTCCGCCCACGATGAGCACCGCGGCCGTCAGACGAGTCTCCAAGACGCTTCTCCCTACCAGCATCATCTTACATGGTAAGGTCACCTGACTATTTCGTCAAGTTGCCTGACTAATCGGGATCGTCGAGCGTATCGAACTCCGTGCCATACGCCGCGAGCCCCTTCAGGATCACGTCCATCGTGGCCTTGCCGAGCTCGGCGCGCATCTCCCGCTCGGCGACGTCGACGGCATCGCGGAACGCGTCGAGCCATTTGCGCCCCGTGGGCGTGAACATGACGATGCGCGCACGCCGGTCGGTCGGATCGGCGATGCGATCGACGAGGCCGAGCGCGGCGCATTGATCGACCAGCTCGCCCATCGCCTGCTTGCTCATGGAGGCGCGGCGGGCGAGCTCGGTGAGCCGCGTCCCCTCCACGTCGAGATTGCGCGTGAGGCTGACATGGGCGATGCGCGTCTCGTCGTGGCCCCGCTCGCTCATCAATTCGAGCACACGGCCTTCGAAGCGCCGCACCGCGTTATTGAGCAGGCGGCCGATATTGGCATGCCGCCACGCCGTGCCTGACGTCCTGGATTTCACCGGATCTGCTTTCCGAATCGACCGATCGAGATCGTGGAAAGCTAGCACAGGCATCGCTGCGTACTACCGGTGAGCACGCAGGGTATCGGCGGCGGGCGGCGCGATCAAACCGCCGCCCGTCATCTCTCATGCTTCGAACGTCTCCAGCAGCGGACGATGCCTTACTGCGAGCGATCCGAGGTCCAGCCCTTGTACTCGGCGACGTTGTCCCTGGTCACGAGCTTGGACGGCAGCAGCTCGACGGTCGAGGCCGGCTTCTGGCCGTTGAGAATGCCGACACCGACCTGCACGGCGCGCCGCGCCATGAAGAACGGATCCTGCGAAGCCGATGCCTGGATCTGCGGCGACTGCGGATCTTTCAGCGCGGCCTCGATATCGGGCGCGCCGTCGACGGCGGTGATGATCATGCCGCTGCGGTTCTGCTGGCGCGCCGCAAGGTCGGTGCCGATCGCCTGCGGATCGTTGATGGCGAAGATGGCGTCGATCTTGGGGAAGCGGGTCAGATAGCCCTGCGCGACGGTGAGGCCACCCTCGCGCGAGCCCTTGCCGTCCTGGTCGCTCGACAACACCTTGATGCCGGGATTCTTCGAGAGCACGTTCTTGCAGCCGACCACACGGTCGATCACGGCGGAGACCTGCGGCCCGTTCTCGATGATGACGTCGCCCTTGCCGCCCAATTTGTCGACGATGTACTGGCAGGAGATCTCGCCGGCCTGCACGTTGTTCGTGGTCACCGTGGCATCGGCGCCCTCGGCCGCGGTGTCGACCGCGACGACGACGATGCCTGCGGCTTGCGCCTTCTTGATGGCCGGCCCGATCGCCTTGGGATCGCCGGGATTGAGCAGGATCAGATCGACGCCGGCAGCGATGAAATTGTCGATCTGGGTGACCTGCTTGCCGAGGTCGTATTCGAAACCGACGGCCGTGATCTTCACGTTGGGATTGGTCTTCTTGGCCTCGAACTCGGCGCCCTTCGACAGCGCGACGAAGAACGGGTTGCCCATCGATCCCAGCGAGACGCCGATCGACTTGAGCTCCTTGGCGAAGGATGGTGTGGTGGTCAGGGCAAGCGCGATGGCGGCGCCGGCGAGCATGATCGTCTTCAACATGGACTTCCTCCCTGGTCTGTCTTCGTCCCCGGCGCGGCAGACCAGTTGCCGCAACGGAATTTCACGCCATGCGCCATCGTTGCGCGCCCGGCCTCTCACGTTCTCGCGGAGCCTTGCAGCCGGTAGCGGTCCAGCGCCACGGCGCCGATGATCACCAGGCCCTTGATCACATATTGCCAGATGTCGGAGACGCCGATGAGGATGAGCCCGTTGGACAGCACGGCGATGATCAGCGCGCCGACCAGCGTGCCCCAGATCGAGCCGATGCCGCCGACGAACGAGGTGCCGCCGAGGATCACGGCGGTGATCGCATCGAGCTCATAGGACTGGCCGAGCTGGAGGCCGTTGGCCGCATAGAGGCGCGCCGCCTGCATGGCGCCGCCGAGCCCGGCGAAAAGTCCGGAGATGCCGTAGACGAAGATCAGGACGGCCCAGACCTTGATACCGGCCAGCCGCGCTGCGCTCTCGTTTCCGCCCACTGCATAGATATGCACTCCGAGCACGGTCCGGCGCAGCACCAGCCAGGAGATGAGAATGACGAGCAAGGCGATCACCGAGAGCCACGGGATCGACGCGACGCCGGGAATGAGCGTCAGCGAGCCGTTGCCGATGAAGGCATAGGGAATGGAGGGATTGAACACGGTGGTGTCGGCTCCGAGCAGCCGCGCGAGGCCGCGCACCGCGGTGAGCGAGCCGAGCGTGACGATGAAAGGCGGCAGGCGCAGCAGCGCAATCAGCGCGCCGTTGACGATCCCGAAGCCGAGGCCGGTGAGCAGCGCGGCCGGCAGCCACAGCATCCCGAGCTCCGGCAGCTTGGAGAGCGTCAATCCCGCCATCGCGGAGGCTGCCAGGATCGAGCCGACCGACAGGTCGATGCCGCCGGTGAGGATGACGAAGGTCATGCCGGCGGCGAGCACGGTGTTCACAGCGGCCTGCTGCAATACGATGCCGAGATTTTGTCCGGTGAAGAAGCGGCCTTCGGACAGCACGTTGAAGCCGATGCAGAGGATCAGCAGCACCGGCAACATGCCCAGCGCGCTGATCAGCATCCGCATCCGCTGGCGCCTTGTTTCTGCGGCAGCGCCGTTGGTCGTGGTCGATGCCGGCTTCGCCCCCACAGCACCATTGTCAGGCATCGAGATGCTCCATCCCCGTGGCAAGCCCCATGATGTCTTCCTGCGCCAGCGGCGAATTCGGGCCGCGGGTGACCTCGCCGGCGATGTGCCCCGCACGCATCACGACGACGCGATCGCAGATGCCGATGATCTCGGGCAGATCGGATGAGATGACGAGGATCGCGGTGCCGGCCTTGGCGAGGTTGTCGATGATCGAATAGATCTCAGATTTGGCGCCGACATCGACGCCGCGCGTCGGCTCGTCGAGAATCAGGACCTTCGGTGCGATGGCGAGTAGCCGTGACAGCAGCACCTTCTGCTGATTGCCGCCTGACAGGCCGCCGGCGGGAACGCCGGCATTGGCGGCGCGGATGCTGAGGCCCGCAAAGGCGCGGTCGGCGCGCTCGCGTGCCTTGTCGCGATCAAGAAACCAGCCGAGCTTCGCGTCGCGGCCGAGCACGGCGAGGTTGATGTTGTCCAGACACGACATGTCGAGAAACAGGCCGAGCGCCTTCCTGTCTTCCGTGAGATAGGCGATACCGGCCTCGAGCGCCTCGCCCGGCGTGCGGATATCGACCGGACGCCCCTCCAGCTCGAGCCGGCCCGAGGTTTTCGGCGACGCACCGATGATGAGATGGGCAAGCTCGGTGCGGCCGGCGCCGATCAGGCCGGCGAGGCCGACCACCTCACCCGCATGCACGGTGAGCGAGCAGCCCTTGACGCGCTGGCCATCGGCCATGTCGATCGCCGCGAGCACGGGATGCCCCCGCCCCGCCTCGGGATCATGGTCCTTCTTATAGAACGAGGAGACGTCGCGACCGACCATCAGGCGCACGATGGTGTCGGCGCGGATCTCAGGCTTGTCGAGCGAACCGACCAGGCGGCCGTCGCGCAGCACGGTGACGCGGTCGCCGAGCGCGTAGACCTCGTCCATGCGATGCGAGATGTAGATGATGGCAAGCCCTTCGGCGCGAAGCTGGCGGATCAGCGCGAACAGCCGCTCGCTTTCGGCGGCCGACAACGAGGTGGTCGGCTCGTCCATGATGAGGATTTTCGATCTGACGTGCAGCGCCCGCGCGATCTCGACCAGCTGCCGCTGGCCCATGGACAGATGCGCCACCAGCGTCGAGGGTAGGAAGTCGGCGCCCAGTCGTTTCAGGATCGGACCGACGCCCTCGCGCATGGCGCCGCGCGCCAGCAAGCCCGAGCGCGACATCTCCCGGCCCAGATAGATGTTCTCGGCAACGCTGAGATTGGGAGCGAGCGACAGCTCCTGGTAGATGATGGAGATGCCCGCCGCGCGGCCGCCGAGCGGGCCTTCGATCCGCACCGCCCTGCCCTCGATGCGAATCTCGCCGCCCGGATCGGGCCGGTAGGCGCCGGACAGGATCTTCATCAGCGTCGACTTGCCAGCGCCGTTCTCACCCATCAGGGCGTGAATTTCGCCGGGATAGACGGTGAGATCGACGGCCCGCAGCGCCTTGATGCCGAAGAAGGTCTTTGAGACCCCGCGCATCTCGAGGATCGGATCGTTCATCGTGCCTCCCGGCGCACAATGCGTTTCCCACCCGCGTCTCGTTTCTCGGCAACGCGGTTTGGTCATTAAACAAAAGCGGGTGACGCAGGGCAATACCGAAGGCGAGTATACCGAAGTATGCAAACCAGATTGGGCCAGCTAGTGGCGCGGCCGATACAGTTCGCGCCAGGCGGGAAGCCGTTCGGCGTAGGCGTCGACCAGTGCAGCGTCGGGCTCGAATGTTTCGATGCGCTGCGGCCGCATGCATACGTCACCAATTGCCTCACCCGTGACAGCAAGCCGCCCCAATCTCGCCGCACCGAACGCGGCGCCGGTCTCGCCTCCGGCAAAGCGATGGACCGGAACATTCAGCACGTTCGCCAGCACCGCGAGCCAGAAGGCCGAGCGTGATCCACCGCCAATCACGTCGGCTTCCGCAATCCCGATGCCGGCATCCGCGAGCGCATCGCGGCAATCGGCAAGCGCGAAGGCAACGCCTTCGAGCACCGCCTGCACGATCGCCGCGCGATCGGTGCCATGGCTCAGACCATCCAGCATGCCGCGCACGACGGGATCGTCGTGCGGCGTCCGCTCGCCGGCCAGATAAGGCAGGAAGCTCACGGGCGACGGCGCCCGCGGTCGTGCTCCGAGCGGCGCCAGCAGTTCCGCCTCGGTGGCGCCGAACAGGCGCGCGAGCCAAGCGAGGCAGGAGGCGGCCGAGAGGATCGCGCCGGCCTGAATCCACATGCCGGGAATGGCGTGGCAGAACGTGTGCACGACGCGGTCGGGATTGGCGGCGATCCTGTCGGTCGGGGCCATGAGGGCACCCGAGGTTCCCAGGGAGACGAATGCCGCTCCCGGCCGGACTGCGCCGATACCGACGGCGCCCGCGGGATTGTCGCCGGCACCGCCCGCGATCACCGGCTGCCTGACCATGCCCCAGCGGCGCGCGAGCTCGCTGCGCAGCGTGGTTGCGGGCGCGCATCCCTCGACCAGGCGCGGCATGTGCGCGCGTGACAAGCCGGTCGCTTCGAGTGCTGCGTCCGACCAATCGCGGCGCGCCGCGTCGAGCCACAGCGATCCCGAAGCATCCGAGACATCCTCGACGGCCTCGCCCGATAGCACCAGGCGCAGATAGGCCTTTGGCAGCAGAACGAGCTTCGTCGCCGCGAAGATCTCGGGCTCGTGCGCGGCGATCCAGAGCAGTTTTGGCGCGGTGAAGCCCGGCATCGCCTTGTTGCCCGTCACCGCGCGCAAGGCGGGCCAGCGTTGCTCCAGGATACGGCACTCGTTGGCCGATCGTCCGTCGTTCCAGAGAATGCAGGGCCGCAGCGGCCTCGAGCTCTTATCGAGCAGCGTGGCGCCATGCATCTGGCCGGACAGTCCAATGCCTGCGACCACCCCCAACGCATCGGCGTGCGACGCCTTGAGGGCATCCAGCGTGGCAAAGGTCGCATCGATCCACTGCGCCGGATCCTGCTCGGAATAGCCCGATTGCGGCGAGACGGTCGCGAGCGCCCGGCTCTCGCTTGCGATCACGCGCTGGGCATCGTCGACGAGAACCGTCTTGACCGCCGACGTGCCGAGATCGATGCCGAGATACATGAATGCTTCCCGCTCACTTCGCTGCGTCGATCCAGATCCCCGGTTCCGAATGCTCCCGGATGTAGCTCACGAGGAAATCGGAGAACACCCTGATCTTGGCGGGCAGCCTGACCCGATTTTGATAGGCGATGTTCATGGTGAGCAACGGCAGCTGCCAATCCCTCAGGACGGGCACCAGCCGGCCGGCCGCGATATCGCCCTGCACGATATAGAGCGGCTGGATCAGGATGCCGAGCCCCGCGCGCGCTGCACCGCAGATGATCTGGCCGTCATTGCTGTCGAGCGTCGGCGCGATCCGGATCGTCTGCGTCGTGCTGCCCTGGCTCAGCCGCAGCGAGTAGGGATCATTGGCGAGATTGTAGATCAGCATGTTGTGGCGGGCGAGATCGGAGGGATGCTCCGGCCGGCCGTGCTTCTCCAGATAGGACGGAGCCGCCGCAAGCACGCGGTGCATCTGGCCGATGCGGCGGACGATGATGTTGGAATCCGGCTCGTGCTCCCGGGTCCGGATCGCAACGTCGATGCCGGCTTCGATGAAGTCGGGGTAGCGGTTTGCGCTGATGATCTGCACGCTGAGATTGGGATAGAGCGCGCGGAAGGCGGGCAGCATCGGCGCGAGATAGATCATCGCGAAGGACAGCGAAGACGTCACGCGCAACATGCCCTTCGGCGACAGCGCGCGGTCGGAGACGGCGTCCTCGGCTTCGGCGAGCTCGTTCAGGAGCGTGCTGCAACGCTGCAAGAGCTCCTGCCCGGCTTCGGTCAGCCATTGCCGGCGCGTGTTGCGCTCGATCAGCCGGACCGCCAGCCGCTCCTCCAGCGCACTGAGATGGCGGCTCGCGGCCGCGTTCGACATCCGCAGGATTTCGGCGGCCTTGGAAAGACTGCCGAGCTCAGCGGTTTTGGAGAAGACCTCGAGTTGAAGCAGCCGGTCCATTTTTGCGAAAAGAGGAAAAGAGACTTACAAATTTTGACCTTTATTTCCGTTTTCTGCAAGGCAAAATGGCGCCAACAAAGCACCATTGCAGGCGAGGAAATCAGGAAATGTCGGGCCCGATCAGGCACATCGTGATGTGGCGGCTGCGCGGGGAGAGCCCCGAGGAGCGCTCCGCCGCCCGGCTCAAGGTCAAGACCCTGTTCGAGGGCCTCAAGGGCCGGATCGACGGCCTCACCCATATCGAAGTCGGCATGGACGTCAGCGCGGTCGATTACGCCTGCGACGTGGTGCTGTTCTCCGAATTCACCGACCAGGCGGCGCTGGCCGCCTACGCCAACCACCCGGAACATCTGCGGGTGCGCGAGGCGCTGGGCGACTTGCGGATCGGGCGCTTCCAGGTCGATTATCCCATCAAAGAGACCGGCGCATGATCGGTTCGTTCACATTCGAAAACCTGCCTTGCCGCGTCGTGTTCGGCAGCGGAACGTTGGCTAGCGCCAAGGCCGAGGTCGAGCGGCTCGGCGGCGAGCGTGCGCTGGTGCTGACGACGCCGCAGCAGGAGGCGCAGGGCAAGAGCTTGGGGGCCGCGCTCGGTCCGCTCTATGCCGGCATCTTTCCCGGCGCCACCATGCACACGCCGGTCGAGGTCACGGAACGCGCGCTCGCGGCGATGAAGGCATGCGAGGCCGATTGCGTCGTCTCGCTGGGCGGCGGCTCGACCACCGGACTCGGCAAGGCGCTGGCCTTGCGCACCGGTGTCAACCAGCTCTGCATCCCCACCACCTATGCCGGCTCGGAGATGACGCCGATCGTCGGCCAGACCGAGAACGGGCTGAAGACCACGGTGCGCGATGCGGCGATCCTGCCGGAGACCGTGATCTACGACGTCGACCTGACGCTGACGCTGCCGGCGGGTCTCGCCGCAACATCAGGCATCAACGCCATCGCGCATGCGGTGGAGGCACTCTACGCGCGCGATGCCAATCCCGTGACGTCGCTGATGGCGGAAGAAGGCATCCGCGCGTTGGCGCGTGCCCTGCCCGCCATTGCCGCCAAAAGCGACGACCGCGAAGCCCGCACCGAAGCCCTTTATGGCGCCTGGCTGTGCGGCGTCTGCCTCGGCACCGTCGGCATGGCGCTGCATCACAAGCTCTGCCACACGCTCGGCGGCACGTTCGACCTGCCGCACGCCGAAACGCATACCATCGTGCTGCCGCACGCGCTGGCCTACAACGCCCCGGCCGTGCCCGATGCGATGGCGCGCATCTCGCGCGCAATCGGTGCGGCTGATGCATCGCAGGGACTTTACGATCTCGCCAAGGGGCTTGGTGCGAAGCTGGCGCTACGCGATGTCGGCATGCCCGAGAGCGGAATCGACAAGGCCGCCGATCTCGCCGTCACCAATGCCTATTGGAACCCGCGCCCGCTCGAGCGTGGCGCCATTCGCGACTTGATTGCGCGCGCCTTCGCCGGCGAGCCGCCAAGCGCCGTCAAAGCGGCGGCGTAAGGCAATGCGGCGCACGCTGATCAGATCGGCCATTGTCATCAGCATGGATGACGCGATCGGCGATCTCTTGACCGGCGATGTGCTGGTCGAGGGCGGCCGGATCGCCGATGTGCGCCCGTCGATCGACGTTGGAGCCGACACGGAGGTCGTCGATGGCAGGGGGCGCATCGTCATTCCCGGCCTGATCAACGCGCATATGCACACCTGGCAGACGGGCTTGCGCGGCTTTGCCGCGAACTGGACTCTGCTGGAATATTTCCGCCGCATGCATGCCGGGCTCGCCACCGTGTTCCGGCCCGACGACATCTACATCGCGACCCTCGTCGGCGCGCTGAACCAGATCAATCACGGCGTCACCACGCTGGTCGACTGGTGCCACAACAACCCGACGCCCGATCATACCGACGCCGGCCTGCGCGGCCTGATCGAAAGCGGCATCCGCGCCGTGTTCTTCCACGGCTCGCCCAAACCGGAGCCGAAACCGGGCGAGCCGCATTTCTCGGAAGTGCCGCATCCGCGCCGCGAGGTCGAGCGGCTGCTGGCGGGCCCCCTCGCCGACCGCGACGGCCTCGTCACGCTCGGGCTCGCCATTCTCGGCCCGCATTATTCGACGCTCGACGTCGCCATGCACGATTTCCGCCTGGCGCGGGAGCTGAACCTGATCGCCTCGATGCATCAGGGCGGCGGTCCGGCCAAGACGCCTGGCGGCTGGGAGAAGCTGCTCGAGGCCAGCCTCGTCGGCCCCGGCATCAATATCGTCCATGGCAACGATCTGCCGGATGATCTGCTCGATCGTCTCGTCGATCTCGGTGTGTCCTTCTCGGTCACGCCCGAGAACGAGATGATCCAGGGCCATGGCTTTCCGATCACCGGACGCCTTCTGAAGCGCGGCGTGCGGCCGACGATGGGCATTGATCTGGAATCCGTGCTGGCAGGCGATCTGCTCTCCGCCGCGCGCGTTGCGCTGTCGATGCAGCGCGCGCTCGACAATTCCGAGTCGCGCAAGACCAGCGGCACGATCCCGGCAACGACCACGATTCCGATCCGGGAAGCGCTGCGCTGGATCACGACGGAAGGCGCCCGCATGCTCGGCCGCGAGCACCAGATCGGCTCGCTGACGCCGGGCAAGCTCGCCGACCTCGTGATCATCAACGCCTCCGATCTCAATCTCCATCCGGTGCACGATCCCGTCGCGACCGTCGTGATGCAGACGAGCCTCGCCAACATCGAGTCCGTCATGATCGGCGGCGCCTGGAAGAAGCGGAACGGCCGGCTGCTGGTCGAGGGGCTGGAGACGAAGAAGGAGCTGCTGGCGCAATCCGGCCGGCGGCTGGTGCAAGACATCGAACGACAGGGACGCGCCGCCTGAAGGCGCCAATGGACAAGAACAATGACTGACGCTCTGAAAACAGTTGCTTTCATCGGGATCGGCAAGATGGGCCTGCCGATGTCGGTGCTCGTCGCCAAAGCCGGCTACACCGTCACCGCGTTCGACCAGAGCGCGGCGCGCATCGACGAGGCACGCGCGCAGGGCATTGCGATCGCCGCCTCGCCGGCCGAGGCCGTGAGCGGCAAGGCCGCCGTGATCACCTCCCTGCCCGACGACGCCGCTTTGCGCGGCGCGTTGCTCGGCCCCGCCGGCCTGATCGCCGCGATGGGCCCCGGTGCCGTCTTGATCGAAACCAGCACCGTCAGCGTCGAAGCCTCGGCTGAGGTTGCGGCCGCCGCGCAGGCGCGCGGCATTGCCTATCTGCGCTCGCCGGTGTCCGGCAATGCCAGCATCGTTCACACCGGCGCGCTGACCTGTTTCGTGTCGGGACCGACGGACGCGTTCGAGCGCGCAACGCCGCTATTCGCAGCCTTCACCCGCGCCCAGACCTATCTCGGCCCCGCCGAGGAAGCGCGCTACGCAAAACTCTCGGTCAATCTGATGATCGCGGTGTCGGCGGCGATGATGGCGGAGAGCCTGGCGCTGGCGCGCAAGGGCGGCATCGCCTGGCAGGACATCCTGAAGGTGCTCGACGACAGCGCGGTGGCCTCACCCATGGTCAAGTACAAGACTGCGCCGCTGCGGACGCGCGACTTCGAGTCCACCTTCTCCTGTAAGCAGATGGCCAAGGATCTCGATCTGATCCTGGGCGCCGGCCACGCCGTCGGCGTGCCGCTGCAGCTCGCCGCGCAAGTGCGGGAGACCTATGGTTCGCTGGTCGCCCAGGGCGACGGCGATGCCGACTTCATTGCGACCGTCAAGCATCTCGAGCGGCTGTCCGGCCTCGGCGAGCCGAAGCTGTGATCAACGGAGACCGACATGCGTAACTTCAACGAGAACACGATCACGGACGCGGTGCTGGAGCGGATCGCGGGCGCGACCGATCCACGCATCAAGCAGGTCAGCGAGGCGCTGGTGCGTCACCTTCACGCGTTCGTCCGCGAGGTGCGGCCGACCCAGAAGGAGTGGGAATATGGCATCGACTTCCTGACCCGCACCGGGCACATGTGCAACGACAAGCGCCAGGAATTCATCCTGCTGTCGGACACGCTCGGCGTCTCCATGCTGGTCGACGCCATCAACCATCCGGTGCCCGAAGGCGCGACCGAGACCACGGTGCTCGGCCCGTTTTTCGTTCAGGCCGCGCCCGAGAAGGACAGCGGCGCTGACATCTCCGGGACTATGGAAGGCGATCCGATGCTGGTCACCGGCTCGGTCTCGACCGTGGACGGACAGCTGCTGGCCGGCGCCATCGTGGACGTCTGGCATTCCGACGACGACGGCTATTACGACGTGCAGCAGCTCGACAAGATCGGCGATCTCGCGATGCGCGCCCGCTTCCACACCGACGCCAACGGCCGCTTCCATTTCTGGTCGATCAAGCCGGCCGCCTACCCCATTCCGCATGACGGGCCGGTCGGCGAGATGCTGGAGGTGCAGGGACGCCATCCCTGGCGCCCGGCGCACGTGCACTTCATGATCTCAGCGCCCGGTTTCGAGCAACTGGTGACGCACGTCTTCGTTGCCGGCGACCAATATCTCGACAGCGACGTGGTGTTCGGCGTCAAGGACAGCCTGATCCGCGAATTCGTCCGTCATCCCGCCGGCCGTGCGCCGGATGGTCGCATGGTGGAGCGCGACTATTTTCATCTCAACTATGATTTCGGCCTGAAGCAGGTCGCAAGCAACGCAAGAGCCGCTTAAGCTCAACGACGGACCAACAAGAGTCCGGAAACAGGGACGGGAGCTGAGGATGGGACCGCGGGTCAGCACGGGCACATTGGCCGATCGCCTCACCGGCATGATCGGCCCGCGCGTGAGCGTCGCGCGCGGCGTGCTCGATCAGCACGGGCAGAGCGAGTCGCATTACCAGAACCTGCCGCCCGACATCGTGGTCTTCCCCGAGACCACGCAGGAGGTCGCCGAAATCGTCAAGCTCTGCGCGAGCGCGGGCATGCCGATTGTCCCGTTCGGCGCCGGGACCTCGCTCGAAGGCAATGCGGCCGCGGTCGCCGGCGGCGTCTGCTTCGACTTCGCACGCATGAACAAAGTGATCGCGGTGCACGACAGCGACATGGACGTCGTGGTGCAGCCCGGCATCACGCGCAAGCAGCTCAATGCGGAGCTGCGCAATACCGGCCTGTTCTTCCCGATCGATCCGGGCGCCGATGCTTCGATCGGCGGCATGACCTCGACGCGCGCCTCGGGCACGATGGCGGTGCGCTATGGCACCATGAAGGACAACGTCATGGCGCTCGAGGTGGTGCTCGCCGACGGGCGCATCATTCGCACCGCTAGGCGCGCGCGCAAATCGGCGGCCGGCTATGATTTGACGCGCATGTTCGTCGGCGCGGAAGGCACGCTTGGCGTGATCACCGATATCACGCTGAAAGTGCATCCGGTGCCGCAGGCGATCTCGGCCGCGGTCTGCAGCTTCGATACCCTGCACGACGCGGTCGACACCGCGATCTCCGTGATCCAGTCCGCAATCCCCGTGGCGCGCATCGAGCTGCTCGACGACGTCATGATGCGCGGCATCAACGCCTACGCCAAGCTCGGCTATCGCGAGGCGCCCACCCTTTTCTTCGAATTCCACGGCTCGGAGGCTTCGGTCGCCGAGCAGGCCGAGGCGGCACAGGCGATCGCCGCCGACAATGGCGGCCATGGCTTTGCCTGGGCCAAGGCGCCCGAAGACCGCAGCCGGCTCTGGCACGCCCGCGACAACACGCTCTATGCGGGCCTCGGCCTGCGGCCCGGCGCACGCGCGGTGATCACCGACGTCTGCGTGCCGATCTCACGGCTGGCGGAATGCCTGACCGAGACGCGGCGCGATGCGGACGCGCACGGTTTCACCGCACCGATCGTCGGCCATGTCGGTGACGGCAATTTCCACATGCTGATCCTGATCGACCCGACAAAGCCGGAGGAGGCCGAAGGCGCCAAGGCGCTGCAGGCCCGCATGGTCGCGCGCGCCATTGCCATGGACGGCACCTGCACCGGCGAGCACGGCATCGGGCTGGGCAAGATCGATTATCTCTCTGATGAGCTCGGCGAGGCCGTGGACGTGATGCGATCGATCAAGACGGCGCTCGATCCCGCCGGATTGATGAACCCCGGAAAGATCTTTGCTGGCGGAGCCAAAGCATGAGCGACGCGCTCCCGATCGAGGTCACCTCACCCACGCCGCTGCTGGAGCTGCGCGGCATCAGCAAGGAGTTTCCCGGCGTCAAGGCGCTGGATGACGTGTCCTTTGCCGTCTACCCCGGCGAAGTCCACATGCTGCTGGGCGAGAACGGTGCCGGCAAATCGAGCCTGATGAAGGTGCTGTGCGGCGCCTATCGCGCCGACGCCGGCGAGTTCTATTACAACGGCGAGCCGGTCGTGATCTCCTCGACCGCCGATGCGCAGAAGCTTGGCATTGCCGTGATCTTCCAGGAATTCTCACTGGTCCCCTATCTCGATATCGCCCAGAACATCTTCCTCGGCCGTGAGCCGAAGGGCCGCATCCCCGGCACCATCGACCGCCGCCAGATCCTCGCCGATGCCAAGCGCGTGCTCGACACGATCGGCTTCGACATCGATCCCTCCACCACCGTCGACAAGCTCGGCGTCGCGCAGCAGCAGATGGTCGAGATCGCCAAGGCGATCAGCCAGAACGCCCGCATCCTGGTCATGGACGAGCCGACCGCTGCGCTGTCCGACCGCGAGACCGAACTCTTGTTCGCACTCATCGCGCGGCTGAAGGCGGACGGCGTCTCCATCGTATACATCTCGCACCGTATGGCCGAAGTGTTCGCGCTCGGCGATCGCATCACCGTGCTGCGCGACGGTCGTCGCATCGACGGTGTCCGGCCCGCCGACGTCACGCCGGACCAGCTCGTGCGCATGATGGTCGGCCGTAACGTCGACATGACCTATCCGCGGAATTTCGCCGACAAGCCTGGCGAGCTGCTGCTCGAGGTCAAGGGCCTGACTGCGGCAACCGGCATTTCGGATATCAACATCGAGGTGCGCCGGGGCGAGATCGTCGGCCTGTGCGGGCTGGTCGGCTCCGGCCGCAGCGAGGTCGCGCGCGCGATCTTCGGCGCCGATCCCGTGACATCGGGCGAGATCATCTTCGACGGCAAGAGCATTTCCGGCGAGCCGGATCTCGCCGCCCGCCGCGGCATCGCGCTGATCCCGGAGAGCCGCAAGAGCGAAGGCCTCGCGCTGCTGCGATCCGTCAGCGACAATCTGGTGGTGTCGGCGCTGAGGAAGCTGTTCCCGAGCGGGCTGTTCGACCAACGCTCGGCCCAGCGTACCGCCGACGGCCTGATCCGACAGCTGCGCGTCGCGACACCGAGCGCACGCCAGACCGTCGGCCTGCTCTCGGGCGGCAACCAGCAGAAGGTCGTGATCGGAAAATGGCTCGCCGCCGGCTCGAAACTCTTCATCTTCGATGAGCCGACGCGCGGCATCGACATCGGCGCCAAGTCCGAGATCTTCGCGCTGATCGACCGCCTCGTCGCGGAAGGCGCGGCGGCGTTGATGATCTCGTCCGAGCAGGTCGAGATCTGCCATGTCTGCGATCGCGCCTATGTGATGCGCGAGGGGCGCATCGCCGGGCACCTGACACGCAACGAATTGACCGAGGAGAATATCGTGCGACTGGGGATGCATCATGCGTGAAGCCGCGGTCGTCGCGCAACCCAATCCGCTGCAACGCATTCCCGGCGTTGCCATCGTGCTGGTGCTGCTGATCGCGCTGTTCAGCGCGATCGCGCCCGGCTTCCTGTCGGTCGCCAACCTCTCCAACGTGCTGGTGCAGTCGACCATCCTGACCATGCTCGCGCTGCCGATGACGCTGATCATCATGACGGAGGGGCTGGACCTGTCGATGGGCGCGGTGTTGACGCTGACCTCGCTCTGCGTCGCGATCGTGTCGCTGGCGACCAAATCGATGCTGCTGGGCCTTGGCGCCGGCCTTCTGGTCGGCGCGTCCTTCGGCATCGCCAATGGCTGGCTGGTCGCGATCCTCGGCATCCCGCCTTTCGTCGCGACGCTGGGCACGCTCGGCATGGCGCAAGGCCTGTCGCTGATCGTCAGCGACGGCCAGAGCGTGGTCGGCATTCCCCACAGCGTGCGCGACATCTATTCGGCGACGCTGCTCGGCATTCCCGTGCCGATCGTGATGGCGCTGGTGACCTACGCTGCCTTTCACGGCCTGCTCTATCACACCCGCTTCGGCACCTATATCTTCGCCCTCGGCGGCAACCGCGAGGCGCTGCGCTATGCCGGCCTCTCGCCCAACAAGCTTCTAATCGCGGTCTATGCGATCGGCGGCGCCATGGCCGGCATCGCCGGCCTCTTGATGACCGCACGCATGAATTCCGGCCACCCCACCGCCGGTCTCGGGCTGGAGTTCGATGCCATCGCGGCCGTCGCTGTCGGCGGCACCTCGTTCGAGCGCGGCAATGGCTGGCTGCTTGGTACCCTGCTCGGGGTCCTCTCCGTCGGCGTGTTGCGCAACGGGCTGAACCTGATCTCGCTGCCGTCCTCGGTGCAGGTCGCCAGCGTCGGCGTGCTCGTCATCGTTGCCCTGTTCCTCGACGGCCTCAGGAGCCGCACATGACCGACATCACCAAGGGCGCCATCGCGCCGCCCCGCTCCTTCTTGTCGCAGGACGCGGTCCAGCTGTTCTATCGCCTGCTCGCGGCTTTCCTGATCTGCGCGGTGCTTGCCGTGCTCAGCGATTCCTTCCTCAGCCTCGGCAACATCCTCAATGTGCTGAGGCAGGCGAGCCTGACCTTCTTCATCGCCTCCGGCCTAACACTGGTGGTGCTGACCGCCGGCCTCGACCTCTCGGTAGGCGCCAATGTCGCGCTGTCCGCCTGCCTCGCCGGCACCGTGATCCACAAGACCGGCTCACCGGCGCTCGGCATCCTCACCGGGCTGGCCTGCGGCGGCATCGTTGGCCTGCTCAACGGCATCATGGTCACGGCGCTCCGCATCCCATCCTTCATCGCCACCTATGGCATGCTCTGGGTGCTGAATGGCCTCACCTATTGGTACATGGCGGGTGAGACCCTGCACGGCTTCCCGGCCGGCTTCCGCCAGATCGGCAGCGGCTATCTGTTCGGCCTGCCCATTCCGGTCTATCTGTTGCTGGTGTTCCTCGGGATCGGGACGTTCTTCGCACAGCGCACGATCTGGGGCCAGGAGATCTATGCGATCGGCGCCAATCCGGTCGCCGCAAGGCTCTCCGGCATTCCGGTCGCGCGGCGCCTGCTGCTGGTCTACGCGGTGTCAGGCACCATGGCGGGACTTGCCTCGATCATCTTCCTGTCGCGGCTCAATTCGGCCGAGGCCGACATCGGCGAGAGCCTGACGCTGCCGGCGATCGCGGCCGTGCTGATCGGCGGCACCTCGCTGTTCGGCGGCGTCGGCACCGTGTTCGGCACATTCATCGGCGCGCTGATCCTGACCCTGGTGCTGAACGGCATGAACCTGCTCTCGGTCAGCGCCAACTGGCAGCCGCTCGTCACCGGCGTCATCGTCATTCTCGCGGTCTGGCTCGACATGAAGACCCGCCGCCGCGCGCAATGAGTTCTAGCAATCCAACAAGCAAAATGAGGGATGGAGGCAACATGAAACAACAACTGGGCTATCTGGCGCTGCCGCTGCTGATGGCGGCCGCACTCACGACTGGGGCACGTGCCGACGGCGAGACCATCGCCGTCTTCACCAAGAACCAGACCAATCCGTTCTTCCAGACGGTGCGGGTCGGCGCCGACAACATGGCAAAGACGCTGAACGCGAAGACGCTGCAGTACATCCCGACCAAGCCGGACTCGATTCCCGAGCAGCTCAGCCAGATCGAGGACGTCGTGGTGAAGAAGCCGAGCGCGATCGTGTTCACGCCGGTCGATTACAAGGCGATGGTCCCGGGCGTCGAGAAGATCAACGAAGCCAAAATCCCGGTCGTCAACATCACCGACCGCTCTGCCGGCGGCAAGTTCCTGTCCTTCGTCGGCGCCGACGATTACAGCCTTGGGCTGGAGACCGCGCGCTTCCTGCTCAAGACGCTCGGCGGCAAGGGCAACATCGTCATCATCGAGGGCGTCAAGGGCTCGCTGACCAATGTCGACCGCGTGCGCGGCTTCAACGACGCGTTGAAGGAGGCGCCCGGCGCCAAGCTCTTGGCCTCGCAGCCCGGCAACTATCAGCGGCTCCAGGCGCTCCAGGTCATGGAGAATTTGATGCAGTCGAATTCGCAGATCGACGGCGTGCTCGCCGCCAACGACGCCATGGCGGTCGGCGCGATCGAGGCGCTCGACGGCGCCAACCGCAAGGCGCAGGTGATCGGCATCAACGGCACCAAGGAGGCGATCGACGCGATCAAGTCCGGCAAGCTGCTGGCGAGCGGCGACTACAACGGCTTTGCGCAAGGCTGCCTCGGCACCATGATGGCGATCCGGTCGCTGCGGAACCAGCCGGTCATCAGCGAGATCGTGCTGAAGCCGACGGTGATCACCAAGGACAATTACGGGCCTTTCGACGTGCCGTTGGAGCAGCGGACCTGTCCGACCTTCGAGGACGCCGGCAAGCTCAGCGCGAAGTAGACGACCCGATCACAACAAGCCCGGACGGCCGCAGCCCGCGGCCGTCCCAAAAAGCTAAGCAAGAACCGAAGCAAGAAACGGAGACACCATGCTGTTCGCCATTCACGCCGTCGACCGCGCCGGCGCGTTGTCGACCCGGCTCGCCAATTACGATGCCCATAAGGCCTTCCTCGGCGACACCTCGCGCTTCGGCGTCAAGATCGTGATGTCGGGACCGCTGGTCTCCGATGACGGCCAGACCATGATCGGCAGCCTGTTCCTGATCGAGGCTCCCGGCCGCGCCGAGGTCGAAGCCTTCAACCGTGCTGACCCTTTTGCCGCGGCCGGCATCTGGGAGAAGATCACGATCACCGGTTTCCTGCGCCGGCAGGGATGAGCCTCTACGGCGGCTCTTCGAGGTGACAGGCCACCCACTGCTCGGGTCCTATCGCGCGCAGCGCCGGCTCCTCGGTCCGGCAACGATCGAAGACGAAGGGACACCGGGTATGAAAGCGACACCCCTTCGGCGGGTTGATCGGGCTCGGCACGTCGCCCTTGAGGATGATGGGATTGCGCTGGGCTCCGGGCTCCGGCAGCGGCACGGCCGAAAGCAGCGCCTTGGTATAGGGGTGCCTCGGCGCGGCAAAGATCTCGCGACGTGGTGCCACCTCGACGATCTTGCCGAGATACATCACCGCCACGCGGTGGGTCATGTGCTCGACGATGGCGAGATCGTGGCTGATGAACAGCAGCGCGAGGCCGAACTCGCGCTGGAGATCCTGCAGCAGATTGACGATCTGCGCCTTGACTGAAACGTCGAGCGCGGAGACCGCCTCGTCGCAGACGATCAGCTCCGGCTCGGCCGCGAGCGCCCGCGCAATGCCGATGCGCTGACGCTGGCCGCCGGAGAATTCGTGCGGCCTGCGGTTCAGCGCCTCGCGCGGCAGGCGCACCGTGTCCATCAGCGACGTGACACGGACCTCGAGGTCCTCCGCGGATTTGGCGAGGCCGAAATTGCGGATCGGCTCGGCGAGAATGTCGCGCACGCGCATGCGCGGATTGAGGCTCGAGAACGGATCCTGGAACACCACCTGCACGCGGCGGCGCATCTGGCGCATCGTGCTCGGTGCGGCGTCGTCGATCCTCTGGCCGTCCAGGATGACCTGGCCCGAGGTGATCTCGAACAGCCGCAGGATGGCGCGGCCGACCGTCGACTTGCCGCAGCCGGACTCGCCGACCAGCGACAAGGTCTCGCCGCGCGCGATCTCGAACGACACGCCGTCGACCGCATAGACGAATTCGGTTTGCCGCCCGAAGAGGCCCTTGTTGATCGGAAAATGCTTCTTGAGGTCGTTGACCTGGAGCAGCGGAGGACTCATGCCGCAACAGCTCCCTTGGCAGCGTAGTGGCAGGCGGCGACGTGGCGCGGGCCCTTCTCTTCCAGTCCCGGCGCATATTGCCGGCAGAGGTCGGTCGCGAGCGCGCAGCGGCCGGCGAAGACGCAGCCCGTGATCGGCTTGCGAAGGTCGGGCACCTGCCCGGGAATCTCGGCGAGGCGGGTCGCGGTGCCCGCGAGCGAGGAGCCGAGCTTCGGCACCGCACCCAACAGCCCTTGCGTATAGGGATGGCGCGGCGAACGGAACAGCTCGGCCACCGGCGCCTCCTCGACCTTGCGGCCGGCATACATCACCATGACGCGCTCGGCGATCTCGGCGACGACGCCGAGATCGTGGGTGATCAGGATGATGGCGGCACCGACCCGGCGCTTCAGATCCAGCATCAGCTTCAGGATCTGCGCCTGGATCGTCACGTCGAGCGCGGTGGTCGGCTCGTCCGCAATCAGAAGCTTCGGATTGCAGGCCAGCGCCACCGCGATCATCACGCGCTGGCGCATGCCGCCGGACAACTGGTGCGGATATTCGCCGACGCGCCGTTTCGGCTCGGGAATGCCGACCAGGGTCAGCATCTCGACCGCGTGCGCCTCCGCCGCCTGCTTGTCGAGGCCCTGATGGATCATCAAGGTCTCGCGGATCTGGCGGCCGACGGTGAGCACCGGGTTGAGGCTCGTCATCGGTTCCTGAAAGATCATCGAGATGTCGTTGCCGCGGATCGCGCGCATCTCGCGGTCGGACAGCTTCAGGAGATCCCTGCCCGCGAAGCGGATGCTGCCTGCGATCCGGCCCGGCGGCTCCGGAATCAGCCGCATCAGTGACATCGACGTCACCGACTTGCCGCAGCCGGACTCGCCGACGATGGCGAGCGTCTCGCCCTCGTTGACATGGAAGGACACCCCGTCGACCGCGCGGTTGATGCCGCCGGGCGTGCGGAAATGGGTCTGGAGATTCTCGACTTCGAGCAATGCCATCGCAATCAGCCTCGATCCATCAGAGGCAACATCACAGACTCTTGGCCATGCGCGGGTCGAGCGCATCGCGAAGGCCGTCGCCGAGCAGATTCACGGCGAGCACGGTGACGGACAGGAACGCCGCCGGGAAGAACACGATGTAGGGCTTCACCTGCCAGAGCGCACGGCCCTCGGCCATGATGTTGCCCCAGGACGGGATGGTCGGCGGCGTGCCGGCGCCGATGAAGGACAGGATCGCCTCCGTGATCATGGCGCTGGCGCAGATATAGGTCGCCTGCACCAGCATCGGCGCAACGGTGTTGGGCAAGATATGGCGCAGGATGATCATCGGCGTGCGGGTGCCGCAGGCCACCGCCGCGTCCACATAGGGCTGTTCGCGCAAGGACAGCACGACGCTGCGGACGAGGCGCGAGACGCGCGGGATCTCGGCCACGGTGATCGCCAGGATGACGTTGCCGACGCTGCCGCGCGTCAGCGCCATCAGCGCGATCGCCAGCAGGATCGGCGGGATCGACATCAGCCCGTCCATGAACCGCATCAGGATGCCGTCGGCCCAGCGGATGAAGCCGGAGACCATGCCGATGGCAAGGCCGATCGCCGACGCGAAGATCGCGACCGACAGGCCGACCGTGAGCGAGACGCGTGCGCCGAACAGCACGCGCGAATAAATGTCGCGGCCGAGCACGTCGGTGCCGAACCAGAAATCGGCCGACGGCGCGCGGGTGCGCTTGGCGGGCGCAAGCGCGGTCGGGTCGACCGTGCCGAGGTAAGGCGCAAAGACCGCGATCAGCACCAGCGCCAGCAGCAGCGCGCCGCCGATCGCGACCGTCGGATGGCCGCGCAGCAGGCCGACGAAGCCGCGCCGTATCCTGACCGGCCGCAGGATCTCGGGCAGTTGCGGTGCGAGGACGAGGCCGGCCGGAAGCGATTGTGGATTGACGGTGGTGTCGGTCAATAGCGGATCCTCGGGTCAACGAGCGTGTAGACGACGTCGATCATCAGATTGACGAGGACGTAGACGAAGCTGAACAGCAGCACGATACCCTGGATCACCGGATAGTCGCGGCGCAGGATGGCATCGATGGTGAGGCGGCCGAGGCCGGGGATCGCGAACACGCTCTCGGTGACGACCGCACCGCCGATCAGGAGCGCGATGCCGATCCCGATCACGGTGACGATCGGCACCGCCGCGTTCTTCAGGGCGTGGATGAACAGGATGCCGCCCTGCCCGAGGCCCTTGGCCTTGGCGGTGCGGATATAGTCCTGCTGCAGCACTTCGAGCATGGCTGCCCGCGTGATGCGGGCGACCAGCGCGATATAGACGCAGCCGAGCGCGACCGCCGGCAGGATCAGGTTCTCGAGCCACGGCCAGAAGCCGGAGCTGAGCGGCGTGTAGCCCTGCACCGGCAGCCATTCCAGCTCCAGCGCGAAGATGTAGGCGAGCATGTAGCCGACCACGAAGACGGGCAGCGAGAATCCGAACACGGCAAAGCCCATGATGACGCGATCGATCAGGCTGCCGGCCTTCCATGCCGCCACCACGCCGAGCGGCACCGCCACCACGACCGTCAGCAGCAGCGTGACGATCATCAGCGACAGCGTCGGTCCGAGACGCTGCCCGATCATCGCCGAGACCGGCAGGTTGGTGAAGATCGAGGTGCCGAGATCGCCGTGCAGGATGCGCCAGACCCAGCTTCCGAACTGGACCAGGAAGGGCCGGTCGAGGCCGAGGCTCTGGCGGATGCGCTCCACATCCTCCGGGCTCGCCTGGTCGCCCGCGATCACCACGGCCGGATCACCGGGCGCGATGTAGAGCAGGCTGAACACGAACAGCGCGACGATGGCCATGACTGGCAAGGTCGCGACGATGCGACGGAGGATGTAGGAGAGCATCTGGCCTCAGCGCACGATCATGCAGTCTTCGACACGCCCCAGAAGAACGGCAGCGGCCCCTTGGTGACGCCGGAGACGTTCTTGCGCCAGGCGGTGTAGCTCAGGAAGAAGCCCGTGGGCGCGTAGACCACGTCGTCGAGCGCCGCCTTGTTGAGGCGACCGATGGCAGCCTTCTCCTCGTCGAGGCTCTTGGCCTCGAACCAGGACGCAACCTCCTTCTCGGTGCCGGGGCTGTTCGGCCAGCCGAACCAGGCCTTGTCGCCGTTGGCGCGGATGGCGGTGTAGGGAGCCGGATTGATGCAGTCCGCGCCGGCATGCCAGGTGTGGAACATGTTCCAGCCGCCCTGTCCCGGCGGCGTCTTCTGCGCGCGACGGGAGCCGACCGTGCCCCAATCGGTGGCGACGAAATCGACATTCATGCCGAGCTTCTTGAGCAGGTCCGCGGTGACGTCACCCATTGCCTTGGTGATCGGCTGATCCTGCGCCACGATGCAGGTCACCGGCTGGCCGGAATAGCCGCTCTCGGCGAGCAGCTTCTTGGCCGCATCGAAATCGCGCTTGCCCTTCAGGATCTCGCCACCGACTTCGCTGTAGAGCGGCGTCTCCGGCGTGAAGAAGCCGGGCAGCGGCTTCCAGAGCGCGGTGTCGTCGCCGACGATCGCGCGCATATAGTCTTCCTGGCTGAGCGCCATCAGCACGGCACGCCGCGCCCGCACGTCGTTGAACGGCGCGAACAGATGGTTCATCCGGAACGAGCCGATATTGCCCAGCGGATCGCCGATGTCGACGCTGATGTTCTTGTTCTTCTTCAGGACAGGCACGAGGTCGGCAATCGGGTTTTCCCACCAATCGACCTCGCCGTTCTGCAAGGCAGCGGCGGCCGTGGCCGGATCCGGCATCACGATCCATTCGATGCGATCGAGCTGCATCTGCTTGCCGCCCGCGAGCCAGGACGCCTTCTCCTGCCGCGGCACGTAGTCCGCAAATTTCTCGAACACCGCCTTCGCGCCCGGCACCCATTCGCCCTTGACGAACTTCATCGGCCCGGAACCGACATAGTCGGTGATCTGCTTGAACGGATCGGTCTGCGCGATGCGCTCCGGCATGATGAAGCCGCAAGGCGAGTTGTTCTTGGCCAGCGCGTAGAGCATCTTCGGAAAGGGCTGCTTGAGCACCCATTTGAATGTGCGATCGTCGACAGCGGTCAGCTCCTGCTGCAGCGCCTTGATCATCAGACCCATCGGATCGCGCGCCGACCAGCGCGTCAGGCTTGCCACGACGTCCTTGCTGAGCACCGGCTCGCCATCGTGGAACTTGAGCCCGGAGCGCAGCTTGAACGTCCAGGTCGTGCCGTCGTCGGTCACCTCCTCGGACTCGACCATCTGGCGTTGCGGCTTCAGCGAGGAATCGATGCCGTAGAGCGTGTCCCAGACCATCGCGGCGGCATTGCGCACGACATATTGCGTGCCCCAGATCGGGTCGAAATTGGCGAGATTGGCCTGCGGCACGAAACGCAGGGTGCGGGCCGCGGCGCCCTGGGCGATCGCCGGGGCCGACAGGCCGCCCGTCAATGCCAGACCGCCCGCGCCCGCCAACCCCTTCAATACCGTCCTGCGATCCATGAAGTCCTCCCAGTAATGCCGTGATGCCAGCTGTTCATTGGCAAAGGGCAAGTGAAACCGAGCCCATTTGCAAGCAAATGGTATGCCACTAAATGCGCCATCGCCAGTGGGATCTCACCGCCATTTGGGCTGATCCCGGCCTCAAAGAGCGGTCGCCAGGGCCGGCCCGGCTTCGAAATGCGGAATCGCCTCGACCAGCTTGCGCGTGTAGTCGGTCTTCGGATTATCGAACAGGGCCCGGCTCTCGCCCTGCTCCACGATGCCGCCGTTGCGCAGCACGATGGTGCGGTCGCACAGCATGCGCACCACGTTGAGGTCGTGGCTGACGAACAGCAGCGCAATGTCGTTCTCGCGCCTGAGTCGATCGAGCAGCTGCAGCACAACCGCCTGCACCGAGACGTCGAGCGCGGCGGTCGGCTCGTCCAGCACCAGGAGCCGCGGCCGGCAGGCGATGGCGCGGGCAATGCCGACGCGGGCTTTCTGACCGCCCGAGAGCTGATGCGGAAACCGCGGCAGCAGATCGAGCGGCAGTCCGACCCGCTCAGCGCATTCCTCCACCCGCTTGCGAAGCCCATCGCCGGCGCGCATGCCGTCGAGACGCATCAAGGGATGGGCAATGCAATCGAACGCCGTGAAACGCGGGTTGAGGCTCTCGTTCGGGTCCTGAAAGACCATCTGGATGTCTTTGCGCAAGAGCGAGCGGTGGAAATCGCGCGCCGCCACGTGGCCGATCGACTGCCCGTCGAACACGATGTCGCCCTCGCTCGGATCGATCAGGCGGCAGATCATGCGCGACGTCGTGCTCTTGCCTGAGCCGGATTCGCCGACCAGCCCGACGCTCTCGCCGCCGGCCATCGTCATCGAGAAGTCGGCCACCGCGGCAGAGCCCTGATCGAAGCGCTTGGCGAGCTTGCGCACCTCCAGCAGCGGCGGCGTGCCGTGCGCTCGCTCCTGCCTGGGCTTGGTGATGGCAGTGGCGTAACGCTCGCGCTCTTCCTCCGTCACGAGATCTTCGATCCGTGACGTCGCCGTTGGCGATGCCGCAACCAAGCGCCTCGTATAGGCGTGCTGCGGCGCGCCGAAGAGCGTGCTGGGGCTCGCCTCCTCGACGATGCGGCCGCGCTCCATCACGGCGATGCGGCGGCAATAGCGCGCCGCAAGGCCGAGGTCGTGCGTGATCAGGATCGTCGCCATGCCGCGCGCGGCGGCAATGTCTGCCAGGAGATCCATCACCACCTTCTGCGTGGTGACGTCGAGGCCGGTGGTCGGCTCGTCCGCGATCAACAGCGCAGGATTGCAGGAGATCGCGATCGCGATCATGACGCGCTGGCACATGCCGCCGGAGAGCTCGTGCGGATAGGCGGTCATCCGCGCCTCGGGATCGCGGATCTGGACCGCGCGCAGCAACTCCAGCGCCTCGCCGCGCGCGGCCTCTTTCGAGATACGCTTGTGGGTGAGGATCGCGTCCGCGATCTGCAGGCCGATCGCGCGGATCGGATTGAGCGCCGCCCGCGGGTTCTGGAAGATCATCGACATGGCAGCGCCCTGCAGCTGTCGCAGATCATCGCCGCGGAGCTTGGTGACGTCCTGCCCGCGAAACAGGATCTTGCCGCCGGTGACGCGGCCGGCGGCATCCAGCAGCCGCGTCGTCGCAAAGCCGGTGACCGACTTGCCCGAGCCGCTCTCGCCGACGAGGCCGAGCATTTCACCGGCCTTGACGGTGAGCGTCACGCCGCGCACGGCCTCGATCATGCCCCGCCGCGTCGAGAACGAGACGTGGAGGTCGTCGATCCTGAGCAGGTCCTCGCTCATGTGCGCATCCGGGGATCGAGAATGTCCCGCATCCCGTCGCCGAGGAGGTTGAAGCACAGCACCGCCAGCATCAGCGCAAGGCCCGGAAAGGCCACCAGCCACCAGCGTCCGGTCGAGATGAAGCGCGCCCCTTCCGCGACCATGATGCCCCATTCCGGCGTCGGCGGCTTGACGCCGAGGCCGATGAAGGACAGGCCGGCGGCATTGAGAATGGCCCAGCCCAGATTGAGCGAGATCTGCACCGCCATCGCCGGCAGGATGTTCGGCAGCAGGAAGCGCAGCACCACCGAGAAATGGCTCTCGCCGCAGGCGCGCGCGGCCTCAACCCAGCCGACATTGCGCCGGACGTTGACCTCGGCGCGCGCGAAGCGGATGTAGAAGGGAAGATTGATGATCGCGGTTGCGATCACGATGTTCTCGATCCGGTTGCCGAGAGCGGCGACCATCGCCATCGCCAGCACGAACAGCGGAAACGCCATCATGACGTCGACGAAGCGGCCGACGGCGCGATCGAGCCGTCCGCCGGCATAGCCGCAGAACGCGCCGACGACGGCCCCGATCACGAACGAGATGCCGACCGCGGAGACTGCGATGGCAAGGTCGAGCCGTGCAGCGATGATGAGACGGCTGAACACGTCGCGGCCGAGTTGGTCAGTGCCGGCGAGATGCGTGGCGCTCGGCGGCTGCAGGGCTTCCGAGACATTAGAGACCACGGGATCATAGGGCACGATCCAGGGACCAAAGATCGCAACCAGGACGAACAGCGTCACCCCGGCCGCAGCCACCGCCGTGAGCGGGTTGCCGCGCAAAATCCAGACCGAATGGCGGAGGGTTGCGGCTGTCATTCGATCGACACCCTGGGGTCGGCGATGCCGTAGCAGATGTCCACGACGAGATTGACGAGCACGAACAGGCTGGCCATCAGCAGCACGAAGCCCTGCACCGGCGCATAGTCGGACGACAGCAGCGCATCGAGCGCATAGGAGGCCACGCCCGGCCAGGAGAACACTTTCTCCACCAGCACATTGGCGCCCAGCATGGTCGAGAACACGATGCCGGCGATGGTGATGACGGGCAGGATCGCGTTGCGGAGCGCATAGGTGACGACAACCTTGCGCCAGGACAATCCGACCGAGCGCGCGGTTCGCACGAAATCGCTGCCGAGCGAGACCAGCATCGAGGCCCGCGTGATCCGCGCCAGCGGCGCGATCACGAACAGTGCCATGCTCACCGCCGGCAGGATCAACTGCCTGCAGGCCGCCCACCAGCCCTCAATATCGCCGGCGAGCAGGAAATCGATGCAAAGAAAGCCGGTGCGCTGCGGCGGCAGCGAGGTGAAGACGTCGATCCGCCCGGTCGGATCAGGGGCCAGCCCGAGCAGATAATAGAAGACGTAGATCAACAGCAGGCCCGAGACGAAGGTCGGCACGCAAACGCCGAGCGCGCAGAATAGCCGCACGCCGTGATCGATGATGGATCCCGGCCGCAGCGCCGCGATGACGCCGAGCGGCACCGCCGCGATCAGCGCGATCAACAGCGCGGTGAAGGTGAGCTCCAGCGAGGCCGGCAGCCGCTCGCGGAGGTCCTTCAGCACCGGCTGGCCGGTCATCATCGAGCGGCCGAGATTGCCGTGGCCGATGTCGGAGAGATAGAACACGAGCTGCTCCGGCACGGATTTGTCGAGCCCCATCTGCTTGCGGATCTGCTCGATCTCCTCCTTGCCGGCATTGGGCCCCGAGGCGAAGAACACCGCGGGGTCGCCGGGCAGGACGCGCATCAAAAGGAAGGTGAAGACCAGCACACCGAACAGTGCCGGCAGCGACGACAAGAGCCGCCTGCCCGCCCGCACCATCGTTGCACCAAGACCGGTCGTCACCATTCAGCGTTCCTGCTGGCCACGGATGTCACTTGCGGCTGACATCGCGATAATCTACCTGGCGATGGAACTCGTAAGTGTAGCCTTCGATCGACGGCGCCATGACCGCGTCCTGATTGGGTTGCCACAGCATGATTTGCGGCATCAGGTCGAAATGCATCGCGTTGAGCTTGCGGCCAGCTTCCTCGTACTTGGCCTTATCCGGCTCGAAGCGCGCCTCCTGCGCAATCGCCGCAAGGTCGGGGTTGTTGATCGAGCTGTAATTCCAGCGCTGACTGCCGGTGTAGAAGTTGCGGTAGAAATAGTCGGTCGACGGCAGCCATGCGACGATACCTTCGGTGAAGAACGGCAGCTTCTTCTCGTTGATCTGCGTCGACATCTGTGCGTCCGGCAGCTTCTGGATGTCGACCTTGATGCCGATCTTGCCAAGCGACTCCTTGACGAGGGCCGCCATCGGCTCGGCGGTCGAAGCCTGGCCGACATTGAAGCTGAAGGTGGTCGAGAAGCCCTCGGGAAGACCTGCGGCCTTGAGGTATTCCCTGGCCTTGTCGAGATCGAGCTTCAGCGGCTGCTGGAACGGATAGATGCCGTTCGCCGGCTTGCCGTCCGCCCAGGTCGCGCCAAACAGCGGCGCCCCCCGGCCGAATAGAGCGGCCTTGAACATGTCCTCATAGGGCAGCGCGGAAGCGATGGCGCGGCGTACATTGACGTTGTCGAAGGGCGGGATCTGGTTGTTCATCGAGACGAAGGTGACGGCGTTGTATTGCGGCGTCGAGATCACCTTGAGCTTGCCCTTGGCCTCCAGCGACTGCACGTCGCTCGCCTGCAGATCGAGCACGAGATCGGCATCGCCGCGCTCGACGAGGTTGGCGCGCGTCGCCGGCTCCGGCACCGACTGCACGATCACGCGCTTGAAGAACGCGGGCTTGTTGGCCGCGCCGCGGTTCCAGCTCTCGTCGCGCTTGATGATCACCTGCTCGCCGGGCTTGAAGCTCTCGACCGCGTAGGCGCCGCTGCCGGCGGTGTGCTCCTTCAGCCAGGCCGTGGCCCAGGGATCGTCAGCCGTCGCGTGCTCCTTTGCCACTTTCGAGTTGATGATCATCGGATAGACGGTGGCGAGATTCGGCAGCGCAAGCTTGTCGGGTTTTGGCAGCGTCACCTCGATGGTGAGGGGATCGATCACCTTGAACTGATCGGCCGACGTCAGAGATCCCGTCAGCAGCTGCGCCTTGCCGAGGATCGGCGCGGTGACGCAGCGGTCGAGCGACCACTTGACGTCCTCGGCGGTGACCGGCGAGCCGTCCTGGAATTTTGCATCCTTGCGCAGGCGGAAAGTGATCTTCAGGCCGTCCGGACTGACGTCGTAGGATTCGGCGAGCTCGCCGGTGATCGTGTCGAGGTCGAACACCCATTTGCCGTTGAGCTGCTTGCGGCCGAATGCCACCAGCCGGTCATAGGTGCTCATGCTCAGCGCGAAGGATTCGCGGGTCGAGCCGGGAATGTTGGGATCGAGCGTGTTGACGGATGCGCCGGTGACATAGCGCAGCGTCTCGGCCCGGGTTTGCGCTTGCGACGGCGCGGTGGCGATGAGCAACAGCGCAGTGGTAGCGAGCACGCAGGTCGCCGGCCTGAAAGACACAAAACGCATTGGTTTTTCCCTGAATTTCGAACGAGAACGCCAGCAAGGCAGGTTAAGAAGGAAGCAAGTTGCGCGCCAGTCTCATCGGGCGTTTTTGGGGACGCATCGCCGCGGCGGCGCATGGATGATCACAGCGATTCCCCCATTTCTCGCGCCGGCCGCGTAACCACGGCCTGCGGCACGTCATAGGCGCTGAGCGAAGCCCAGTGCCGTTCGAGATCGGCGCGGAACAGGCCGCGCGTCAGGCCGTGGACCAGCTTTGGAACGGCGGTCGTCATCGCGTTGATCGACGATCCTGACGGACCGAAGCTCATGGTGGAGGCGATGGCGAAGAGATGGACGTCGGAGATCCAGGGCGTCTCGCCTGGCACGCGCTCGGTGAAGGAATAGTCGTCGGCGAGATAGGGAAAGCGGCCGAGCCGTTCGTTGCGCTCGTTTTCCGGCGGATGATAGCGGTCGGCCCAGGTGGCGATGTTGCCGGCGAATTTGGCGAGCTCGCCGCGCCCGGCAAAGTTCATGTCGATGCCGGTGCCGCAGATGACGAAGTCTGCCATGACGTGGCCGCGCGGCGTCTGCAATTCGACGCCTCTGTCGGTCTCGCGCGCGGCCTCGAGCGGCGCGCCCTCGTGCAATGTGAAATTGGCGTGACGCGCGCAGCGGTCATAGGTCGGTTGCGGAAATCCCTCGCGCATTTCGAGGATCTTGCGCATGAAGCGCCAGCGCCAGGCATCGTCGAGATCGCTGAGATGACGCAGGAAGCCGCGAAAGGTCAGCCAACGATAGGGCTGGATGACCTGGATCTGCGCACGGCGGCACAGCAGGTGCACCTCGGCGGCTCCGGCTTCCAGAGCCGTCGCCGCATTGTCGAAGGCGGAGGCGCCGGCACCGATGACGGCGACGCGCTTGCCGCGCAGGCTTTCGAAATCGATATCGTCGGCGACGGTCGCAATAGAGCTCGCCGGCAGATGCGCCAGCTGCTGGGGGATCATCCAATCGCCCATGCCCTCCTGCCCCGTCGCGAGCACGATCTTGCGGGCATAGAGCGTTTCGACCTCTCCTGCCCGTTTCACGCGCGCAGCGAGAAGGCCGTCAGCCGCCGGCCCGATCTCCAGCAGTTCACAAGCATTGTGCACCGGCAAGCCGACCGTACGCCGGAGCCAGAGCAGATATTCCGCCCAATGCTCGCGCGTGATCAGGCCGAGCTCCTGCCAGCTCGCCTTGCCGAATCGGGCCTCATGCCAGGATTGGTAAGTCAGGCTGGGGATGTCGAGATCGGGCCCGGTGTAGTCCTTCGGGCTGCGCAACGTCGGCATCCGGGCATAGGTGAGCCACGGGCCCTCCTTGCCCTCCTCGGCCTTGTCGATCAGCAGAATGTTGCTGACGCGCGAGCGCAGCAGGCCGAAGCTGATGGCGATGCCGGACTGACCGGCGCCGATGATGAGGACATCCAGCGCCGGTTTGCCGTCGGGTCCCGTTTTCGGTTCGAGCCAGGCAGCGCCGGGATGCGCGATCCTGGCGAGATCGGCGCGAATATCGGCTTCGAGCTGGGTGAGCGCCTCACTCATGCCGCGAGCCAGCCTCCGTCGACCACCATCACGGTGCCGGTCGTGAACGAAGAGGCGTCGCTGGCGAGATGCAGCGCGGTCTGCGCGATCTCCTCGGCCTGGCCGAACCGCTTCATGGCGTGGCGGTTGCGCGAGGTGTCGCGCACTTCGTCCGGATTGGCGTGGCGGGCAAAGCTGCGGCGAAGCATCGGCGTGTCGATCGCACCGGGCGCGATCGCGTTGACACGGATGCCGTCGGTGGCGAAGTCCAACGCCATGGTCCGAGTCAGGCTGATGATCGCGCCCTTGGCCGCGATATAGGCGCTGTTGCCCTTGCCGCCGGCAATGGCGAGCTGCGAGGCCAGCGTGATGATCGAGCCGCTGTTCTGCCGCTGCATCTGCGGCACCGCGGCCCGCGCCCACAGCCAGGTGCCGCCGACATTGGCGCGGAACACCGCATCCCAGTCATCCAGGCTCGTCGTCAGCACCGTGCCGCCACAGGAGAAACCGGCAGCGGTCATCAGGATGTCGAGCCGGCCATGCCGGGCCACGACGTCGCCGACGACCGTCTCGGCGAATGCGGCATCGCCGACGTCGCCGACATGCATCGTTGCCTCGCTCACCAGCCTCAGCGTGTCCTCGAGGCCAGCGGCATCACGATCGACCAGGGCAAGGCGCGCGCCCTCCTCCGCGAACAGTTTTGCGCTGGCGCGGCCGATGCCCGAGCCCGCGCCGGTGATGATGGCGGTGCGCCCATTCAGCCGCATCTCAGATCCACTCCTTGTGCTGCTTCAGCCAGGCGCTCATCGCGGCAGCGGACGCGGCGCAGCCGAACCGCGCGTGCCAACCGAATTCGTCGGCCATTCGCGTCACCGACAGTGGCGCGCGATAGGGCCCGTGCAGCTTGATGGCCGTCTTCTCTCCGGGCGCCGCCAGCCGGCACTCCAGGCCGGGATGCAACGCTGCGAACGCCTCGCCCCATTGCAATGCGGGCCACGCCCCGCCGTTCGAAATGTTGTACAGCCGGTGACGAGGGCGCTCGGCTTCGACCAGAATCGCGACAGCTTCGGCAGCGTCCGGCGCGTAAGTCCAGTCTCGTAGACCCGGCTCCGGCATGATGGCCGGCTCGCCGCGAGCGAATGCGGCCAATATCTGATATTGGAGGCTCGGCGTATCGCGCACGGAACCGGGGCGCTCCCACGGCCCGAAGACCGCAGTCAACCGCACACTCAGGAAATCACCGCCAAAAAGTTCGGCGTGCCGTGCCACCGATCGTTCCGAGGTGAACTTGCTGATGGCGTAGAACGAGACGGGATCGCAGGGCGTTTCCTCGTCCAGAATGTCGACCCGCGCACCCGCGGCGCCGTAGGCCGAGGCCGACGACAGATTGACGACGCGGCGAACGCCATGGCGGATCGCGGCTTGCAGGATCGGGATCTGGGCCATGACGTTGATCTCGAGAACGCGCGCGGTCGATGCCTTTTCGAGGTCATCCCCAGCGGTCACCGCGGCGCCCAGCACGATCGCATCGCAGCCCTTTGCGATAAGGGCATTGATGGTGTCTGCGTCGGTGACATCGCCCTGCACCGCTTTGAGCCGTGCGCCGTAGTCGGCAAGAGATCGCTGCGCGGATGGCGGCAACGGTGCACGATCATACAGCGTCACCTCGTGCCCGCGCGCAAGCAGCACCTCGGCCAGATTGAGGCCGACGAAGCCGGTACCGCCGAAGATGACGACCTTCATCGCGCGCGATCCACCATCACAGCAGCGTGGCTCCAAAATTCCGCTCCGGATCCATCTCGGCAACAAGCCGGCCGGTCGGCCTGGCCGCCTCGCCGCCGCTGCGCGCCAGGAATTTGCCGCTCCCGGCGCCCGCAAGACACTTGTTGCCTTCGATGATCACGCGGCCGCGCGAGAGCACCGAGACCGGCCAGCCCTTCAGCCTGCGGCCCGCGAACGGGGTGTAGCCGGCGAGATCGTGCATCATCTCGTCGGCGATCACGGTCTCGCGGTTGGGATCCCAGATCGCGATATCGGCGTCGGCGCCGACGGCGATCGAGCCCTTGCGCGGATGCAGGTTGTAGATCTTGGCCGGCGCCGTCGCGGTCAGCTCGACGAATTTTTCCAGGCCGAGCCGTCCCTTCGAGACCATCGCGTCGAACAACAGCGGCAGCCGCAGCTCCAGGCCCGGCAGGCCGTTGGCGACCTGCTTGAAGTTGGGATTGGGGCCGGCGCGCAACTTGCCGGTCTCGTCATAGCGATACGGCGCGTGGTCCGACGAGATGGTCTGGAGATCGCCGAGCGAGAGCGCCTGCCACAGCGCCTCCTGGTCGGCATGCGTGCGCGGCGGCGGGCTGCACATCCACTTCGCACCCTCGGCGCCCGGCTTGTCGAGATCAGCAGCGGTCAGGAACAAGTATTGCGGGCAGGTCTCGGCGAAGACCTTGAGCCCCTGCCCGCGCGAGTCGCGGATCACCTTGGCGCCCTCGGCTGTCGAGACATGGAAGATCATGATCGGCTGGTCGATCAGCGCCGCCATGCCGATCAGCCGGGTGAAGGCTTCCGCCTCAGAGACGCGGGCGTGGCTGACGGCGTGGTATTTCGGCATCGTGTAGCCGCGTGACAGCAGCCGCTTCACCATCCAGGCGATGATGCCGTGGTTCTCGGCGTGGGCACACAGCATCGCACCCGACTGACGCGCAGCGAGCAGGATGTCGAGCAGCGGCTCGTCGTCGACCTTGAGGCGATCGTAGGTCATGAAGATCTTGATCGAGGCATGGCCCTGCTTCACCAGCGCGGGAATGTGCTCCTCGACCGTCTCCTTGGTCGCGTCCGCAATGATCATGTGAAAAGCGTAATCGATCACCGCGCCCTTCTTCGCCAGGGCGTGATAATCCTCGACGACCTGCGGCAGCTTCATGCCGACATGTTGAGCCGCGAACGGAATCACCGTGGTGGTGCCGCCGAAGGCGGCGGAGACGGTGGCGCTCTCGAACGTATCGGCGTTCATGATGCCGGCGGCCGACAGCTGCTCGATATGGGCGTGACTGTCGACGCCGCCGGGCAGCACCAGCTTGCCGCGTGCGTCGATCTCGCGCTTTGCCGGCGGAAGCCCGCGGCCGATCGCCGCGATGGTCTCGCCGGAGATGGCGACGTCGGCCTCGAAGACGTCGGTCGTGGTGGCGACACGGCCGCCGCGGATGATCAGGTCGTAAGCGGGTTCAGTCATGAGGCACTCCGTGATAGGCTCAAGGCACGTTCGCTAAATTTCGCAGGAAGATCATCATGTCCCGGCCGCGCATTCTCGTCATCAACCCGAACTCCAACCACAAGGTCACGCAGGGGCTGGAGGATGCGTTGAAGCCGCTCGATTTCGAAGGCGGACCCGAAGTGGTCTGCCAGACGCTGGCCGAGGGTCCGTTCGGCATCGAAAGCCAGGCGGACGCCGATAGCGTTGCGATTCCTTTGCGAAAGCTGGTCGAAACCGACAACAGCTCGGCCGCTTTCGTCATCGCCTGCTACAGCGATCCCGGGCTCCAGGTCTGCCGTGAAGGCACCGACCGGCCGGTGTTCGGCATTGCCGAGTGCGGCGTGCTGACGGCGCTGTCCCGCGCGGAGACCTTCGGCGTCATCGCGATCGCGCAGCGCTCGATCCCGCGGCACATGCGCTATCTCAGGCAGATGGGCCTGACCGACCGCTTTTCCGGCGAGCGGCCGCTGAACATGAGCGTCGCCGAAACCGCCTCCGGTGAAGGCACGCTCGCCAAGATGATCGAGGTCGGCCGCGCGCTGCGCGACGAGGACGGCGCCCGCGCCATCGTGATGGGCTGCGCCGGCATGGCGCGCCACCGCCGTGCGCTCGAAGACGCGCTGCGCATTCCCGTGATCGACCCGACACAGGCGGCCGTCACCATGGCGCTGGGTACGGTGCGGTTCTCGGCCCACTAGGCGTCCTTCAGCTCTTTGGTTTCCTGGCGCGCGAGCCATTGCGCATGGCTCTCGCGGACCAGGGCAAACGTGTCCCGCTGGGTGGTGTAGAGGTTGCCGAACATGCGGCCGATCGGCCGATAGGCGTCGAGATCGACATACATGTTGGCGGTATCGACGAGGCCCTCGCGGGCGTGAACCCGCACGACCTCGCCGACCAGCAGCTCGCGATCGGGCGAGAAGGTCAGCACGACATGGCGCCGGCATTCCAGCGCGAACGGCGCCGCAGCGAGGCGCGGCACCTTCACGTCCACGGAGGGAAGCGTCGCCAGGCCCGTCGCGGCGACCTCGCTGTCGCCTGAGGGGAAATCAACCGCGCAGTCGTTCATCGCGACCGACAGCGCCTCGTCCACCATATGCACGACGAATTCGCCGTCGCGATGGATGTTGCGGGTAGTGTCCTTCGGCGAGTGATCCGGCTTGTGCTGGAGCCCGAGCACGATCAAGGCCGGGCTTTCGGAGAACACGTTGAAGAAGCTGAACGGCGCGGCATTCACCGCGCCGTTCTCGTCCAGCGTGGTCACCAGCGCGATCGGCCGCGGCACCACCACGCCGCAAAGCAGCTTGTAGCGATCGCGCGGATCGAGCTCACGCAAGGAGATGCCCTTGTCAGCCATCGGCGTCATTTCTCCGGCGGCGGCACGGCGCCGGTCTGGCTGGTGATCAGGCCGTAATGCTCGATGCGGCGATGCCGGGAGAAATCGAAGATCGTGGTCTTGCCGAAGGCCGTGGCATCGAGGTCGCAGGCATGGACCAGAAGCTCGTCGTCATCCGTCTTGGCCTCGGCCACGATCTCGCCATTGGGATCGACGATCAGGCTGCCGCCGAACAGCGGGTGACCATCCTCATTGCCGGCCTTGGCGACCGCGACCACCCAGGTCGCGTTCTGATAGGCGCCGGCCTGCACGGAGAGGCGGTTGTGGAACAGGCGCTTCTCGACGCCTTCCTCGCTCTTCTCGGCATTCACGGACGGCGTGTTGTAGCCGATCAGCACCATCTCGACGCCCTGCAGCCCCATGACGCGATAGGTCTCGGGCCAGCGGCGATCATTGCAGATCGCCATGCCGATGATGCCGCCAAGCTCGCGCCAGACCTTGAAGCCGAGATCGCCCGGCTCGAAATAGCGTTTCTCCAGATGCTGATGCGAGCGCTTGGTGTCGTATTCCACATGGCCCGGCAGATGCACCTTGCGGTATTTGCCGACGATCTTGCCGGATTTATCCGTCAGGATCGCGGTGTTGAAATGATGACCGTCTGGCGTCAGCTCGGCATAGCCAAAATTCATCGCCATCTGGTGCTGCGCCGCGCGCTCGAACAACGGCCTGGTTGCCGCGTTCGGCATCTCGCGCTCGAACCAGATGTCGAACTCGGCGCGGTCCTCGACGTACCAGCGCGGGAAGAACGTCGTCAGCGCCAGCTCGGGATAGACGATCAGGTCGGCGCCCTTCGCTTTCGCCTCGTCCATCAGCGCGATCATGCGCTTGACCACAACCTCGCGGCTGTCGGCTTTCTGGATCGGGCCCATCTGGGCGGCGGCGACATTGACGATGCGCATCAGCGAGTTCCTGGTGATGTCTGGGGGGAAGGGTCGGCTTGTAGGATCTTCCGCCGCGCCAAGCATAACGCGGCTCCGTGCCGATATTCCAGCCAAGCAGCTTTCATGCCGTCCGCCCCCATTCGGCATCCTGCAACAGCCGCCAGTTGATCTTGTTGCTGGCGGTGCGCGGCAGGGATTCGACGAAGATGACGGCGCGCGGCGCCTTGTAGCTCGCCATCGCGCCGCGTGCCCAGCCGACGATGTCGCCCTCCGACGTGGTCGCGCGCGCGGCGTCATCGAGCACCACCAGCGCCTTGACGGTCTCACCGCGATAGCCGTCCGGCGCTGAGATGATGCAGCATTCCCGGATGGCGCGGTTCTGGTACATCGCCGCCTCGACCTCGGCTGGCCACACCTTGAAGCCGCTGACATTGATCATCCGCTTCAGGCGGTCGACGGCGAAGAAATAACCGTCGGCATCGCGGTAGCCGAGATCGCCCGTGCGCAGGAACCGCTTGCCGTCGCGTTCGATGAAGGCCTCAGTATCCGCCTGCGGCCTGTTCCAGTAACCCTGCAGCAGCTGCGGTCCGTGCACGATGATCTCGCCGACCACGTTGTCATCGAGCTCGATCAGGCGTTCGGGATCGATCACCCTGGCGTCGGTCTCGTGCACGGCGATGCCGAGGCACTGCCGCTTCGGTGCGGCCATCGGATTGAGGTGCGTCGGAGACATCGTCTCGGTCATGCCGTAGCCCTCGACGAAATCCAGGCCGAACCGCCCCTTGAGCCGTTCAGCGACCGCGGTCGGCATCGCCGCGCCGCCGCCAGTCAGCACCTTGAGCTTGGCAAGGCATTTGTCGCGGAAGCTGGCGCTGGCGAGCACATCCACGATCATGGTCGGGGCGGCGTTCCAGAACGTGACGCCATAGGTCTCGAACAAATCCGGCAGCAGATCCTTGTCCCAGCGCGCCATCAGCAGCAACGTGGCGCCGGCGACAATGGCGGCATTCATCGAGCCCTGCATGCCCGCGACATGGAACAGCGGCATGAAGCCGGTCATCACGTCACCGCCATCGAGCCCATACCAGCGCGCTTGCAACACGGCGGTGAACAGCGCGCTGCGATTTGTATGCATGCACGCCTTGGGCTTGCCTGTCGTGCCCGACGTGTAGGGCAGGATCATGAGATCGTCCGGCCCCGCCTCCATCGCAACCGGCTGCAGGCCTTGCGCGATCGCGAGCGACCACGAATGCCAACCCGGCGACGACGGCACCTCCGACGGCGCGTCGGTCACGCAGAGCGGCAGCGTGTAGGGCGTCGCGGCTGGAACCTCGTCGCGATATTGCGCGACGATTGCATGCGTGATGGCCTCGCCGATCAGCGGCGCAAACACATCGCTCAGCTCGCTGCCGATGATCGCAACTCTGGCGCCGCTGTCCGCAGCGAGATACGCGATCTCGGCGGTCTTGTTCATGGGATTGACCGGCACGATCACGGCGTCCGCCCGCATCGTCGCGTAATAGGCGACGATATATTGCGGCGAATTCTGCAGCGCGATCATGACGCGGTCGCCGCGCTTGATGCCGCAAACGCTTTGCAGGAAGCCGGCCATGGCATCGACCCGGTCGCGCAGCTCGGCGTAGCTCAGGCTCGCGCCGTAGAACACCGTCGCCGGATGCGATGGTCGTTCACGTTCAGCACGCGCCAGCGCGTCGTAGAGCGTCCCCTCCGGCATCGCGAGATGCCAGGGCTCGTCCGCCGGCCAGGCCGGTGACCTCAGGGACGTTGTGTGGCTCACCCGTGCTCCTCGTCAGCGACATCGAGACCGTGGTCGAGCGCGTCCAGAAGCTGGTTAGCCTCGCGCTCGGAGATGATCAGAGGCGGTGCCAGGAACAGCGAGGTCTGCTCGCCGCTGGTGCCGATGACAGCGCCGGCCTCCAGCGCGCGCTCCGCGACGCGCGAGGCGATCGGCACCTCCGTGGTGTCGGCATGCCAGGTGCGCCAATCCGGACCGTAGAGCTCCACCGTCCAGTGCAGTCCCTGCCCGGCCACACGCTGCACGCTCGGGTGCTTTTGCGCGATCGCGAGCAGGCGGCGGGTGAACAGCTTTTCGAGACTCGCGACGTGCTCCAGAATCTTCCCGTCGGAGACGACCTTCAGATAGGCGCTGACGGCGGCCATGCTGATCGGATGGCCGCGCAGCGTGCCGTAGTTCTGCCAGCTCGTGCCCTTGAGCCGCTCGACGATGTCCTTGGACACCACGACCGCAGCCACCGCCGCCGCACCACCACCGAGCGACTTTCCGAGCGTCACGATGTCGGGGCGGCTCTGCGCGCCCTGGAAGGCGAACCACCGTCCCGCGCGACCGGCGCCGGTGACGACCTCGTCCGCAATCCAGTACGAGCCCGCCTGCCGCGCACAGCGCGCCACCTCGTCCTGATAGGCGCCGTCGTAATAGATGCCGCCTTGCGTGTAGTCGATGATCGTTGCCGCCGTGTCCGAGAGCAGGCGCGGGGCATCGGCGAGATATTCGCTCGGCGGCGTATTGGTGGCCGGCGCGCCATAGATCGCACCATCCGGCGCCGGCAGGATCCGCACCGGTGCCATCGGCGCCGGCAGTTTTGAGCCGCCTGCGTGCACTGCAAGTCCGCCGTGCCATTGCGGCTGCACGGTCATGCTGCGCGATAGCCCGGTGATGCCGTGATAGGCGCGCTCGCGCGTTGCCAGCGCCGAGCGCTGCGTCAGCGCCTGGCACAGCGACAGTGCCATGTCGTTGGCCTCGCTGCCGCTGATGCAGAAGCGCACCGCGCCGACCCAATCCTCTTCGCCCTTGAAGGCGGTGGCCATCAGATCGTCGGCGGCCTGCTCGCGGCCAACCCAGGTCCAGCCCTCGTTGACGACGGGCGTATCCGCCGCGCGACGGATCGCCTCCACCATAGCGGGATGGCGATGGCCGAGACCGCCGCCGGTGTTGCTGCCGTCGATCAGCTTGCGGCCGTCCGCAAGGTGAAAATAGACACCCTCGCCACCGACCACGGCCATCGGCGCGGCTTCGCCCGCATTCAGCCCGGTTCGCAACAATCTGCTCATCGCCGGTGCCCTCAGTTCGCCGCCGCAGCGCCGTAGCCGCCGCCACCGCACATCTCGATCGTGACGAGATCGCCTTGCTGCAACACCAGGTTCGACTTGCCGTCGATCGCGACGTTTTGGCCCTGCCGGACCAGCGAGATGCGGCAGGCCTTGCCGGGATGGCCGCCCTGCATGCCCCAGGGCGCCATCACCATGCGTTCGATGCAGCTGGTCAGGTGCATTGATGGCGCCAGGATGCGGTAGGTGCGGACGGAGCCGTCACCGCCGCGATGCGCCCCCGCGCCGCCTGACTGCCGGCGAATGGCCTGCTGCTCCAGCCGGATCGCGTAATTCGCCTCGATCACCTCGACCGGCGTGTTCGAGGTGTTGGACAGATGCACGCGGGTTGCGGACGTGCCGGCCCGATCGTGCCGCGCGCCTTCGCCGCCGCCATGGACCTCGTACAGCATCTTCCAGGAACCGTTCGGCCGCGGCTCGGCGAAGAACAGCACGCCCGCGGTGGTCGCCCCGCCCGCCGACAGGCGCTCGGGAATGGTGTCCTGCATGGCGCGAAAGATCGCATCGACGATGCGCATGGAGGTCTCGTGATTGCCGGCGGCAACGGAGGCGGTCCAGCCCGGCTCCAGGATCGAGCCCGGGCGCGTGATGATGGTCAGCGGCCGCAGCGCGCCGGCGTTCTGCTGCATGTCGCGTCCGCTCATGATGCGCGCGGCATAGGCGACAGCCGAGCGCGCCATGAACGGCGTCGTGTTGCAGAAATTGGAGACGCGGTCGCAGCTTCCGGAGAGATCGAAGGTCGCTTCATCCCCGCGAATGGTGATCTTCACATGGATGCGCGCCGGCGCGTTGTTCGCGCTGCCGTCGTCGAGATAATCCTCGCCCTCGTAGACGCCATCCGGAAGATCGCGCAGCGCTTCCCGCATCTCGATTTCAGAGAGATCGTGCAGGCGCGACTGCGCCGCCATGAAGACCGCCTTGCCATGCTCGCGGCAGAGCTCGACGATGCGCTTCTCGCCAGCCTTGGTCGCCGCGATCTGGGCGAGGAGATCGCCCTCGCAGGATTCGGCATCGCGAACGTTGGCCTTGAGCAGCTGCACGATCGGCGTGTTGAGGCCGGCAGCGGTTGCGATCAGCACCGGCGGAATTCGCATCGCCTCCTGAAACGTGTCGACCGCCTTGGCGAAATAGCTGCCGGGCCAGGTGCCGCCGATGTCGGGCCAATGCGCGAGGCTGACCGCGAAGGCGACCATTTCGCCGTCGAAGAAGACGGGGCGCACGACCTTGACGTCGTTGAGATGATTGCCGCCGAGCGCGCCGACATTGTAGATCACCACGTCGCCGTCGTTCAGGCCATCGCGCGGCATGACCTTCAGCAGCTCAGGGATCGTATAGGCCATCGCGCCGAGATGGATCGGAATGTCGCGGCCCTGCCCGACCAGGCCGCCGTAGCCGTCGGTGATCGCTGACGAGAGGTCGCCGGCCTCGCGCAAAAGCGGCGAGCGCGCCGAGCGCGTCATGACGAGGCTCATCTCCTCGGCCGCGGCGGAGAGCCCATGCCTGATGACCTCGACGACGAACGGATCGAGCTTCATGCTGCCCCCCGCGTCAGGAACAGATTGCCTGATATATCGGGTTTCGCCTGCCAGCCAGGTGGCACCACCACCGTGGACCATGCGTCTTCAATGATGGTCGGGCCGCTGACGGTCTCCGTGAGCGAGGCGCGGTCGATGATTGCCGTCGCGATGTCGTGGAAACCGTCGAACGAGCAGATGCGCGTACCTGACGACACCGCCCTCACCGCAGTCGCCGGCCGACTTACGACGGTCGTCGACGGGCGGCGGGCCTGCACCCGCACGGATTCGATGACGCAGGGCTCGCCGGTCGCATAGCCGAACAGCTCATGATGCCGCGTCAGGAAGTCCTGCTTCAGCCTGACAACGTCGAGCGGCAGCGTGAACCATACCGGAATGGCGTCATTCTGCGCCGCATAGCGCATCAAGGCCACCAGCTCGACCTGGATCTCCGCTCTTGCAACATTGTTGGCGAGAAGCGGCGCCGAGGCATCGGCAATCAGGGTTTCGATCCGCTCCGAGACGCGGGCGAGATCGATGCCGTCGAGGGCAGCGCGAAGGGTCTGCTGCTGCAGGAAGCTGAAATCGGCGGTGAGGCAGCCCAGCGCCGAGAACGCACTCGAGGCAGTGGGCACGACGACCTCTGCAATCCCGTAGAGATCGGCGAGGCCCGCGGCATGCATCGGGCCGCCGCCGCCGAAGGCCAGCAGCGTGCAGTCGCGCCCGTCGATGCCGCGCTCGACCGTGACGCGGCGGAGCGCGCGGGCCATGGTCGCGTTCGCGACCTTGATGATGCCGAGCGCCGTTTCGGTTAGGCTCAGTCCGAGTGCGTGCGCAATTGGCGCGATGACACGCTTGGCGCTCTCGATGTCGATGCCGATGCGATCGCCAAGCTTGGTCTCGGGATTGAGATAGCCGAGCACGGCATTGGCATCGGTGATGGTGGGCTCCGTGCCGCCACGGCCATAGCAGGCCGGGCCCGGCTCGGAGCCGGCGCTCTCGGGCCCGACCGTCAGCCCGCCGGGACCGTTGCGCACGATCGATCCGCCGCCCGCGCCGATCGAATGCACCGCGAGCATCGGCTGGCGCAGCGGCTTGTCGCCGAGCATGCGGCCGTCGGTCATTTCGGCCTGGCCGTCGACGATCAGGCACACGTCCGTCGTGGTCCCGCCCATGTCGAAGGTCAGCATCCGCGAGCAGCCGAGCTGGCGCGCGATGCTGACCGAAGCCGAGACGCCCGCCGCCGGCCCCGACATCGCCATCACCAGCGGACGCCGCTTTACCGCCGAAATCGGGACCATGGCGCCGGCGGAGTGAAACACCTGCAGGCCCGCCCCGATCGGCAGCCGCTGCTCCAGCTCGCTGAGATATTCCACCGCGATCGGCATCGCGGCCGCGTTGAACACGGTCGCCGAGGTCCGCTCATATTCGCGTGCCTCGGGATTGACCTCGTGCGAGAGCGAGACATGGGCGACGAGGTCCTTGAGCCGCTCGCCCAGCATCTTTTCATGCACCGGATTGGCATAGGCGTGAAGGAGCGCGACCGCGACGCTCTGCACGCCGGTCTCTTTCAGCCACGCCACCAGGCGGTCGATCTCGGCTTCCTCGAGCGCCTTCAGCACCCGCCCCTCATGATCGAGGCGCTCGGCGAGCCCGAAGCATCGCTCAGGCGGCACCAAAGGCGGCGATTTTGGCGGAATGTCGAGCCGGTAGAGATCGCGCCGGCGATAGCGGGCGATCTCGAGCACGTCGGCGAAGCCTTCGGTCGCGACCAGCGCCACCTTCGGCAGCCGGTTCTCGACGATCGCGTTGGTCACGCGCGTGGTGCCGTGGACGAAGCGCTTGATCTCGCTCTTACGCAGGCCGACTGCCTCGATTGCCTCCAGCATCGCCTGCACCGGAGCGTCGGGGCGCGACGGCACCTTCGCAATTCGCGCTTCCGCGGAATCGCGGCGAATGGCGATGATGTCGGTGAAGGTGCCACCGATATCGGTGCCGACCTCCCAGTGATTGTCGGAGTAGCTCATCTGCACAGTCAGCTACGCGTGACGTCCGGACCGGACGCCAGGTCCTTCCCGGCCATTGCCGCATCCAATGCCAAAGCGAGCACGCTCATCGTCATTCCCTGTCATGCCATCACGTGCGAGCGTGCGACAGAGCGATGGCCGCGGGATAGGGTCGGAGTTGTCGCAAACCACCGAGCCAGCGAGCCGCCGGCATTGCGCGGCGCACCATCGGCTGCACCGTTTTGGTGCAGCGCTGCTCGCGCAGAGAGCAGAAGCATACGAAAGCCAGAAATGTGCAGCGCACCCTTGGATTCTTCGACACAAATGGGAGCGCCCGTTGCACTGCAATCGGATCGCGCAAGGCCGTTTGTCTAATTTCCAGGCGATCGAACTGCGGTGCGGGAGAGAGGACTGACCAGGAGCTATGCACGCAGGTCGGCTCAGCCTCTCTTTATTGTACGGTCAGTAAGCGAGGAGGATCACCGGCCGCTGGTGGATAACCAGGCGCAGCACCGGCGCCCCCGAACAGGTCACGCCGGGTATCGCGATTGGCTATGCGCTCGCCAGCGACGCCCGCAAGCGTCGCCAACCGATGACGACGCCGGTGATGGAGAACATCAGTCCGAGCGTACAGAGGCCGACAATGAGAGCGTCACGCAGCCGCGCGTGAGCCAGCAGAATCGGGAAATCAAGCGTGTGCAGCGCACTGTAGAGCCAGCGATAGACCCGCCGTGACGGGTCCAGTCTTTGCAGCACCTTGCCATTGGCGGCATCGATATCGAACCAGAGAGCGCCGCAGAGCGTGCGGTAGACAGGAGCCCCGGGAATAGCGGATTGCGCCGGATAGTCGTCGTTGTCGGCGAGCAGGAACGGTGCGGCACAGCCGGCGCCAAGGCGCGCCGTCAGACCCCCGATCTCCTGCGTATCCAGGTATGCCGCCTGTCCATCGCGCGGCGCGTCCCCTGCCCGGATCAGAGTCTGGTGGCCGAGCGCGATCCGATCGCGCCGATAGATCTTGCCGCCGAAGGCGAACCATTCGACCTCGCGCGCCGACGGCGATATTGGCTGCTGATCGAGCGGTGAAGCGTCTCGCCAATCCGGGACGGCATCGATCACGCCCGCCTCTGCCGGCGTCAATTGCCCGCGCGAGAACAGGCGGCCGTGATCCATCGAGAGCCAGCCGCTGAAGATCCAGCTCAGCACGAACAGCATCGCCGCGAGGCCGATCAGGTGATGCAGCGCATGCCAGCCACGGTAAGGCGAGGCGATTTGGCCCTTGCGAAACCTGATCCGCACGATTCCGAGCACCGCGCCAAGCGATGCCGCGATCAGGGCCAGCAGCGACAGCATCCAGACCACCCGATCCCACAGCACCCAGCTGCTGCGCAGAACCGTCGGATAGATCCAGTGCAGCACGCTGCCGGCCCAGTTCCACGCGCGCTCACTGCGCGTCGTATCCAGGACGACCTCCCCGGTCAGCGACGAAACGTAGACCTCCGTTCCAGGGGCATCGCCGAGAGCGGCGCGAAACAAGGGGCGATGGCGATCAAAACCGTTCGGCACGCTCCATTGATCGTAGTCCGACCGAGCGGCGATCGCGGCGCGTGGCGCGTCGAGCCCGCGCTGACGTGAATAGCCCTGCACGATGGTGAGCGCGACACCGGCGGACGTCACCAGCGCGTCTCCTCCATCGGAGGCGCGAACCGCTCGCGAACCTGCGGGGCCCGAGACGACGTAGACCGGTCCATCACTGCGCTGGATCAGCCGAACACGCGTCCCGTCGGTGATTCCGCTCGCAGCAACGGCGTCCGCGACCGAGATCGTCTTGTCACGATCTAGCGGCGCGAGTCCGGCAACTCGCTCCGCTTCCGTCAGCGACGGAAACGGGACGAAGTGCATCACGATCCCGCTCGCGAACCACATCGCGAACAGCAGGCAGAACGCGATCCCGAGCCAGCGATGCGAGAGGACGATCGCGCCCATCATGCGCTCAAGGCCTCACCATTTGAACGCGGCCGAGACCTCGTAGGTGCGCGGCGCGCCCAGGAGGATCTGGTCGGGATAGAACGGATCGCCCCAGATCGCATAGCGCTTGTCGGTGATGTTGCGGACGCGGAACGTCAGGCGGGCCTGGTCGACCGCGTTGAACACGGCCTTCGGGATATCGACGAAGGCGTAGACGTCGGCCACGGTGTAGGCCTTCATCGTCACGACGTTCGCATCGGTGTTGTAGCGGTCGCCGACATGACGGCCGGTGATGCCGAGCTCCACAGGCCAGGGCGTGAAGAACCGGTAAGATGCACCGGCATTGGCCACGATACGCGGCACGTTCGGCGGCGTGTTGCCGGAGAACGAGCCACCGACGAAATTGTAGTCGGCATAGCGCGCATCGACATAGGCGATGTTGCCCCAGAGCCGCAGCGGCTCGATCGGGCGCACGGAGGCGGCAAGCTCGACGCCCTTGGACTCCTGCCGCCCGGCAATGTTGAGAGCCTGCCCGCCGGCCGCCGCATAGACGTTCTTGCGCAGGATGTCATAGGCCGAGAACGACCACTCCGCCCTATTGTCCCAGAACAGATGCTTGACGCCGGTCTCGTAGGTGCGCGACGTCGTCAGGTCCAGCGGCTGGGTCGGCAACAGCAGGAAGATGTTGTTGGCTGCGACGTCGGCGCCGGTGGCGTACTGGCTGAAGAAGGTCAGGCCGGGCACGGCCTCCCAGGTGTAGCCGATGCGTCCCGTCACCGGCGCCCAGTCTTTCGTGTACGGAAAGCCTGCCTTCTCCAGCCCGGCCTTGTCGGTCGAGTTCCGGTCGAGTCCGATGTGCTCGACACGCAGGCCCCCGATCAGCGCGAAGCTGCGCGTCAGCTTCAGCCGGTCCTCGAACGACAACGCCTCGTTGTCGATGCGCGCGGTCTGCTGCTGTGTCGTGAGCAGGCCGTAGAAGCCGCGGTTGGGATCGACCAGCGAAACGGAATCCCCGGGAAAGTTTGCCGCGCCGGGCCTGACGAAATCGAGATAGCTCGACGACAGCGTCGTGACCAGCCGGTTGTCGAAGCCCGCAATATTTGTGTCCCAGATCAGGTCGGTGATGTTGCCGACCAGCCGCTGGCTATGGGCGACATAGAAGCGCTCGCGATCGACCAGGTTCGTGGTGGAGTTGAATGCCTCGATCTCGTTGTTGAACCAGGTCCGTTCGGCGCCATAGCCATAGGCCTGACTTTTCACCGTGAGGTCAGGCGCGAGCTTCAGCTCGAAGCCGCCGCGCAGCCACACTTCCTGCGCCAGGTTGCGGTTATCGAGAACGTTGTAATTGGTGTTGAAGGTGCGGTCGTCGATGGTGACGGCACCGAGATTGGTACCGTTGTAGTTCGAGACGTAATTGCCGGAGACGATCCCCGTCGTCGCATGCGAACCGCTGAAGGCGACCGGCACCAGCGGCGCGCCCCAATAGGCCTTCGAGCGGTCTTCGCGATACTCGACCGCACCCCAGATCTTGAGGCTGTCGGAGACCCGGTAATTGAGCTGGCCGGACGTGCCGAACGTCTTGACGTTGGTGTCGTCGGCAAAGCCGTTCAGCGTGGAACGGCTGATGTCGAAGCGATAGTCCATCCCTTGCACATTGGTGCTGCCGCCGGAGCCGTAATGGGCCCGGAACGAATTCAGCGAATCCCAGGAGAAATTTGCCTCGTTGCGGATCGCTCCGGTGTGCGGCTGCTTGGTGACGAAGTTGATGGCGCCTCCCGCGGCACCCTCGCCCGAGATCAGCGAGGCAGGTCCTTTGAGGAATTCCACGGCCTCCAGATTGGCGGTGTCGACGATCCGCGAGGTCATGTTCTGCGGACCGATCTTGATGCCGTTGTAGAGCGTGTTGATCTGGCTGTTGGTGAAGCCGCGCATCGAGAAGGCGGAAGGTTCGGCCGGGTTGTCGCCGGAGGTGACGCCGACGGCGCCCTGCGCCACCTCGGACACGGTGCGATAGCCCTGCTCGCGCATGGTTTCGGCCGAGATCACCTCGACGGTCGCGGGCGTCTGCCGCACCGTCAGGCCGAGCCTCGAGGCGCTTTCGGCAACGGCATTGGTGTTGAGCGGCGTTTGCGCCGTCGAATCCGGCATGACGGGTTTTGGCGCTGCCGATACGGCCGCCGGCCTGCGCGCTGCCGCGCGGCGCGCGCTCGCCGCCTCTCCTGCTGCCGGTCTGGCCGGCTTGCGCGCCTGGGCGGGCGACACCTCGACGGGTGGCAGCGGCTCTCGGACCTGCTGCGCCAGAGCGGCAGGCGGATCGAGAACGGCGAAGGACGTGAACGCGGCGGAAACCAGCAGGACGCGGCGCGGTCGTGCGATACGGATGGAAGACACGGTACTAAACCTCGGTATGACGTCAGTGGCACGTCACAGCGAACGAGGTCTCACCTTTTGGCCTTGCAGCCGTCCGATGAAGCCGAATGTCTGTACTCCCCGACCGACATCTTCGCGTGTGACCACGGCTGACGGCAGGTCTCCTGGCTCGCGGGTCGTGACCTCTTCGTCGCCTTCCCGGGACCGAGGACCCAGTGGCTCGTGACGAAGGATTCACCGCTCACAGTTGCGGGGGCAGCCGCGGCATTGGGGACAATTTTCCCCGCACCGCATTCCCTTTTCATTCCCTCTCGGGAAAACCGTCGCGAGCATCTAGGATTACCACCAAGACAGAGTCAATGTGCCAGTTGCGGCGTCGTGGCAACAGCGACAAGCTTCCTTGGAGATGAGCATGGAAGGCGAGACCTTCCTCTGGTTGATACGGCACGCGGTTGTCGCGGGCGTAGCCGGGACGATCCATGCAGCCGATGCGCCGGCCGATCTCGGCGATCGCGCGGCATTGGCGGCTCTCAAGCAGCGCTTGCCCGCGGATGTCGCAAGCTATGCCAGCCCATCGCGGCGCACGGTCGAGACGGCGCGCGCGCTGGGGCTGGAACCGGAGCTGGTCAGCGAATTCCAGGAGCAGGATTTCGGCGATTGGACCGGCCATCGGCATGACGAGCTCGCCGCAACCGGCGGCGAGATCTACGCGCAGTTCTGGCGCGATCCGGCGCGCGGACGACCGCCGAATGGCGAAAGCTTTGCGGATCAGGTCGCCCGCGTCCGGCTCGGCCTGTCGCGGATCGGCCCAGGCTCCGCAGCGCTGGTGGTGCATTCCGGCACCATCCGCGCCGCGCTCTGCATCGCGCTCGATCTCGCACCGGAAGCGGCGTTGCGCTTCGTGATCGATCCGTTGTCGCTGACCCGGATCGACCGGCTCGCCAGCGGCTGGCGCGTCGTCTCCGTCAATCAGCGGATCAGCTAGGCCTGTCAGGCACATTGGCCTGCGCAAAGGTCGCCATGCCGTTGTGAAGTGCGCAGGCCGAGCGCACCAGCGGCAGCGCAATGGCGGCGCCCGATCCCTCGCCGAGCCTGAGATCGAGGCTGATCAGCGGCTGCACGTTCAGCGCGCGCAACACCAGCCGATGTCCTTGCTCCGCCGATTGATGCGAGGGCAACAGGAACGGCAGGCAGGAGGGATTGAGGCGCGCCGCCGCCAGCGCCGCCACCGAGACGATGAAGCCGTCGATCAACACGGGAATGCGGCGTTGCGCGGCCGCGATGATCGCGCCCGAGATCGCCGCGATTTCGAGGCCGCCGACCGCGCACAGGATTGTCTCGACCGAGGCTGCGGCGACGCGATGGCGCGCGATCGCCGCATCGATCACCCGCGCCTTGTGCGCGCGGCCGGCCGCATCGATGCCGGTGCCGCTGCCCGCGATCTCCCCGGCGCTCACACCGAGCAGGCTCGCAGCAATCGCCGCCGATGTCGTGGTGTTGCCGATCCCCATCTCGCCGAAGATCAACAGATCAGGCCGGCTGGCCTCGGCGCGAACCACCGCGCGCTGGCCGGCCGCGAAGGCGAAGGCCAATTCCGCCGGGGTGAGCGCGGCCTCGGCACTGAAATCGCGCGTACCGCTGCGCGGCTTGTCGGTGACTACTCCGGACATCTGCTCCTGGGACAGCGTACCGGCATCGACGACCTCGAGGCTCGAACCCAGCTCGCGCGCCAGCACGGAGATCGCGGCGCCACCGGAGGCAAAATTCGCCATCATCGCGATGGTGACGGCTTGCGGATAGGCCGACACGCCCTGCGCGACGATGCCATGGTCCCCCGCGAAGATGATGATCGGGACCCGCGCGGCGCGCGGCTGCTCGGTGGCCTGAAGGCCCGCAAGCTCGATCGCGAGCTGCTCCAGCCGGCCGAGCGCGCCCGTCGGCTTCGTCAGTTGCGCCTGCCGCGCAACGGCCGCCTCGCGATGGACCGCGGAGATTTCGGGGCAGTTCTGGGTGACCCATTCGGGAAGCATGCTGCCTCGCTCAACGCCTGCGTTTGAGAATGTAGCTGTCCATGATCCAGCCGTGCCGCTCGCGTGCGTCCTGCCGCGCGGCGGCAATGCGTGCGCCCATTTCGGCCAGGGTGCCGGACATGAGGATCTGATCGGACATGCCGAGATAGGCACCCCACCAGATGTGAAGCCCAGCCGGATCGAGCGACTGGAACGCCGTGCCGCCGTCGAGCATCACCACGACTGTATCGACACCCGCCGGCCAGCCGCCTTCGCGCAAGCGCCGCCCCGTCGTGACCAGGAACGGCTCGCCGATGTCGTTGAGCGGCAGCGCATGCGCCGCGCACAGCGCCTGGATCGTGGTGATGCCCGGCACGACTTCGATTGTCGGCAACGGATTCAATCGCCGCGCAATGCGCAGCGAGGAATCGTAGAGCGACGGGTCGCCCCAGATCAGCAGCGCGACCTTGCCGTCACCGCCGAGATGGCTTGCAATGGTCCGCGACCACGTGGCGGCAACGGCATCGTGCCAATCGTCGACGCCCTTGCGATAGTCGGCCTCGGTCGCGTCGCGCACGGGAAGATCGAATTCGGCGATCCGCGTCGCTTTGTTGGTGAGCACGTCAGTGCAGATCGTCCGCCTGAGATCGGCGAGATCGGATTTTGCGCTTCCCTTGCGCGGGATCAGGACGAGATCGGCCGCGTTGATGGCGGCAATCGCGGCGCGCGTGAGCTGCTCGGGATCGCCGCAACCGATGCCTATCAGGGAGAGCGTGAGCATCGGGTGTGTGGGGCGGCCATGACGGCCGCCCCTTGTCTCTTAAGCCGCGTTGTGCAGGCGAGGCGTGACGAAGCCAGGCGCGGTGACACCACGCAGCGACTTCGCCAGCGCCAGCACGGCAAGATCGGCCAGCGGCTCGATCACGATGACCAGTGCGTAGGACGCCGCGAAGGTCGCGATGCTGGCGAGGTTGCTCATGGCGAAACCGGAACCATAAAGCGCCCAGAACGCCACCCACGCGATCACGCCGGCCTGGTAGGTCGTCGAAAGCGCCAGCGCCTGCCGATACTTCAAATCAACATAGGCGCTGTTGCGCGAAATGATCCGGGCAGCGATTGCCTGGATCGCGAACAGTGGCACCAGCAGCGTCGTGACGTTCATGCCATATTGCGGGATGTCAGCGGGCTCGAAGAAAACGCCCTGGAGCAGCAGGCCGAGCGCAAGGCCGAAGGCCGCGGGAGCCGCGCCGAACAGCAGGAACAGGGTCGAGCCGAGAATGAAGTGCACCTCGGAAACGCCGACCGGGAAGTGCGGCAGGATCTCGAAGAACACGAACACGAGGGCCGTCGTGGCCAGCGTCCGCGCGGCGAACGACACGACGCCCTGCTCGCGCACGGTCTCGACCGCAAGCTTCAAGGCAACGCCGCCTGCGGCGATTCCGGTTGCGTAACTCAACACGAGCTTGGCGCCCGTCACGACGCCGGGTTCGATATGCATGGCTCAATTCCTTCCTGCCGTCACACCCGACGGCCTTGGCCTCAAAACATGCACGGCCGGTCTCCTGGCTCGCGGTTCACTGGGTTCTCCGGCCTTCCCGGACCTTGCGGACCAGTGGCGGTTCGGAGCCCCTCACCGCTTACAGTCGCGGGGGCGGCTGGGGTTTTGGGCGCCGCAACTGGGTCCGCCCATCCCCATTCCCGATTATGCTCCGGCGCTTTGCGCCGCGTCGAGCACCATGCCGCTCTTGTGTGCCCCTTTCGCATTGCGGGCGTCAAGGGGCGAACCGCTGCCGGAGCCGTCATGCCGGATATTCTCCCGCCAGCGCGCCGAACAGGATCACGGCGGCGGTGGAAGCGGCACCGCCGCGGCCAAGCTGCTCGGCAAGCTCGGCAATCGTGGTACGGACCAGCCGTTCGTCGGGACGCCCGAGAGATTCGGCGAACAGCGCCGGGGTGCTGGGGGCGAGACCGTGCGCGATCAATTTTGCGGCAAGCGCCGGAAAGGTGCGCCGGCCCATATAGACGACGGTCGTGGCCTCGGGATCAGCCAGCGCCGCCCAATTCAAATTCGGCGGCAGCTCGCCTGTGACGTCGGCCCCGGTGATGAACTGCACCCGGCGGGAGGTATGCCGGCGGGTCAAGGGAATGCCGGCCTGGGCGGCGGCGACACAGGCGGATGTGACGCCGGGAACGATCTCGTAGCCGATGCCGGCCTCGCGCAGCGTTTCCAGCTCCTCCTCGAGCCGACCGAAAATGCCGGCATCGCCGGACTTGAGGCGCACCACGCGCGCGCCGGTTGCGGCGTAGTCGACCAGGAGACGGTTGACGTGGTGCTGCTTGGTCGAAGGACGCCCGGCCCGCTTCCCCACCGCGACGAGATTGGCACCGGGCCGGGCAAGATCGAGGATCGCGCCGGAGGCAAGATCGTCGTAGAGCACGACATCGGCCTCGCGCAGCCGCGCGGCACCCTTCACCGTGAGGAACTCGGGATCGCCGGGACCGGCGGACACGAAAGAGACGAAGCCGCTCACCGGTCCTCCGCGATCAGATGGAAGAACGTGCCGGTGGCATGGCCACGGCGCGAGCCGGTCTCTGCAATGACTGTGCCGGTGGCGTCGTGCACGACCGCGAGCGGCGTATCGGGCTGGGTGAGGATGGTCGAATAGTGGAACTCGTGGCCGCGCAGGCGCGCACCCGGCCGATGCCCCGGCATCGGCGCGGCGAGTTCGGCCAGACGATAGCCGAGATGCATGCGGCGCTTGGCAAAGCTGGTCTCCAGGCCGAGCAGCCCCGTCATCTCATGGCTGATACCGTCGGCGTCGGTGAGGCCTGCGCCCAGCACCATATAGCCTCCGCATTCGCCATGCACGGGCCGTGTCTCGGCGAAAGCGCGCAAGGAGCTGCGAAAGCGCGCATTGGCCGCGATCTTTCCGGCATGCAGCTCGGGATAGCCGCCCGGCAGCCAGCACACGTCGGCGCTCGCATCGGGCGCTTCGTCGGCCAGCGGCGAGAACGGCACGATCTCGGCGCCCGCCGCGCGCCAGGCTTCCAGCATGTGCGGATAGACGAAGGAGAATGCCGCATCGCGGGCCAGCGCGATGCGCTGGCCGGGCGGCGTTACGCTCATGTCGTTCGCCGCAGCTTGCGGCGACCATTTGCCCGCCGAGTTGAGCACCGCATCGAGATCGACGTGCTCGGCAACGAAGCGCGCGGCCTCGTCGATCAGCTTGCCGATCTCGGCCTGCTCTTCAGCCTGCACGAGGCCGAGATGCCGCTTCGGCAGACTGATCTCGGCATGGCGCGGCAGCGCGCCGAACACGGTGATGCCGGCCTCGTTCAGCGCGCGCCGCACCAGATCCTCATGGCGCGGGCTGGCGACGCGGTTGAGCACGACGCCGGCGAGGCGCACGCCGGCGCGGTAATCGCGAAGGCCTGTGGCGATCGCCGCCGCGGTCTGCGCCTGGCCGGAGGGATCGATCACAAGAACCACCGGCCAGCCCAGCATCTCCGCAATGTCAGCGGTCGCTCCGGTGCCGGAGACACCGCGCGCAGCGACACCGTCGAACAGGCCCATCGATCCCTCGGCGAGCACGACATCGGCTTCAGCACCACGGCTGACTAGATGTGCGATAGTGCCGCGATCCATCGCCCAGCTGTCGACGTTGACCGAGGCGCGTCCCGTGGCCGCGGTGTGGAAGGCGGGATCGATGTAATCGGGCCCGCTCTTGAAGCACTGCACGTTCAGGCCGCGATGGCGCCAGGCGCGGGCGAGTGCCAGCGTCAGCGTGGTCTTGCCGACGCCGGAGGCCGGCGCGGAGATGACGAGGCTCGCAGGCATCACGACGCCTCCGGAAAGCGCGGCTCGGCACCGACGGGCCGGTAGCGACGGTCGTAATCGGCGGCGTAGAGACGGCTCTCGTCGAAATCGGCCGCGCCAAGCGTCTTGCCGACCAGGATCAACGCCGTGCGCTCCATCTCGCCACCCACGGCCGCATCGAGCGTTGCCAGCGTCGCGCGCACGATGCGCTGCTCCGGCCAGCTCGCGCGCCAGACGATCGCGACCGGGCAATCCGCGCCGTAGTGCGGCGTCAGCTCGACGACGACTTGGTCGAGCAGATGGATCGACAGGTGGATCGCGAGCACCGCGCCGGTCGCGGCGAACGCGGCGAGCTTCTCGCCTTCGGGCATCGCGCTGGCTCGGCCCGGCGTGCGCGTCAGCACGACCGTCTGAGCAAGACCGGGCAGCGTCAGCTCGGTTTCCAGTGCCGCTGCGGCAGCCGAGAATGAGGGAACGCCGGGTGTCACTGTGTAGGGAATCCCACGCGCGCGCAAACGGCGGAGCTGCTCGCCCATCGCCGACCAGATCGAGAGATCGCCGGAATGCAGCCGCGCGACGTCCTGGCCTGCCGCATGCGCGGCTGCGATCTCGGCGATGATCTCGTCGAGCGACATTGGGGCAGTGTTGACGATCCGCGCTCCCGGCGGGCAATGCGCCAGCACGCCCTCCGGCACCAGCGAGCCGGCATAGAGGCAGACCGGACAGGCCGCGATCAGGTCGCGGCCCCGCAAGGTCAGCAAGTCAGGCGCGCCCGGCCCTGCGCCGATGAAATGCACGGTCATGGGCCGTCTCCTTCGGCAATCGCGGCGGTCGCGGTGCGATCCTGCGAGACAACCCGTGTTGCAATGAGCCGCGCGCTGGGACCTGCGACTGCGAGCGCCGCAGCCTCGGCCACAGATCCGGTGCCGAACTTCTCCGCGACGAGCTTCGATTGCGTGAACGTGTCGATGCCGGCCAGTGTCGCGGCCGGAACGGCCCGGATCGGCACGCCGCACTCACGTGCGAGCTGCTTCAGTGCGTCGGTATCGGCCTTGTCGCTGACGGTTGCCACCGCCGCAAGTCCTTCCGCACCGCCGGCAGCCAGCAGCGCTTCGCGCAGCGAAGCCAAAGTCACATCGCGCTTGAAGCCGAGCCCGGCGACCTTCATCGCATCGCACTCCACTGCACCACGGGACGTGCTGGCTCCCACGACCGATAGCGCCCGAGCGGGGCGACTTGAGAAATCTCCACCCGCGTCAGCTCGCCACCATGGCGCTGATGGAGCTCGCCGAGCAGCGCTTCCGTCTCCAGCGTCACCGCATGCGCCACGAGCCGCGCTCCGGGCGAGAGCCGCGTCCAGATCGCATCAAATAACACTTCGTCGAGACCACCGCCAATGAAGACGGCATCCGGCGCTTCCAACCCGACAAGTGCTTCCGGTGCCCTGCCCGTGACGACTGTGATGCGATGCGCCAGACCGAAGGCGGCTGCATTCTTGCGGATGTTCGCGGCGCGATCCTCGCGCGCTTCGACTGCAATCGCCGTCCCGCCGCACAGCGTCCATTCCACTGAGATCGAGCCTGAGCCAGCGCCGAGATCCCACAGCCGTTCGCCGGACCGAGGTGCCAGTGCCGAAAGCGCGAGCGCGCGCACCGGCCGCTTGGTGATCTGGCCGTCGTGGACGAACAGATCGTCTGGCAGGCCCGAGCTGCGGGGAATGCCCTGTGCGCCCCTCGCCCACACCGCCACCGCGACCAGATCAGCGGCGACCTCCTCGGCAAAGAGGTCGACACGATGCTGGTCAGTGTATTCCCGTGGCCCGCCAAGCGCCTCGAGCGTCCACATCAGTGACGCGCCCCATCCGCGCTCGGTCAGCCATTTCGCGAGATCGCCGACCGCCGCTGCGTCGCGCATCAGGCAGATGATATGCGCATCTCGCACCAGATGCGGCACCAGGCGCTCGAACGGCGCCGCATGGAGGCCGATGCACGTCGTTGCCTCCAGCCGCCAGCCCAAGCGCGCGGCGGCGAGCGAGAAGGTCGACGGCGCGGGGTGCGCGATCCATTCGTTGGCCCCAAGCTTCTCGGCAAGACTGGTACCCGCGCCATGCCAGAACGGATCGCCGGAGGCGAGCACCACCGTTGGCCGGGCGCGGCAGCTCAGCACGACATTCGCATCGAACGGCACCGGCCACGGACGGCCGCGGCTGCCAACGCCGGCAAGCGCGAGATGGCGCTCGCCGCCGAACACGGTTTCGGCCTTGGCAAGCGCCTTTCGGCTTGCCTCCGACAGCCCGGCAAGGCCATCTTCGCCGATACCGATGATGGTCAGCCAGGGATCAGACATGATGCGCGCCCTCGTTCTGGGCGGAACGGCCGATGCGAGCTTGCTCGCTGCGGAGATCGCGCGCGCCGGCATCGATGCCGTCTATTCCTATGGCGGCCGCACGCGCGCGCCGGCCGACCAACCGCTGCCGACCCGCATCGGCGGTTTTGGTGGCGTGAGCGGGCTGGCCGACTACATCCGCCGCGAAGGCATCACCCATGTGATCGATGCGACGCATCCCTTCGCCGCGGAAATGAGTCGCAACGCCGTCGAGGCGTGCGCGGAAACCGGCACGCCGTTGCTTGCGCTGGAGCGCGCGGCCTGGATCAAGGCGCCCGCCGACACCTGGATCGAGGTGGCGGATGTCAACGCTGCCGTCGCCGCGCTGCCGGACGCCGCTGCAAACGTGTTCCTCGCCATCGGCCGCCAGCACATTGCGCCATTCGCGACGAAGCCGCAGCACGCCTACACGCTGCGCTTCGTCGATCCGCCCGACGCGCCCCTGCCCTTCGCGGCCGATGTGATCGTGTCGCGCGGCCCGTTCACTTTCGACGGCGAGCTGAACATGCTGCGCACACGCGGCATCGCCTGGATCGTCGCCCGCAATTCCGGCGGCGACGGCGCGCGCGCCAAGATCGATGCGGCCCGCGGGCTCGGCCTTCCCGTAATCATGATCTCGCGACCGCAGCTGCCCGAGCGCCGACGGGCCGAGCGCGTCACTGACGTGATGCGATGGCTCGGTCATTCTGCCCGCCTCGGCGCATAGACCCAGCGGCCGACGCGGCGTGTCTGCGAATTGCCCAGGATCACCAGCGTGCGCATGTCGGCCATCTCGGGTTGCGCCTCGTTCAGCGTAACGGTCACGATCTTCTCGTCAGCCGCACTGATCGCGCGCGCGAAGATCACGAGACGCTCGCCGCAGCCGGCCTCGCGAAGCACTGCCAGCGCCCGGCCGAATCCTTCCGGCCGGCTTGCCGAGCGCGGATTGTACATCGCGATGGCAAAATCGGCTTCCGCCGCAAGGCGCAAGCGTTTCTCGATCACCGCCCATGGCTTGAGGTTGTCGGACAGGTTGATCGCGCAGAAATCATGGCCGAGCGGCGCGCCGGCGCGTGCCGCCGCCGCCAGCATCGCGGTGACGCCCGGCAGCACGCGGATCGGCAGATCCCGCCATTGCGGCGCCCGTTCGAGCGCCTCGAACACGGCGGATGCCATCGCGAACACGCCGGGATCGCCGGAGGAGACGACCACGACCTGCCCGCCTTGGGCGGCAAGCCGCAGGGCTTCGCTCGCACGTTGCAGCTCTTCGCGATTGTCGGAGGGATGCAGGGTGAGCCCAGGCCGCGGCGGCACGCGCGAAACATAGGGCGCATAACCCAGAATATCGGTCGCCGTCGCGAGCGCGGCCGTGACCTCGGGCGTCACCAACGCGTCGCTGCCCGGCCCGAGGCCCGCGATGGTGAGCGTGCCCGTCATTCGGCGGCGTCCAGATGCCGGCCCTTGCCGTGCACGAGCACGATCGCGAAATAGGGACAATCGGCCGCATCGATCTCGGCGAGCCGCACCACCCGCTCGCCCGGCATGGTGCCGCGCTCGACCAGCCAGGCATCATCCAGCCGCCCGGCGGCTACGAGCGCGCGGCGCACTTTTGCGAGATTGCGGCCGGTCTTCATGACGACCAGCGCATCGGAATCGCGCATGCGCCGTTCGAGCTCGGCCTCGGGGAGCGTCCCCATCAGCACCGTCGTGACGTCGTCGCCGAGCGCGATCGGCTGCCCGACGCCATTCCAGCAACCGACCATCCCGGGAATGCCGGCGATCACCTCGATCTCGACGCGGCCTTGCAGGCGCGTGTGCAGATGCATGAACGATCCATAGAAATAGGGATCGCCCTCGCACAGCACGACGACGTCGACGGCGCGCGACAGCCGCGCCAGGCGCTCGGCCCATTCGTCGTAGAAGCCAGCGAGCAGCTGGACATATTCGGGGCTGTCGAAGGCGATCTCCGTCGTGACCGGATACTCCATCGGATATTCGGTGACGCCGCCCGTCAGCATGCCCTCGACGATGCGGCGCGCCTGACCCGGCCTGCCCTTCTTGCGGAAATAGGCTACGTGGCTGGCGCCACGCACCGTGCGATCGGCACGCACGCTCATCAGGTCGGGATCACCGGGGCCGAGACCGCAGCAGATGATGCGTCCCATCTCTATTCGCTCCGGCTCGCCAGCGCGTTCACGGCAGCAACCGTGATCGCGGAGCCGCCGAGGCGGCCGTCGACGGTCAGCGCCGGCGCCGGCGGATCGGCCATCAGCGCGGCCTTGGACTCGGCCGCGCCGACGAAGCCGACAGGACAGCCGATGATCGCCGCCGGCCGCGGACAGTCGCGATCCTCCAGCATGTTGAGCAAATGAAACAGCGCGGTCGGCGCATTGCCGATCGCGACGATCGCACCGTTAAGATACGGCCGCCATAGTTCCAGCGCCGCGGCCGAGCGCGTGTTGCGCATGGACTGCGCCAGGGCGGGCACGGCGGGATCGCCGAGCGTGCAGATCACGGCATTGTCCGCGGGCAATCTCGCGCGCGTAATGCCTTCGGACACCATGCGCGCGTCGCACAGGATCGGCGCGCCCTTCTGCAAGGCCGCGCGCGCGGCAGTCGCCATATCAGGCGTGAAGCGGATATACGCTTCCAGACCGACCATGCCGGCGGCATGGATCATCCGCACCACGATCTGCTCCTCGTCCGGCGTGAAGCGCGCAAGATCGGCCTCGGCCCGGATGGTCGCAAAAGATTGCCGATAGATCGCCGCGCCATCGGTCTCGTAGGTGTGCGGCATCAGTTCCCTCCGACCAGGATGGAGGGATCCCTGACGATGTCGGCGCCGTTCAGCCCGCGCAGGACCGGCGCGTCGCGGGTCGAGCCGTCGCGGACGAGATCGAACCCGGCACGCGTCGCAATCAGCGTGACCGCAGCCGCGCCGGAATGGGCGCAGCCCTTGCCGCAGCCGGAGACGTGGAGCCGCGCATCGGCGGCGATGCGTGGCGCGAGCGCTGCTGCCAGCGCGCGCGTATCGGCATGGGCTTCGCGGCAGCGCGGCGCGCCGCTGCAGGCGATGACGCGCAGCGCCGGGTCATAGGGCTCGGTGATGAGCCCCGCCCCGCTCGGCATCTCGCGCTTGCCCTCACTGAGCACCATCCGCCAAGGCGTCATGCGCAGCGCATGGCCGCAAGCAGAGAACTGATGGAGCGTCGCGTGCAGCATCTGCCCGAACGCGACACCGACCATCGCGCCTTGCGGATAGAGCCCGGGCCGCACCGCGGCCATCAGGGGGGCCGGCTCGGTCTCGCCGCGCAATGATTGAGGCAACACGGCACCGGATGCGATGTGGGCTGCCATGCGCCCGCGCCCGCCCTTCGTACCGCCGGAGATGAGGAACCAGCTTGCGAGCGCCAGCGCCGCGCTCACAGCCTGGCCGCGATCGACGGAGCGACCGAGCTTGGCGCCGTCGGCCCGCACCAGGAGGCCGCCCGAGCGGTCGCGCTCGATGCGGATGTCGGCGGAATCGCCGGCGAGAACGCGCGACCGTCCGTCATCGATGGCGAAGCCGAACTTGGTGGGAAGCGCAAGGCCGGAATCGACAAGCGCCTCCTCGAGCTCCGCCGCAAGCGACTGCGTTTCGTCGCCGTTGCTCCAGAACGGCGTCACCAGGATGTTGCGCCTGGCTTCGATATCAGCATCGGGGTCGAGCAGTGCCAGTCGCGCAAGACCGTCGAGCAACGGCCGATGGCCGTCCTCTTTGACACCCCTGATCTGCAGATTGGCCCGACTCGTGACGTCGATCAGACCATTGCCGAAGCGCTCGGCGAGTTCCGCAAGCCCGGAGATTTGCGGCGCTTCAAGGCGCGCGCCGAACGGACGCACGCGCACCACGAGCCCGTCGCCCGATTGCATCGGGCGCAGCGCGCCGGGACACCAGCCCTTGACTGTGGCCGCGCTCATGACGCCTCCTTTAGCGCCGCCGCAATCGAATTGCGGCGGGTTCGCCAGAGCGAGGCTTCGTGCAGGCGCGTGAAGCAGGTTTCCATTGCGGCGAGCGCCGCCGGATTTTCGTGCGCCATGAAGGCGCGGACGTCGTCGTTGCCGAGTGTCGCGTCGTAATAGAGGTCGAACAGATGCGGCGGCACGGCGCTGGCGAGATGCGCGAAGGCGGCCATGTGCTCCAGCGTCGCGGTGATCTCGGCGGCACCGCGAAAGCCGTGGCGCATCATGCCGGCGATCCAGGCCGGATTGGCCGCGCGTGCCCGGACGACCCGTGAGATCTCCTCCGTCAGCGTGCGCGCATGCGGCTCGCCGGGCCGTGTCGCATCGAGGTGATAGAGCGACGGCGCGCCTGCGCCGAGATGCGCGGCTGCCGCAGCAACACCTGCCTCATGCGCGGCATAATCGGCGGCGAGCAGCAGATCGGTTTCGGGCAAGTCCTGGACATGGACAAAAGCGTCGGCGGACTTAAGACGCTGTTCGATACCTGCGCGATCCGGCTGCATCGCGCCATCGGGAGAGAACGCCCAGGATGATGCCGACAGCCAGGCTTCGCCGGCGGCCTCGCGCGTCTCCGGCGTGAAGGCATCCGGGAGAGCCGAGAGGCCGACGCCGTATTGTCCGGGCCGCGGCGCGAACACGCGGGCCGCACGGTGTCGATACGGATTCTCATCACCCTCCTCGTCGCGCGCCGCGAGCGCCTCGGAGGCGGCTTCGAACAATTGCGCGAGACCCGCGAAGACATCGCGGAACAGGCCGGATACGCGCAGAGTGACGTCGATGCGAGGGCGGCCGAGCTCGGCCGGTGCGATGATGTCGTAACCGGTGACGCGGCCGGACGCATGATCCCAGCGCGGCGCGAGGCCGGCCAGATGCAGCGCCATCGCAAACTCCTCGCCGGCGGTGCGCATCGTCGCCGAGCCCCAGAGGTCGACCACGAGCCCTTTCGGCCAGTCGCCGTGATCCTGCAAGTGACGACGCAGCAGCTCTTCAGCAAGCTTGATGCCTTGCGCATGCGCCGACGGCGTCGGCACCGCGCGCGGGTCGACGGCGAAGAGATTGCGCCCCGTCGGCAGCACGTCCTGTCGCCCGCGATAGGGCGAGCCCGACGGTCCCGGCGCAACGCGCTGTCCGGCGAGCGCGGCACGCAACGCATCCCGCTCCGCTTCGGCACAGGCGCCGCGGCCGAACACGTGCAGGCCGTCGCCGAACTGGCTCTCCTTGAGGTCGCAAACGAAGCGATCGATCCGCGGGATCGCTTCGGCCGGTGCGGCCGATGAATCCAGGCCGAGATCGCCTTCGAGACCTGCCGCGCGCGCCTCGTCGCGGATCGCGGCGATCAAACGCTGCCGGCGGGCGGGGTCGAGACCATCGGCGGTCGAATATTCGTCGAGCAGCCGTTCGAGCCGACGCAAACCTTCCGGCACCGCAGACGTTTCCAGCGGCGGCGGCAGATGGCCGATCGTGACCGCGCCGATGCGCCGCTTGGCCTGCGCGGCCTCGCCGGGATCGTTGACGATGAAGGGATAGATGACGGGGAGATCGCCGATCAGCGCTTCCGGCCAGCACGCTTGCGACAGCGCCACGGATTTGCCCGGCAGCCATTCCAGCGTGCCATGTGCGCCCATATGCACGACGGCATCGCAGCCCTGCTGCCTGAGCCAGAGATAGAACGCGACATAGGCGTGGCGCGGCGTGCGGGCGAGATCGTGATACTCGGCATCGCGCGAGGCCGCATCGCCGCGCTCGGGCTGGACCGCGATGATCGACCGGCCGCACTGAATCGCGGCGAAGTGGAACGCGCCGTCGCGGCAGCTCGGATCGTTCTCCACCGCGCCCCAGGCTTGCCCGAGATCGTCCTGAAGAGATTGCGGAAGACGCGAGAGTTCTGCGCGATAATCGGCGACGCTCCAGAACAAACTCTGCTTCAACAGTTTCTCGCCGAGCGCATCGATTGGCGCAACGTCGAAGCCGACCTCCGCGATATCGGAGATCAACGCCTCGACCGACGCCAGCGCATCGAGGCCAACGGCGTGCGCGATCTGGTGCGGCCGGCCCGGATAGTTCGAGAGGACGATCGCCAACCGTTTCTCACCGATAGGCTTCTCCGCAAGGTGCCGCCAAGCCGCAACGCGCGCGGCAACGGCGTTGACGCGCTCCTCATCTAGCCTGTGCGCCAGATGCGCGAACTGCAGATCGGGATCGCGCTCCCCAGCGGACTTGAAGCTCACCACGCCCGCGAACAGGCGGCCGTCGACCTCGGGCAGCACGACATGCATCGCGAGATCGCCGGGCGACAGGCCGCGCAGCGATTCCGCCCAATCCTCGCGCCGCGCCGTCGAGAGCGCGACCTGGAATACCGGACAGGACGCGGCATCGAACGGCGTCGTGCCGTCATCGCCAAGGGCCGAGAACGCCGTCGCATTGACGATCGCCGCCGCAGGATGTTGCGCCAGATGCGCGCGCAACCAGTCGGCAACGCCTGGCGCCTTCAGCGAGGTGACGAACACGCCGTAGGCGTCAAATCCCTTCTCGCGCAGCGCAGCAATCAGGGCGTCGACCGGCCCGGTATCGGCGGCCGTGAGATAGGAGCGATAGAACGTCACGAGTGCGCGCGGCTTCTCCTCGGCACCGGCAGGCGCAGCAATGACGCCACGCGCGGGATCGTAAAAGCCCATCTCGGGAACGGTCATCTCCCCGATGACCGGGCCGGCATAGAGGCCTGAGGCCAGCGCGAGCTGCGCGATCGCGGCTTGCGCTGCGACTGGGCCGCCAGTGTCGCAGAGCACCTTGAGCCGACGCAGCGTCGAGACCGGCAGGGTCGAGTACGCATCCAGCCGCGTGTCATCGCGGCCGTCCGCCGGCAGCACGGCGAGCACGATGTTGCGGTCTTTCGCGAGTTGCTGGAGCGCCGCGAGCCCGTACGCCCAATAGGCTTCCCCGCCGATCAGGCGCACCAATATGCCGCGCGCCTGCGACAGCGTGCGCTCGATATAGGTGTCGACCGACAGCGGATGACGCAGCTCGGCGAGATTGGCGAGCCGTAGCGACGGCAGGCTGCCTCGGCCGCGCCGCCAGCCGGCCGCAAACGCGGCAAGGTCGGAATCCGAATACGAGAGCACCACGAGATCGGCCGGGTCCTGGCCGATGTCTCTTGGCGTCGCGGTCTCCTCGAGACCGCGGCTCTCGCGGAAGACGACGTGCATCAGATGCCAAGTCCCGCTCTAATGGCGGCCTCGTCGATATCGCCGTGCTCGCCGATCACGACGAGCTTGGACTGCCTGTGACCTGCGCCCCATGGCTTGTCGAACTGATGGCGCACGCGCTCACCGACCGCCTGCAGCAACAGCCGCATCGGCTTGCCCGCGACCGCGATGTAGCCCTTGGCCCGCAGCACGTTCTGCTCGCGCGCCAGCTTCTGCACCGATGCGACCAGCGCCTCGATATCCGCCACCTCCGGAAGGTCGATTACGACGGAGGCGAAATCATCATGCTCATGCTCCTCCTCACCATCATGATGCGAAGGCCGCGCGGCGAGATCATTCTCGGCCGCCGCACCGAGCCCGAGAATGACGCGCGCATCGATCGCGCCGTCTGTGACCGGCAGCATCGGCACGCGGCGCGGCATCTCGGCGGTGATCGCCGCCTTTGCGGCTTCGATGCCCGCGGTGCCCGCAAGGTCGGCCTTGGTCAGCAGCACGATATCGGCACAGGCGATCTGATCCTCGAACACCTCCGACAGCGGCGTCTCGTGATCGAGATTTTCGTCCGTCGCGCGCTGCGCTTCCACCGCAGCCGGATCCGGCGCGAAGCGGCCGGCCGCGACAGCCTCGGCGTCGGCCAGCGCGATCACGCCGTCGACCGTGATGCGCGAGCGGATCTCCGGCCAGTCGAACGCCTTCAACAGCGGCTTCGGCAATGCCAGGCCGGAGGTCTCGATCAGGATGTGATCGGGCCGCACCGGCCGCGCCAGCAATTGCTCCATCGTCGGAATGAAGTCGTCGGCCACCGTGCAGCAGATGCAGCCATTGGCGAGCTCGACGATGTTCTCCTCCGGGCAGTTCGCATCGGCGCAGGACTTCAGTATCTCGCCATCGACGCCCTCGCTGCCGAACTCGTTGACGAGCACCGCGAGCTTCTTGCCGCCGGCATTGCTGAGCAGATGCTGGATCAGCGTCGTCTTGCCGGAACCGAGGAAACCGGTGACCACCGTAACCGGGACTTTTGCGAGCGAGTTCATTCAGCGGCCTCCGGCACGACGGCAATGGGGGGAATGCGGGCAAGCGACTGCTTGCGGAAGATTTCGGGTCGGCTGCGCCAGGGCACGATGCCATCGGGCGCGGCAGCGTAGGCAGCGGCGCCTGCGACCACGTCCTGCGCATTCGCATCGGACAGGCGACCATAGACATAGGACCAGCGGCCGGGCGCGCTGAGCGCGACCGAGCAGCCCTGGCTGCAGGCCGACAGGCATTCGACGGGAACCACGCTGACGCCCTCGGGCACGCCGGCCTCGAGGATCGCGCCATGCAGGCGCTTGCCGGGCGTGGTCTCGCCCTCGCCCAGCGTCTGGCCGGCGCGGCAGGTGATGCAGACATGAAGTGTGACGGTCATCGCCTCTTCCAGATAACAGCGGGAGGCGATGAGGCGCACGGACCATTCTCCTGAAGGCCCGCTTCCCCGTCGCGGAACACCCCGTCCGCCGGTCCAAAACTCGTCCGCGCTGGCAGGTCTCCCGGCTTGCGGAGCAGGGTTTTGGCCCTTCGATCCCCGCCTTCCCGATTCCAAAAGGAATCAGTGGCTTCGGGCATCTCTCCGGTCACGGTCGCGGGGGCGGCTGCAGTTTGGATCCAAATCTTGCCGATTCGGACCCTATCGCATTCCCTCTTCGCCTGTCATAGGACAGGAACCAACGCGGGGCCACCATTTGCCGGTGGCCGCCACTTGTCAAGCCGAAGGACCGGGTCCCATGACGTCTGAACCGCATACCCAATCAGCCGAGGATACCGACATCAGGCACGCCCAGAAAATGGCGAAGAAGAAGGCCGCCCGCGACAAGATCATGGCGACCAAGAGCGGCGAAAAGGGCCTGATCATCGTCCATACCGGCGCGGGCAAGGGAAAATCCTCCTCGGCCTTCGGCATGATCGTCCGCTGCGTGGCGCATGGCTTCCCTTGCGCGGTGGTGCAATTCATCAAGGGCGCCTGGGATACCGGCGAGCGGCGCCTGCTCACCGGCCATTTCGGCGATCTCTGTCAGTTCCACGCGATGGGCGAAGGCTTCACCTGGGAGACGCAGGACCGCGCCCGCGACATCGCCGCCGCACGCGCCGGCTGGGAGAAAGCCAAGGAGCTGATCCTCGACACGAACTTGCGCATGGTCGTGCTCGACGAGATCAACATCGCGCTCCGCTACGACTATCTCGACATTGCCGAGGTGGTGGAGTTCCTGACGACGCAGAAGCCGCCAATGACGCATGTCGTGCTCACCGGGCGCAACGCCAAGGACGAGTTGATCGAGATCGCCGACCTCGTCACCGAGATGACGCTGGTGAAGCATCCGTTCCGTTCCGGCATCAAGGCGCAGGCCGGCGTCGAGTTCTGAAGGCACGATGGCACGCGCTTTGATGATCCAGGGGGCCGGCTCGGACGTGGGCAAATCGCTCATCGTCGCCGGCCTCGCGCGCGCCTTCACGCGCCGTGGTCTGCGGGTGCTGCCGTTCAAGCCGCAGAACATGTCGAACAACGCCGCGGTCACGGTAGACGGCGGCGAGATCGGTCGCGCCCAGGCGCTGCAGGCGCTCGCCGCCGGCGTCGAGCCGCACACCGACATGAACCCGGTGCTGCTCAAGCCCGAGACCGATGTCGGCGCGCAAGTCGTGGTCCATGGCAAGCGCATCGCGACCGCACGCGCACGCGAATACGCGGCAATGAAGCCGTCGCTGATGGGCGCGGTGCTCGAGAGTTTCGAACGCTTGAAGGCGCGGGCCGATCTGGTGCTGGTCGAGGGCGCCGGCAGCCCGGCCGAGGTGAATTTGCGCAAATCCGACATCGCCAATATGGGCTTTGCCCGCAAGGCGGATGTGCCGGTCGTGCTGGTGGGCGACATCGATCGCGGCGGTGTCATTGCCCAACTGGTCGGCATCAAGACGGTGATCGATCCCGACGATGCAGCGATGATCTCCGGCTTCGTCATCAACAAGTTCCGCGGCGACCCCACGCTGTTCGACGACGGTTACAGACTGATCGAGCAAAAGACCGCATGGCGCGGCCTTGGCGTGCTGCCCTGGTTCACGCGTGCCGGCGAGCTGCCGGCCGAGGATGCGCTCGGCCTGAGTGACGCGCGCAAGCCCGGCCAATGCAAGATCGCCTGTCTCGCGCTGTCGCGGATCGCCAATTTCGACGATCTCGATCCTCTCAAGCTCGAGCCAGGCGTCGATCTCGTGATGGTGCGCCCGGGCGAGGCAATCCCGGGCGATATCAGTCTCGTCATCATTCCCGGCTCCAAATCCACCCGCGGCGACCTCGCCTTCCTGCGCGCGCAAGGCTGGGACATCGATCTGCTCGCGCATTGCCGCAGGGGCGGCCATGTGCTCGGCCTCTGCGGCGGCTATCAGATGCTGGGACGCAGCGTCGCCGACCCTGAAGGCATCGAGGGACCTGCGGGCGACACGCCGGGCCTCGGACTTCTCGATGTCGAGACGGTGATGAGCCCGCAGAAGACCCTCACGCGCGTTGCGGCCGTGCACGCCGCAACCGATCAGCCGATCCAGGCTTACGAGATTCACATCGGCCGCACCGACGGCCCGGATCGCGCCCGCCCCTTCGCGAAGCTGGACGGCGAGCCAGAAGGCGCCATCTCGCGCGACGGACGCGTGCAGGGCAGCTATCTGCACGGCCTGTTCACGTCGGATGATTTCCGCAAGGCTTACCTCGCCAAGCTCGACATTCCCGCGGGCGACGAGCCCTATCACGACCGGGTCGAAAGCGCACTCGAGGCGCTGGCCGATCACATCGAAGCTCATCTCGACGTCGAAGGCCTGCTCGCGCTAGCGCGCTAGGACGTCGGCAAGGCGCGTCCATTCGGCTTCGCTGCCGGGAAGCCCGAGGCGCTGCCATGTGGGCTGTTGCGCGAAGACACGGGACCAGATGTGGGCGCGCGCGAGCCTCTCCTGCGCGGTCCGCGCGTCAGGCGTTTCGTACAAGCGGAACAGCGATGTGCCGCCGATCAGCCGCCAGCCTTGCGAATGCGCCATCGCGTCGAGACGACGACAGTCGCGCGCGAGCCGCGCCGACGTCGCCTCGGCCCAGGCCTCGTCGCGCAAGGCCCGGCAGCCGATTTCGATCGCCGCGCCCGAAACGGGCCATGGACCCGACATCGCGGCCAGCCTGTCGATGTCGGCAGCATGACCGATGGCGAACCCGAGCCGCAGGCCGGCCAACCCATAAAATTTTCCGAAGGATCGTAGGATCAACAGTCCCCGTCGATCCGATTCGGGTGCAAGCGATAGCTGCGGATCGGCATCGGCAAAGCTCTCGTCGATGACGAGGCGGCCGACGCGCGGCAACAGCGCGAGCAGATCCTTGCGCGAATGGCACCGCCCGTCGGGATTGTTCGGATTGACCACGATGGCGAGGTCCGCACCCGCCAGCGCATCGAGTTCCGCAGCCTCCTGGACATCCCAGCCCGCGGCTGACAGGACGCCGGCATATTCGTTGTAGGTCGGTGCGAGGATGCGCGCGCGCCCTGGCACCGCAAGCTGCGGCAACAATTGGATGGCGGCCTGTGCACCGCCCATCGCAACGACCGGGGCGCTCGTGCGATAGGCCTGCTGGCCGGCCCGATGCAGGGCCTCGATCTCGGCACGCGACGGCAGCGCGCTCCACGCGCGCGCGCTCACCTCGCCCACGGGATATGGCAAGCGGTTGATGCCCGTCGACAGGTCGATCCAATCCTCCGCGCGTCCGCCAAAACGCTGCTGGGCCAGGTCCAGATTTCCACCGTGCTCGCGCATGCCCCGTTCTTTCACGCGAAGGCCAGGATCGCAAGCAGGCCTGCGACCAGCGACATGGCACGACGGTAGACGGTCAGCGCCTCCGCGATGTCGGCGGCGCGCGGATCGCGCGCGCCGTCGTTCAGCCAGGGCTCGTCGGTCGCACTGCCGTGATAGATGCGGGGACCGCTGAGCCGCACACCGAGTCCACCCGCCATGGCCGCTTCCGGCCAGCCGGCATTGGGCGAGCGATGACGGCGCGCATCGCGCGTCATGCACGCCAGCGCCTCCGACCGCTGCGGTGCCAGCAGCACGAAGAGGAATCCGGTCAGCCGCGCCGGGATGAAATTGGCGACATCGTCGATGCGCGCCGCCGCCCAGCCGAAGGCTTCATGCCGTTCACTGCGGTGGCCGATCATGGAGTCCAGCGTGTTGATGGCCTTGTAGCCGAGGATCCCGGGCAAGCCGAACAGCGCGCCCCAGAACACCGGCGCGACGATGCCGTCGGAGGCGTTTTCGGCAAGGCTCTCGATCGCCGCGCGCGCGATGCCGGCTTCATCGAGCGCTGCCGGATCACGGCCGACGATGCGCGAGACCGCATCGCGCGCGGCGGCGACATCGCCAGCCAGCAAGGGCGTGGCGACGGCAGCCACATGATCATGCAGCGAGCGCAGCGCGACCAATGGCCAGGCCAGGACGCCAATCAGCACGATCTGGATCCGGCCCGAAGGCAACAGCGATTGAAGCGCCCAACCGAGCGCAGCGGAGAGCGCGATCACCGCAAGCGCGCCGGCGACGCCGGCGGCTCGACGCAATGCCGGCGGATCGGACGCGCGATTCCAGGCGGTGTCGATGGCAGCAATCAGCCGGCCGAGCCAGGTGACGGGATGGCCGACCCGCGCGAACAGCCATGCCGGCCAGCCCAGAAGGGCATCCACCGCCATCGCCACCACCATCGCGCCCGCAAAGTCCACATCGGTCTCCTGTCCCGCCCGTGTTGCGCAAGACGGCGGCCGAGCGCAAGCCCCTCGCCGCCTGATTTCGGCTTTGTCTTTGGCCGCGTTTGATGATTAGTGCTCATCGCAGGAGACCTTCATGGCCGTCATTCTGATCACCGGCGGGGCGAGATCGGGCAAAAGCACCCGGGCGGAAGCGTGCGCGCGCAGCTTTGCCGGCCAGCCCGTCTACATCGCGACGGCCGAAGCGCTCGATGGCGAAATGCAGGAACGCATCGCAAGACATCGCGCGCGGCGCGGAACCGATTGGATCGAGCGCGAGGTGCCGCTCGATCTCGTGCCCGCGCTGCTCGCAACCGATGGCGGCGGCGCGAGGCTGGTGGACTGCCTGACGCTGTGGCTCTCCAATCTGATGCATGCGGCGCGCGATTGGGAGCGAGAGGTGAGAGAGCTCGCCGCCGCCCTGCCCCGCCTCAACAGCCCCGTCGTCCTCGTCACCAACGAGGTCGGCTTCGGCATCGTGCCCGACAATGCGCTGGCGCGCAGCTTCCGCGATGCCGCCGGGATCATGAACCAGATCATTGCCGGTGTCGCCGACGAGGTCGAGTTCGTCGTCGCCGGCCTGCCGATGAAGCTGAAATGATCCCGCGCGCCGAGCTTCTCAAAGATATCGTCGCCGATCTCAGGATGGCGACATCGTTCGTGACGATCCTCCCGGTGGCATCTTCGAAGCCCGCCGGTGACGGCGCGATCGCGCGCGCGACCTGGGCGTTGCCGGTCGCGGGACTGCTGGTCGGCCTCGCCGGCGCCCTCACTTACAAGATCGCCATTCGCTTCGGACTGACGCCGAGCCTTGCCGCTTTGCTCGTGCTGGCCACGACCGCCCTCATCACCGGCGCGCTGCACGAGGACGGACTTGCCGACACCGCGGACGGACTTGGCGGCGGCCGCACGCGCGAGCGCAAGCTCGAGATCATGCGCGACAGCCGGATCGGGACCTATGGTGTCTGCGCACTGATCCTGTCGTTCGGCCTGCGCTGGAGCGCGCTTGCCACGATCGCAAATCCATGGGCCGTCATGCTCGCGTTGTGCGCGGCGCACGTTGCTGCCCGCGCCGGCGTGCCCGCCTTCATGTCGCTGGTACCGCCGGCGCGGCCTGACGGTTTATCGGCCGGCGCCGGGGCGCCGCCCGGCCGCAGCGTGGCGATCGCCTTCGCGCTTGGAACGCTCGCGCTTGCCCTGGCGTTGGGGCCGGGCAAGGCGCTGGTCGGCCTGATCCTGCTGTCGCTGGCCGGCCTGATGCTGGCGCGGCTTGCCATCCGCCAGATCGGCGGGCAGACCGGCGACATTCTCGGCGCGTTCGAGCAGACGGGCGAGAGCCTGATCCTGCTGGTGGCCGCGTCGTTCCAGATGGGGCGATGACCTCATGGTCGAGTTCGACGATACCTTCCGCCAGCACTTGCGCGAGCTGTTCGTGTGGCGCCGCGACGTGCGACGCTTCCGCAGCGATCCATTGCCGGAGGGGGCGATCGATCGCCTGATCGAGACCGCCTGCCTCTCGCCTTCGGTCGGCCTCAGCCAGCCCTGGCGCTTCGTCGTCGTTGACGATGCCGCGCGGCGCCGGGCGGTCACCGACGATTTCAAGGCGTGCAACACCGACGCGCTGAATTGCTATTCCGGCGAACGCGCGGCCCGCTACGCCACGCTGAAATTGTCGGGCCTCGAACAGGCCCCCGGCCACCTTGCCGTGTTTGCCGACAAGGCCAGCGACGTCGGCCACGGCCTCGGCCGCGCGACCATGCCGGAGACAACCGAATATTCCGTGGTCGCCGCCATCACCGCGATGTGGCTCGCCGCCCGCGCCGAGAGCATCGGCATCGGCTGGGTCTCGATCCTCAATCCGGATCGCATTCACGCCATCCTCGATGTGCCTGAAACCTGGAAATTCATCGCCTATCTCTGCGTCGGCTATCCGGAAGCCGAATGCGACCAGCCCGAGCTGGAGCAGGCGAAATGGGAGCACCGACGCGGCGCGGAGGAGTTTACGCTGCGGCGCTAAGCGGAGGGCGCGATCCTCCGTCATTGCGAGCATCGAGCAGCATTCTGCGTGTTCCGGACGCGGTGCGGCACGCAGTGACGCTCCGCAGAGCCGGGACCCAGGAGACCGGGTCATTTGCTGCTGCATGGGCCCCGGCTCTGCAGCGCACCGCCGAAGAGGCGCTGCGCTGCGTCCGGGGCACGAGATCGGAAATGTCGCGCAATGACGGGGAAAAAGCGTCAGACCTGCCGCTACGACTTGCTCCTGCCGGCCACCGCCGCCACGGGCGCGGGGCTTTCCGGCTTCTGGAACATCAGCAGCGGCCGGAAGATGACGCGGCCATAGGCCTCGTAATGGTTCTGGGTCGAGACCGCCATCTTCAGCGGCGTCGCGTAATTGGCCTCGAAGGTCATGAACGGGGCGTAAGTCCAGGAGAAGCCGACGCCGACCGAGGCCATTTCGGTGACGCCGGGGAAGGTCGAATACACCGCCCCCCAGTCGGTGAAGACGTAGGTGTCGAAACCCCTCAACCATTGCGACCAGTTGTAGTGCAGCTCGGCGTTGAAATAATAGCCGCTGTCGCCGGACGCCGCGCTGGAGGGATAGCCACGCACGGTGGTCGGACCGCCGATCGAAAAAATCTGATCGCCCGGCAGCAGCTTCTCCTGCGTGTACTGCCAGCTCGCCAGCACGTTGGCGCTGAAGTTCGCGGGCCCCGCGGCGCTGGTCGCGATCAGCGAGCCGGTATAGGTGTTGAACGCGCGGTTGTTGCCGAGCACATAGTCATGCCACGCGATGTAGTTCACCGCCGGCGAAACCGTGATCGAATAGGTGTTGCCGGACTTGGTCACCGAGACGCCCGCCGTGGTCTTGTCGTAATGATCGTCGGTGACGGCGACGGTGGCAAAGCGGCTGACGGTCTTGCCCTCGGTCAAGGCGGCGTTGAGCAGCACCAGCCAGTCCTGGGTCACCCAGACCGGCTGGCTGAGATTGACCGACGCCTGGCTCGAGCGTCCGGTGACGTCGAGCGCGACGAACGGCCCCTGGATGATCTTGATCTTGCCTTCGGTGTAGCTGACGCCGACACGCCCGCCCCAGGGATTGAAGGGAATGCTGTAGGCGGCATTGCCGTTGAGATTGCCGTCGGAGCGGACGCCGTAGAATGTCAGGCGGTCGTCGACACCGAACAGGCCGTGGCGCTTGTAAAAGGTGCCGCCTTCCCAGCGCCCGGTGTTCTCCACGCCCTGATTGTCGACGAAGAGCTGCCAGGTGTCGACCGGCGGCTCGATCACCGCGAACTGGAGGTCGGTCAAGCCGAAGCTCGAGCCGGGCTGCAGCAGCGCCTTGATCTGCACGTCGTTGGTCCGGTTGAACCAGATCACGTCGCGGTTGAGCTTGGGAACGTCGAGCACCTCCCCTTCGGGCTCCTTCACGCGATCGAGGATGTAATCGGTGCGGGTCTGCTTGTTACCCTCGACGGTCGTCTTCTGGAGCCGGCCCTCGGTCAGCTTGACGCGGACGATGCCGCCCTTGGCGTCCTGCTCCGGCAGCGTCGCGATGCCCGTGACGATGCCGCGCGCAGCATAGATGGCATTGATGTCGGCGACGAGCTGCAGCAGCGCGGCGATGTCGACATCCTTGCCGACATATTTCTTCGCGATCTCGTCGAGCTCCGCCGGCGTGATGAACTTGGACTCGTCGAACGTGACCTTGCGCAGCCGGAACTTCGGCCCGCCCGGCTTCAGGAGCTGGGACTTCTCCCGCTCGCCGCCGATCACTGCGGGCCCGGTGAGCTTGGGCGGCGCGCTCTGCTGCTCGAGCTGCCGGCGCTGCCGGTCAATGTCCTGCTGGATCGCGCCGGGATTGATCGACTGGGCACGCGCGGAGGCGATGCACGATGCTATCAGCCCGACCGCCAATGCTGCCCGCCGAATCCGCATGTCCAAGCCCGTCACCATGCCTCTGCCAGGCGACCGATGGCCGGCTTCACTGTTTCGACCGCCGCATCCTTCCAGCCCAGACGTCCCGCGCGCTGTCCCTTCTGGCGCAGCTTGCGCATGTCGCTGAGCCCTTCGATGTTGACGGCGGGGCCGGACCCGACCGCCTCGACCGGCCGGGGCGTCAGCAGCGCGTCGAGCCGCGCCTGGCCGGAGAGGCCGAGCAGGTAGAATGTGCCCCCGTCCTTCTTGGCGAGCCAGGTCTCGATGCTCTGGTTGCCCTCGCCGTCGACCGAGATGTTGCGCACCATGCTGGCGCCGGTGAAGACGTTGCAGCAGGCGTGACTCGGCCCGTAATTGGTCACCGTCGCCGAGACGTCGCCGGTATAGAACACCACATAGGCATTGCTGACATTGGCATTGCCGGCCTGGCTCATCGTGAACACGCCGCCCGGCTGGTAGAGCTGGAGCGTCGGCCAATTGGACGGCGCCGGCGTGCGGTTGTTCAGGAGTATCTGCTGGGTGGCCGTGGTGAGCATGAGCTGGCCCGGCACATAGCCGTTCAGGATCGAGACAGCCGGCGCATCGGTCCAGAAGGTCGCATCCACCACCCTGAACTGGTTGATGATGATGTGGTCTGGGTCGATCGAGACGTCGGCGGACTTCGCGACGCCGCCGTTATATCCGGTGATGTTCATGACCAGCGGGATTGCCGGCGTCGAGCGGATCTGCTCGCCCTTGACGTTGATCGTATCCGCCGCGAGGTCGAGCTCCTTCACGACGCTGACCCAGCCGATGGTCAGGTCACCCGGCGAGGTCATCTTGATGGTCTTGCCGCTGATCCTGTCGAGCGAGACCGGGCCCGCCGAGACGAAATGCGTGTCGCCGTTGGCGGAGATCGATCCGCCGCGGATCGCACCCGCATCGGAGCGCAGGTCGATGTCGCCGAAATCGCCCGGGATGCCGGTCGTGGTGAGCTGGCTGAAGACGATGTCGTTCACGGCGTGCAGGGTCTGCGTGCCGCCGCCGACAGCAGTGCCGACGGTGATCGCTCCGGCCGTCGCGGTGACGTCGAGCATGCCGCCGACATTGAGATTGTCCCAGTGAACGACCGTGCCGCTGAGGACTGCATTGCCGGTCGAGGCCGTGAGGTTATGGCCGGTGTTGGTGCCCGCCGCGATCAGCCTCGCCGAGCCGTGGGCCGAGACCGAGCCCTGTGTCGGCACGCCGCCCGAGATCACCGTCTGCGCCAGGATGAAGCCGTTGTCGGCGGTGACGTTGATGTTGCCGACGTCGCCGGCCATGCCGGTCGCCGTCAGTGCGTTGAAGGTGACATTGTCGCGGGCATGAATGGTCTGCGTGCCGCCGCTCTGCGCGGTCTGGAAGATGATGCTGCCCTGGCTCGCGGTCGCAGCCAGCGTCGTGCCGACACTGAGCGCGTTCCAATCGATCGGGCCGCCGTTGGCGGTCAGCAGCCCCGAGCCGGTCGAGGCCGCGAGCGTGTTGCCGGTGATGGTCGTGGCGGCCAGCAGCGTCGCCGAACCGTGGGCGGAGAGCGAGCCCAGCGTGGTCGCGCCGCCCGAGGTCACCGTCTGTGCCAGGATGAAGCCGTTGTCGGCGGTGACGTTGATGTTGCCGACGTCGCCGCTGTTGCCGGTTGCCGCGAGCGATTTGAACGTCACATTCTGGGTCGCGTGGATCGTCTGCGAGCCGCTGCTATAGGCGGTGCCGATGACGATGCTGCCGTTGTTCGCGACCGCGCTGAACCTGCCGCTCGCGCCGGTCGCGGTGCCCGCCGCCACCTGGTCGAGCGTCAGGCCGCCGGTGCCGATGATGTCCACGCTGCCCTTCACTGCCGACAACAGGCTCGCCTCGGTGTCGGTGAGAACCTTGACGTAGATGTCGCCGGCGCTCGTGCTCGCCGACAGCCGCGCGGCACTGAGAATGAACCGGCTGGTCGCGTTGCCGATGCCGTTCGATGCGCTCAGCGACACCTCGGCGCCCGCGCCGGAGGCGACGAACTTGGTCCGGCCGTCGCCATTGTCGACGATCGCGCCGAGCGAGGCGACGCCGCCCGCGGTGACGATGATCGAGGGCCCGTTCGAGGCCGCCGCGTAGGACAGCGACGAGTTCAGCTGGCCGATCGTCGCATCGCCCGTGGTGGTCACCGAGATCGGTCCGGCCGCATTGATGGCCGAATAGGCGCCCATCGACAGCGTCGCCGCGACGAGCGTGACACCATCGGAGCTGCTGGTCGCAACCACCGGCGCCGCGCTGGTGCCGGCCGCGAAAGTCATGCCGCGGTTGGCGAGCAGCTGCATCAGGCCGCCGCTCGTGATGCTGGTGTTGAGCATGAGCGCACCGCGCGCCACGTTCAGCGTCAGCGCACCGCCCACCGTCAGCGCCCCATAGGGGCCGCTCGTGCCGACCGCGAGATCGCCGGTCACCGCGAGAATGCTGAGATCGCCGACCGACGAGCCGGTCACCGCGCCGGAGATGTTCACCTGTAGCGGCTGGAAGGTCGACCCGTTGAAGCCAATGCTGCCGCCGGCGCGCAGATCGAGGTCGGTGCCAAGGATGTGGATCGCAGAGCGGTCCGTGAAGCCCGCCTCGGCGTAGATGCTGCCGGTCGCGGCGAGCTGGATCGCATTGCCGGCAGCGATGTTGCCGAGGATGAGATCGCCGGTGGTCTGCCTCACATAGATGCCCTGTGCCGACGAGACCTGGTCGAGCTGGTCGTTGCCAGGGTCGGCAAACGCGATCTGGAGCGCGTTGGCGTTGGCCGCGGGATTGCTTCCGGCGGCCCCGGGCGCGCCGACATTGCCGCGCTCGGCGATCAGGGTCAGGTTGGCGATATCGCCCGAGATCACGGTCCCGCCCGCGTTGGCGGAAATGCTGGTCACGGCGTCGAGCTTGACATCGCCGCGGCCGGTCACCTCGATGCCGTTGGCCTGCGCGGCCGTGATCGGACCGTAGCTCGCGGTGACGCCGCCGAGCGCGAGGCTGTTCTTGCTGCCGAGATAGATGTTGGTCAGCGCCTTGGCCGAGATCGCGATCGGATTGTCGACCACGACGAGGTTCTGCTGCGATAGGCTGACCGTATAGGTCGTTACGTGGGTCGTCGGATTCGTGACCGCGCCGACGGTGAGCTGGCCGGGACCGGCCGTCGCGAGCAAGCCCCTCTGCTCCGGCGTCAGCGACGAGGAATCGACGCTGGTGAAGGTGAAGGTCTGGGGCGCGGCCGAATTGCCGACCGAGCCGCGCGGCGCGTAGAGCATGATCTGGTTGGCGCTGACATTGGCGATGACGTTGTCGTCGATCGGCGGCGGCGCGGCACCGACGGCCGACGACGACACGGTGTAAGCGAGCTGGCTCTGGGTCCACTGCGAGCCGGCGGTGATGATGCCGTAGACCCGTTCGGTCGACGCGAGCGTATAGGTGTAGCTCGCATTGTAGGCGTTCAGCGCCGTCTGCAGCGCCGTATTGCTCGGCATGCGCTGATTTGCCGTCGAGACGCCCTCGAACAGCTTGGTGAACAGGGTCGACGACAGCGAGCTGCCGAACAGCGTCCCCAGCGGATCCGTGGGCGCGCTGCCGAGCAAGGTCGTCAGCGAACTCTTGAGCTGGTCGGTGGTGATCTGGCCGAGCAGGAACTGATCCCGCAGGAACCGCGTCGTGGCCTCGGTCTTCATCTGCGTCGCCGTGACGCTGGCGGGATCGATGCCGAGCTTGGCCGCGACCTGCGCCCGCAGCACCGTCTGCCCCACCGAGGTCGGAGCGTAGGTGCTGCCGTTGGGGAATGCGATGTTCTTGAGCTGGAAGTAGTCGTTATAGGCCGAGGTCACCATGGACTGGTAGCTGTTGACGGCGTTGGTGGCGGCGTTGCCGCTGAGCAGGTCGAGGCTGGCCCAGACGTCCTGCAGATGCTGGCTCTGCGCCGGGGTGAGACCGACCGCCGCCCGGCCGTTGAGGATGCTGGCCTGGTTGCCGTCGGAGCCGGCGGCTTCGAGGAACACCGGGCCGCCGGTCGACTGCACCGTGCCGAGGCGCAGATCGCCCTTGGACTGGACGATGTAGGTGCCGGTGGCCGAGGCGCTGTCGAGAACACCGCCATCGATGGTGCCGTCGGTCTGCGTGGTGCCCGTCGCCTGGATCACCAGGGGCTTGATGTTGGTCAGCGTGGACGCGCCGTTGACGACCGCGCTCGTCGCGCCGATCGCGCCGGCGCTGGAGTTGATCTCGACATTCTTGCCGATCACGACCGGGGTGGCGACGTTGTAAGCGGCCGCCGAGTTGATGTCGCCGGTCGCCGAGATGAAGACGCTGCCCTGCGGCGCGCGGCCGGAGACGCCCGAATTGACGGCAACCTGGTTGATCGAGAGCGAGCCGACCGCCGCGATCGCGATGTCGCGATCGATCGAGGTGGCGGTCAGGTTGCCGCCGTAGACCTGCACCTGGACGGGAACACCGTTTGCGCCGAGCGAACCGATGCCGCCATCGGCTGACAGCGTCACGTTCTTGCCCGAGATCATCGGGTTGTTCGCATTCGCCCCGGACGTGATGGCCGAATTGGCGCCGGTGGCGATCACCGTCGTCGACCCCGATAAGTTGTTGATCGGCCCGTTGACGACGATTCCGGAGTTCGAGCTGACATTGACCGTGCTCGCACCGCCGCCGCTGAACTGGATGTTGATCGGATTCGACGCCTTGACCGTGTTGGTCAGCGTCAACGTCAGGTGATCGTAGATCTGCTGAAACCAGTCGAAATGGGCGTCCGCGCCACAGCACTTGCCAGCCCCGGTGTTGTAGCCGGCGTTATGATAGCTCCCGGTCGCCGTGACCACTTCCTGGAAGTTCGCGGTCTGCAATTGGCCGGTGTTGCCGCCCCCGCCCGTGGCTTGCATCACGTTCTCGACCAGGCTGATGGTGCGGGTCCAGTTCTCGCCGGTCGCAGCATTCGGCGTGTAGTGCCAGCCGTAGTCGAATTGCGTGCTGGTCACCGGACGATCGAGCGTCGCCGTGTCGACCCACTGGTAGTACATGTTGGGCTTCACGGTGTACTGAATGCCCGCTGTGCCGCTCATGCCGGCCAGCATCGAGGCGGTGTACGCGCTCGCGTTGACGCCGGCCGTCCTGTAGGTCGACACCTGCTGGCTGCCTGCGGCAGAGGGATTGTAGACGTACCAGGTCGTCTGCTGCTGGAGCTGATCGACGATCTGGATCACGCTGGGCGCGCTGACGCCCGTGTTGATGGTGTTGGTGACGAGCTGGAGCCCGGTCGTGTTGTTGACCGTGATCGAGCCGGCACCGCCCTTGACTGCGATCGTGCCCTGAGGCGTGCCGTCGGTCGAGGTCGAGATGATCTTGCCGTTCAGATAGACGTAGCCGCCCGAACCCTGCACCACGCCGTTCACGAGGATCTGGTCGGTCAGCGCGTTGTATCGCACTCCGATTTTGATATCGCTGCTCACCAGCGGCGCGGCGGCAGCCGTGATGTCGTAATAGCTGCCGTTCCGCGCGTTGGCCTGCGCCTGGGCGAAGGCCGCGCTGTTGCCCTTGAGGTCGTTGATGGCGGACAACGCGCCGCTGCCGATGTCGACCGAGTAATTGCTGCTCGTGCCGCTCTGGATCAGGCCGTTGACGTTGATGACACCCGCCGAGATGATGATCGCCTGGCCGAGGATGAAGGGCGCGTTCGCCGGGTTCTGGTATCCCGAGGGCGTGGTCGAGGCCCAGTTCGTGATCGCGTTGGTGTTCGCGGTCCTCGGCGTGATCACATCATTCTGGATATTGACGACCTGGAAATAGGTTCCGCAACCATCACAATTGAACGGCGAGTAATACGTGTTGGTGCGGGTCGAGGTCGAACCGTCGGGGTTAGTAATAGTCACGTCGCGGGTTGTGCTGCTGAAGACGCCCTGGCCGGCATAGGTGTTCCGTTCCCACGGCGCGGTGACGATCGGTTGGACCGTCGGCCCTTCCATCGCCGCGAGCGTGGCAGTGCTGCCCACGCTGCCGCCGCCACCGTTGGGCGTGCCGTTACCCGTCGGCAGGAAAATCGCCGAATAGAGCGACAGGCCGTCGTAATAGGTCATCAGCATGCGCGCGGTGAAGACCGTGCTGTTGGCGGCCGTTTGCTGAACGCCCGTGTTGCCGTCGACGCAGCAGTAATAGAAATACGGGTGATTGCCGCCTGCGCCGATATGCGGGCTGTAGGCGTAATCGCCATAGGCCCCGAGGAAGGTCGCCGCTGCCATCACGGCCGTCAGCGTGTCGTTGCTCGCCGGCTTGTACTGGACGCCGGCCCATTGCGCGGTGACGTCGTGGTTGGAATTGTAGAAGCTGCCGATGCCGCCGAGGAAGATGAACGAGCCGTTGGGCGCCACCATCTGGATGGTCGCGGCATTGAGCGACTGCGACACCACGACGCTGCCGAGCTGGCTGGTGATCTTGAGCAGACCGTTCTCGTTGCTGACGATGCCGTCGAAATAGATGTCGGGCTTGCGGGTCAGCTGGTTGCCGTTGTCGTCGACGCCAAGCCCGGTGCTGGGATCGACCCGGTTGTAGGTCGCCGAGATGTCGATGATCGGCGTCGCGCTCGGCGTGGCGGTGAAGGTCACGTTGGAATGCGAATCCGGATCGACATGGTCGATCTGGCGGTAGGTGATGTTCCCGCCGGTCACAGTGGTAACCGTGAGGTTCGCAAAGTCCATGAAATCGAGGCCGCGGTTCTCGACCTTGATCATGGGCGAGCCTCGCGCGATGACCGCTGGCGCCGAATGACCGGCGAGGCTGTTTCCGGTCAGCTTCTGCGCCAGGATCGAGACATTGCCTGCTGACGCCAGCATGTCGCCGAAGGCGAAGGCGTTGCCGCCAGCATCGGAAGTATATGGCGCCTGCTGGATCAACGCGTTGATCTGACGCTGGATGTCGCCGGTCGGATCGGCCCCGGACGGCGTCATCGTGGCGGGATGTGTGGACGTCGACGCCGCGAGCGCGGCCCGGATTTGCGTATCGGTCAGGCCGGTCAGCGTGCCGAGCTGGTTGATGATGTTCTGGTAGGGATTGAAGCCGCCGACGATGGTGTACTGCACCGTCTGGTGGTTCCAGCTCTTCACCGGGCTGAAGCGATCGACGTCGGCGACGTATTCGAGTGTGGATGACAGCGACGAGTACGGGCTCGTCGTGCTCAGGGTCGGCGCGCTTGCACCGAGATCGATCGTGATGAGCACGTCGCTGTTGATGCCCGCCACCACCAGGCCGTTGAGCGCGACGTCGCCGGTTCCGCTGGTGTGGCTGTGGTTGTCGCTGTTCTTGGCGCTGAAGATGTCGAGGTACGGATTGTAGTTGCTGCCGTTGCCGGACGCGGTGACCTGCCCCTGCGTCGCGCCCAGATAGATGTCGCGCACGCCGAGCACGCGCGAGCCGTCGGCCAGCGTCAGGCTGCTGTCGCCGCCCGCATTGGCCGTGCCGCGGTAGAGGGTCGAGATCGGAATGGCGGTGTTGTTGTAGACGACCGTCGTCGCCGTCGCCTGGATGCTGCTGAAGGTAATGGTATCGCCCGACATGCCGGCGAAGATGTTGATGTCGCGCCAGGCCTGGATCGTCGTACCGCTGTCGACGGTGACGTCCTGGTCGGCGTGGACCCAGGTGTTGGTGCTGGCACCGACGCCGGCGATCGCGCCGTAGAGACTGGCGTTGGCGTTGTTGGACGCGGCCATCTTCGCAGCCGTGCCGATGAAGATCTTGCCGACGCTGAACAGCTCCCGGGCATGGATGTTGACGGCGAGCGTGGCGTTCGCCGTCATGTTGGACACGGCGCCGCCGCCGGCGAAGAAGCTGGCCGTGGCGAGGCTCGCGGTGTCCCTGGTGTTCAGCGTGTTGTAGGCCTCGATGTCGATCACGCCCGTCGACGTGCGCGGGTCACCGTTGAGACTGAGGATCGTCCCGGCGCCGACATTGGTGGTGACGGTCTGGGTGACATGGGAATCGCTCAGCGCAGCCGCCCCCGAGAACGAGCCGCCGGAGCCCGAACGCGCGCCGCCGCCGGCCTGGTTCACGATGTCGTTGGAGATGACGACGATATCGCCGCCATCCGTGTTGATGATCAGATGCGTTCCGATCTCGGCGGTGGTGGTCGAGGTGACGTCATTCTGCGCCTTGCCGGCGGAGACGCCGGCCGTGGACGCCTGGTAGGCGTCGCCGTTGGCCGCATAGTTGGTGGTGTGCGTGGCCTTGACGCTGAGGCCGCCGAAATAGAGCGTGTCGTCGGTCGTACCGCCGTCGAACCGCGCATTGGTCACCGCGGTCGAGCTGGTCGTGGCGACCGCCGCGGCGCCGGCGTAGGTACCGCCCGCACCGACCGTCGCGTTGGAGACGTTGGTATCCTTGCCCGTGGCGGTGATCTGAAGGATGCCGGTGTAGTCGGCATGGTTCAGGGTATCCATGTCCGCGGGCGCGCCGAGATAGGCGTAGGTGTGCGCGTTCGAGGACGTCTGCGCGACGGTCGCACCCAGCGCCAGGAACCCGGTCGAAAGGCCGGTCGCTTCCGCATATTGGGCGCTGTCGTTCTCGGCGGCGATGACCACGTCGGCATTGGGAAGCCGGATCCCGACTCCGCCATAGGCGCTGACCGTCGCGTTCTCCGACGCCCTCGCCAAGCTGCCCTGCGCGCCGATCAGCGAGCCGCCGCCACCGGCGAGCGCCTTGGCGTAGGTCGTCGTGCCGTAGATCGTCGTCGTGGTTCCGTCGGTGTTGGTCTGCGTACCGATGATTGGGACGAGCGCCATCGCGGTCACGCCCAGCGCGCCGCCCGAGAAGACGGTGTTGTCGCCGACATCGGCCGTTACGGTGGCTCCGACCGTCGACTGGGCGATGGCGACGCCGACCGCACCGCCGCCCACCGAGACGCCGATTGCCTCGCTCGACAGATTGGGCGTGATCGATGCCGTCACCAGGGTGCCGACACCGGTCGCGGACGTGGTGATCGAGGAACCAGTGCCGATCTCGGCGGTCACGCTCGAATTTTCGTGCGCCTCAGCGTCCGCGCCGACACCGGCGAGGATGCCGCCGCCGAGCGCCGTTGCGGTCGTCGACAACGTGCCGGCTCCAGTCGCGCCCACCGCCAGCGTCGAGGCATTGACCGTGGCGTTGTCCAGGACCTTCGCCGCGACCGAGCTCGACCGTCCAGCCGTCGCGACCGAGGCGCCGACCGCCGCGGCTCCGGCAGTGACGCCGCCCGTGAAGACGACCTGGGTCGTGGAGTCCTGCGCCATGACGGCGACGCCGGTGCCGCCCGTGCCGGTGACCTGGCCGCCGAGCTGGGCCGTCACGGTGTTGCTGACGTTGCCGAACGCCACCGCCGCCTGGGCGCCGAAGTAGAGCGCCGCGCCGCCAGCGATCGCCTCGGTGTCGATGGTCTTGCCGGCATAAGGTCCGGTGTTGGCATCCCTAACGACCGCCGCAACCCTCACGGACGGCGCGGACAAGATCGCGCTCAGATTGGCGAGCACGCTGCTGTTGACGCTGGTGTAGCCGATGCCGGCACCGATGCCGACGTTTTTCGCAAAGCCGGCGCCGAGCAGGTACATCTTGGCTGCATTGGCGCTGGTGGCACCGACATTGACCTGCGTGCCCGTGACATTGCCGCCGGCGATCTGCGCGGTGACGCCGTCATTGCCGCCGGTGAGCACGCTGCTGACGTTGTAGGTCGACGTCACATTGGCACTGCTGGGATTTCCGGCCGTTCCGCTCGCGACCGCATCGCTGCCTTGCGCGGTGCTGGTCCTCGCGTTCACCGCGGCGATCGTGCCGTTGCCATTCTGGTTGAGCTGACCGGTCTGCTGCCCCTGCGTGTCGGGATCGGCGGTATTGTTGCCGATGATGATGACACCGACGGTCGCACCGATGCCGACGCTGCCGCCGATGCCGGCCGTCACCGCGTAAGACAGCACTTCCTTGGTGCTGAGCGCATTGACGTTGATCGCGCCGGACGAATTCAGATTGCTGTTGCGGCTTTCCGCGATGGTCTGGCTCTTGAAGACGATGACGTTGGCCGCGGCTCCGACGCCGACCCCTGCCCCGCTGGCGCCGACCGCGAGCGCGCCGGCGATCTCCTTGATCGCCACGTCCTCGTTGGCGTTGATGGTGACCGCACCGGCCGCACCGCCGGTCACCGATTGCAGCGTGGTGTCGTAGACGCCGGCGATGGTGGTGTTGTTGGCGATCTCGATATTCGCCATGCCGGCGATCGCGGCCGTTCCCGTCGAGAGCGCGCCGCCGATCGCATAGGCCTCGAAGCGGTTCTTGGTCTTGGCCTGGACGTCGAGCGCGCCGCTCAGGGTGAGCGCGGTCGTGTGCGGTGTCGTGCCGCCATGATAGGCGAACTCGTCGCCGACATAGGCCTCGGTCCGGTTCGAGGAGACCTGCACCAGGAAGGCCGCGCCGATCGCGGCCTGGCTGCCATAGGCGCCCGAGCCGTTCGCGGAGAAGATGCCGGTGTTGTTGTTGGCGTTCACCGTCAGCGATGCCGCCGTCAGGGCGCCGCCGTCGACATAGGCCTCCGTCGTTGCCTGGAACACGTTCAACCCGACCGAGCCGGTGTTGAAACCGACGGCGATCGAGGACGCATCTTGCTCGGCATTGGCTTTCACGGTGACCGCACCGACGGTCGGGCTCGACGACTGCACCCCTCCGACCGCGGCATTGGTGATGGTGGCGAAGGTGCTGCGCGACATCGTCGTGCTGATGACGGTGGCGCCGCCGCCGCCATTGCCGGTGGGCGGCACGATGCCGGCGCCGAACGCGCCGGAATAGGAGAAGCTCGACGCGGCGACCACGATCTGCGGCGCCAGTGTCGACGAGGTCAGGCGCGTGTCGATGACGGCGCTGTCGATATACGCTCTCGTCGCCCCGCTCATCACGTTGGTGATCGGGTTGATCATGATGGCGATGCCGCTGCTCGCGGCAAGCGAGGCGACGTTGGTCACCACGGCTTGGTGCGAGCTCGCGACGACGGCAAGGCCGCGCACGGTGTCCTGGTTCTCCGAGAGATCAGGTGTCGTGTCGGTCGGGGCATGGGCGGCGCCGAGATCGAAAGCATGGACCAGCGTGCCGTTGTTGACCGCCAGCGTGTCGGTCGAGCTGGTTCCGAGCGCATCGACCTTGGTGTTGACCCCGCTGATATAGGCCGCCGTGGTCCCGGTGATCTGGTTGGTCACCAGCGAGCCGGCAATGCCAGCCGCACCCTTGCTGATCGACAAGGCGCCGGCGAACACGGCCGCCTTGTCGTTGTTGCCGGCGATCACGCCGACATTGTTGGTGGCGGTGACGTCGGCGCCGTTGGTGCCGGCAGCGGTGATGCTGGCGGTGACGTTGGTGCCCATCAGATTGGTGGCGACCGAGCCTGCCAACCCCACCTGCGAGGACATCGCGACGCCGACGGCAACCGTCGAGATGCTGGCGTTCGAGTTCGCGCCGACCGCGACCTTGCCCGAGGCGGTCAGCTTGGAGCCGGTGACGCCGGCGTTGACAGTGTTGGCGATGCTGCTGTTGACGAGCGCCAGGCCCGCGGCACTGCCTTGCGTCGAGGCGCCCGCGACGGCGGCGGTTCCGGTGATGCTGGAGTTATCCGTCGCGGTGACGGACACGTTCTTGGCGGTGACGCTCGATTGCGTCGTGCTCGACTGGCTGTTGCCGATGGCCGCCGAAACGGTGTTGGAGATGCTGCTGATCGTGGTGCCGCCGACGCCCGCGAACTGACCGGTCGCAAGACCAAAGCCGATCGTGACCGCCTGGATCTTCGAGGAATCGACCGCGCTCACACTGACATTGCCGTTGCTGCCCGCCGACATCAGGACGTTGGCGATATAGGCCGAATGCGTGGTCGCGATCGTATTGTAGACGATCGAGGCGCCGACATGTTCTTGCCGGCCTGGATCAGTCCGGCAACGGAGACGATGCTGGCCCCCGGACCGTTGCCTGTGCCGCCGTTGAGCGCGGCCGCGCCGAAGTCGATGCAGTTCTGCCCGCCCGTGCCGCCGGCGACCGTGCAGGTATCCGAGGCGAGAAGATTGTTGTTCGACTTCCTGACGAGGTTGCCGAGCGCCGTATCCAGCGCCGAGACGGCGCCGCTGTCGGCCAGCACGGTCACGCGGCCGACATTGATGTTCACCGTCGCGCCGCTGTTGATGTAGGCGGTCGTGGTCGGCGTGATCTCGCTGACCACGATCGCGCCGGCAAGCCCGTTGGACCCCGCCCCGCCCGAGGCCGCACCGGCCGCAATCACGCTGGCGCTGTCGGCCATCACCAGCAGGGTGTCATAGTTGGAGATCGAGCTGCTGCGGATATGCGCGTCGGTCGCGTTTCCGCCGGTGGGATCGCCGATCGAAGCATAGGTCAGCCCGATGCCGACGCCAGCCTGGCCACCCGAGATATAGAGCGAGCCGCCGCCGATCGCGATGTTCGTGGTCTGGTAAGCATCGACCTCGAGCGCGCGGTTGACGCCGGAGGATTGCCCCGTGATCGTCGAGCTCTCGATATAGGCGTTGGCACTGTCGGTGATGATGCCAACGGAGGCCGACAGCGAGGCCGCGTTGGACTTCGATCCCGCAACGCCGATGGCGACGACGGTCTCCGAGCCGCCGTTGAGCGCCTGCACCGTCACCGAACTCTGGTTGTTCACGGTGGTGCCGTAGATATAGGCGAGCGTCGCATTGTTGGACATCGCCGCCGCGATGGCGCCGCCGATCGCAGCGCCCTGGGCAGACGCCCCGGCCAGGTTGAGTGCCGCGGAGCCCGAACCGTTGCTGAGAATGGTGTCGTTGAGCGCCTGGACGATCGTATTGGTCGTGACAGCCGTGGCCGTGGTGTACTTGTTGACCGTCGTGTTCCTGATATAGGCGCTGGTGCCGAGCGAGACGTCGCTCACCGAGGAGCTTCCGGCGAGATCGATGCTGAAGCCCTCGGTGCTCGATCCCGACGTCGAGCCGATCTTGCTCGCGGCCGTCGTAACGCCGGCGGCCCCTCCGGTCGCGCCGGCCCCGGCGGCGCCCGCCTTGTCGGAGAAGCTGGATGCCGCCGGCTCGGAGATCGATGCCGCGACGGCAGCCGCGGTGATGCGCCCCGAGGTGGTGGCGCTGATCGTGAGATTGTCGACATTGACCGCGCCGCTCCCGCCGCTCGTGCCGGCGAACGGATCGTTGAAGCTGAACACGCCTGGGCGGATGTCGGAATGGTTGTCGCCGATATAGGCGGAGGTGTCGGCATTGGCTCCGAGATAAGCCACCGACAATCCGACTGCGGAGCCGCCGCCTCCATTCCGGCTCATCGCCCCGGACAGTGTCACCACCGACAGATCCTGCTGCGCCAGGATGCCCACGGTCGGAGCATAGACGGTGGCCTGGCTCGAGATCGACGCATGCGTCGTGTTGTTCAGGAAGCCGAGCGAGGTAATGCCGTTCAGCGCCAGCGCGCCCGCGGCCTTGCCGGACGACGGCGCAACGGCGACGAACTGGTCAGAGGTGATCGCGTTGACGGCGATATCGTCCGCCGCCCGGAGCGTCGCGCGGTCCGAAACGCCGGCAATGGTGTTGGTGTTGAACTGGACGAGATTGAGCGCACCGCCGACAGAGGAGCCGCCCGAGGTGTTGCCGGTCAGGAAGCCGAGCGTGCCGACATTGCCGGCAGCGTCGATCGACGCCGTGGTCGTGGTTGCCGCCACCTGGATGCTGGCGTTGTAGGTGTGGACGTCACCATTGTCCATCCCAGCCGCCCAGCTGCTGCCGCAGGTCGCGCTCGTGCAGGTCGCCGTCAAACTGGCGCTACCTGCGACCCACGCCGTCGTGTTGTTGTTCACGACGAAATGGTTCAGCGAACCGGCGATGCCGATCGTGTCGCCGGCGTCCGCCGTCGCATTGGCGTAGCTGGTCAGAATGTTGCCGCCGACGCCTAGACTGCCGTTGAGGTGGCTCAGAGTCGCACCTAACCCATCCCATTTCAGCCAGGTGTTGGTGATGGGCTGTTCGGTGGTGGCATCGACGGCGATGTTCGCCGCGTTGATCAGCGTACCGCTGCCGACATAGGCGTTCGAATTGTGGGTGAAATTGCCCCAGGCGACCGCCGCACTGATGGCCGTGCTCTCGCCGGACACCACGTCCTTGGTGATCGCGCTGGCCGTCGCATTGCTGCGAACGCCGCGATCGATGACGTTGCTTGCGACGGCGACGTTGCCGCTGGCATAGATGCTCGGCGCGCCGCCGCTCGGATTCTGCGCGATCGCAGCGGTCGCGCTCTGGGTGCTGTTGGCCAGCGAGAGCGCACCTGCGGCCTTGAAATTGAAGTTCAGCGGCACCAGCGAGGACATGTGGTCCTGGATGATCGACGTCGGCGCGGTGACGGCGCGCAATCCTCTCTCGATCGCCGCGATCAGCGCCGGCAGGCCGGCGATGGACGACGCCATCGTGGAATTGCTGGTCGTGTCGGACGTCGCCTCGACCAGAACGGAACCGTTCATCCGGTTGGCGGTATCGGTTCCGAGCGATGCGCCGAGCGTCGCGGTCACCGACGTCGTGATGTCGCTGATGGCGAACGCACCGCCGACGGCGCCGCTCGCCCCTAGTCCGGGTGCCGCAACCGACGTTGCGCTGGTCGAGAAGGAATTATTGTTGATCGCGCGCACCTTCAGCGTGCCGCCGCTCGTGTTCACCGTGCCGGCTGCGATATGCGCGCCGCTCTCGACGTTCGCGACCGTCGTCACCGATCCCTTGGAATAGGCCACCGTCGGGACTATCTGCGCGCTCGTCGATGCCGCGAGGGCAGAGACGGCGATGGTGGCGTCGTTCAGCGCCTTGATCTCGAGGTTGCCGCCGGCATTGATCGTCGCACCCGAGGCGACGTTGGTCGTGGCAGTGCCGTCGATCTTGCCGACGACCACGCCGGCCGCAACCGGCGTGAGGCTGCCGAGCAAGGTGGACGCGATCGCCGGGTCCGAGGCGGTTTCCGATGCATGCGCTGAAATGGTGACATCGCCACGGCCGTTGATGTCGGCATGGCTGTTGATGTTGATGGTCGCGGTGGCGCTTGCGGCGACATAGCCGCCATTGAGGCCCAGCAGCGAGCCGGCAAGCGTCGAGCCGACGAGCGCCAGGGCCCCGACTGGCGAACCGTCGAGGAAACTCGATACGGCGGTCGAGGTCGCGGTGATCGAGACGGTGCCCCCGGTGATCTTGCCGTCGACAATGATCGCCGTCGCCGCGGTGGCCTGGCCGGACAGCTTGATATCGCTCGCCGTTGCTCTCAGCGTCACATTGCCGTCGGTATAGGTGGTCCCGCCGAAATTGACCGACTGGGCCAGGATCTGCGCGCCATTCATGATCTCTATGTTCGGCGCGTCGATGATGACGTTGTTGGCGTTGCCGGTCGAATGGCCGGAGCCATCGAGACGGCGGGCGTCGATCACCGCATGCGCGGCAAGCGTGATCGAGTTGTCCGCCTGGATGAGGTAGTCGGCGCCGGCACTGAGCCCGGCCAGCGCATTCGCGATCGAGCTGTTCGACAGGGTCACGCCGGTGTCGCCCTGGCTGGCGTCGCCGACCACCAGGTCGATCGGGTCGAACAGCAGCGTGCCGGCCTTGCCGTTCGGCGCGGTAAGGTTGACGGAAACGCCGCGGCCGACATCGATGATGCCGTTCGCGCTGAAATCGACCAGGCCCGCATTGCCCGTCTTCGCGCTGGCGTTGAACCTGGCCCCGCCCGCCACGGTCAGGTTCTGCGCTGCCTTCAGGCGGATCTCGCCGGCATCGCCGGACTTGCTCGCGATATTCAGCCTGGCGTTCCTGCCGATATCGATGTTGTTGCCGGCCTGCACCGTGATGTTGCTCGGCGTCGTGGTCTTGCTGCGCGCGGTCAGCCGGCCGTTGACCCTGCCGTTGTTGACGGCACCGATATGGATCGAGCCGTTGCTCACCGTGATGGCGCTGGCGCTGCGCAGGCCCTTGGAGTTGACCGAGGCCGCGAACTTGGCGGCATGGTCGAGATTGGCGATGTCGCGCTGGCTGGCGCCGCCAACATAGACGTTCTGCCCGGTCAGGCGCACGCCGTCCTGAGCGTTGATCCGGCCGTAGATGCGGATGTTGCCGTCCGGCGAGACCGGGAACGAGCCAGCCATCAGATTACCGACCGCCGTGCCGTTGATCGCGCCTCCAGGACCGATCAGGCTGTCGGTGAACTCGCGCGTCGGCGTCGAGACGTTGAGGCTGCCGACATTGACCACGCCGCTGCGGCCGACCACGAACCCCTTGGGATCGGCGAAGTAGACGTTACCGCCGATCGCGCCGTTCATGTAGGAATTCAGCGTGCCGTTGATGTAGACTGGCGCGTCGCGAACGATGTTGACGAGGTTTTGCGTGCCGGTCGGCAGTTGCAGATTGACGGTGTTGCCCTGCCCGACGCTGAACTGCGAGAACGAGTTGAAGGCATTGTTGCCCGAGACCGTCGACGTCGTGACATTGGTGACGCTGCCGGAGGTCTGAAGGCTGGTTCCAGTCCGTCCGTCGGGAACGATGACGTTCGCGGTCTGCGCCTGAACGCGGACGCTGTACACCGGCAGGAAGACCATCTGCATCGCGCAGAGCAGCGACATCGAGCGGAACTGCGCAAGTCCGCGCAGGCCCCGTTCGTCAGTGTCTCGCCTCGCAGATAGCCCGCGCATTTCAGATCCTCTTCATCGGCATTGGCGCCGATCCACGACCGGGTGGGAGAATGTCGCGATGGTCCGCCATCAGAACTGGCCGGGCGGAAGCTTGAAGATGTCGGGGCTCTTGGCGTCGGCGACGTAGAACAGCAGCAGGCTGGTCGGCGTCAGCACGCGGTTGTTCTCCTTGGTCTCGAACGTGCCCTGGAGCAGCAGGATCACCGAGCGATCCTTGGCGTCGCTGCCGCGGAACATGACGATGCCGCCGGCGACGGGCATGTTGACCGCGATGGAGTCGGGCTTGAAGCCCTCGCCCATGAAATGGGCGCGCAGGATGTTGGCGTTGGAGAACAGCTTCTCCGGCGTCATCGCGGTGTCGGTCCCCTTCGACCAGACCGCGCCGACCTGGATCAGCGACTTCGACTTGTAGCCGAGCACGTAGGAGAGCTCGGCGGTGCCGCCGTTCGGCAGCAGCTCCGGAACGGACAGCAGAATGCTGTGCGTCAGCTCGGACGCGTTATCCTGTGACCTGATGGCGTCGGGCTTGGCGTTGAAATCCTTGGTCATCGCCGCGCGCACGTCGGCCTCGTTCATGCCGAACTTGGCCGAGCGGAAGCCATCGATCGCCTTGATCTTGTCGTCGGCGACTGGCGTCTCGGCTGCAACCGCAGATGTCGCACCGGCAGCAACCGGCGTCCCGGCAGCACTGGCCTTGGGCGCCGGCGCCGCCTTCTGCTTCGGCACGGCGCCCTGGGCCGCGACCGGCCCGACTGCAACGGAGGTGAGCAGGCCGACGAGGGCCGGAATGAGATAGATTCTGCGCATCGAAAACCTTCGAAAAACCTGAAACAACGCTTCAAAAATCAGCGGCAGCGAAACCGGCTTCCCCGAACCGTCGTCGCAGCCGGACGGAAATTGTTGCAGCGCCACAAGGCGTTACAAGTGTCACGGAGAAGACGAGATTCGAAACAGCGACTCCTTGGCAGCAAAGGCATACGGTATCGGGCTGCCAAACGCTGCGAATGAACATTCACAAGCGCATTTTTTGATCAATTGTGGTCACCAGCCTTTCGCGTTATGCAACCGCCTGGGGAAAATCTTGCGAAGCATTTCATGATCGAGCGGCGCGCTCCTGCCCACACTGTGCCGGCGGTTGCCCGCCGCGATGTCCTTCGCCTTGCAGGTGCATCGGTCGCGGGCTGGATCGCGCTCGGCGCAACGCCCGATCGCATGCGGATCGTCGCCTCGCTCACCGCATTGCCGCTCGACGACGAGCTGACCAGACGCGGCATGATCGACAGCGCGAGCTCTCGCCTGGGCAACCTCGTCGCCGGCTTGCGCCAGCGCGGCTGGGTCGAAGGCGTCAACTTCCGCCTCGAGCTTCGTTCGACCTTCGGCGCACCGGACAGGCTGAGGGCGGCCGTCCAGGAATTGCTCGACCTCAGGCCGGACGTGATCCTGACCGGGTCGACGGTCGAGACCGCCGCCGTGCTTGCCGCCACCAAGACCATCCCGGTCGTGTTTGCGACCGCCAACGATCCGGTCGGCAACGGCTTCGTCGAAAGCCTGGCGCATCCCGGCGGCAACGTCACCGGCTTCACCAACAGCACCGCCGAGATGGGCGGCAAATGGCTCCAGCTGATCCGCGAGGCCGTGCCCGACGTCGCGCGCGTCGGCGTCCTGTTCAACCCGGCGACCACGCCGCGCGGCGGGCGCTTCTTTCTCGACTCGATCGAGCAGGAGGCCGCAGTGTCCGGCGTGTCCGCGGTGCCCGCCCCCGTCAACGCGCCGACGGAGATCGATGACGCCATCGGGCGCTTCTCCGAATCGCCCAAGGCGGCGATGCTTGCGCTGGTCGACAGCTTTCTCGTGGTCAACCGGCAGACGGTCGTCACGACAGCCGCCAAATACCGCGTGCCCATGATCTATCCGTTCCATTACTTCATGGATGCCGGCGGGCTGATGAGCTACGGACCGACGCTCGAGGTGCGCTCGGCCGATTATGTCGATCTCATCCTGCGCGGCACCAAGGCCGGGGATCTTCCGGTGCAATCGCCGCGCAAATACGAGCTCTTGATCAACCGCACGGTCGCCCGCACGCTCGGCTTGACGATCCCATTCACGCTGCTCGCGCGCGCCGACGAGATCCGCGAGTGAACGAGCCGGTCGACCAGGGACCTTCGCGGACGCCTCCCGGCCGGTTGTTCAGGAAATATCTCTACTCGATCGTCGCCCTCGCCTTTGCCGCGCTCGCCATCAACACCGGCTTCGACGTCTGGTTCTCCTATCGCGAGCAGAAGCAGCTGCTGGCGGCGACCCAGCGCGAGCAGGCCGCCTCCGCAGCGATCCAGATCGGACAGTTCATCGGCCAGATCGAGAACCAGATCAGGTGGCTTGCGCGCCTGCCGCCGGAGCTGTCGACCAACGAGGACGAGCGGCTGAACGCCATCCGCCTCCTGCGCCTCTCGCCCGCGATCGCCGAGATCGCCCAGCTCGACGCGCAGGGCCGCGAGCAGGTGCGTGTGTCGCGCCGTGTCGCCGACAGGATCGGCAGCAAGATCGATCTCTCCACGACGCCCGCCTTCCGCGGCGCCAATGACAGCCGGGCCTATTACGGACCGGTCTACTTCTTCGGCGACACCGAACCGTTCATGACGCTCGCCACGCGCGGCACCGGCCGCGCTCCCGATGTGATCGTCGCCGAGGTCAATCTGCGCTTCATCTGGGACCGGTCGCCGGAATCAGGGTCGGCAACACCGGCAAGGCCTATGTGGTCGACCGCAAGGGCGTCTTGATCGCGCATCCCGATTTGTGGCGGGCGCTCCAGCGCAGCGATCTCTCCGGCCATGCCGACGTCCGCGCCGCGCTCGACGGCGTCGGGCCGCCTTCGGGCGGCCTCGTCAAGGAGGATCTGTCCGGCCAACGGGTGCTGTCGACCTATGCGACGGTGCCTTCGCTCGGCTGGCTGGTGTTCGTCGAGCTGCCGCTCACCGAAGCCTACGCGCCGATCTACGCCTCGATCGGCCGCTCGACCTTCCTCCTCGTCATCCTGCTGGCCGGTGCGGTGTTGGTCTCGCTGGTTCTCAGCCGGCGCATGACCGTGCCGATCCAGTTGCTGACCCAAGGAGCCAAGCGGATCGGCAGCGGCGACCTCAACTCGCGGCTCGCGATCAAGACCGGCGACGAGCTGGAGGCGCTCGGCGAGCAGTTCAACCGCATGGCGGCGCATTTGCGCGAATCCTACGCCACGCTCGAGCGCAAGGTGATCGAGCGCACCTCCGAGCTGGAAAAGGCGCGCGACCAGGCGCTCGCCGAGCACGACGCCGCCGAGCGCGCGCGCAGCGCGGCGGTGGCGGCCAACGAGACCAAGTCGCGCTTCCTGGCCGTCGTCAGCCACGAGTTGCGCACGCCGCTCAACGGCGTCATGGGGGTGCTGCAATTGTTGGACGACGGCAGCCTCAGCGAGGCCCAGCGCCGCCACCTCGCCACCGCGGCGGCGTCGGGCGAAACGCTGATCGCGCTGGTCGATGCGGTGCTGGAATATGCGCGCCTCGAAGCGAGCACGGAAATTCTGGAGACGCGCGACTTCCGTCTCGACCAGCTCATCGAAGCCGCTGTCGACCTGATGCGTCCGCAAGCCCTGGGCAAGGGCCTGCGCTTCGACCTCGCCTGCGATGCAACGGTCGACACCACCGCGCATGGCGATCCCGTCAGGCTCAATCGCATCCTGCTCAACCTGATCGGCAACGCGATCAAGTTCACCCCGAGCGGCGGCATCGGCGTGAGCGCGGCGGCCGAGCGGCGCGACGATCACCTCCTGCTGCGCATCAATGTTCGCGACACCGGCATCGGCATCGCGCCCGAGTTGCACGAGCGGATCTTCGAGGATTTCGTCCAGGCCGACGACAGCATCGCGCGGCGGTTCGGCGGCACCGGCCTTGGCCTTGCAATCGCGCGCCGCCTCACCCGCCTGATGCGCGGCGAGCTCAAGGTCGAGAGCGCGCCCGGCGCGGGCAGCACGTTCACCCTCGAAGTGCCGCTCGGTCTTGCCGGAAACAGCGTGGCGCAAGGCGCGCTTGCGCCGCCGTCGCGGCAGCTCCGCGTGCTCCTGGTCGACGATGACCCCGTCAATTGCGAGGTCGGCGCAGCCATCCTGCACCGGCTCGGCCACCACGCCACGATCGCGAGGAACGGCGCCTCCGCCATCGAGCTCGCCCGCGACCAGGCCTTCGACGTCATCCTGATGGACCTGCACATGCCCGACATGGACGGCGTCGAGGCCGCCTCGCGGATCGGCGAGCTCGGTCTTGCCAAGATGCCGCGCCTCGTCGCCGTGACCGCCGACGTGTCGCGCAGTGCCCGCGATCGGCTCGCGGGCGCTGGCATCGCCAAGGTCGTGAGCAAGCCGATCCTGATCAACGCGCTACGCGAGGCGATCGAGGATGATCAGGCAGTCGAGCCGGCAGCCGCGCAACTCGCGGCCCACGAACTGATTGATCGGGCTTTCCTCGACGACCAGCGGGAGCTGCTGGGCGCGACGCAAATCGACAAGCTCCAGCAGCTTCTCCAGCAGACGGGCGAGCGACTGATCGACGACATCGCCACGGCCGCGGCGGCCGGCGATCACAAGCAGCTCGCGCGATCCGCGCATCAGCTCGGCAGCGCGGCAAGCGCGCTCGGCCTCGTCCGCCTGTTCGAGCGCTGCCGCGAGGTCGAGGAAGCCGCGCCCGCGATGCCGCTGCAGGAATGCCCGAGTGCCGCTCGCGAACTCGCCGCGCTGCGGGAAGCGTCGATGGGCGCGCTTGACGATCTGCTCCGCCCCGCCGAGCAGCGCTCGCTCGGCTAGCGCGAGTCCATAAATCTGCAGAGCGGACGGCTTGGAAGAGCCCGCTATCCCTCGACAGCAGCCAAATTCGCCATAGCGTCTGACCTACGTCAGTATGGTCACGTCATACCCCCGCACAATGGCGACGACCAGGTGCTCTTGCTATCTACCAACGCAGAATGAAACGCAACGGAACCGGCCCCGCGAGCCGGCAGTTGCAGGACAAGTCCGGTGGCGTAGCGCCCGCCGGCCTTTCTCCTGATCGAGCGGCAGCATGCTGGTTCGAGACCCTGGCGTCGACCGTCACATTTGGCTGCTGAGAGTACGCCATGAGAAACATCGCCAATCTCCTCACGCGGTTTTGGCAAGGGAGCCAGCCTGCATCCAATGCTCAGGTTGCGGCTGAAGCCGAACACCGAGATCAATCCAGCATGGCTGATTTTGTCCGCATCCTGCAGGCCTACGATCAAGACCCGTGGGGCGACCGCGCCCGCCCGTGACACCGTCGCCGCAGCCGTTCAGTGCTGAGGCCGGGCTGCGGACTGTACAATCAGCTGGTCAACAGGATCAATCTTCCGACTCCAATCGGTCTTGAGCGGGTCGCCCGGCCAGCAATGTGCCGCCGGCCGGGCCAACACCCACACGAGGGATCAACTTCCTTCGTGCCGGAAACCTGTGATCATTGTGCTGTCATGAGCCCGACGTTTTAACGACGAGCTTTATATTTAGCAGGTTGACGCCTTTGAACGGGTTCGGCGCGCTTTCGATTGTTCCCGTACCCGTGGCGTTCGCATAAGCACCTGTGCCCGATAGGATCGTGTATTCGCCCGTTGATTTTCCATCTTTGGCCGAACCAGTGTAGCGCGCCGTGATCGAGCCCTCCTCGAACGTGTAAGTGCTATAGCCGAAGAAGGGACCCGACCCTTTAAGCAGGTCCGAAGTATTCACGAACTCTTTCACTCCGATGCGGCCATCGCTGAAGACGGCAACCCCAAAGAACTTACCAGACACAACCGTCTGTCCTTCGACGTTTGCGGCCTCGATGACCTTGAGGTCGATCGGCTTCGTGATCAGCTTGAACTCAAGCACCCGCTCGCCGGCTAAGGCGGGTGACGCCGCGACCGCCAATGCCAGTCCGGAAAGGAGAAAGGTGAGAGACTTCCGCATAGGCTCCTCCTGCGCTTGTTGAAATCAAGTCGAGAAGTGCCGGCGAGCTACACATCGTGCCGCCGCTTTTCGCTGCGGCATGGAAGAGAGCCCTCGGCGACGCCCCGGCAGCGGCTGAAGCTCTCTGGTCCTAAGGCGCGAAGCCGGGACGCAAGTATGAGTCCGAGCGAGCGGAAGAAAGTTCAGGTTTCCGCTGCGGTATAATAGTGTCCAGCGCATCTGGCCCCCGTCCCGCGCTTTGCGGCAAGATCACTGACCTCTTCCCTCTAGCGGGTCGTCGCTTTGCGCCCGGCTTCGTCCTCCTCCCGCCCAAACCGCTCGACCAGGAAATCGATGAGCAGCCGCACCTTCACCGACAGGTGCCGGGTCGGCGGATAGACCGCATAGAGCGCCAGCGGCGGTGCGGAATAGTCATCCAGCACCGTCCGCAGCTCGCCCTTCCGCAGAGCATCGGCCGCAATGAACTCCGGCAGCAGTGCCAGGCCCCTTCCCTTGATCGCGACGTCGCGCAGCACCTCGGCATTGTTGACGCAGAGCGACCAGGCCGGCTGGATCCAGTGGTCGCCGTCGCTGCCTGTGAGCTTCCACTGATTGCCTGTGAGCAGGAAGCCGTAGGTCAGCGAAGCATGCTCGCGCAGATCCTGCGGATGTTTTGGCGTGCCGTGCCGCGCCAGGTAATCCGGCGAGGCGCAGATCATGCGCGTCACCGGCATGATCTTGCGCGCGATCAGGCTGGACGATTCCAGCTCCGCGATCCGCAAGGTCACGTCAAAGCCGTCCTGCACGGGATCGAGCAGATCGTCGCTCAGCACGATCTGGAGCTGAAGCTCCGGGTAACGCGCCATGAAATCGGCGAGCACCGGCCCGAGCCGCATCGTGCCGAACGACATCGGCGCATTGACGCGGAGCAGCCCCCGCGGCGCCGATTGCGCCTGCGTCACCGCCTGGTCCGCCGTTTCGATCTCCGAGAGGATCACGACCGCGCGCTCGAAATAGCGCTGGCCGTTCTCGGTCGGGCTCGCGTGCCTTGTGGTGCGGTTCAAGAGCTGGACGCCGAGGCTTTCCTCGAGGTCGGCGATGTATTTGCTGATCGCCGAGCGCGACAGCCGTAGCTGCCGGCCGGCCTCGGCAAAGCTGCCGCTTTCCACCACCTTTACGAAGGCCCGGAGGCTGCCGAGCTTATCCAAGGGGTCGCCCCGCCGATTGTTTCCAAATCGTAGACATAGCCGTCATATTTGCATGGATTGTCTCCAATCCAAAGCGGAACGATATTTCCGGCCAGAGCAAGACCGCTCCCCGAATCTGGAGGACGACAATGTCTGGACTGCACCATGTCACCGCGATTGCCGGCGATCCCATCCGCAATTTCGGCTTCTACACCCGGGATCTCGGCCTGCGCTTCGTCAAGAAGACGGTCAATTTCGACGATCCCGGCACCTACCACTTCTATTACGGCGACGAGACCGGCCGCCCCGGCACCATCCTGACCTTCTTTCCGTGGGCCGGCGTCTCGGCCGGGCGCCGCGGCGTCGGCGAGACCCACCAGACCGCCTTTCGCGTGCCGCAGCGCTCGCTCGGCTATTGGACCCAGCGCTTCACCGAGAAGGGCATCGCGTACGAGGCGCTGGAGAAGCGTTTTGGCGAGTCCGTGCTGCCGTTCACCGATCCTGATGGCATGGCGCTCGCGCTGGTCGGCGTCCCCGGTGCCGAGAACGAGCCGGGCTGGGGCAATGGCGACGTGCCGGCCGAGCATGCGATCCGCGGCTTCCATGGCGTGACCCTGCTGCTCGACAGCGCGGCGAAGACGGCAGCCGTCCTCACCGACGTGTTCGGCTTCAAGGAAACCGGGCGCGAGGGCTCGGTGATCCGCTTCAAGGCGCCGGGCGATGCCGAGGGCAGCGTGGTCGACATCTATGAGGCGAAGGGCTTTCTGCGCGGGCACCAGGGCGGCGGCTCGGTGCATCACATCGCCTTCCGCGCGGCCGATGATGCCGAGCAGGGCCAGATGGCGCAGAAGCTCGTGAGCAATCACGGCCTGCACCCGACCGAGCAGCGCGACCGCAACTACTTCCGCTCGATCTACTTCCGCGAGCCCGGCGGCGTGCTGTTCGAGATCGCGACCGACATCCCCGGCTTCGCCGTCGACGAGCCCGTGGCGACCTTGGGGCGTGACCTGAAACTGCCTGCTTTCCTCGAACAGCACCGCAAGCAGATCGAGGGCGTGCTGCCGAATCTGGAAGAGACCGTGTCATGACCGAGACTGCATTCATCCATCGTTTCGAGCCCGCGGCCAGCGCGGGCTCCCCTCCGCTGCTGCTGTTGCACGGCACCGGCGGCGACGAGAACGACCTGCTCGGCCTCGGCAAGATGATCTCGCCCGGCTCTGCCCTGCTCTCGCCGCGCGGCCGCGTGCTCGAGCACGGCATGCCGCGGTTCTTCCGCCGGCTCGCCGAGGGCGTGTTCGACGAGGACGACGTACGCCGCCGCGCGCGCGAGCTCGGCGAGTTCGTCGCGGAGGCGCGGCAGCGCTACGGCATCGGCGCACCGATCGCGGTCGGGTTCTCCAACGGCGCCAACATCGCGGCGGCGCTGTTGCTGCTCCAGCCGGACGCGCTTGCAGGCGCGATCCTGCTGCGCGCGATGGTGCCGTTGTCCGATCCGCCCAAGGCTGACATTGGCAACAAGCCGATACTGCTGCTCTCGGGGCAGGGTGATCCAATCGTGCCGGCGAGCAATTCGGCACGGCTCGCCGCGCTGCTGTCGCAGGCAGGTGCGAGCGTCACCCACAAGGTGCTGCCGGCGGGCCATCAATTGTCGCAAGCCGACGTGACGCTCGCCCGCGACTGGATCGGCAGCGTCGAGGCCAAGGCCGCATGATCAAGCAGCGGCGCATCGTTCGAACGATGCGCCGCTGCCATCACTCGAACCAGCCGCGCCGCTTGAACCAGATCAGCGGCAGCACGCCGCTGGCGATGACCGCGAGCCAGGCCAGCGGATAGCCGAAGGTCCAGTCCAGCTCGGGCATGTGCTTGAAGTTCATGCCCCAGATGCCGACCATGATCGTCGGCGGCACGCCGACGACCGACACGATCGTCAGGATCTTGAACAGCTCGTTCTGCTGGATGTTGATGAAGCCGAGCACGGCGTCGAGCAGCAGCTGGATCTTGTCCGATAGTCGCGTCTCGTAATCGCTGAGCGAGACGACGTCCTTGGACACGGCCTCGAGGCGCTTCTTCGACGACGCCGTGATCCACTCGCTGCCGACGTCGCCGGCAAACGCGGCGATGCGGCCCACGCCGAGCAGGACATCGCGCGCCTTGGCGAGGCGCTCGGCCAGCTCGCCGACGGTCTCCAGGGCCTCGCGCATCCTGCGGCTGGAGCGCACCGGCCGCTGGGTGCGCACCAGCCCGCCCTTGAAGACACCGCGCGAAAGCTGATCGACCTTGGCGCCGAGATGCTCCAGGACATCGGCACCGCGATCGATCATGGCCTCGAGCAGGCTGACGAACACGCACATGCCGTTCTCCAGGCTGTCATCGGAGCCGACGCGCTTGCCGATGTCGTCGAAGATCGGCAGTTCGGCAAAGCGCACCGTCACCAGCACGTGCGGACCGATGACGAAGCCCACCGGCGTGATCTCGGCCTCGTTGGCCTCGGTGACCCGCACCGCCGGCGAGCTGAGATAGAGCGTGCCGCGATCGAAGATCAGGCGGCTCGACGCCTCGATCTCGCTGAGCGAGTCTTCCGAGGGAATGCGGATGCCGAGCAGCCGCTCAACGAACTGCTTTTCCTCGTCGGTGCCGTTCAAGAGATCGGCCCAGATGATCTCAGAGGGCATTTCCGCGCCGATGCCGTGCCAGTCGTCGGACGGCCACCTGTAAAGTCTAAGCAAGAACCGAACTCCGCGGCCGCATCATCAAGCCGGATGGCGCATGGCCATCCTCCGCCAACTAACGCGTGAGAGTTCCAAACGTTCGAAATCTCTAGCCGACAGCGGAATTCGGCCCGGATGCTTCCAGGGGACATCGGAGATACCGACCGGAACACCGCCGAGCGATGCACGTTGAACGAACGCGCGAGTGATCCATGGATACGCGTAGTGCATCCCGACATGACGACCTTCCTGGGTGTTGAGGCCTGCGACTTGACCACCGCACCGCCGGCGGCCGATGCGATCCTGTTCGGCGCGTCGGATGCCACGCCATACCTTGCGGGTCAGACCAGCCATGCCGCAAAAGCGCCGGACGTCATCCGCCGTGCGCTGCGTCACTATGAGAGCGATCTCACCCGTTGGGATTTCGACCAGGACGCCGAGTTGCTCGATTCCAGCAAAACGAGGGTCTTGGACGGCGGAAACGTGCCGACCGACCCAATGACGCCGGAGAGCAACCGTGATGCGATCAGGGCAGCCACGCAGGCCATCCTTTCGGTTGGCGCCGTCCCGATCCTCTTGGGCGGTGATGACTCCGTCCCGATCCCTTTCTTCGAGGCGTTCCAGGACAGCAAGGGACTGACCATCGTGCAGATCGACGCCCATCTTGATTGGCGCGATCAGCGCAACGGGTCGGGCTATACGTTCTCGAGCACGATGCGGCGCGCCAGCGAATTGCCCTGGGTCAAGCGCATCGTGCAGGTCGGCTTGCGCGGCGTCGGCGGCTCCGGTCGTGCCGAATTCGATGATGCAAAGGCGTGGGGCGCGAAGATCTTCACGGCAAGACATGTCCAGCATCACGGAATCGTAAGCGTGCTCGACGCGATCGAGGATGACGCCGAGTGCCTGATGACCATCGATTGCGACGGTCTCGATCCATCGGTCGTTCCCGGTGTGCTCGTCCCACAGCCGGGCGGACTGTCCTATTTCGACTTGGTCGATCTCATACGGGGTGTCGCGGCAAAGTCCAGAATAGTCGGCCTGGATGTCGTCGAATTCGTTCCCGAGCGCGATGTGCAGAATCTCGGAGCGATTGCGGTCGCGCGGATCATCTGCAATGCGCTGGGTTGCATTGGGAGACGGAAGGTATAGTGCTTCACTCTTCCGAGCATAGTCTTCTCAAGTCCACCATCCGTCACCGGGATAGGCAACACTATCCGCGGAAGAGATTTCCATCCCCACGCCCTTTCGAAGACGGCTGGCGTAGAATGCGAGAGGCGTTCCCTCGATGTGTCGGCACCAGCGCACCTTGCCGATGAAGAGCGTGTGGTCAGCGATATCGATCGATTGGACCACCTCGCAGGCGAACTGCGCGATTGCCTGCGGGAGCACGAAAAATCCTTGGCGCGGGACGAGCGGCGGTGCGTCGCGCAACAAAGGCCTTCCGGCAAAGTGCGCGCACAGCGCAGCGTCTTCCGCATGCAGGACATTCACCGAATAGATGCCGGCCTTGGCCACAGCCTGCCACGTCCGCCCGTGCATGAGAGAGACAAGCACGGTCGGCGGATTCGCCGAAATGGTCGTGAAGCTGTTGGCGGTCATGCCGAGCGGCGCGCCATCCTGGTCGACGGTCGCGACGACCGTAATGCCCGTCGCGAACCGCGATGCGGCTGCCCGAAAACCGGCCGGTTCGGCATGATGGCCCATTACGCGCCTTCGATCTTGAAATGGCAAAGTGTCGCCCCCTTGGGCGAATAGTTCGGCACGTCGGCTGCGACCTTCCGGCCGACGTCCGAACCGAGCGCCGCGTCCATCGCAGCAGCGTCGGGGAAGAAGGCCTGGAAGATGCAGAAAGGCGCCTCCGCCGGTCCGAGTCGTTGGGGAAAAGCGTAATGGTGACGCACCAGACCGGGGAGTGTCGCTGCCAAGGGTACGTGCTTTTCGACGTAATAGGCCCTGAAGGCCGACGGATCGTCGGGCCTCGGGTAGAGAACGGTCAGGCAGTGCATTGGTGTTCCTCTCAGACATAGCTCAGCCAACCGCCCAGGGAGCGGGACTGACTCCGTCGCGGTTCGGCGTCAGGCGGCGATCCTGCCTCGGCTATCGATCCAGGCGTGGATGCGCTTGTCGCTCGCCAGACGATCCCACTGGCGCTCCGGATAATTGAAGTTCTCGGTGAACTCGTCGCAAAGCTCCCGGTCCTGCGACATGGCGAAAATGAGCCGGCCCAGGGCCTCCGATGGCGGCTGCAGCATCATGTTGGTCCAGCGGGCAGCGGCAAGCACGCGGTTCTCGCGTGCGCGGTCGACGTCCTCGACGAAGCGCGCATCGAATGCCACCGCCTCGACGATCGCCTTGCCGAGTTCGAAGGCCGCATATGAGGCCATATTGGCGCCCTGGCCCATCAAGGGATCGACGACGGAGTGAACGTCGCCCAGGGCAATGGCGAGCTTGTCGCCGTCGAAAACCACCCAGGACTGCCGCACAGTCGGCACCACCGCGCCTTGCAGCAGGTCGAGCGGCTGGGCCAGCCCGAAGCGGTGCGTGTCGATCCGGTCGTAGGTGTGCGGATGATGCTTTTCCAGCTTGTCCAGAAGGGTCTGGCGGAATGCTGCCGGGCTCGCATCGTAGCTGAGCGAGACCAGGTCGGCCATGTCGCCGCCGGGAATGTTTTCCATCAACAGCGCCGTTTTCATGCCGCCGAAGGTCAGCGTGGGAATGACGATCATCTCGCCATGGCCGGGCGAGACGGACAGGGTGACACCGCGCGGATCGTCCCCATCCGGGCTGCCGTGATCGACGCCGTCGTACAGGCCGACGCAAAGCAGGCGCTGCGGCCGACTGTACGGAGAGAGTTCGGGCCGGTGCGCGAACATGCGCCCGAGGGCGCCTTTGCCGGTAGAGACGACGAGAAGGTCGAAGCGCGAGACCAGCGCGGGGATGTCGTCATCCTGAATGCTGGCATATTCGATCAGGCCGCCGCGATCCTCGAAGTCCTTCATCAGTGCCGGCAGGTAGATCCGATAATCCACCGCGCGGCTCGGCCGCTGAAATGCACCGCGGAACAGGAGCCCGCCGTCCGGGAAATTGAAGTAATGATCGTGGTGGTGATAGACCAATTGGGGATCGTCCCAGTGGTTCACGCCGAGCTCGTTCTCGCGCGCGATGGTGACGCTGTGATGCGCGACGGTGTTCATCAGCCGTGTCGCCGCATATTGCTCCGGGGCGCGGTCCGTCAGCACGGTTGCCGCGATGCCCTGCTTCTGCAGGTAGAGCGCCAGATGCAAGCCGCCGATGCCGGCCCCGAGAATGCCGATCGATTTGCTCATTCGTGTCCTCCCCTGAACTCAGGAAGGCTAGACCGGACCCGCCATGCCGTATATGGAATGGTGAGAATATTATAAATTCCGGTGAGGAATGAATGGACCGGATCGAGGCGCTGCAGACCTTCATCCGGGTGATGGAGGCAGGCAGTTTCACCCAGGCCGCCGACGACCTTGGTCTGGGGCAGCCAGCTATCAGCAAGCGGATCGCGCTGCTGGAAGCCGAGTTTCGCTGCCGGCTGTTCGTGCGCACCACGCGCAAGGTTCGGCCGACCCCGGAAGCCGACCGGGTGTTGAAGTACGCCAAGGACATCGTCGCGCTGCTCGAGAGCGCCGGCGCTCCGACGCAGAGCCGGATCGGTAATCCGTCGGGGACGTTGCGGATGACGGTGCCGACGTCGTTCGGCCGCTTCTTCTTCCGTGAGATCTTCGCCGAATACACCCGCCGCTATCCCGATGTCCGGCTGGACGTCAGTTTTACGGAACAGTTTGTCGACCTCATCGAAACCGGGACCGAGCTCGCGATACGGATTGGCAGCCTCAATTCGAGTTCGTTGGTGGCGCGGCGGGTGGGCACGATTAAACGCCGGCTGGTGGCGGCGCCCGCGCTGCTTGCGCGTCATCAGGTGCCCTCGCTGCCGGATCATCTGCGCCGCATGCCGTGCGTCACCTACTCACGCCTGTCGCAGAAGAATCAGTGGACGTTCGAATCCGAAACCGGCCGTTACGTCGTGGACATCGCGCCGGCGATGACCTGCGACGATGCGGACGTGATGACGCTGGCTGCATTGGAGGGGATCGGCGTCGCCGTGCTGCCGAACTGGTGCACGGTCGAGCACATCGCGGCCGGCCGTCTCGTTCATATGCTGCCCGACTTCGTCGTGCCGCCGCTGCCCATGCATGTCGTCTACCCCGACCCGCAATGGATGTCACACCGGGCGCGACTGTTCCGCGATCTGATCATCGAACGTGCGGACGTCTTTGCGCTCGGGTGATCGCTTTCGGCACCCACAGAAACTGGCTCATTCGATTTGCCCAGCGGTCGGGCGCTTCCGGTTTACCCCGGTTTCCGGACAACTCGTCGCCACGCCCTAACGGAAGCGATGGGCCATGAACGGACTCATGCACCGCAGCAAACAACAGCTCTATTCGATCACTTCATCGGCGCGGGCAAGCATCGACGGCAGCAAAGCTAGGCCGAGGGCCTTGGCGGTCCTCAAGTTTACGACGAAGTCGAACTTGGCCGGCTGCTCCACCGGAAGATTAGCGGGTTTTGCTCCACGCAAAATCCTGTCGACGTATTCGGCAGCGCGGCGATACAAATCCGTAAAATTCGGCCCATAAGACATGAGGCCACCCGCTTCGACGTGCTCTCTGGCGTTGTAGATTGTTGGCAGTCGCGCTCCCATTGCTAAAGTCTGGATCTGATCGCGGTGGGTATTCACAAGCGGATCGGCAACTATATACAATGCCCCTGCACCACCTTTTAGCGCCTCGAAGGCAGACGGGATGTCCTCTGCTTGACGAATTGTGAGGATGTCGGTCTCAAGACCAAGCCTCGCCGCCGCCGCTTGCACCTCACTAAGCTCCAGTGCAGACAAGGAATTGCTAATGTTCCCAATAGCTGCCAAACGCCGAAGACTTGGCATGGCCTCGCGCAAAAGTTCTAGGCGCTTGCCGGCAAGATCGGTTGCTACCGTCGAGAGGCCCGTGACGTTGCCGCCAGGTTTCGCCAAACTCGCAACCAGTTTGTTTGCAACTGGGTCTCCCGCCACCGCGAACACGATCGGAATAACCGATGTTGCCTGCATCGCCGCGATAACGTTTGCGGTCCCCGAGGTTACAATGACATCGACTCTAAGCCGAACGAAATCCGTCGCAAATTTAGCGAAGCGTTCACTGTTTCCTTCGCCCCACGCATACTCAATCGCGACGGTTCGCCCCTCGATCCATCCGAGTTCACTCAGTCGCTTCAAGAATGCAGCAAGCCGTTGGCGCTCGACCGAAGGGGTGCTCTGACCCAAGAACCCGATGGTTGGCAATCGAGGGGATTGCTGCGCGCGGCCCGTTACCGGCCGCACGGCCACCAGACCAGCAAGAGCACCAAGCAAATCCCGGCGCCTCATACCTACCTCAACCGCAGACGACGGCATCATATGACTGAGGCCAGCGTTTTGGTAGGGATGAAACCGGCTTCGCCGCGGTCCGATGTCCGAGTTGGGTCAAAGTGCGAAGAACTCAAGTGAGCAAATCTGGTCCGCTATGCCTCGGTGAGCGGACCTCCTGGCGAGGTGCCACCACTTCGCCGATGGGCCGACAGCGGACTCATGCGCTGCAGCAATTGCGACCCTATTCGATCACCTCATCAGCGCGGGCAAGCAGCCCCGGCGGCACGGAGAGGCCGATCGCTTTCGCGGTCCTTAGGTTGATCATCAGTTCGAACTTTGTGGGCTGCTCCACCGGGAGGTCGGCGGGGCGTGCGCCTTTGAGAATGCGGTCCACATAGACCGCAGCACGCCCGATGAAATCGGACATGTTCACCCCATAGCTCATCAGGGTGCCGGCCTCAGTGAACTCCCGGAGGAAGGTTATGACCGGCAATCGCGCCGCTATCGCAAGTTCGGCGAGCTTGGCGCGATGGGGCGTGAAAGGAGATGTCATAATTGCAAGGCCATCCATGCGGGCCCGCGCCATCTCGGCAAACGCATGATCAAACTCTTCAGGACCTCGCGCTTCGAACAATTGAAGGCGAATGTTCAACGAGTGCGCGGCGATCTGAAGCTCCTCCATCTGCAATGCAAGACCCGCGTCGGCCGGGTTGCCAAGGACCGCAACTGCGGTGATGTGAGGAGCGGCCTGCTTCAGAATTTCCAGAAGTTTGCCGATAATTTCCATGCCTACCGAGGCGGTCGTCCCGGTGACGTTTCCACCGGGCTCGCTAAGGCTGGAAATGAGTCCCAGCTTCACGGGATCGGTCGGGAAAGTCATGACGATCGGAATACGGCTGGTCGCGTTTTTTGCTGCCAAGACCGCTGAGGTGGCCGGTGCAACGATCAGGTCTACGTTGAGCGCCACCAGCTCCCTTGCAAGCCCGGGCAACCAGTCGATGTTTCCCTCAGCCCATCGATATTCAATGATGAAGTTCTCGCCTTCAACCCAACCCAGTTCGCGCAGCCTCCGCAAGAACGCCTGGAGCGGACGCTGGACTGATTCCCGGGTGGGGGCGCTTAGATAGCCGATGCGAAAGACCTTCTTCTGTTGCGCAAGGCCGGTCGCCGGCAAGGCCACCGCGGCTCCCAACACCAGGATGAACTCCCGCCGCCTCATTGAGCCCCCGCTAGGAACCACACCATCGGCGCCTGCAGCCTACCACTTTGTGGCAAGACGGCGAGCAAGAATGGGGCAAACAACCGGCTCTAGATCCTGCTAGCGAATGTCCGCATTGTCCACAAGCGGGTATCGCCGCGCTCCCCGACCTTGGTCGGGTTTCGGCCGAAACAGCCGACATTCCGATGCTTGAGATAGAACAGCTAGCCGCCAACAGCGGAAGTGCTGGTGGAATGACCCGCCGTCAGCGCGACCTCTCAATGTCGGCTTCAGTCTCGATACTACTTCCACATGCGACGCAAAGAAAAACGTGACGCATTGTCGGACCATCTTTCACCAATTGGGAGCGGGACCACTTCATGATAGTCCCGCACCCAGAGCACATTGGAGGTCTCATTCCGCTGGAATAGGCATCCGAACTTGCGATATCTTCTAGACCTTGTGCGACCGAGCTATAGCTCTTGGCGATATGTTGTAATGTTTCGCGCCTAGACTCATTGCCGACTTGATCGGCCATCTGTAAAGCTTCGGCGGCCTTGTCCCGAAAGCGCGTGGCGTTTTCCAAACCAGTACGCGCCTTCTGACGGAGTTTGCCGGGCGAGGTCAACCACTCGCTCATATGCGAACCGGTTTCGGCCTGGCGGGCCTTCCGCGGAAGTTGCTCGCGCTCGGGGCTGCGCGGCAGAGACTTCGCCTCGTCGCGCAGCCGATTGGTTTCCTGACGAAGCCGTTCTTCGAGAGAATGGCTCTGCTTGAAGCGACGGCGCTCTATCATGGCGCTGCTCCATTGGTAAGTTAAGCGGAGCGCAACTGGCGTTCACACACACCGATAGAGGTCTCGGACCACTCAGTGATGGAACAAAGTGGAGCCTGGAAGAAGACAAGGCCAACGGTTTATTTCGTTCCGCACACGGAACTATCCAGGAACTACTCAAAAGCAGCCGAATTGGCCAATACCCACATTCGCTTTAGGAACGGCCAACCCGGCGGCTCATTGAAGATTGAGGGACGTCAGTGCCGCGACACGCTGGCGCCAGCACGTTAGTGCCGCAAGGCTACAGCCATGCACGACATGCAAACCCACCTAGAAAAACTCCTCACCGAAGCGGAGGAGTGCGCGCTTATCAGCAGACGCCACGCAGCCGACCAGTCGAAGAAGGAGTTGTTTGCTGATCTCTCCTCGAACCTATTGGGGCTCGCCACCAAGGTGGAACGCGCCATCCAAGAGCGTCAGGACTGGTCTAACAGGTAGGTGCATCGGCGAGCCCTGCCTGCGTCTCGCACCTGACGCTCAGAGAGTAGGTCTAATCGCGACAGGCGATCGGTAGTCAATGATCAGGTTCTTCCCCTCCGGCCATGATCGCGCAAGCTTCCCTGCCACACGTTTGAACAGCGGCAACTACATGGTCGCACCATCAAGATAGCCAATCCGGCGAGCGGCCCCTCTGCCCACCAACGCGCGGCGAGACAAGCAGTGCCGCACTAGTTGCCGGAGTTCCCAACTGGCTGCTCTGCTACGTCTCGGAGGGTGCGGACCTGCTCCGCCCGGCGCGCGAAGCTTAACGGGCGTTGCTTAGCCGACCTAAGACAGCTTGAGCTTCGTCAAAAATCTCCTGCACGATCTCCGCTGCAGGCTGTGTCTTATGGACGAGCGCAGCGCTCTGCCCGGCCCAGAGCGACAGTGCATCTATGTCACCCTCGGCATCGGCTGCTGGTGTATAGGATCGATAACGGACGATTGGGCCACGAGATTTCGAGGTGGCGACGACCTCGCCCTCACCCGGCCGCTTTCCCGAAACTGGACGCCCGGCGGCTTCCCAAGCCGCGACAGTGCTGTTGCGCAATACACGGTGAGGAGCCTTTGGCCATCCGATGTCAAATAGCTCTTCGAGATAAACGGTATCGTCTTCTGTTGCTCGAAATATTCGCTCGCGATAATGGGGATGAATTTCCACTTCAGTGCTCGCGAGGAAACGGGTCCCGATCCAGACCCCCGAAGCGCCGAGCGCCAAGGCAGCGGCAAGTCCACGACCATCGGCAATGCCTCCCGCGGCTATGACTGGGACACGGCCAACAGCATCGACCACTGCGGGTATAAGTGCCATCGTCGCGACCTTCCCACGCACATGGCCACCTGCCTCCCATCCTTGTGCAACGACGATGTCAACCCCGCATTCTACTGCTCGGCGCGCGTCCTCGGCGGTGCCAACCGTATGAAGTACGACGGCGCCGCCCGCCTTCGCGCGGGCCACAAGCGCCGAGGGTTCGCGCCAGAAGAAGGAGATAATCGGCACGCGCTCCTGCAGGCAAGCGTCAAGGCGCTCTTCTTGCGCGAACTCCAGGTTTAAATTGACGGCGAATGGCTTGCTTGTAAGGGCTTGAGTTTCGCGAATTTGCCGACGCAATGTTTCTATGTCCGCTCCCCATAAAGCCAAGGTGCCCAGCCCACCGGCATTGCTCACTGCTGCAGCAAGAGCGGGACCCACCGCTCCGCCCATTGGGGCTTGAATGATGGGAAGTTCGATCCCAAGACGCGTGCACGCTGCCGACATCACGAGTGTGGTCCTCCAGTTTCAGAGCACAGCAAATCAAAGCATGAAGGGCCGCCCGCCGACTAGGGCTGGCTTCCGCTTCAGGTCACAAAGCGCCCTCCCCAGGGCAGGACGGCACGTCCGCTGCATCTGCGAGAACAGACAGCGGATTTGTCAGCACATGCCAGAGCGGCGCACCCACAGTGCACTCTAAAGCGCCGGCAAATCGCGCGGCGGTTTGCGCTTGGCGGAGGCCTGCTCGTAGGCGTAGGCCAGACGCAGCAGCTTGTGCTCGCTCCAGGCACGGCCTGCGAAGGTGATGCCGAGCGGGTAGTCGGGCGTATCCTTGCCATCGTCGGTCCCCGAAACGAACCCGCCCGGCACCATGACGCTGGGATAACCCGCCTTGGCGGCAATTGCGGCGCCGTATGCGCCGGGGAACAGGACGGCGTCGAGCTCGTGCCGGCTCATATAGGCATCCATGCCGCGCGTCTTGGCCGAGAGCAGGTCCATGGCGCGCGCGGATTTGTACTCGCGCTCGCTGAGATCGCCCCTGGTCATCTCCGCGGCGAGAAAGTGGTCCTGGCCGAAACGCAGCGCCCTGTCCGCATTCGCCTCGTTGAAGGCCAGGATGTCGGCAATGGTCTTGATGTCCGTATTGGTCGCCCATTCCTTCAGATACAAATTGAGATCGTGCTTCAGTTCGTAGAGGAACACGACCGGCGGCCGGGCGATCGTGCCTTTGTGGGCGCTCAGCGGATTGCGGTTGAGCACGGCCATCGTCGTGCCGGGCCCGCCGATCCAGCCGGGCGTCGGCATGCTGGCACGCACGATGACGGCGCCGAGATCCTCCAGCACCTGGATCGCTTCGGTCATCAGCTTGACCCTGTTGGGCAGCAGCTTGCCGTAAAAGCAATCGTTCAACGGGTCGGCAGGGTCGCTCGGCACGCCGATACGCGCGCCCTTCAGGGCGTCGGCGGCAAGGCCGTCGGTGAAATCCTCCGGCCGCCGCTGCTTTTGCGTCGCTGAATCGAGCGGATCCTTGGCCGCCAGCACGTTCAGCAGCAGCGCCGCATCGCGCACGGTACGGGTCATCGGCCCGGCGGTGTCCTGGCTGTGCGCGATTGGCACGACGCCAGCACGGCTGATTAGCCCCACCGTCGGTTTCACCGTGACGAGGCCATTTTGGCTGGCGGGAAACAGCAGCGAGCCCGAGGTCTCCGTGCCGATCGAGGCCGCGCACAAACCTGCCGCCACCGCGACCGCCGAACCCGCGCTCGAGCCTCCCGGGGACACGACGGGGATGCCGTGATCGTCGGCCAGCGCCGGCGCATAGGGATTTTTCACTTGACCGCCCAGCGACGAATAGCCGGCGGGCATGTCGACCGCGAGCATGTTGGAAAACTCGGTCAGATTCGCCTTGCCGAGGATCACTGCGCCGGCGTCCCGCAGCAACCTGACGATCGTCGCATCGTCCCGCGCACGCGCGCCTTCCAGTGCCAGCGAACCCGCCGTGGTCGGCTGCGCGTCGCCGGTCGCGATGTTGTCCTTCACCAGGATCGGGATGCCGGCCAGCGGCCGCTTGGCCGACGGCTTGACGCCGTCGAGCCTGCCAGCGATCGCGAGCGCGTCGGGATTGAGCGCGCGTACCGAATTGAGCTTGGGCCCGTCGCGGTCGTAGGCTTCAATGCGCGCAAGACAGGCTTTGACCAGCGCCGTGGCAGTGACATGCCCATTGGCCAAAGCATGAGCGATATCGCTCATCGACGCATGATCGAGCCTTGCATAATCAAGCTTTGGGGAGATCGGCGCCTCGGCGCGGACGGCCGCCGCGGCAATGCCGGCATCGCGGCGGGATGGCTTCTTCACGGCTGCCTCGCCTTGCGGCGCATCTCCACCACGAGACGCGAGCATGCCATCATGCCAGTGTTTTGCCCGACGGGTCAACTTTCGGGCGCACCGCCTCGATCGCACAGGCACGACGTGCAAACCATTGAAACGATTGACCCCGGCTACTGTGCATGGGGTTGTTTTTCAGGTTTTGGTTTGGAGGTGCCCCCTCCAACGCGTGGAGGGGACACGGCAACGGACGCCGCCCTACTCCCAATACCACGTGGAGAAGTCGTTCTCGAACTGCGGCACGTCCTTCCAGACGCCCTTCAGCTTCTTGGCTGTGATGGTGATGAGCTGCGGCTGGTACAGGTAGGCGGAGACCGCGTCGGTGGCGAGCATGCGCTGGGCGTCGCCGAGCAGCTTTGAGCGGGCGGCTTCGTCCGGCGTCGAGACGATCTGCTTGTAGAGCGCGTTGAAAGCCTCGTTGTTGTAGCCGAGATAGTAGTCCGACTCGGTGATCTTGACGAGGTCGAACGGCTCGACATGGCTGACGATGGTCAGATCGAAATTGTGCGGGCCATTGCCGGCGAACACCTGCGACAGCCATTGCGCCCACTCGACATTCTCGATCTTGGCGACGATGCCGACCTTGGCGAGCTGGGCCGCGGCGATCTCCCCGCCCTGCCGCGCATAGGACGGCGGTGGCAGCTTGAGCGACAATTCGAGCGGCGTGGTGACGCCGGCTTCAGCGAGCAGCTTCTTGGCTTTCTCCGGATCGTAGGGGTTGATGCCGGTGGTGTCGACATAGCCGAGCGCGCCCGGCACGTAGAAGCTGCCGATCGGCGTGCCGAAGCCGTCGACGGCGCCGTCGATCATGGCTTTGCGGTCGATCGCGGCAAGGATGGCGCGGCGGACGCGGACATCGTCGAGCGGCTTCTTGCGGTGGTTGATCGCAACGATGGTCTTGGCCCGGGAGCCGCCGACCTGGACGTTGAAGCGCGGATCGGCCTTGAACTGTGCCAAGGCGCGCGCCGCGGCGACGCGCGGGAATGCATCGACGTCGCCCGACAGCAGCGCCGCCACCTGCGCCGCCGGATCGGAGATGAAGCGGATCGTCACCTTGGACAGCTTGATCGCGGAGGCGTTGCGGTAGTCGGCCCATTTGTTCAGCGTGATCGAAGAGCCCTTGGCCCAGCCGCCAAGCTGGTACGGTCCGGTGCCGACCGGCTGCGTGACATTGGTACCCGCGCTCTTCGGCTCGACGATCGAGCCGCCCGCCTGCCCGAGCAGGAACGGCAGGTTCGGCTCGGAATATTTCACGGTGATCACGACGGTGTCGGCGTCGGGTGCCTCGACCTTCTCGAAGGCCTGGTACAGGCTCTTGTCCTTGTTGGTGCTGGTCGGCGCCGCGTTGCGCTCGAACGAGAACTTCACCGCCGCGGAATCGAACGCTTCGCCGTTGTGGAATTTGACGCCCTTGCGCAGCTTGAACGTATAGGTCTTCAGATCGGGCGAAGCGGTCCAGCTCTCGGCCAGCAGCGGCGATACCGAGCCGTCCTCGTTGATCTTGGTCAGCGTCTCGTAGATGTTGTAGAGCGTGACCTCGGCGATCGCGGCCGCGGCCGCGTTGGTCGGATCGAGCCCCGGCGGCTCCAGCGCCATCGCCATGACGACGCTGTCCTTCTTGCTCTGCGCCAGCACCGGCAAAGGCGCCGCGACGAGCGCAGCGGCAAAGGCGACGATCGATAGTTTCCTGAACATGCGCAACTCCCCGGCCAATCCTGTTTCCAGCTTAATGCCAATCCTGCCCCGGACACTAACCTTCCATGGCCGCCTGCGGCAACGCCATCACGGCCTCGGCCTTGTGGCAGGCGGCAAGGTGCCCCTCGCCAACCTTGCGTAACGCAGGCGGAACCTCGCGGCAATGCTGGTCGGCAAGGGCGCAGCGCGCGGCATAGGGGCATCCGGCCGTCGCCGCCGATTGCGAGGCGATCGCCTGGGCCCCGCGCCGGCGCCGGCCACCCCCGGCACGCGCCCGCGGCACCGCCTCGAGCAGCGCCCGCGTATAGGGATGGGCGCCGCGCTCGAACAGATCCTCCGGCTGCCCCTGCTCGACGATGCGGCCGAGATACATCACCGCGACCTCGTCGCAGAGATAGTCGACCACGGCGAGATCGTGGCTGATCAGGATGTAGCTCAGGCCGAACTGCTCCTGGAGGTCCTGCATCAGGTTCAGCACCTGGGCCTGCACGGAGACGTCGAGTGCGGAGACGGGCTCGTCGGCGACGATCAGCTTCGGCTGGGTGATCAGCGCACGCGCAATGGCGATGCGCTGGCGCTGGCCGCCGGAGAATTCGTGCGGATATTTTTCCATGTCCGCATCGCGCAAGCCGACCTGGCGCAACACCGCTGCGACGCGGTCGCGGAACGTGGTGCGGTCGGCACCTTCCAGCACGGTCAGCGGCTCGGCGACGATCCGCGCGATGGTCTGGCGCGGATCGAGCGAGCCATAGGGGTCCTGGAACACCATCTGGAAATCGCGCCGGGCGCGGCGCAGCTCGTCGGCCGGCAGGCGATTGAGATCGCGCCCGAGCAGCGCCACCTGACCTGAAGTGGGCCGCTCCAGCGCCATCACGACGCGCGCGAAGGTGGACTTGCCGGAGCCGGATTCGCCGACGATGCCAAGGCTCTTGCCGGCCTGGACCTGCACGCTGACACCGTTGAGCGCGCGCACCTGCCCCGGCGGTCGGAACAGGCTCTCGCGCGGCAGCATGTAGCGCTGTTCGAGATCCCGGACGTCGAGAAGCGGCGCGGTGCTCATGCGGTCAGCGCTCCGACGCGTTCGGCCATCGACACGTCCGTTCGGATGCAGCGCGCAAAATGGCCGGGGCCGACGCCCACCATCGGCGGCAGCGCCGCGCGGCACTGGTCGATCACGAGCGGACAGCGATCGGAGAAGGTGCAGCCGGACGGCAGATCGGCGAGCTCCGGCACCGTGCCCGAGATCGTCTTCAGCCGCGTCCCCTTGCGCGCGCCGAGCTTGGGCCGGGCACGGAACAGGCCCTGCGTGTAGGGATGGCCCATGCGACGGAAGACTTCGTTGGTCGGCCCGCTCTCGACGACCGTGCCGCCATACATCACCATCATGCGCTGGACGTTCTCGGCGATGACGCCGAGATCGTGCGAGATCAGGATCATCGACATGCCGCGCTCCTCGACGAGGTCGGCGATGAGGTCGAGGATCTGGCCCTGGATGGTGACGTCGAGCGCGGTGGTCGGCTCGTCCGCGATCAACAGGTCCGGCTCGCAGGCAAGAGCCATCGCGATGGTGATGCGCTGACGCTGGCCGCCGGAGAACTGGTGCGGATAGGCATCGACACGACGCGCGGGGTCAGGCAGCCCGACGCGGTCGAGCAAGGCGATCGCCTCTTTGCACGCCTGCGCCGCCGAATATTTCTTGTGACGCCGCAGCGGCTCGGCGACCTGGTTGCCGATCGTGTGCATCGGGTTGAGCGCAGTCATCGGCTCCTGGAAGATCATGCTGATGCGGTTGCCGCGCAGGCGGCAGTAATCGGCATCCGCAAGTCCGACGAGCTCGTCTCCGTCCAGCTTGATGCTGCCGGTGACGACGGCACTGTCCGGCAGCAGCCCCATCAACGACAACGCCGTAACCGACTTGCCGCAGCCGGACTCGCCGACGAGCCCGAGCGTCTCGCCGCGCTTCAGCGCAAAGCTGACACCGCGCACGGCCTGCGCCGGCCCACGACTGGTGTTGAGGCGGACGCCGAGATTGTCGACTTCGATCAGCGGCATGTTGGAGCGCTCGGCCATCGTCATCGCTCCCGCGCCAGCCGGGGATCGAGCAGGTCGCGCAGTCCGTCGCCGAGCAGGTTGAGGCCGAGCACGGAGATTGCGATCGCAGCACCCGGATAGACCGCGAGCATCGGCGACTGGAACAGCAGCGTCTGTGCATCGTTCAACATCCGCCCCCAGGACGGCTGCGGCGGCTGCGTGCCGAGCCCGAGATAGGACAAAGCGGCCTCCGCGAGAATGGCGAGCGCGAACTGGATGGTGACCTGCACGATCAGGATCGACAGAATATTCGGCAGCACATGCTCGATGGTGATGCGGAAGCGCCCCTTGCCCGCCGCGCGTGCCGCAAGCACGAATTCGCGCGCCCAGATCGCATTGGCCGAGCCGCGCGTCAGCCGGGTCAAGGTTGGGATCTGAAAAATGCCGATCGCGACGATCGAGGTCACCATGCCCGGCCCCACCACGGCGGCGAGCATGATCGCGGACAGCACAGCCGGAAAGGCGAAGGTGAAATCGGAGAAGCGCATGATGATCTCCTCCGTCCAGCCGCGCCGGGCCGAGGCGATCAGGCCCAGCGTGACGCCGAAGGTGAGACCGATGCTGACGGCGATGACACCGACCATGATGGTGGATCGGGCACCGGCAAGCAGCAGCGAAACGATGTCGCGGCCGAAGGAATCGGTGCCGAGCCAATGCGCTGCCGAAGGCGGGCGCAGTTTCGAGCCGATATCGATCTCATAGGGCGACCACGGCGTCCATACCAGCGACACCAATGCCGAAGCCAGCACCAGAAGGCTCAGCGCGCCACCGAGGACGAAGCTGCGGTGGCGCAGCGCGCGGCGCCAGAACGTGCGCGCCGGCAGCGGCCGCGTTGCGACGGGCGCGTCGATGGTGATGGGCGCGCTCACAGGTCGTGCACCTTGATGCGGGGATCGATGAAGGCATAGAGCACATCGACCACGAAATTGACGATCACGACCATCGCGGCGAGCAGCATCACGCAATTGCGCACCACGATCAGGTCGCGGTTGGCGATCGACTGGAAGATCAGGCGGCCGAGGCCCGGCAGGTAGAACACGTTCTCGATCACGATGGTGCCGGCGAGCAGATTGGCGAATTGCAGCCCCATCACCGTCATCACGGGTATCATGGCATTGCGCAGCACGTGGCTCCACAGCACCTCGCGCTTGCCGAGGCCCATTGCGCGCGCGGTGCGGACGAAGTCTTCGCGCAGCACTTCGAGCACGGCCGAGCGCGTGACGCGCGCGAGGATTGCGGCCTGCACCACCGCGAGCGAGATCGCCGGCAGCAGCAGCGACTTGATCCCCGGCCAGATGCCATCCTCCCAGCCGGCGAAGCCACCGGCCGAGAGCCATTGCAGCCGCACCGAGAACAGCAGCACCAGGAGAATCGCGAACCAGAAGTTCGGCAGCGCGATGCCAACTTGCGTCAGCGACATCACGCCGACGTCGCCGAGCTTGTTGTGATTGGCGGCGGTGTAGATGCCGGCGGAGAGCGCCAGCGTCACCGTGATCGTCATCGCCATGATCGCGAGCGGAATGGTCAGCACCAGCCGCTCCGCGATCAGGCTGGCGACCGGGGTGCCGTAGACGTAGGAATTGCCGAGATCGCCGACGAGGAGGCCCTTGATCCATTGCACGTAGCGAACGGCCAGCGGCTGGTCGAGCCCGAGCTTGACGGTGAGCGCGCGGACCGCGTCCGGCGAAGCGTCGGCACCCATCAGCATTTGCGCCGCGTTGCCGGGCAGCGCGTCGAGCACCAGGAAGATGATCAGCGATGCGCCGACCAGCGTCGCCAGCAGGGTCAACAGACGTCGGAGGACAAAGACGCTCATGCGCACTCGGCTTCAGGGCTCACCAACGCCACGATCAACATGTCCGGACGCCTTAAGCAAGCTCTTTGCTGCACGCTCATCTCCTCAAGCCGGCCAGCGGGACAGAAGATCGCTTGACGCCTCAAACAGTGCGCTCACGCGCAGCAATTCCGCGTCAGCCCGGAAACGGCCGACCAGCTGAAGCCCGATCGGCAGCCCGTCGCGGGCAAAGCCCGAGGGAAGGCTGATCGCGGGATGGCCGGTCATGTTGAACGGCATGGTCCAGGGGAACCAATGCGGCCGGACGCTGTCGTAGTGCCTGCCGTCGATCTCGATGCTGCCGAACAGGTCCTGCTTGATCGGCAACGCGGTGCGCGTCAGGGTCGGCATCGCCAAGAGATGACCGCGCGCAAGCAGCGATTGCATGCGGCGGAACAACGCGGTGCGCGCGAACATCGCCTCCTGATAATCGACGCCGCTGACTTCGCTGGCGAGCGCGAGCTGCTTGAGAAAAGCCTCGCTCAGCTCGCCCCCATGCTCGGCCGCAAGCTTGGCAAAGCGCGTGCGCCAGACGGTGTGGTTGATGGCGCGCCAGATCGGCTCGATGTCGAAGCCCTCGCCGGAGAATTCCTCGAGCTCGGCCCCTAATCCGGCCAGCCGGTCGAGGCTCGCCTTGAAACTGGCGGCGACTTCGGCGGAGACCGGACGGCCCGGCGGCGTCAGGCAGTACAGAATCCTTATCCCGCGCAAATCGCCGCGTGGTGCGGCGATGCCGATGAAGTCAGGCACGGGCATGCCGATCGACCAGGGATCGATAGGATCTTCGCCCGCCATCGCCTGCATCATCAACGCGGTGTCGGCGACGGTGCGGGTGGTCGGCGTGACATAGGTCTGGTTGCCGAAGACGTCGAGGGCCTGGCTGTGCGGGATCACGCCGTTGCTCTGCTTCAGGCCCACCACGCCGTTGCAGGCCGCCGGAATGCGCGTCGAGCCGCCGCCGTCGGTCGCAATCGCCAGCGGAGCGATGCCGCTGGCGACAGCGACCGCCGCGCCGCCGCTGGAGCCGCCGGAGGAACGGCAGGCGTCCCACGCATTGCGGGTCCGACCGAACAAAGGTGAATCGGTGAGGCACTTGCTGCCGAACTCAGGCGTCGTGGTCTTGCCGATCAGGATCGCGCCTGCGTTGCGCAACCGCGCCACAGCGACGGCATCCTCGGTCGGCACATTGTTCTTGTAGGGAACAGCGCCAAAGGTGGTCTTGACGCCCTTGGTGTTGACGATGTCCTTGACGGTGACGGGGATGCCGTGCAGCAGGCCGAGCGGTTCGCCCGCCATCACCTTGCGCTCGGCGTCGCGCGCCGCTGCGATCGCCTCGTCACCGCACAGAGTGATGAAGCAATTCAATTCGGGCTGGCGCGCCTCGGCGCGGGCAAGTACGGCGCGGGTGAGCTCGACCGGCGATATCCGCCTTGCCGCAATGAGACCGCGCAGCTCGGTTGCGGACAACAGACAGGGATCGCCGTTCATCGTCACATCACGCTCCGAAGCGGGCCGCCATTGGCCCGAAGACATTGACAGCGAGAATGACAGTTTTGTTAACTCGCCTCCAATACGATTTTTGTGGCCAACCCATACGCTCTCGGTATGCCAATGGATCTTCGCCGGCTCCGCTATTTCGTCGCCGTCGCCGAGGCGCGCAGCATCGGCAAGGCCGCCGAGCGGCTCCGGATGGCGCAGCCGCCGCTCTCGGTCCAGATCCGCAAGCTCGAGGCCGAGATCGGCGCGCCGCTGTTCCGCCGCGGCACCCGAGGCATGGATCTGACCGAGGCGGGCCAGGCGTTGCTGGCGCGCGCCAGCGAAGCGCTGGCGCTGGCGGCCGATGGCGCCGAAGCCGCGCGCGCGGTTGCTTCGGGACGGCGCGGCCGGTTGTCGGTTGGTTACATGTTCGTGCTGGCGAATGCGATGCTGCCGCGGCTCATCCCCGAACTGCGCCGCGCGGTTCCCGGCGTCGACCTCAGCTTCGCCGAGCTCAGCGCCTCGACGCGCGAGGCCCGCGTGCTCGACCGCAGCGTCACGGTCGCGCTGTGCATGCCTGCAATCAATCATCCCGAGATCCAGGCGGCAAAGATCGGTGCACAGCCTTTCATGCTGGCCATGCCGATCCGCTCGCCCCTCGCCCGCTTGAGCTCCGTGCCGATGGCCCGGCTGCAGGGCCGTCCGCTGATCGCACTGCCGCATCCGGACCATGGACCCGCCTCCTCCGCGGTCGTCCCTTTATTGCGTCGGCACCAGATTGTGATGCCGATCGCCAGCCGGGTGGAGACGGTGCATTCGGCGATGAGCCTGGTTCTGGCCGGCGAAGGTCTCGCCATCCTGCCGGCCTGCGCACAGCTCGGCGCGCCACGCGGAGTCGTGTTCAGACCCCTGCGTGACGTCGCTGACTCCCTCGACATCGCAGTCTGTTGGCGGCGGGACTCGCAAAGTCCGCTGATCGGAACCTTCCTGAAATGTGCCGAGAAGGCCGTCGCGCGGATGTGACGCGGACTACCAGCTCCAATTGATCTCGTGGCTCCAGGGCGGATCGGCGCCCGGACGCGTGCAGGTCAGGCCGGCACAGTTGGCCGCAAAGGACAGCGCACGGCGGAGCTCGTCCGCGCCGATGTCCTTCAATCGCGGCCGGGCGATGCGGCCCTGCTTGTACAGGGCGAACAGCAGCGCCGCCTGAAAGCTGTCGCCAGCGCCAATTGTGTCGGCCACCTCGACCTTGGGCGCAGCGACTTCAATCTGCCCTGCTCGCGCATGCCAGGCGATGGCGCCGTTGTTGCCGCGAGTGATGACGACAAGGCTCGTGCCCTGCGCCAGCAATGTGCTCGCGCGCTGCTGATAAGGCTCCTCGCCGAACAGATAGGCGAAATCGACGTCCGACATCTTGATGAGATCGGCACTCCTTGCGAACTCCGCCATGCGCGCGAGATAAGCCGGCTTGTCCTTGACGAGATTCGGTCGGCAGTTTGGATCGAGGGCGATCGTGGTCGACGCCCGCGCGTCTGCAATCAGCGCCTTGGTCTCGGCCGCACCGAGGTCGTTGACCAGCGTGGTCGAGCCGACATGGAGAGCTTCAATCGTGTCGAAAGGAACTGTGCCGCGCCGGTACGTCCAGCTCCGCGTCGCGGTCTCGGCATCGTAGAAGGCGTAGTGCGATTCGCCTTCGACAATACGGACAAAGGCGAGCGTGGTCTGGTGGTCGCTGCGGGTGGCGAGATCGAGCGCGACGTTCGATGCGGTGGCATGATCGGCGATCATGCGCCCGAACAGGTCGGTCGAGATGCCGCCGACAAAGCCGGTCGGCGCACCCAGCCGCGCCATGCCGATCGCGACATTCAGGCAGGAGCCGCCGACCGCGGGCATCACGGCCTCGCGTCCGTCGACGTTTCGCGTCGGCACGAAATCGATCAGCGCATCGCCGCAGGCAATCAGCATGTCCTTCAACCTCTCGCGACACTGCCCATCGCGGCGCGGCTGCCGCGATCGACTTCGCGCAGCAGCTTGTAGACCTCGCGCTTGCGGGTGTGAAATGTGGCCATGTCGGGCGCGGTTGGCTCGCTCTTGCGCCCCAGCGCCGACATTTTTGCCATGGTCTCGCCGATTGAGGCATAGGCGCCGCCGGCGACCGCCCCGAGCATCGCGGCGCCCAGCAGGACCGGCTCTTTCGTTTGCGGCAACGCAACCGTGAGGCCGGTGGTATCCGCCATGATTTGGCGAACCAGCGGGCTGCGGCTGGCGCCGCCGCCCATGATCATGAGACTGGAGCGCACGCCATGCGCTGCAAAGGCCTCGATCACCTCGGCGAGACCATAGGCAAGACCGCAGAGACCGCCAACGAACAGCCGCTCCATCGAGGCGATGTCGGTGTCGAGATCGAGGCCCGCGATCACCGCGCGCGTGTCAGGGTCGGCATAGGGCGAGCGATTGCCGATGAATTCCGGGAGCACGTGGACGTCGCACGCCAGCAGCGCGGCGCGGCTGGCATCGCCGGCGCGCGCGATGATGCGGCGCTCGAGGAAATCGATGAGATCGAGGCCCTCGCTGCGCGCCGCCGCGCTCGCCTCGCCATGGCCGGGATGCGACTTGAGGAGATGATCGATCGCGGCGCCCGCGGCGGACTGCCCGCCTTCGTTGAGCCAGAACTCCGGCACCATGCCGGAATAATAGGGGCCCCACACGCCCGGCACGAAGCACGGCTCCTTCGTCGTCGCCATGATGCAGGCCGACGTTCCCATGATGTAGGCGAGACGGTCGCTGACATCGCTCGCGCCCCCCGATCCGTCGCGGCCGCCGATCGCGCCGATGCCGCCGGCATGGGCGTCAATCAGGGAGGCGCCGACCGGGATGCCCGGAGCGAGGCCGAGCTCGACTGCTGCTGCCGGCGTGAGCCCGGCGCCGAGGCGCGTACCGGGCGCAACGATCTCGGTGCCGATGCGCGCGTATTTTTCGGTGACGAAGTCGGACAGGCCGATGCGCTTGAAGAACGGCGCGCTCCAGCCGCCGCCGTCATGGGCGAGATAGTTCCACTTGCAGGTGACGGTGCAGGTCGAACGCTGCAGCGCCCCGGTCGCACGCCAGGTCAGATAGTCGGCCAGATCGAGGAAGTGACCGGCGGCATCGAAACTCGCGCGCAGATGCCGCTTCAGCCAGAGCAGCTTCGGCATCTCCATCTCCGGCGAGATCGAGCCGCCGACATAGCGCAGCACGGCGTCCTCGGTCTCGTTGATCAGCCGCGCCTCGGCCGTGGCGCGGTGATCCATCCAGACGATGACGTTGCGCTGCGCCTCGCCGGACGCACTGACGGTGAGCGGCTCGCCTTGCGGATCGAGCACCACGAGGGAACAGGTGGCGTCGAAACCGATGCCGCCAATGCTGTCGGGGGCGACGGCAGCTTCCGCCATCGCCGCCCGCACCGATTTGACGCAGGCCTTCCAGATGTCCTCCGACGACTGCTCGACGATATCGCCGGCCTCGTGCCAGATCCTGATCGGATGCCGGGCCGTCGCGAGCAGTGTGCCGGCCTCGTCAAACACCCCTGCCCGCGTGCTCGTGGTCCCCACGTCGACGCCGATATACGCTCGCGGCATAGTCGCTCCCGGTCGCTTTCCGTCCGTTTTGACGTAAGCCTACCAGCAAGTGTAGCCGCCATCCACCAGCACGATGCTGCCGGTCATCAGGCTCGCGGCCTCGGATGAGAGGAACAGGACGACGGAGGCGATCTCCTCGACTTGCCCCATCCGCGCCATCGGGGTTCCACCGATCCAGGCGTCGTACATCTTCGGATTGCTCTTCACGAAGGCGTTGAGCGGCGTCTCGATATAGGTCGGGGCCACCGCGTTGACGCGGATGCCGCGCGCGCCCCATTCGGCGGCCAGAGACTTGGTCAGATGGTGCACCGCGGCCTTGGAGGCGTTGTAGAAGCACTGCTCCTGCGGCTTGTTGACGATAAAGCCGCTCATCGAGCCGACATTGACGATGGCACCGCTCTTCGCCTTGAGCATGTGCTTGCCGAACTCGCGGCAGCACCAGAAGGTGCCGTTGAGATTGACGTCGATGACGTTGAGCCAGTGCTCGTCGGTGACGGTCTCGGCCGGCGTCTCGCTGCGCGCGATGCCGGCATTGTTGATGAGGATGTCGACCTTGCCATGGCGGGCGACGAGATCATTTGCCACCTCCGCCACGCGTGTGGTGTTGGTGACGTCCATGATTGCGGTCTCGGTGTCATAGCCCTTCGCCTTCAGGCTGGCTTTGGCGCTGTCGGCGACCTTGCCGTCGCGGTCGCCGATGATGACCTTCGCACCGGCCTCCGCCAGCGCCTCCGCGCAGGCGAGGCCAATGCCCTGCCCGCCGCCGGTGATGAACGCGGTCTTGCCGCTCAGCCTGAACTTTTCCAGATACATGATCGTCTTTCCGTTTCTTGTCAGCCCCGAAGAGCGTTGCCGCTCTCGTCGAAGCGGTGGATGCGCGCTGGGTCCGGCATCAGCGACACCCGGTCGCCGGCATGCAGGCTCAATTCGCCGATGTAGCGCGCCGTCAGCATGCCGAGCGCGCCGGCATCGACGTAGAGGAAGGTGTCACTGCCGAGATGCTCGGCCACCGCAATGGTGCCCTGCCAGCCTCCGCCGCCGTCGCGCTCGATCTTCAGATGCTCCGGCCGGACGCCGATCGTCGCTGCCCCCTTCTGCAAAGCGGGCTCGCCGGTGACGAAGTTCATCTTGGGCGAGCCGATGAAGCCGGCGACGAAGAGGTTGGCGGGCCTCTCGTAAAGCTCCAGCGGCGAGCCATATTGCTCGATCTTGCCGCCGTTGAGCACGACGATCTTGTCGGCCATGGTCATGGCCTCGACCTGGTCGTGGGTGACGTAGATCGCGGTGGTGCCGAGCTGCTTCTGCAGCCGCGTCACCTCGATGCGCATCTGCACGCGCAACGCTGCATCGAGGTTGGAGAGCGGCTCGTCGAACAGGAATGCCTTTGGCTCTCGGACGATGGCGCGGCCGATCGCGACGCGCTGGCGCTGGCCGCCGGAGAGCTCGCGTGGCTTGCGGTCGAGGTAGGGCGTGAGGTTCAGGGTCGCGGCGGCCGCCTCGACCTTGCGGTTGATCTCGTCCTTCCGCAAGCCCGCCATCTTCAGGCCGAAGCCGATATTGCCGCGCACGCTCATATGCGGATAGAGCGCGTAGGACTGGAACACCATCGACAGTCCGCGCTTGGCGGGCGGCGTATCGACGACGTTCTTGCCGTCGATCAGGATCTTGCCGCCGCTGACGTCCTCGAGCCCCGCGATCAGCCGCAGTAGCGTGGTCTTGCCGCAGCCGGAGGGACCGACGAACACGACGAAGGAGCCGTCGGCAATGTCGAGGTCGGCGCCCTTGATGATGTGCACGGGGCCGAAGGACTTTTGCACGCCCTGAAGTGTGATCTGACCCATGGTCCCCCTCTACTTCACCGCACCGAAGGTGAGCCCGCGCACGAGTTGCTTCTGGCTGAACCAACCGAGGACGAGAATGGGCGCGATCGCCAGCGTGGACGCCGCCGACAGCTTTGCCCAGAACAGCCCTTCAGGGCTCGAATAGGAGGCGATGAAGGTGGTCAGCGGCGCAGCGCTCGAAGTGGACAGGTTCAGCGTCCAGAACGCCTCGTTCCAGGCCAGGATCAGGTTGAGCAGCAGCGTGGACGCCAGCCCCGGGATCGCCATCGGCGTCAGCACATAGACGAGCTCGCGGCCGATCGTGGCGCCGTCCATGCGCGCGGCTTCGAGAATGTCGCGCGGGATCTCCTTGAAATAGGTGAAGAGCATCCAGATGACGATCGGCAAGTTGCCGAGACACAGGATGAAGACGAGGCCGATGCGGGAATCGAGCAGGCCGAAGCTCTTGTAAATCAGGTAGATCGGCACCAGCACGCCGACCGGCGGCATCATCTTGGTCGAGAGCATCCAGAGCAGGACGTCCTTGGTGCGCTTGGTCGGCGAAAACGCCATCGACCAGGCCGCGGGAATGGCGATCAACAGCGCAATGAGCGTCGAGCCGCCGGCGATGATGATCGAGTTCATCGCGTGGTGCAGATAATCGCTGCGCTCCTGCACGGTCGCGTAGTTTTCCGTGGTCCAGTGGAAAAACAGGAAAGATGGCGGGATCGCGAAGGCCTCGAGCTCGGTCTTGAAGCTCGCCAGCCCCATCCACAGGATCGGAAAGAAGATCAGGAAGCCGAACAGCCAGGCTCCGATCGTCGAGATGACCACCCGCTGTCTCGTCGCCATCCGCGCCATGTTCAAGCCTCCAGATTGCGGCCGACGATGCGGACGAGAAAGAAGGCGACGATATTGGCGATCACCACCGCGACGAGACCGCCCGCGGAGGCGCTGCCGACGTCGAACTGGATCAGCGCCTGCGAATAGATCAGGAAGGCGATGTTGGTGGTCTGCAGGCCGGGCCCGCCGCCCGTGGTGACGAAGATCTCGGCGAACACCGTGAGCAGGAAGATGGTCTCGATCAGGATCACCACGGTGATGGGACGCGCCAGATGCGGCAGCGTGATGTAGATGAAGGTCGAGATGGCGCTCGCGCCGTCCATCTCGGCGGCCTCCTTTTGCTCCTCGTCGAGCGATTGCAGCGCGGTCAGCAGGATCAGCGTCGCGAACGGCAGCCATTGCCAGGTCACGATCAGGATCACCGCAAACAGCGGCACGTCGTTGAACCAATCGATCGGCGTCAGGCCGAACAGCGAGGCGAGCCAGGCGAACAGCCCGGACACCGGATGCATCAACAGGTTCTTCCAGACCAGCGCGCTCACGGTCGGCATCACGAAGAACGGGGCGATCACCATCAGCCGGACGAAATTGCGGCCGATCACGGGTTGGTCCATCAGCAGCGCCAGGGGAATGCCGAGCAGGATGGTCAGCGCCAGCACCGAGCCGACCAGCACCAGCGTGTTTTGGAGCGAGGCCAGAAAAGCGGGATCGGTGAGGAAGTAGCGGAAATTTTCGAGGCCGACGAACGATTCCGAACCGGGATCGAGCAGGCTGTAGTGCAGCGTCGAGAAATAGATCGTCAGCGCCAGCGGGACGATCATCCAGATGAACAGCAGCCCGACGGCGGGGGTCAGGAGCGACCGCGCAAGAAACTGCGTCTGCCGGGTTGCCATTCTTGGCGCTCCGCTCGGAGGAAGAAGACGGCCATCCAGCAAGGATGGATGGCCGCAAGTTTGAGCTCAGGGAGAGCTCGGGTTCACTTGATGTAGCCGGCGCGCTTCATCTCGCGCTCGGTAGCAGACTGCGCAGCCGTGAGCGCTGCATCGACGGTCATCGATCCCGCAAGCGCCGCCGAGAACTGCTGGCCCACTTGCGTGCCGATGCCCTGGAATTCAGGGATCGCGGCGTATTGCACGCCGACGTAAGGAACGGGCTTCACCGTCGGCTTGTTGGGATCGGCGGCGTCGATCGAGGCCAGCGTCAGTTTCGCGAACGGCGCGACCTTCAGGTACTCATCGTTCTGGTAGAGCGAGGTGCGCGTGCCCGGCGGCACGTTGGCCCAGCCCTCCTTCGATGCGACCAGCTTGGTGTAGTCCTTGCTGGTCGCCCAGGCGATGAACTTCTCGGCAGCTTCCGTCTTCTTGGAGCCGGCCGGGATTGCGAGATTCCAGGCCCACAGCCAGTTGGCGTTCTTGCCGAGCCCGGTGTTGGGCGCGAGCGCAAAGCCGACCTTGTCGGCAACCTTTGAGTCCTTGGGGTTGGTGACGAAGGACGCCGCGACCGTGGCGTCGATCCACATCGCGCATTTGCCGGCGTTGAACAGCGCCAGATTTTCGTTGAAGCCGTTGGAGCTCGCGCCGGGAGGGCCGGCTTCCTTCATCAGGTTCACATAGGTCGTCAGCGTCGTCTTCCATTCCGGCGTATTGAACTGCGGCTGCCAGTTCTCGTCGAACCAGCGCGCGCCGTAGGAATTGGCCATCGCCGAGAGGAACGCCATGTTCTCACCCCAGCCCGCCTTGCCGCGCAGGCAGATGCCGTAGGTGCCAGCACTCTTGTCCGTCAGCTTCTTGGCGGCATCGATCACGAAGTCCCAGCTCGGCTTTTCCGGCATCTTCAGGCCGGCCTTCTCGAACAGATCGGTGCGGTACATCACCATCGAGCTCTCGCCGTAGAATGGCGCGGCGTAGAGCTTGCCGTCGGCGGAGACCGCGTCCTTGATCTTGGGCAGGAGGTCGGCGACGTCGTAATCGGCGCCGAGATTGGCGAGCGGCACCAGCCAGCCCTTCTTGGCCCAGATCGGCACCTCGTAGGTGCCGATGGTGAGCACGTCGAACTGGCCGCCCTTGGTGGCGATGTCGGTGGTGACGCGCTGGCGCAGCACGTTCTCCTCCAGCGTCACCCATTTCACGGTGATATCGGGGTTCTTCTTGGTGAACTCGCCCGTCAGCCCCTGCATGCGGATCATGTCGCCATTGTTGACGGTGGCGATGGTCAGGGTCGTTTCGGCCATCGCAGGGACGGCCAGCAGGACAGACGCGCCGCAGACGGCGCCCAGGACATGTTTCACGGTGACCTCCCCTCAATTCGCGTTTTGGGCATATGCCCACGCGTTGGGCGTATGTTCAACTGGAGAGCAGGCGTTGTCAAGCACGCGCGCGGGCGTTTGCGCAACTTATGAGTGCTGCGATGCGGGAGAGATGCGCCCATACTTAGTGTCATGCCCCGCGAAGGCGGGGATCCAGTACACCGTATCGTCTATTGGTTTCGCCAAGAGGAGCGCCGCGGCGTACTGGATCGTCCGCCTTCGCGGACGATGACAGTGGAGCAAGTGGAGAGGTAGTGCCTCTACCGCTCCAGAATCGCCCTTGCCGTCGCCTCGTCGGTGATCAGGCCGTTGATCAGGCCGCCGTTCAGCGCCGCCGCGATCGCCGGAACCTTGGCCGCGCCCACCGCCGCGCCGATCGTCGTGGTCTTCGCCGGCACTTCCGGCGGAATGCTGGTGAGGCGCTTGTTGGTGCCGGCCTTGAGCACGCGGCCTTTCGCGTCATAGGCCCAGCCGGTGATCTCGCCGATGGCGCCGAGCCGCATCATCTCGAACAATTCGTCGCGGGTGACGAAGCCGTCGACGTGCACCTGCGCCTTCTGGTCCATCTGGCCGATGCCGACGAGGCGCAAATCCGCTTTGACTGCGACCGCTTTCACCTTCGCGATCGGCTCGATGCGCACCATCTTGTTGCGCTCGTCCTCCGACGACATCAGGAACGGCAGCGGCATCGGATAGTGCCGCGCGCCGGTGCGGTCGGCGAGCCGGCCGACGGTGTCGTAGAAGCTCGCCGAGCCGTCGGCGGAGATGTTGCCGACCAGCGAGACGATCTGGTGATTGGGCCGGTCGATCGGCGTGACGCGCTCGACCGCGGCGCGCACCGCCCGGCCCGTCCCGAGCGCGACGATCACGGGTGTCTCCGAGCGGAGCGTGGAATCGAGCAGATTGGCACAGCGCTCGGCAATGCCCGCGGTGGCCTGCGGCGCGGCCGGATCTGCCGGCACCACCTCGCAATGGACGAGGTCGAACCGTTGCTTCAGACGCGCCGCAAGCTCCATGCAGGCAGCGATCGGGTGCTCGAGCCGGAAGGTGATGAGCCGCTCGGCGAGGCACAGCGAGACCAGCCGCTGCGCCGAGGCGCGCGAGACCTGCAGCATTTTTGCGATCTCGTCCTGGGTGTGGCCGGCAATGAAATAGAGCCAGCCGGCGCGCGCGGCGTCGTCGAGTCTCGACTTGTCGTTCTCGGCGGCCATGCGGGCTCACGCCTCCCAGAAATCGCTCATATGCGCGAAGACCCGATCGGCCCCGGCGGCCGACAATATAGCGCGGCCGTCGCGGCTGCGATAATGGCCGCCGCCGACAAATCCCCAGACGGCCATGCCGGCCGCCTTGCCCGCCTGCACGCCGCTGACGCTGTCCTCGATCACCAGCGTGCGCGCGGGCGAGACGCGCATGCTCTCGGCGGCATGAAGAAAGAGATCGGGCGCCGGCTTGCCGTGCCTGACCATCTGCGCGGTGTAGATCCGATCGTCGAAATATGCCCGAAGACCCGTGACGTCGAGCGAGAGCGCGACACGGTCGATGTCGCTGGACGAGGCCACACAGAACGGCACGGCGAGCCCGGAGATCACTGCCTCCACCGCGGGGATCGGCGCGAGCGAGGCGGCGAACGCCTCCAGCACGCGCGACTTCAAGCGCGGCAGGAAGCCATCCGGCACGACCTCTCCGAGATCGCGGTAGTGCTGCTCGACCGCCTTGGTGCTGCGTCCGAGAAACAGCTCGAGCGCCTGCTCTTCGCTGAGCACGAGACCGAATTCGGCCAAGACCTCGGACAGGCAGCGGCAGCTCAAGAGCTCGCTGTCGACGAGCACGCCGTCGCAGTCGAAAATAATCAGATCGGGATTTGGCCGGCCCTGGTCCATCCGGCCATTCGATCATATACCCAAGCTGTGAGCAATAGTTCAGCCCGTGACCGCCGTGGCGCGGCGGCCTTTAATGCGCCGCCTGCCGGTCGATCGCCGTGAGCCTCTCCGTCGCGACTGCGACGGTGCTGTTCACGACGTAGCAACAAGTGCCGTAGGTGCGCAAAGCGGCCGCCGCAGGCCGGCGCGTGCTCACCACCTGTTGCGCGGTCTTGGAAAGGTGGTGGGCACGGCGCGTTGCGCCTTTGCCCACCCTACGAGACCGCTTATCGCCGCTGATTGTACACGTCGATGCACACGGCACCCAGCAGCACCAGGCCCTTGATGACCTGCTGATAGTCGATGCCGATGCCGAGGATGGACATGCCGTTGTTCATCACGCCCATGATCATGGCGCCGACCACGGCACCGCCGACCCGCCCGACGCCGCCATAGGCCGAGGCGCCGCCGATGAAGCAGGCGGCGATGACGTCGAGCTCGAAGCCGAGGCCGGCCTTCGGGGTCGCCGTGTTGAGCCGCGCGGCGAAGACGAGGCCGGCAAGCGCGGCGAGCACGCCCATGTTGACGAAGGTGAGGAAGGTCAGCCGCTCCGTCTTGATGCCCGACAGGCTCGCCGCCTTGGCGTTGCCGCCGACGGCGTAGATCTGCCGGCCGATCACGGTGCGGCGGGTGACGAAGCCGTACAGCGCGATCAGGATACTCATGATCACCAGCACGTTGGGCAGGCCGCGATAGGTCGCGATCAGATAGGTGAAGTAGAGCACCGCGCAGGCCAGCACAACGCTCTTGCCGAGGAAGAACGCATAGGGCTCGACCTCGATGCCATGCGACTGTTCGCGCGACCTTCCCTTGGCACTGGCATAGACGAGCCCGAGCGCGAGCAAGGCGCCGATCAGCATGGACGTCGGATGCAGCGTGCCGGCCTCAGGCAGCAATTCGGGAATGAAACCGGACGACAGTTTCTGGAAAGTCGCCGGGAACGGGCCGAGCGACTGGCCCTGCAACACCGCGAGCGCCAGGCCCTTGAAGACCAGCATGCCCGCCAACGTCACGATGAAGGAAGGAATCTTGAAATAGGCCACCCAATAGCCCTGCGCCGCACCGATGGCGGCGCCGAGCGCGAGGCAAGCGAGGAAGGCGAGCGTATAATCGACCTTGTAGGTCACCATCAGCAAGGCCGCCACGGCACCGATGAAGCCCGCGACCGAACCGACCGAGAGGTCGATATGGCCGGTGACGATGACCAGCAGCATGCCCAGCGCCATGATGACGATGTAGCTGTTCTGCAGCACCAGGTTGGTGAGGTTGAGCGGCTGCAGCAGCGTGCCGCCGGTCACGACCTGGAAGAACAGCATGATCGCAACCAGCGACATCAACATGCCGTAATTGCGCAAATTGTTCTTGATGAAGCTGCCGTGCCGGCGCTCCTCGGGCAGCGAAACCGTCTTGTCGGTCATGGCTGCGATCCTCCCATCTCCGCGGCCGCGGGCGCGGCGTTCCCAATGCTTCGTTCGTTGCGCATGATGGCGCGCATGATCTTTTCCTGTGTCGCCTCCGAGCCCTTGAACTCGCCGACGAAAGCGCCGTCGTTCATGACGCAGATGCGGTCGCAGATGCCGAGCAGCTCGGGCATCTCCGAGGAGATCACCACGACGCCGCGGCCGGCTTCCGCAAGCTCGTTGATGATACAGTAAATCTCATATTTGGCACCGACGTCGATACCCCTTGTCGGCTCGTCCAGGATCAGGACCTTGGGGTCGGTCATCAGCCATTTCGATAGTACGACCTTCTGCTGGTTGCCGCCGGAGAGCTGGCCGGTCTCCTGGTAGACGTCGGAGCAGCGGATGCGCATCCGGTTGCGGTAGTCGCTGGCGACCTTGAGCTCGGCGATGTCGTCGATCACCCTGCTAGGTGCGACCTGGTCGAGGCTCGCCAGCGTGATGTTCTTGCGGACGTCGTCGGCGAGGATCAGGCCGAGCTGCTTGCGGTCCTCGGTGACGTAGGCAAGGCCGGCGTTGATCGCGGCGGCGACGCTTGGCAGCGCGATCTCACGGCCTTCGAGCCGGATAAAGCCGCTGACATTGGTGCCCCACGAGCGGCCGAACAGGCTCATGGCAAACTCGGTACGCCCTGCCCCCATCAGGCCGGCAATGCCCACGACCTCGCCGCGCCTGACGCCGAAACTGACGTTCTTGATCACCTGCCGCTCGGGATGGATGGGGTGATAGACCGACCAGTTCTCGACATCGAGCACCGGCTCGCCGATCTTCACGTTGCGCTCCGGGAAACGGTGCGCCATATCGCGATTGACCATGCTGCGGATGATGCGGTCTTCCTGGATCGGCTCGGCATGGCAATCGATGCTGTCCACCGTGCGGCCGTCGCGCAGCACGGTGATGTGGTCGGCGACCTTCGCGACCTCGTTCAGCTTGTGCGAGATCAGGATCGAGCCGATGCCCTGCTCGCGGAACGCCATCAGGCGATCGAGCAGCGCGGCGCTGTCGGCCTCGTTGAGGCTCGCGGTCGGCTCGTCCAGGATCAGCATCCGTACCCGCTTGGACAGCGCCTTGGCGATCTCGACCAGCTGCTGCTTGCCGACGCCGAGATCGGTGATCAGCGTATCCGGGGATTCCTTCAGGCCGACCTGCGCCAGCAGCTCGCGCGTGCGCCGGTAGACCTCGTCGCGGTCGATCACTCCTAGCTTCGACGGCGGATGCGACAGGAAGATGTTCTCCGCAATCGACATCAACGGGATCAGCGCCAGCTCTTGATGGATGATGATGATGCCCAGCGCCTCGGAATCGTTGATGTCGCGAAAGCGCCGCTCCTCGCCGTCGAAGACGATGGTACCCTCGTAGCTGCCGTGCGGATAGACCCCGCTCAGCACCTTCATCAGCGTCGACTTGCCGGCGCCATTCTCGCCGACGAGCGCATGGATCTGCCCGGCGCGAACCGAGAAGTTGACGTCGCGCAGCGCCTGCACGCCGGCAAAGCTCTTGCTGACGTTGCGCATCTCCAGCATGGCGGTCATGGCTTTGGTGTCCCTTGCTTTACTTCGCCTCTCTCCGCGTGCGGGGAGAGGTTGAATGATATCGCTGCATCCACATCGTCATTGCGAGCGCAGCGAAGCAATCCAGACTGTTTCCGCGGTGGCAGACTGGATTGCTTCGCTGCGCTCGCAATGACGGAGTGCATAGCAACCACTGCCCGCATGGAAAGAGGCCCCTCATCCTAACCCTCTCCCCGCAAGCGGGGAGAGGGGAAAGAGAGAGTCTTACTGGAACTGCGACTTCTTGTAGTAGCCGCTGTCGACCAGCACCTTCTCCCAATTGTCCTTGTAGACCACCACCGGCTTGAGCAGGTAGGACGGCACGGTCTTGACGCCGTTCTCGTAGGTCTTGGTGTCGTTGACGGTGACCTCCTTGCCGGCGAGCGCGGCGTCGACCATGTCAGCGGTCACCTTGGCGAGGTCGCGGGTGTCCTTGAAGATGGTCGAATATTGATCGCCGCGCAGCATGGCCTTGATCGAAGGCACTTCGGCGTCCTGGCCCGAGATGATGGGCATCGGCTGGCCGGCACTGCCGTATCCGACGCCCTTCAGCGAAGAGATGATGCCGATCGAGAGGCCGTCATAGGGCGACAGCACGGCGTTGACCTTCTTGTTGCCGTAGTAGGCGCTGAGCAGGTTGTCCATGCGGGCCTGCGCAGTGGCGCCGTCCCAGCGCAGGGTCGCGACCTTATCCATGCCCATCTGGCCGGACACGACGACGAGCTTGCCGCTGTCGATATACGGCTTCAGCACGCTCATGGCGCCGTTGTAGAAGAAGTAGGCATTGTTGTCGTCGGGCGAGCCGCCGAACAGCTCGATGTTGAAGGGACCCTTGCCGTCCTTCAGGCCAAGACCTTGCACGATCGACTCTGCCTGGAGCACGCCGACCTGGAAATTGTCGAAGGTCGCGTAATAGTCGACGTTGGGCGTGCCGCGGATCAGGCGGTCATAGGCGATGACGGTGATGCCTTTCGCTTTCGCCTGCTTGAGCACGTCGGACAGAGTGGTGCCGTCGATCGCGGCGATCACCAGCGCCTTGGCGCCCTTGGTCACCATGTTCTCGACCTGGGAGAGCTGGTTCGGGATATCGTCCTCGGCATATTGCAGGTCGGTGTTGTAGCCGCGCTCCTTCAGCACTTTCACCATGTTGTTGCCGTCGTCGATCCAGCGCGCCGAGGATTTCGTCGGCATGGCGATGCCGACCGTCGCCTTCTGGGCGAAGGCAGCGACGCCCGTGGCCATCGTGGCGGCACTGGCCAGCGCCAGCGCGAGAAATGTCGTCTTCAGTTTCAGCATGTTTCACTCCCTTTGGGTGTCAGACTTTCTTCGTAGTGTCGAGAACGACGGTCGTGTACGGCTTGGGCCTCCTATGCGAGCTTGACGTCGGGTTCCGCGCGCCCGCGCGCGTTTGCTTCGAGCAGAAAGGTGCAGCCGGCTTGCGGATCGGCGGCGCGTGTCGCCGCGTCCATGTCCTGCCAGGCCGACGTGACGAGCAGGCGCGACAGGTCGGAGCCGACGAAGGCGGGGCAGCTCGCCTGCTTCGCCGGCACGCTGAGTGACCGCAGGCGCTCGCCCTGCGGTGAATAGACGTCGATCCGGCTCGCGCCCCAGCACGCATTCCAGATCTGCCCGTCGGCGTCGCACACCGAGCCGTCGAGACCGCCGATGCCGCTGTGGCGCAGCAGCACCTCCGGCTCGCCGCGCGGCAGGCCGGTCGCGGGGTTCAGCGGCACGGCATAGAGCACCGCGCGCGGGGTGTCGGTGAAGTAGCCAGTGGCGCCGTCAGGCGAGAAGCAGATCGAATTGGGAATGCTGATGCCGGGAAACAGGGTCGAGATCTTGCCGCGATGAAGCGCGTAGATCGCGCCCGCCTTCGGCTCGGCTTTCTTGCCCATGGTGCCGATCCAGAACGTACCCGATTGATGCACGCGGCAATCGTTCGAGCGCGTCGCCGGATTGTCCGCTTCGAGTGGACAGAACAGCGTCATCGCACCATCAGCGAGCTTGCGGATGTAGAGGCCGTCTTCGGCGACGATCAGCTGCCGCTCGGCGTCGATGCGCCCGAGCGCGCTCGCCATCCGGCCGAGCGCGTGGATGCGGACAGAACCGCTGCCGAGTTGCGCCTCGAACAACCTGCCTTCGCGAATGTCGAACCACCAGGCCGTGTCGGTGGTCACGTCATAGGTCGGACCTTCGCCGAGATGGCAAGGATGGTCCGAGAGGACAGTCGTTGGCACCTGCTCCATCATGGCGACCTCACCGAAAAGCGATAGACCGTGTGATGGCGATAGACCCCGCCGGGATCGAGGCGCGGGCTCGGAAAGTCCGGCCGATTCGGAGCGTCGGGCCAGATATGCGGCTCCAGGCACATGGCGTCCGATTGCCGGATCAGCTTGCCGCCCTTGCCCGCCATCGTCCCGTCGAGATAATTGCCGGAATAGACCTGAAGTCCGGGCTGATCGGTGAGCAGCTCCATGATGCGCCCGGAGAGCGGCGCCTCCAGCCGCGCCGCGAGCGCAAGCTTGCCGTCGCGGCCGAGGCAATAGGTGTGGTCGTAGCCCCTGCCGTTTCGCAATTGCGGGTCGCTCTCGCGGATGCGCTCGCCCACCGGCCGCGGATTGCGGAAATCGAACGGCGTGCCGGCAACGCTGCGCGGCGGCTCCGGCAGCGGAATGGCGGTGGGATCGATGGCGAGGAACTGCTCGGCGGCGACCGTCAGGCTGTGATCGAGAATGGACGTACCTGACGTCGCACCCTCGAGATTGAAGAAGCTGTGGTTGGTTAGATTGACGATGGTCGGCCGATCGGTCCGCGCTTCCATCAGCAACGACAGCTCGGTCGGACCGGTGATGCGATAGGTCACGCGGACGTCGAGCTTGCCCGGATAGTTCTCCTCGCCATGCGGGCTGACATAGGTGAGCGTCACCGCGGGGTCGGCGCCCTCGTCGATGTCCGCGATCTCCCAGAGCTTGCGATCAAAACCCTCGAGCCCGCCGTGCAGCGCATTCGGACCGTTATTGACGGGAAGCTGCACCGTCTCGCCTTGAAACGAAAATTGTCCCTTGGCGATGCGGTTGGCATAGCGGCCGACGGTAGCGCCCAGAAACTTCCGTTCGGCGAGATAGCCCGCGAAGCCATCATGGCCAAGCACGATGTCGTCGTATCCGCCGTTGGCATCCGGCGCGATCAGCGCTTGCAGCACCGCGCCGTGGCCGATGATACGCGCCTCGAAACCGCCCCCCCCACGCAGCGCGACGCGCTCGACCTTGCGGCCGTCGGGCAGCGTCCCGAAGACGTCTCTTGTGATTGTTGATGCGGCCATGCTCAATCCACAAACGGTTCGACGATCGTGCGCTTGCCGAGCAGGAAGGCGTCGGCGACGAGACGGAGCGGCGTCAGATCGACGTCACTTGCGCCGGCCGCTGCAAGCTCGACGAAGCGCCGGTAGAGTCCGCGATATTCCTGATCAGGTCCTTCGGCAAGCACCTTGCCGTCGACAGCCATGCGCGCGCCACCGCTTGATAGCGTCAGCCGGCCCTGATCGGTGTCGACGAGGATATCCCAGCTCTGCGGCCCGGTCTGGCGGAAGTCGAGCTCGGCAGTCACGGGCAGGCCGCTGATATCCGTCAGGTTCAGGTTCGCCGCGATCGGCGCCTGGCAGTTGGCGGGAAAGGCCAGCTCGGCCGCGGTGACGAACACGGGCTTCGGCAGAATCCTGGTCAGGATCGACAGCGCATTGATGCCGGGATCGAACACGCCGAGGCCGCCCGGCTCCCAGATCCAGCCCTGCCCGGGATGCCAGACGCGCACATCCTCCTTCCAGCTGATGTGAACCGATTTGATGCGCCGCTCGGCGAGCCATTGCCGGGCCGGCTCGACCGCCGGCGCATAGCGCGAATGCCAGGTCGCAAACAATGTCCGCTTCGCACCCGCCGCCATCGCAATCAACGGATCAAGCTCGGCAACCCCGGTGCCCGGCGGCTTCTCCAGCATGACATGCTTGCCGGCGGCGAGCGCCGCCGCGGCCTGGACCCGTCGCACCTGCGGCGGCGTGCAGAGCGAGACCGCGTCGATCGGCGGCCCCTTCTGAAGCAATTCCTCGATGGTTGCAAAATGCGGCACCCCCGGTAGCGAGGCATTGCGGCTCGCCACGGCGGCGAGCATTGCACCCGGTGTGGCGGCGATCGCCGCCACATGCTGGTCCCGCGCGATCTTGCCGAAGCCGACGATGGCGATGCGAAGCTCTGTCACGCTTGTTCTCCGGTATCGGTCGATGGCAGCGGATCGGCCGGGGCGGTCTCGATCACCGTACTATCGTGGCGGCGCATGCCGTTGTGAATGACATAGACCATGGCCTCGGATGCGGCGTCGGCATCGCCCGCGACGATGGCATCGACGATCCTCTGATGCCACAGCAGCACCGTCTCGCGGTCCTCGGTTTCGACCGGGGCGCTGAGCAGGAACGATGCACGCAGCGCTGCTTCGATGACATGCCCGACCGAGCGCATGAACAGATTGCCGGAGGCGCGCGCCACACCAACGTGAAGCGCGAGATCGGCATCGGCAAAGCCGACCGAGTCGGAGGCTTCACGCCGCATGCGATCCATGCAGCGGCGAAGCTCGCTGATGTCCTCCGCGGACCGCTGCGTGGCCGCCAGCATCGCCGCGCGCGGTTCGACCGCCAGACGGATCTCGGCGAGGTCGTTGAGGAAGCGCTTGTCGATGCCGGCGTCGAGGTGCCAGGCCAGCACGTCCGCGTCGAACATGTTCCAGGCGCCGCGCTCGCGCACGACCGTGCCGACCCGCGCCTTGGTGGTGAGCAGGCCCTTGGCGACCAGCGTCTTCACGCTCTCGCGCAGCACCGGCCGCGACACGCCGAACATCGCGATCATCTCGGCATCACCAGGCAGGCGCGTGCCTTCCGCATAGCGGCCGGCGATGATGTCGACGCCGATCGAACGCGCCACCTCCGCATGGTTGGAGTGGGCCCGCCGCGTCGGGATAACGACGATCCGCGAGGTCATGACGCCGCTCCCATATGTTTCACCGCCGGCCGGCGCGCAAGCGTGACCAACCCCTGCTGCAGGGCGATGAAGGCGAACAGAAGCACGCCGGTCGCGATCTTGGTCCACCAGCTCGACAGCGTGCCATCGAAATTGATGTAGGTCTGGATCAGGCCCTGGATCAGCACGCCGAGGAATGTTCCGACCACCGAGCCCTGGCCGCCGGTGAGCAGCGTGCCGCCGATCACAACGGCGGCGATGCTGTCGAGCTCGACGCCGACGGCGGAGAGCGAATAGCCGGCGCTGGTGTAGAAAGAGAAGACGATCCCGGCGAGCCCCGCGAGCAGGCTCGACAGCATGTAGATCTTGATCGTCATCTTGCCGACGGCAACGCCCATCAGGCTCGAGGTGGCCCGGCTGCCGCCGAGCGCATAGACGTTGGCGCCGAACCGGGTGAGATGCAGCAGCAGGGCGCCGCCGATCACGATCAGGAGCATGATGATCGCGATGGCCGTCAGCCGGCCGCCGCCGGGCATCCGCAGTGCAAAATCTGACACCGTCGAATAGATCGGCGCGTTGATCGGCACCGATTCGGTCGACAGCAGGAAGCTCGCGCCGCGCGCCAGGAACATGCCGGCCAGCGTCACGATGAAAGGTGGCAGATCGAAGACGTGGATGACGGCGCCCATCGCCGCGCCAAACGCCGCCGAGAGCGCGAGGATTGCGACGAAAGCGACCAGCGGCGGGACGCCCCAGCGCTCGATAGCCAGCGCGACGAATACGGTGGTGAAGCCGATCACCGAGCCGACCGAGAGGTCGATGCCGCCGGAGATGATCACGAACGTCATGCCGGTCGCGACGATCCCCAGAAAGGCATTGTCGGTGAGCAGATTGCCGACCACGCGGGTGGAGGCGATGTTGGGGAATTGCATGGCGCAGAGCGCAAAGGCCGCAACGAGCACGATCGCCGTGATCAGGACGGGCGGCAGGCCTTTCATGCTTTGGCCCTCCGCAGCCACGTGGCAATTCCGGCGAGACCGGAGAATTTCGGCGATTGCAGCAGCAGCACCGCGAGCACCACCACCGCCTTGACCAGCAGATTGAACTCCGGCGGGTAGCCCGACAGCAGGATGCCGGTGTTCATGGTCTGGATGATCAGCGCACCCAGCACGGCCAGCACGAGACTGAATCGGCCGCCGAACAGCGAGGTGCCGCCGATCACCACGGCGAGGATCGCATCGAGCTCGAGCCAGAGGCCGGCATTGTTGGCGTCTGCACCCATGATGTCGGCCGCCGCGATCACGCCGGCGAGCGCGGCGCAGACGCCGCACCAGACGTAGACGGCCAAAATCATTGCGCGTGTGCCGACGCCGGCGAGCTCGCTCGCCCGCGCGTTGCCGCCGGTTGCCTCGATCAGGAGACCTAGCGCGGAGCCACGCACGACCGCGCCGGTGAGGATGAGCATGCCCAACGCAATCACGACCGGCACCGGCAGGCCGAGCACCGAGCCATTGCCGAGCCACACCAGATCCGGCGAGGAGAACGTCACGATGCGTCCTTCGGTGATGAGCTGGGCGATGCCGCGCCCCGCGACCATCAGGATCAAGGTCGCCACGATCGGCTGCATGCCGAGCACGGCGACGAGAAAGCCGTTCCAGAGGCCGCAGACGAGGCCCGCCCCAAGTGTAGCCGCCAGCACGATCGGGAGACTATGACTGTCGGCTAGGCTCGCGGCGATCGCACCGCAGATCGCCATCACGGCACCGACCGACAGATCGATGCCGCGCGTCGCGATCACCAACACCATGCCGAGGGAGAGCAGCGCCACCGGCGTGCCGCGGTTGAGCACGTCGATAAGGCTGCCGAACAGACGGCCATCCTGCAGGCGCAGATCGAAGAATTGCGGCGAGACCACGCGATCGACCGCGAGGATGACGATCAGCGCCAGGATCTGGGCAAGGCCGCGGCGCGGCAACAGCGCTGTCATGTGTGGGCCTCAAGCGCAACAGCGACGCTATCGGCGGCAATGGCGGCGAGAATGTTGCCGACGTCGATCGCCTCGCCCGTGAGCTCCTCGACATGGGCGCGGTCGCGCAGCACGACCACGCGATCGGAATACGTAACGATCTCATCCAGTTCGGAGGAGATGACGAGCAGCGAAAGCCCGTCGTCGCAGAGCTCGCGGATCAGGCGGATGATCTCGGCATGCGCGCCGACATCGATGCCGCGGGTCGGCTCGTCCAGCACGAGCAGCCGCGGCGAAGTCGCGAGCCAGCGCGCCAGCAACACCTTTTGCTGGTTGCCGCCGGAGAGCAGGCCGACCGGGCGCCCCGGATCGGGCGGGCGGATGTCGAGCATTTTGACGTAACGGCGCGCGATCTCGTCCTGCTCGCGGCGCGACAGCGGCCGATGCAGTCCGCGCTTGGCCTGGAGCGCGAGCACGATGTTCTCGCGCACGCTGAGCTCGGCGACGATGCCGTCGGTCTTGCGCTCCTCCGGGCAATAGCCAAAGCCGTGACGAACGCCGTCGCGCGGCGACTGCAGCCGAACGGCTGCGCCCGCCACCCTCGCCTGCCCACGATCCGCGCGCTCGGCGCCGAACACCAGCCGCGCCGTCTCGGTGCGGCCTGAGCCGAGCAGCCCGGCCAGACCGACCACCTCGCCGTGACGCAGCTCGAGATCGAACGGCGCGACATAGCCGGCCTTTCCGTAACTCTCGAAGCTCGCACACACCTCGCCGGCCTGGCGCTCACGCGTTGCCGCCCGCGCGGTGGTTTCCGCCAGCTCGCGGCCGAGCATCATCCGGATCAATTCCAGCCGCGGCAGCGAGGCGGTCTCGCGCTCGCCGACGAGGCGGCCGTTACGCAGCACGGTGATGCGGTCGGAGATCTCGTAGACCTGGTCGAGGAAGTGGCTGACGAAGACGATGCCGATGCCGCGCCCCGCGAGCTGGCGCATGATACGGAAGAGAATCTCGACCTCGTGCCGGTCGAGGCTCGCGGTCGGCTCGTCCAGGATCAGCACCCGGGCGGAGAGATCCACCGCGCGCGCGATCGCGGTGACGTGCTGAATCGCCACCGAATAATTGCCGAGCGGTGCGGCGACGTCGATGTCGAGGCCGAAATCCGCGAGCAGAGCCTTGGCGCGGCGCCGCATCTCGCCTTCGCGCACGATGCCGAAACGCATCGGCTGGCGGTCGAGGAACAGGTTCTGCGCCACCGAAAGGTTCGGCAGCAAGTTGACCTCCTGGTAGACGGTCGCGATGCCCGCTGCCAGTGCTGCCTTGGCCGAGCGCGGGGCGATCTCCTCACCGCCGAGCCTGACGATGCCGACATCGCGCGGAAACACGCCGGTGACGACCTTGATCAGCGTGGACTTGCCGGCGCCGTTCTCGCCGAGCAGCGCATGGATCTCACCGGCGCGCAGCGTGAAGTCGACCTCCTGCAACGCGCGCACCGCACCAAAGCTCTTGCTGATCCCGCGCACCTCCAGCAGCGGCAGAGCAGGATCAAGGCTGTTTTCCATCGCGACGTCACTCCCACCGGCGCCCGCGGACAGCGCGGACGCCAAGCCTACTCGTTCGCGCAGCGGTTTTGAAAGGGGGTGCCGGACCGCAAGACGCGGTCCGGCGGCGCCCACCTCAGTAACCGAGGCCCTTCTTGCTGTCGTAGATCTTCTGCGGATCATCGGCGGCGGTATAGAGCTTCGACTCGGTCTGGATCCATTTCGGTGGCACCGTACCCTTGTCCTTGAACGCCGCGATGGCATCGAGCGCGGGGCCGGCCATGTTCGGCGTCAATTCGACGGTGGCGTTGGCTTCGCCCGCGGCCATCGCCTTGAAGATGTCGGGCACCGCGTCGATCGAGACGGTGAGGATCTCCTTGCCGGGCTTGAGGCCGGCTTCCTTCATCGCCTGGATCGCGCCCACCATCATGTCGTCGTTGTGGGCATAGACCGCGCAGATCGACTTGCCGCCGCTTTCGGCCTTGATGAAGCTCTCCATCACCTCCTTGCCCTTGGCGCGGGTGAAGTCGCCGGTCTGGCTGCGCACAACCTTCAGGTTCGCGTGCTTGGCAATCGCAGTGTCGAAGCCCTTCTTGCGGTTGGCCGCGACGCTGGCGCCGACCGTGCCCTGCAATTCGACGATGTTGCAGGCCTTGTTGCCGACCGTCTTCGCCAGCCAGTCGCCGGCGACCTCTCCTTCATGCACGCTGTCGGAGGTGACGGCGGTGAGATAGAGCTCCTTGCCGGAGGGATCGATGTCGCGGTCGAGCAGCACGACCGGGATCTTGGCCTCCTTGGCTTCCTTCAGCACCGAATCCCATCCCGTCGAGACGACAGGCGCGAGGAAGATCGCATCGACATTCTGCGCGATGAAGGAGCGGATCGCCTTGATCTGGTTCTCCTGCTTCTGCTGGGCGTCGGCGATCTTGAGGTTGACCTTCCGCTTGGCAGCTTCCTGCTTGGACACGGACGTCTCGGCCGCGCGCCAGCCGGATTCCGATCCGATCTGCGAGAAGCCGATGGTGAGCTCGCCGGCGCTGGCCGGGGTCGCGAGCAACAAGGCGGCCATGGCGCTGGCCGCAAAAAGGGCTTTAGGGGTCATCAGGCGTGTCTCCCAAGATGTTATCCGGGGCGCCCATTGGTATCATGGCACCCACAGGCCGGCCCTTCGGGCCAGCGGTGGGCACTATTTCACGGAAGCAGAGTTCCGACTAGTCATATTATTTGACTATTTGGAGGAAAACGCACGTAGGGGGCTGCGAGCTGATTATGACACGCTCAGCGCGATTTTGTTCCCCTGATGCAACGAGGAGATGAAAAAAATAAGGCGGGCTCGTTTGAGCTTCAGCTGTCAGCGCGGCGAAGATGCGACCTTCGCCCCGCTTGCGGGAGGCGAAGGGCAGCAGCGCTAAATCAGCTTCCGTTGCGCCAGGTTCTTCATCAGCGCGCCGATGCCGAACGTCCAGGGTTCGCACTCGTCGCTGGTGCGCATGCGGTTGACGAGCTTGCCGAGCTGAGGCGCCGCGATCGTGACGATGTCATCGCGCTTGTGGGTGAATCCCTGCCCCGGCGCATCGCGATCTTTCACGGGCGCGAACATGGTGCCGAGGAACAACACGAAGCCATCGGGATATTGATGAACCTTGCCGATGGTCTGCGCGACGAGATCGGTCGGATCGCGGCTGATCTTGCTGATCGAGGAATGGCCGTCGAGAACGAAACCGTCCGTGCCCGTGACGTTCAGGCTGATGTCCAGCCTGCGCGCGTCGTCGAGCGTGAAGGTGTCGTCGAACAGACGCAGCAGCGGGCCGATCGAACAGGACGCGTTGTTGTCCTTGGCCTTCGACAACAGCAGCGCCGAGCGGCCTTCGAAGTCGCGCAGGTTCACGTCGTTGCCGAGCGCGCCACCGACGATCTTGCCGCGGCCCGAGACGAACAGCACCAGCTCGGGCTCGGGATTGTTCCAGGTCGATTTCGGATGCAGGCCGGCGTCCATGCCGGTGCCGACCGACGACAAGGTGGGCGCCTTGGTGAAGACCTCGGCATCCGGACCAATGCCGACCTCGAGATATTGGCTCCAGGCGTTCTGATCGATCAGCACCTGCTTCAGGTGCATCGCCTGGTCCGATCCCGGCTCGAGCTTCGACAGATCGTCACCGATCAGGCGCGTCACTTCTTTCCGGATCGCTTCAGCCGAGGCCGGATTGCCCTTGGCGCGCTCTTCTATGACACGTTCCAGCATCGAGATCGCGAAGGTGACGCCGGCGGCCTTCAACGTCTGGAGATCGACGGGCGCGAGCAGCCAGGGTTTTTGGGGATCGCGCCGGTCCGGCGGGGTGTTGGCCACGATCGCCTCGAGATCACCGATGCGCTCGCCCTTGGTGGCGGCAAGCGCCTTGGCGGGATCGTCCGTCTCGCACAGCGCGCTGATGGTCGGAAACTTCGCAGTGACGTCGAAAACGCCGTCGTCGCGCACGGCGACCACGGCCGGCCCATTCACCTGCGGCAGCCAGACGCGGCCAGCCAATGTTCCCCGCGTGCCGTCCTCGGGGAGAAGGTCTTTTACCGTCAATGTCGTCATGGCCGCGTCCTCGCTGTTTCTAAGGACCGGCCACGTTGGCAGCGGCCGCTCCCGTTGGCGAAGACCAATAAACGTCTGGCGGGGGAAGTCCAGAGCGGCCCCGCGCCGTCCAACTATGCCCCTGCCCGCGCCTTTCGTGCCGCAATCTGGTGCAGCGCCCAGCGCGCATTCTTACGGACATCGGGATCAGGATCGTCGGCGATCACGGCGAGGAATGCCTCACCGTCGGGATGGGCGATCTCGCCTAGCGCCGCGGCGGCCTCTTTGCGCAGGTTCGCCTGGTCGTGACTGACGCAGCCACCAATCGGCCGCACCGCGCGCTCGATCTTCATCTTCCCAAGGCTACGGATCGCCTTGAGCCGCACCTGCCAGAACTCGTCCGCGAGGCAAGCGACGAGCTGATCAGCCGCGATTGCACCATTCACGTTCAGACCCAGCGTCTCCGCGGCCATCTCACGGACCATCCAGTCCGCATCCTTCAGCGCGCGGGTGATGGTCTCCGCCGCCGGCTTCATCTGCGAAAAGGCTAGCGCACTCACGGCGGCGCGGCGCACATGGGCATCGGGATCGTTGATCAGCGCCGTCAGCGCCGGAATCGATTCCTCCAGCTTGAGGAAGCCGATCACGCCGATCGCCTGCACACGCACGGCGGCGTCGGTGTCCTGGAGCGCTTCCAGAGCGGGCTTGAGTGTATCCCTGCGGCGCAGTTCCTTTAGTGCGCGCAGAGCGCCCATGCGGACGAAGGCGTGGGTATGCTTGATCAGCGGCAGGATCGCGTCGGCGCAGGCGGGATCCTTGAATTCAGCCATGCTGTCGGCCGCAGCCGCCGCGACGATCCTCTCGGGATCGACCAGCAGCTTGACCAGCGCGCTTGCCGCCTCCGGCCCGTCGAACTCCCCGAGCGCCATCGCGACCTGCTGGCGCACGCCGGCATCGGGATCGGCGACCATGTCGGCGAGATGAGCGACCGCGGCCGGGTCTCCGGAATGGCCGAGCGCAATGATGGCAACGCGTCGCTCGGCGGGATCGGCGGCCTGCAGCCGCACGTCGGCATCTTCAAGGTCGTCATAGGATTCGAACGGGCTCGACATGCTCACCTCAACAGATAGGGAATGTTGACGGTGACGGCGCCGGTCGGACAATCCGCTTCGCAGGGCATGCAGTACCAGCACTCATCATAGGCCATGTAGGCTTTTTTGGTCATTTCGCTGATGCGCAGCACGTCGAGGGGGCAGACGTCGACGCACACCGTGCAGCCCTTGTCCGCGATGCATTTGGCATCGTCGACGACCACCGGAACCGATGTCTGATAGGACGCGAGAGGCATTTGATGTCTCCTATTGCTTGTTCTGGTGGTCAGGCGGAGGCGCGAATGCGCTGCTTGTCGTAGAGGTCCTTCTCGTCGTCCGCGATCGGCACGACGTAGGGCTCGACCGCCCGCTTCTCACTGGTCATCTTGCCGTCCCGCTTGGAGAGCAGCGTGTGACAGAACCAGTTCTCGTTGTCCTTTTCCGGGAAATCCGTGCGCCAGTGATAGAGGCCCCAGCGGCTCTCCTCGCGGTAGAGCGAAGCGTGCGCGGCCATATCGGCGCAGTCCATGATCGATTGCACCTCAAGCGCGCGGAGCAATTCGTGCGCATTGCGCGCGATCATGCGCTCTTGCATGTCGTCCCTCGCCTCAGCGAGCCGGCGCATGCCGAGCTCGTACTTGCGCGTGACTTTCGGCGGCTGGAGATAGTCGTTGACCAAGCGGCGGGTCTTGTACTCGATTTGGTTCGGCGGAATGCCGTCCTCACGCTTGGTCGGCGCCATCACGCGGTCGCGCTCCATCGCGACGTCGGCCGCGTCAAACTCCGCGAAGTCTTGGCTGTCGGCGTATTCCATCGCGTCGATGCCGGCGACCGAGCCGTTGGTGAAGGCGCCGAGCATATAATTGTGCGGGACGCTCGCCATGTCGCCGGCGGCATAGAGGCCGGGCACTGTGGTACGGGCATTGTCGTCAACGAACACGCCTGAGGCGCTATGCCCGGAGCAGAAGCCGATCTCGGAGATGTGCATCTCGATGGACTCGCTGCGGTAGTCGACCCCGCGCCCCTGCTGGAACAGGCCGCGCGTCGGACGCTCGACCTTGTGCAGCGTGGACTCGATCTCGGAAATGGTGTCGGGGTGGAGATGCTTGAGCTGGAGGAACACCGGGCCCTTGCCTGACAGCAGCTCGTTGTAGAACTCCAGCATCATCTGGCCGGACCAGTAGTCGCATTCGATGAAGCGCGAGCCTTCGTTGTTCGCCGTGTAGGCGCCGAAGGGACCAGCGACATAGGCGCAGGCGGGGCCATTATAGTCCTTGATCAGCGGGTTGATCTGGAAGCATTCGAGGTTCGCGAGCGCGGCACCGGCGTGATAGGCCATGGCGTAGCCGTCGCCGGAATTGGCGGCGTTCTCGTAGGTGCCGAACATGTAACCGGAGGTCGGCAGGCCGAGCCGGCCGGCGGCGCCCATGCAGAGGATCACGGCCTTGGCCTTGATCACCAGCATCTCGGCGGTGCGGGTGTTGACGCTGATGGCACCGGCAATCCGGCCGTCAGTCGACTTGAGCAGCCGCGTCGCCATGTAGCGGTTGGAAATGAGGATGCGCGCGCGGCGGAGCTGGCGATACAGCGCCTTCTTCACGGTTTCGCCGTTCGGCATCGGCAGCACATAGGTGCCGATGTGGTGCACCTTCTTGACGGCGTAGTCGCCGTTCTCGTTCTTCAGAAAGCGGATGCCGAAGCTGTCCAGCTCCTCGATAATCTTGTAGCAATTCTGGGCGTATTTATAGACGGCCTTCTGGTCGACGATGCCGTCATTGGCGATGGTGATTTCCTTGGTGTACTGCTCCGGCGTGGCGTAACCGGGAATGACGGCATTGTTCAGTCCGTCCATGCCCATCGAGATCGCGCCGGAGCGCTTGACGTTGGCCTTTTCGAGCAGAACGACGTTGGCCTTCGGGTTCTTCAGCTTCGCCTTCAGCGCCGCCATCGGGCCGGCCGTGCCGCCGCCGATCACGAGCACATCGCAGGAAACCTCCGAAAGTCCGTCGACGATCTGATCTAGTGACATCACTTGCTCCTGGTTCGCCGACCCGCGGCGCCTGTGCATCAGATTTGTTCAGGTGGATGTCCGGCGATAGCAATTAGTTGTCGCCGGACAGCGATTTGGCCTCAGCGCTCGACAAAAGCCTTTTCAATCACGAAATGGCCGGGCTGGCTGTGATTGCCCTCGACGAAGCCGCGTGCGGAGAACATCGCGTGGAGTTCCTCGAGCATCGCCGGGCTGCCGCAGAGCATGATGCGGTCGGTTCCGATATCGAGGCCGGACTGACCGATATCGTCGAACAGTTGGCTCGAGGCGATCAGGTCGGTGATGCGGCCGCGGTTGCGGAACGGCTCGCGGGTGACGGTCGGATAGTAGACGAGCTTGTCGCGGATCAGTGGGCCGAAGAACTCGTGACCGCGCAGATCTTCGACGAGATGCTCGCCGTAAGCGAGTTCCGAGACCTGCCGGCAGCCATGAGCGAGCACGATGGTCTCGTAGTTCTCGTAGACATTCGGGTCCTTGATCAGGCTGGCGAAGGGGGCAAGGCCGGTTCCGGTCGAGAGCAGCAGCAGGCGCTTTCCCGGAATGAGATTGCCGGTGATCAGCGTGCCTGTCGCTTTGCGGCCGACCAGGATGATGTCGCCCTCCCTGATCTTCTGCAGGCGCGAAGTCAACGGGCCATCCTGCACCTTGATCGAGAAAAACTCGAGCGCCTCCTCGTGATTGGCGCTGGCCATGCTGTACGCCCGCATCAAGGGCTTGCCCTCGACCTCCAGTCCGATCATCGCGAACTGGCCGTTCTGGAAGCGAAAGCCGGGATCGCGCGTCGCGGTGAAGCTGAACAGGGAGTCGGTCCAATGCCTGACAGACAAAACCGTTTCCTTCTGAAATGCACTCATGGTCTCTCCTTGTCGATGACAACAAGGTCATGGAGAGAGGGAGGCCCGGCAATTCAGAAGTGAAATTCCCGGTCGATTAGTTTCACATTTCGCGCGTGGTGTTCGAAGACCAGGCGCGCGGTCATGCCGGCGCCGGCAATTAGTTGCTATTCGCCGCGCCGGTGCCGGCATAGATAGAAGTCGGAGGTTCGTCATGACCACGACCTTGGTGGCACCGACCATTGCCGACTATGAAGCCAGCGCGGATCTCGCCGCCCTTCTCGTCCGCACCACGCAGGACGACGCGCTCAGCGTGCCCGCCGAGACACTCCGCCTCTCCTGCAAATGCGCTCATTGCACCCGCGCCCGCTTCGACGGCCGCTTCCCGGACGCGTTTCCCGGGATTGCGATCACCGGGATCGGCGATCTCGGCTATGGGCTGAACATCTCGTTTTCGGATGGGCACAACCGGGGGATTTACCCGAGGACCTATTTGCTGAGTTTGGCGGGGCGTTAGACACCGTTCGCTCGTTTCTGGCACGGACATTGCTCCTCTTTAGAACAATTTGAATGTTCTGGAGGCAGGTGATGTTGCAGGCGGCCAATGCGGTTCGCGGGGCTTCTCCCCCGGCAGCCCGACCTGCGGGCAGTTCCTCGCTGCTGCTCACCGAGAACCAGCAATGGATCGGCGGTCCACCACCTTTGATGGACAAGCTCACGCCGCGCGAGCGGGAGTTGGTGCTGAAGCAGGGCCGGCGAAAGGTGCTCAATCGCGGCCAGACGCTGTTCAGCCAAGGCGGCAAGCATGACGGCATCTGGCTGATCGAGAGCGGCCGCATCCGCGTGTTCTACACCTCTCCGCTCGGGCGCGAGATCACACTCGCTTATTGGCATGTCGGCAATTTCGTCGGCGGCCCCGAAGTGTTCGAAGGCACCGTGCATCAATGGTCCGGCGTCGCCTCCAGCAATTGCAGCGTGGTGCACTTGCCCGGAAAGGAGTTGCGGTCGCTTGCCTTGGAGATCCCGAACCTCGCGATCGGCTTGATCGAGGGCCTCACGTTCAAGGGGAAGTGCTATTCGGCGCTCGCGCAGATGCTGGGCACCCGCTCGATCACCCAGCGCCTTGCGCATCTTTTGCTGCACCTCGTTGAGCTTTACGGCGTCGAGGATGCTGACGGCACCGTCATCGCCGCGGCCTTCACCCACGCCGACATCGCCCACATGGTCGGCGCCACCAGGCAATGGGTCACGATCAGCCTGAAGCGCATGCAAGAGAAGGGAATCGTGTTGACGAAGCGGTCGCAGATCGTGGTCTGCCGCACCGATGTGCTGGAGGAGATGCGCGGTCACGCATCCGACTAGAAGAATTTGCAGCCAAGACCGATGCACAGACAAGCGGCTTTATAGTGCAGGACTGCCCAAGGAGTATGCAATCACCTTTTCCGGGCAACTAATCGACCGCTGTCGTCATTCCGGATTTGCCCTGCCGGTGCCCTCAACCAATCATGGCAACCACAGCACATCCAACCGAAAGAGGATGAGAATGGTCCGCCATCTTCCCACGCTCTCGATCGCGATGTCAGTGACGTCGCTGGCGCTTCTGACCGCACAGCCGGCCGCCGCGGAAACCGTCACGCTCGGCATCGGAACTCAGGACACCACAACCAACACGGTGACCGCGGGCGTCGTCATCCGCCAGTTGCATCTGCTGGAGAAATACCTGCCGAAGGATGGCAAATACGCCAACATCAAGTTCGAGCTGGAGTGGCAGAACTTCACCTCAGGTCCGCCCGTCACCAACGCGATGATGGCGAACAAGCTGCAGATTGGCATGATGGGCGACTATCCGCTGATCGTGAACGGCTTCACCTTCGAGAGTAACCCCGAGAGCAAGAGTCGCCTGATCGGCATCGCCGCCTACAGCCTGTCCGGCTCGGGCAACGGCCTCGTCGTCCACAAGGACTCGCCCTATTACGACCTCGCCGATCTCAAGGGCAAGTTGGTCAGCGTTCCCTTCGGCTCCGCCGCGCACGGCATGGTGCTGAAAGCGATGCAGGATCGCGGCTATACCTCCGATTTCTTCCAGCTCGTCAGCCAGAGCCCGGAGGTTGGCTCGACCAATCTGCAGGAGAAGAAGATCGACGGCCATGCCGATTTCGTCCCCTTTGCGGAATTGCTGCCGTTCCGCGGCTTCGCGCGAAAGATCTTCGACGGCGTAGAGACGAACTTGCCGACCTTCCACGGCATCGTGGTTCGCACCGACTTCGCCGAAAAATATCCGGAGGTCGTCGTCGCCTACTTCAAGGCGCTGATCGCTGCCAATCAGTGGCTGCGCGACGATCCCAAGCTCGCCGCGGAAAAGATCCAGGAATGGACCGGCATCAGCAAGGAAGTCGTCTACATCTTCCTCGGCCCCAGCGGCAACATGACCACCGATCCCACCATCAAGCCGGCGCTGATCGATGCGGCCACGACGGACGTCAAGGTGCTGCAGAATCTCGGCCGCATGAAGGAGTTCGATCCGAAGAAATGGGTGGACGACAGCTACATCCGCAAAGCCTATGCCGAGATGAAGCTCGACTATGATGCGCAGCTTGCGAGCACCAAGAACTACGAAATTTCGGGCGAAGATGGTTTCTGCAAGAAGCCGATCGCGGATCCGCGCAAGGCCGGTGAGGTCTGGGTCGATGACGCCGGTATCTTGCCGTTCTCGTCCGCGAGTTGCACACTCGGTGCCCATGCCGACTACAAGGCCAAGGGCAAGAAGATCAACGTCGCCTACGTCTTCGACACTACGCGCGGCATCAAGCTGTTCGCCGATCAGGCCTTCTTCGCGGTCGGCAATGGCGAGCTCGCCCCGTTCCTGCTGAAGAAGGATGCCGAAGCCTATGCCGCCAAGATCAGCGGCAAGGTGCTCGGCTTCGACGACGCCGTAAAGGCCGCGGTCGGAGGCAAGACGTGAGCAGCCCCGCCCTCGTCAGACCTCCCGAGGACAGCATGCCGGCAACAGCACTTGCAGAGGCGGGCTCCTCGCCCGCCGCCATCACCCCGCCTACGATGCCGCCTTCCTTCGGCACACTCGCTTTGCGCTGGTACCGGCTCAATCGGGCAGGTCTGCGCGCGGCGGCGATCGGCGTGATTTCGCTGCTCGCGTTCCTGCTGGTCTGGCACCTGCTGACGACGTATCGCGTCGTGTTCTTCGTGCGCTTCACCAACGTGCCCTCGCCGCTCGCGGTCTATGCGAGCTTCACCAAGGCGATCCACGATCCCAAATTCCTGATGCACATCCTGCTCAGCTGCCGGCGCATCTTCATCGGCTTCTCGCTGGCGGCGATCATCGGCGTGCCGCTCGGCCTCGTCATGGGCCGCTTCAAGCTGGTGCATGAGGTGATCTTCCCGGTCGCGGAGGTGCTGCGGCCGATTCCCGCGATCGCCTGGGTGCCGATGGCGATCATGCTGTGGCCGACCAACGAGCAGAGCATCGTCTTCATCACCTTCCTCGGCTCGTTCTTCCCGATCCTGCTCAACACGCTGCACGGCATGTCGATGGTCGACCCCGTGCTGGTGCGCGCCGCGCAATGCCTCGGCGCGCGCGAGCGCTCGATCTTCCGCGAGGTGTATTTTCCGGCATCGCTGCCGCACATCTTCACCGGCCTCACCGTCGGCATGGGCGTCGCCTGGGTCTCGCTGATCGCCGCCGAGATGATCTCCGGGCAATACGGCATCGGCTATTTCACGTGGGAGGCCTATTCGCTGGTCCAGTACGCCGATATCGCGCTCGGCATGATCGCGATCGGGGTGCTCGGGCTCGGATCGAGCCTGCTGATCCGGGCTGCAGGGAAGTTGGTAATGCCGTGGAGATCGACATGAGCGAATTGGTTGCGACTCCGCCGAAGGGCCACATTGAGGTCAAGAACTTCTCCCTCGCCTACGAGACGATCGAGGGAGCGGTCCAGGCAGTGACCGACACGCAGATCCATGTGAAGCCGGGCGAGTTCGTCTCGATCGTCGGTCCTTCCGGTTGTGGAAAATCGACGCTGCTCAACGCCGTTGCCGGCTTCCTCAAGCCGAGCACCGGCATCGTGACGGTCGACGGCGAGCGCGTGAACGGCCCTAGCGCCGAGCGCGGCATGGTGTTCCAGCAATATTCACTGTTTCCCTGGAAGACGGTGCGGGAGAACGTCGAGTTCGGGCTGAAGATGCGCGGCATGCCGCGATCGCAGCGTGAGCGGGCGGCGCGCACGCTCTTGGGGCTCGCGGGTCTGGAGGCGTTCGAAAAGCACTATCCGGAAAAGCTCTCCGGCGGCATGAAGCAGCGCGTCGGCATCGTCCGCGCGCTGGCCACGGGACCGAAGGTGCTGCTGCTGGATGAGCCGTTCGGCGCACTCGACGCGCAGACGCGCGTCATCATGCAGCAGATCCTCACCAACATGTGGCAGCGGCTGAAGATCTCGGTGCTGTTCGTCACCCACGACATCGATGAAGCCATCTTCCTGTCCGACCGCGTCTATTGCATGACCGCGCGGCCCGGCTCGATCAAGGCGGAAATCCCGATTCCCTTGGAGCGACCGCGGCAGCAATCGATGATGATGTCGTCGGAATTCTTGGCGCTCCGCCGCGGGCTGATGTCGCTGATCCGCGAAGAGAGCCTGAAGGCGATGGGCGGCGAGATCAACGACATGGGCATGCAGGGGCTGAGCATCGAGCTGCACGGCCATTCGCTGGCGGACGTGATTTAGCTTCCCGCTCGCAGCATTGACGGTCTCGTAGGGTGGGCAAAGCGAAAGCGTGCCCACCATTCTCCGTCTGTTATAGAACTGGTGGGCACGGCGCTTACGCGCCTCTGCCCACCCTACGGCAGCTTTGCCCTGATCACTTGAACCAGTGCACGAGCGCGATGCTGATCCCCAGCAGCAGCATCAGCGACAGCGTCACCGCGGCCGTCACCCGGCCACCGACATTGGCGAGCACGCGCACGTCGACGCCAAGGCCGAGGGCTGCCATCGAGACCACCGTGAGAAAGCCCGTGATCTTCGTCACGGGGCCGACCACCGTAGCCGGCACGATCTCCAGCGAGCGCAGGGTCGCAAGCGCAAGGAAGCCGAGGATGAACCAGGGGACCAGGCGAAAGAAGCCGACACTGGTCTTCTTGGCATCGCTCTGCCAGCGCGAGGCGACCAGCGACAGGCCGACGACGACCGGACCGAGCATCAGGACGCGCATCAGCTTCACCAGCGTGCCGATCTGGGTCGAGACGAGGCCTGCCGGCACCGTCGCGGCAAGCACCTGCGGCACCGCGTAGACGGTGAGCCCGGCGAGGATGCCGTACTGCGTTGCGGACAATTGCAGCAGCGGAATCAGCAGCGGCAGGCCCAGCACCATCATCACGCCAAGGATCGCCGTGAAGGAGATCGAGGACGCAATCTCGTCGTTGTTGGCACCGATGATGGGGGCCACGGCGGCGATCGCGGAATTGCCGCAGATCGAGTTGCCGCAGGCGATCAGGATCGAGAGCCGCATCGACAGGCCGAGCAGCCGGCTGAGGCCGAAGGAGACGCAGAGCGCGACTATCACGACCGCGGCAATGGAGGCGAGCAGCGCAATGCCGGAAGCGGCGATCGCGGCAAAGCTGATGGAGGCCCCGAGCAGCATCACCGCGACTTCGAGCAGTTGCTTGGCGCTGAAGGCGATGCCGGCCTGCCAGCGCGGGGCCGGCCTCCAGAAGCTGCGCACCGCCATGCCGAGCAGGATCGCCATGACCAGCGCCTCGATATAGGGATGCTCGAACACGCCCAATTCGGCCCGCTCGAGCAGGGCGGACACACCGGCTACAGCGATACAGAGGAGAATGCCCGGAATCAGCGCCGCGATACGGCTGAAGGCGGTGGCCGGCTTGGAATCGGCCGGGCTGGATGCTTGATTCTGCGACACAAATCTCTCCCGAAGGAGAAAGATTTATACGCAGCGCGACCCAATTGGGAAATATGTTTTCGACATATCAGGGCCGAGAGAAGTTCTGTCCTCGGCCCGGAATAAACGGCCTCAGAAGATCAGGTTCTTGGCCAGCGAGGCGACGCGGCTGAAGCCGTCATAGATGCCCGGCTCGAAGAAGGCGGCACGGGCCAACACGATGCCGGCGACCAGCGACCAGAACAGGGTGGTGCCGGCGCGCAGCAGGAGCTTCGAGGCGCGCGACTTCGGCTGTGTGTCCGTTGCGGACACCAGTTGTTCGCCGAAGGGCTCAAATCCAGTGCGTTCCATGGCTGCCGATCCACCAATTTCTGGCGCAAATGTCGTCGTTTCGGCTCCAAACGGCAATGGAAGCGATTGGCGTTTTTGCCCTCATAAGGGGAAACTCCTTTCTCCTGACAGGACCGCGGCAATAGTTTTCTTCTTCCCGCCAATTTGGATACCGCCGCTCCAGTCACAACGCCCTCACCGCGCCGGGATTCCCGGCCCGGGGCAAGGCGGCAGCGCCATCTTCCAGTCGGTTGATGGCACCGCATTGGCGGTAGCCCATCTCGCTAAGCCGCCAGCCCGCTCTCTACTGGCGCAAACTCCAGCCCCAGACTCTCCGCCACCGCCTTGTTCGTCACCCGGCCGCGATGCAGGTTGAGCCCGTTGCGCAGATGCGGATTCTCCAGGACCGCCGCAAAACCCTTGTTCGCGAGCATCAGGCCGAACGGCAGCGTCGCGTTGTTCAGGGCCTGGCTCGAGGTCACCGGCACCGCTCCCGGCATGTTGGCGACGCAATAGTGCACGACGCCGTCGACCTCGTAGGTCGGCTCCGCGTGCGTGGTCGGGTGCGAGGTCTCGAAGCAGCCGCCCTGGTCGATCGCGACGTCGACCAGCACGGCTCCCGGCCGCATCGATTTCAGCATCGCGCGCGTGACGAGCTTCGGCGCACTGGCGCCGGGCACCAGCACTGCACCGATCACGACGTCGGCGGCGAACACCTCGTCCTCGACCGCCTCGATGGTGGAGAAGCGGGTGCGCACGCGTCCGACGAAGAGATCGTCCAGTTCGCGCAGGCGCGGAATCGAGCGGTCGATCACGGTGACTTCGGCACCTAAGCCGGCGGCCATGCGCGCCGCCTGCGTTCCGACCACGCCGCCGCCGAGGACGACGACGCGAGCCGGCTGCACGCCGGGCACCCCGCCCAGCAGCAAACCGCGGCCGCCGGCCGTGCGCTTGAGGGCGGCGCCGGCGGCCTCGATGGCGAGGCGGCCGGCGACTTCGCTCATCGGGGCGAGCAGCGGGAGGTGACCACTCGCGTCCGTGACGGTTTCATAGGCGATTGCGGTGCAGCCGGAAGCAAGCAGGCCCTTGGCCTGCTCGGGATCCGGCGCAAGATGAAGATAGGTAAAAAGGATTTGGCCTTCGCGAAGCTGAGCCCATTCGCTCTTCTGCGGCTCCTTCACCTTCACGATCATGTCGGACTTTGCAAAGATCTCGCGAGCGGTCTCGGCAATGGACGCCCCAGCCCGCCGGTACACCTCGTCGGACGCACCGATGCCGCTGCCGGCGCCGCTCTCGACCATCACCTGGTGCCCGGCGGCGACATATTCGCGGACCGCGCCAGGGGTGAGCCCGACGCGATATTCCTGCACCTTGATCTCCTTCGGCACGCCGACGCGCATCTTGCTCTCCTTCGCCAATGCTTTGATTCCATTGTTGATCGTAGCGAGAGCGTCGGTTTGGTTTCGTGCAAATATCCGCTACCTTGGCGGCACCCGCGCCGGTTTCCGGCGCGAAACCGTCCTTTGGCGCTGGAAACGAAACCTTGGCCCTCGACCGGAAAGACCTCGCCATCCTCGCGGAACTCACGACCAATGCGCGGGCCAGCCACACCGAGCTTGCCAATAAGATCGGCTTGTCGAGCACGGCGCTGGCGCGGCGGCAGAAGGCGCTGGAGGATGACGGCTACATCCAGGCCTACCAGGCCGCGCTCGACCTGGCCCAGTTCGGCCTCACCACCACGGTGCTGGTTCGCATCGCGCTCGAAAGCCAGAGCGACGAGGCGCTGAAGGCATTTGAGGCAGAGGTGACGAAATGTCCCTCTGTCGTGCGCTGCTTCCTGATGTCGGGGACGGACGACTACATCCTCATCGTGCTCGCCCGCGACATCCAGGATTTCGAGCGCATCCATCGCACCGAGCTGTCCCGCCTGCCGCGCGTCGCGCGGGTGCAATCGAGCTTCGCGCTGCGCGAGATCGTCAACCGCGCGGTGCCGACCGTCGTGTTCGGCGAGACGAAGCGCTGATCTCGTCGATCCAGATCGGGAGAACCGGTCAGGAACCAAGCAACCCCTCATCCGTTGGGCGCTATTGGCCAGCGGCGGCAACGCATTCTCGCGTCACTTGCCCAATTTGTCCGACTCGGCCTTTCCGCAGGGAAACCGACCATGGCCGACCTTACAATCCCCGAACGCATTCCGATTGACCTCGTCGTCAATGGCGAAAGGCACGCGCTCGAAGTCGTGCCTTGGACCACGCTTCTGGATGCGCTGCGTGATCGTCTGGAGCTGACCGGCAGCAAGAAAGGCTGCGATCACGGCCAGTGCGGTGCCTGTACCGTGCTGGTCGACGGAAGACGGGTCAATTCCTGTCTCACCCTCGCCGTCATGAAGGATGGCGCTGAGATCACGACGATCGAAGGCTTGGCCGCGGACGGCGCGCTGCATCCCCTGCAACAGGCCTTCATCGACCACGATGCCTTTCAGTGCGGCTATTGCACGCCGGGACAGATTTGCTCCGCCGCGGGCCTGTTGGCCGAAGGCCGTGCGCGCGATGCGGACGAGATCCGGGAGCTGATGAGCGGAAACCTCTGTCGCTGCGGTGCCTACCCCAACATCGTGGCTGCGATCGAGCAGGCAATGAGCCGGTCATGAACAACTTCCAATATTCCCGCGCAAGCGACGTGGCCGACGCCATCCGCCTGCTCGCCGCCGATCCCGGCGCGAAGCTGATTGCCGGCGGCACCAACCTGATCGACCTGATGAAGGAGAATGTCGAACAGCCCTCCCGGCTGATCGACATTTCCCGCTTGCCGCTCCGCGACTTCGCGGAGACCGCCGACGGCGGCCTGCGCATCGGCGCCTTGGTGCCGAATTCGGACCTCGCCTACCATCCGCTGATCGAGCAGCGCTATCCCCTGCTTGCCAGCGCCATCCTGGCCGGCGCCTCCGCGCAATTGCGCAACATGGCCTCGGTCGGCGGCAATCTGATGCAACGAACGCGTTGCGCCTACTTCTATGACACCACGACGCCGTGCAACAAGCGAACCCCCGGCACGGGCTGCTCGGCCATCGACGGCCTCAACCGCAACCACGCCATCCTCGGCACCAGCACGTCCTGCATCGCGACCAATCCATCCGACATGAGCGTGGCGCTGGCCGCGCTCGGCGCGCTCGTGCACATCGCAGGCCCCTCGGGGCAGCGCACCATCGCGCTGACGGATTTCCATCGGCTTCCCGATGACAAGCCTCATCTCGATACCAATCTCGGCAGCGGCGAGATCATTACCGCCATCGAGCTGCCGCCGCACGGCTTTGCCCGAAACTACAGCTATCTGAAGATCCGCGACCGGCTCTCCTACGCCTTTGCTCTGGTTTCCGTCGCAGCCGCGCTCGAACTGGAGGGCAACGCAATCGGCGAAGCGCGCCTTGCGCTCGGCGGCGTGGCTCACAAGCCCTGGCGAAGCCTCAAGGCCGAAGCCGCATTGCGCGGCCAGGCGGCAACACCGGATCATTTCGGGCGCGCCGCCGACCTGCTGCTGCAGGGAGCGACTGCCCGCTCCCACAATGGATTCAAGATCGAGCTGGCGCGCCGAGCCGTCCTGCGTGCGCTGATGCAGGCCGCAAGCGCCACGCCGCAGTCACAAGCTTACAAGAAGATCGCATGAGGTCCCGATGAACGCCTATGTCGGAACACCAACGTCGCGCGTCGACGGCCGGGCCAAGGTCACCGGGGCTGCCAAATATGCCGGCGAATTCGCAGCAGACGGTCTTCTTCACGGCTTCGTTGTCGAGGCCGCCATCGCGCGCGGGCGCATCGCTCGTCTCGACACCAGCGAGGCGCTAAAGGTGAAGGGCGTGGTCGACGTGCTCACCCATGCACATCGGCCGCCCCTCGCCGACAAGGACGAAGCCTGGAAGGATGAGGTGGCGCCGGAGAAGGGCTCGCCCTTCCGTCCGCTCTATGACGACAGGATCAAGTTCAACGGCCAGCCGATCGCACTGGTCGTCGCGGAGGACTGGGAGACCGCCAAGTTCGCCGCAACCCGTGTTCGCGTCGAATATGAGCAGGAGGCGTTTGCGACCGATCTCGAATCCGAACGCGGCAAGGCTTCCAAAGTGGATCAGCCGCACGAGCCGCGTGGCGATGCGGCAGCAGCCCTGACGCGCGCGGCCGTGCGCCACGAGGCCGACTACGTCATTCCGAGCGAGCACCACAATCCGATGGAGCTCTATGCGACGACGGCAGTCTGGGACGGCAGTGGCGGGCTTACGGTCTATGACAAGACGCAAGGCGTCCAGAACGTGCAGAAGTTTCTCTGCAGCGTCTTCCGCAAGAAGCCCGACGACATCCGCGTGATCTCGCCGTACGTCGGCGGCGCTTTCGGCTCAGGCCTGCGGCCACAACACCAGGTCGTGCTAGCAACCCTTGCCGCGCTCGCACTGAAGCGATCTGTTCGCGTCGTGCTGACGCGGCAGCAGATGTATGGCCTGGGCTATCGTCCCATGACCATCGAGCGCCTTGCGCTCGGCGCAAAGCCGGACGGCACCCTTGATGCGGTCAGCCATGAAGCGATTGCCGTGACCTCCCGCTACGAGGATTTCTCTCGCAATGACACCGGCTGGGCCGAGCAGCTCTACAAGAGCCCCAACAGCCACTATTCCCACAAGCTGGTCGACCTCGACGTCTCGACGCCCTGCGACATGCGCGCACCGGGTGCGGCAACGGGCGTGTGCGCGCTCGAATGCGCCATGGACGAATTGTCCGTCGCGCTGAAGCTCGATCCACTCGAATTGCGCCTGAAGTGCTACTCGGATCGCGACCAGACCGAAGACCTCCCTTACACCAGCAAGCAGTTGCGCGAATGCTACGCCCGCGGCGCGGAGGCGTTCGGCTGGAGCAGGCGCAATCCGGCACCGCGCTCCATGCGCGACGGCAAGGAACTGGTCGGCTGGGGCATGGCGACAGGGGTATGGGAAGCGCTGCAGATGCCGGTCGCCGTCCGCATCGTGCTGACGGCAAACGGCCATGCCGAGGTCTCCTGCGCCGCGTCCGATATCGGCACCGGCACCTACACCATCGTGGCGCAGGTCGCGGCCGATTCCCTCGGGCTGCCGATCGAGAACATCAGCGTCAAGCTCGCGGACTCGAGCCTGCCGCAGGCACCGGTGGAAGGCGGCTCATGGATGGCCGCCTCGAGTGCGCACGCCGTGCTGGGAGCAGCCGAAGAGATTCGCCGCGAGCTCGCGCGATACGCCAAGGCGATGCCTGCCTCGCCGCTTGCCGGGGTCGATGTGCCAGACATCATTCTGCTCGATGGCACGGTTGCTAAGGCCGCCGACCGCAGCCGCTCAGTTTCGATTGCTGATGCGATGCGCCATGGCCAGGTCGAGCGGCTCGAGAAGGAGAAGCTGAACGAGTTCCCCGAGGACAAGTCGCACGCGCGCAACACCCATTCGGCCGTGTTCGCCGAGGTCAAGGTCGATGAAGAGCTCGGCGTCATTCGCGTCACCCGGGTCGTGAGTGCGGTCGCGGCTGGACGCATCCTGAACACCAAGACGGGCCGCAGCCAGATCATGGGCGGGGTAGTCTGGGGAATTGGAATGGCGCTGCACGAGGAGACGGTGATGGATCACCGCTTCGGCCGCATCATGAACGCGAACATCGCCGAATACCACATTCCCGTGAACGCCGACGTCCACGACATTGACGTCATTTTCGTCGACGAGCCCGACGACCGCATCAACCGGTTGGGCATCAAGGGGCTCGGCGAAATCGGCACCGTCGGCGTGCCGGCCGCGATTGCGAACGCCGTCTATCATGCCACCGGCAAGCGCATCCGGCGCTTCCCGATTACGCTGGACAAGCTGCTGGAGTGAGGCGGCAGGCTAACCCTGTCGCAGCACTCGGGCATGTCATCCAATGTCATCGAATGTGTCGAGAGCTGTATCTTCCTGCACATTCGGGATCCGACATGGATTATTTCAAACGCTTCAACTTCCTGTTCGCCGCACCTGTGTTCGACGCCGACGATCTCGAAGGCGTCCGCTTCAACCAGATCATCGAGGAAATCCAACGCTCCGGCTTCGAGGTAGTCCGCGCCCGCAAGCTGGAGGATGCCGAGATGGCGGTGCAGACCGATGCCGCGATCGGCTGCATGGTGGTGGACTGGGGCAAGAAGGGGCTTGAGGGCAAAACCTCGGCGCTGATCAACCTGATGCGCCGCCGCGGCCTCGACTTCCCAATCATCCTCCTGATCCGTCGCAAGCGGTTCGAGGACCTGCCGGTCGAAGTGCTCGACTTCATCGACGGCTATGTCTTCCTCTCCGAGGAGACGCCGACTTTCATCGCCAAGAACCTGATCAGCCGGCTCAAGCAATATGCCGAGACGCTGAAGACGCCCTTCTTCGGCGCGCTGGTCGACTATGCCGAGGAAGGCAACCAGCTCTGGACCTGCCCGGGCCACAATGGCGGCGTGTTCTACAATCGCAGCCCGATCGGGCGCGTGTTCGTCGAGCATCTCGGCGAATCCGTGTTCCGCGACGACCTCGACAATTCCGTGCTCGACCTCGGCGACCTCCTCACCCATGAGGGCCCGGCGCTGAAGGCGCAAAAGGAAGCGGCGGCGATCTTCGGCGCGGAAAAGACCTATTTCGTGCTCAACGGCACCTCGACCTCGAACAAGGTCGCGCTGGGCGCCCTCGTCACCGACGGCGACCTCGTGCTGTTCGACCGCAACAACCACAAGGCCGCCCATCACGGGGCGCTGATGATCAATGGCGGCATCCCGGTCTATGTGCCGACCGTTCGCAACGCCTGGGGGCTGATCGGCCCCATGCGCTGGGACATGCTCGACGAGAAGGCTCTGCGCGAGGCGATCCGCAACCATCCCCTGGTGAACGATCGCGACGCCTGGCGCAAGGAGCGGCCGTTCCGCGTCGCTGTGGTCGAGCAGTGCACCTATGACGGCTCGATCCACAGCGCCGAGATGATCATCAAACGCATCGGCCATCTCTGCGACTACATCCTGTTCGACGAGGCCTGGGCCGGGTTCATGAAATTCCACCCGCTCTATGCCGGCCGCTTCGCCATGGGGCTGGCAAATCTTCCGCCCGACGCCCCCGGCATCATCGCGACGCAGTCGACCCACAAGCAGCTGGCAAGCTTCTCGCAGGCCTCGCAGATCCACATCAAGGATCGCCACATCCGCGGCCAGAAGCGTCGCGTCGAGCACCGCCGTTTCAACGAAAGCTTCATGCAGCACGCCTCGACTTCGCCGTTCTACCCGCTGTTCGCCTCGCTCGACGTCGGCGCGCAGATGATGAAGGGCCGCTCGGGCGAAGTGCTGTGGGACGACACGATCCGGCTCGGCATCGAGCTGCGCAAGAAGATCCGGGCGATGCGCCGGGAGTTCGAGGAGAAGGAGCAGAATCCGGATCGCCGCTGGTTCTTCGAGCCGTTCGTTCCCGATCGCGTCGCCATTGCCGATGTCAGCCGCGCCGGCGCGGCGCATAACGTCGCCTGGGAGACCCTCTCGACCGACGAGCTCGCCACCAATCCCGCGCTGTGGCAGCTCTCTCCGGATACCAACTGGCACGGCTTTCCCGATCTCGCGGAAGGCTTTGCCATGACCGATCCGAACAAGCTGACGCTGCTCACCCCCGGATTCGATCGTGCGACCGGGGCCTATGCCGAGCACGGCATTCCCGCGCCAGTCGTCGCGCAATATCTGCGCGAGAACCGCATCGTCCCCGAAAAGAACGACCTCAACTCCCTGCTCTTCCTGCTGACGCCCGGCGTCGAAGCGAGCAAAGCGGGCACGCTGATCTCCGGCCTCGTCGCGTTCAAGAGGCTGCATGACGACAATGCGCTGCTGGCCGATGTCATCCCCGAATTCTATCAGCGGCGGCAGGCGCGCTACGCCGGCGCGCGGCTGCGCGACCTCTGCGGCGAGATGCACCGTTTCTTCCGCGCCGCCGATGTCAGCGCGCTCCAGGCCCGGCAGTTCATGCCCGAGCATATGCCCGAGATCGCGATGTCGCCCCGCGATGCCGCGCGCTATCTGTTCAAGAACGACGTCGACTACCTCCCGATCGAGGCGATCGCCGGCCGTATCGCGACCACGCCCTTCGTGGTCTACCCGCCCGGCATCGCCACCATCGTGCCCGGCGAGCGACTGACGGAACGGGCCAAGCCCATGATCGATTATCTCAAGATGTTCGAGACCTGCTTCAACACGTTCCCGGGCTTCGACGTCGAGATCCAGGGCGTCTACAAGGAGGTCGACGCGAACGGGCGCATCGGGCTCTACACTTATGTCGTGACCGAGTAGGTGCCGATGAACGAGACAGCTGCGCGTGCGAGCGAGGAATCGGTCCTGGTCCGCACCTCACGCGAGAGCGACGTCGAGGCGATGCTGGCGATCTACCGCCATCACGTCCGCAATGGCGTGCCGCGCGATATCGAGGGAACCGGTGCGCCGGAGCCTGACGATCTGCGCGACCGGCGCAAGAACCTGAAGCAGACCCGCCTGCCGCATCTGGTCGCGACCTGGCACGGCGAGGTCGTCGGCTATGCCTATGCCGTGCTGTTCCGCAAGCGGCCGGCCTATCGCTACACCGCCAAGCACTCGATCTATGTCCACCACGCCCATCTCGGCCGCGGGGTCGGACGGCTGTTGCTCCAGGAATTGATCGACGCCTGCGCGGCGGCCGGCTTTCGCCAGATGATCGGCTATATCGATGCCGACAACGCGCCCTCGCTGGCGCTGCACGAGCGGTTTGGCTTCGCGCGCGCCGGCCTGCTCAGCGGCGTTGCCTATCGCCACGGCCGCTGGTCCGACACCGTCATGGTGCAACGCTCGCTCGGCGCGGGGACAACGACGCCCCCGCCTGTCACGGCACCCGGGCGTTAGGCCCTACGACGGGAAGTCGGCCGCTTTGACATGGATGCGGTCGGCATGCAGCGACCAGTGATGCAACGCCTGGTCCTTGCAGAACCTCGCTTTCGCACGTTCCCTGGCCTCGTCCTCGTCGGCGGCGTCGATCTCGAGCGTGCCCTGGCAGACCTCGCACTGCCGGCCGTATTCGCCGAGCACGTCCTTCATGAACCTGACGACATAAGTTGACATGGGACCTCCCTGCCTGCCCGCCGGCACTCTAGTCCCATTTAGGCCGGACGGGGAAAGGAGATTTTGACGCGGATCAAGGCCGGGGGCTCAGTTCCCGGCCGTCATCCAGAGCGCTTGGTGCGCCCCTACCCCGGCCTCACCCCGAAGGCCTGCTTGAAGCGTTCCGCATAGCGCGGCCAGGCTTCGGGATTGATGATGCGCGGCGGGCGCTTGCCGTCGAGCACATCCAGCACCTGCTCGGCGGCGATCCGGCCCATATTCTGGCGCGCCTCGATGGTGACGCCTGCGGTGTGTGGGCTCGCCAGCACGTTGTCGAGCTGGAGCAGCGGATGCTCCGGCGGCGGCGGCTCCTTGGACCAGACGTCGAGACCGGCACCGGCGATGCGCTTGTCGCGCAGCGCCTGCAGCAGCGCATCCTCGTCGTGGATGAAGCCGCGCGCGGTGGTGATGAAATAGGCATGCGGCTGCATCAGCGCGAATTCGCGCGTGCTGATCATGTTGCGGCTGCTTTTGTTGAGAGGGCAGGAGATCGAGACGAAATCGGCGCGGCGCAAGAGCTCGTCGAGCTCGACCTTCTCACCGCCCCGCTCAGCCATCACCTCGGCCGACAAAAAGGGATCGTAGGCCAGCACCGTCATGCCGAGCAGGCCCTTGCACAATGCGGCGATGCGCCGGCCGACATTGCCGAGGCCGATGATGCCGACGGTCTTGTGCTCGACCTCGTTGCCGACGAGATCGTTGCGGTTGACGTCGCGCTCGCGGCGCAGCCGGCGATCCGACTGGATGATGCGCTTGGACAGCGTCAGCATCATCGCGAGCGCGTGCTCGGCGACCGAATGGGCGTTGCCGCCGGACTGGTTGACGACCACGACCCCGGCGGCCGTGCAGGCCTCGACGTCGACCGGGTCGAAGCCGGCACCGTTGCTGGAGACCAGCAGCAAGTTCGGCGTGCGCTTCAGGAAGGCGGCATCGACATGGAAATGCGGGGCGAGCTCATCGCGGGCGGCACCGACCTGGTAGACGTGGGCAGCGCCAAGGAGCGGCCCATAGACGTCCTCGGGGCTTGCGTTCTCGATGCGATCGAGCCGCACGTCGGGCCGCGCCTTCAGGATGTCGATATAGATCGGATTGGCCAAATAATTGGAGTAGACGACACGCTTGTTGTTGACGGACATCAGGACCTTCCGGCTCTTGCGAGGGAGAGCCGCAAGGTCAGCGCGATGCCCGCCCGTGCCCCTCCCGTGTTCTGGTTATCGCCGCTTATGCCATGGCGGCGCCGGCCACGGCAGGCCTGCTGGCGCAGATCATGGTGACGGTGCGGACATGTTGACAATCCCGCTGTTCGCGTCAAGTTCGGCAGACTGCCGCGACGGCCAGAACCAAGAAGCATGTGCGGCCGCAGGGAGAGCGCAATGGCGATTGCGGAACAGCAGACGCAGGGGAGCCGCGACGGAAGCTGGCACGGCATCGTCGTGCAAACGTTGAAGCGGAACGAGATCAGCCTGATTCCTTACGTGCCTGACCGCGTGCTCACGCCGCTGATCAAGAACCTGCACGCCGATCCCTTCTTCACCACCTTCGCGACCGCCCGCGAGGAAGAGGCCGTCGGCATCGTCTCCGGCGCCTGGATGGGCGGACGGCGCGGCGCGGTGCTGATGCAGACCTCCGGCTTCGCCACGCTCGCCAACGTGCTGGCCTCGCTCGCAGTGCCCTACCAGATTCCGCTGATCATGTTCGTCTCCGAGCGCGGCACGCTTGGCGAGTTCAACTACGGCCAGTCGCTGGTCTGCCGCACCATGCGACCGGTGCTGGATTCGCTGGCGCTGGAGCACCACACCATCACCCGGCTCGACGAGCTCGAATTCATCACCGACCGCTCGATCAGGCAAGCCGTCACCACACAGGCGCCGGTGGCGTTGATCCTCAACCCGCTGCTGACGGGCGGCAAGGTCTTCGACAAGTGAGGCCGGCGATGAACACTGGCAATACCAAGGTGATGAACCGGTTCGACGTGACCTCGCGGCTGATCGCAAAGCTCGAGCACGAGGAAGCCGTGATCGGCGGCATCGGCAACACCAATTTCGACCTCTGGGCCGCCGGCCACCGGCCGCAGAATTTCTACATGCTGGGCAGCATGGGCCTCGCCTTCCCGATCGCGCTCGGCGTGGCGCTGGCACAGCCCGACCGCCGCGTCTTCGCGCTCGAGGGCGACGGCTCGCTATTGATGCAGCTCGGAGCGCTCTCGACAATCGCGGCTCTGAAGCCAAAAAACCTCACGATGATCGTGATGGACAACGGCATCTACCAGATCACCGGCGCGCAGCCGACACCGGCAGCCAGCGTCGCCGACATCGTCGCCATCGCCATCGGCTCTGGTCTTGCGAGCAGCGCCTGGGCCGCGGACGAGGAGGATTTCGAGCGGCTGGTCGACGATGCGATGGCGGCCTCCGAGCCCTGCCTGATCGCGGTCAGGATCGACGACAAGCCCGGCGTAGGCACCACCCGTCGCGACCCCGTGCAGATCCGGGAACGTTTCATGCATGGCCTTGGCGTGCGCGATCCGCTTTAACATTTTGTCATTAACTACACGGCGATCTGATACGAGCCTCGCGACAACCCGACCAAATTCGTGCTAAGCGACCCAGATGTCGCTTTTCATTCGTACCTTTGCCTGGCTGCTCGCCGCTGCCGTTACGTTCGCCACCCTCGGTCCTCCCGGCCTTCGTCCCCATTCCACCCTCGGTCAGGACGGCGAACATGCGCTTGCCTTCATCATGGTGGGGTTGGCCTTCGGCCTCGCCTATCCACGCCGGCGTCTGCTGATTGCGGCGGCTGCGGTCATCCTGATCGGCGTGCTCGAGCTGATGCAATTTTGGGCACCCGGCCGCCATGCGCGGCTGGAGGATTATCTGGTCGATGCCGCCACCGCCTGCCTCGGCTTTGCGCTCGCCGCCACGGCCGACCGGCTGCTCTCGCGCTTTTGCACCAGCTCCGCCGTGACAAGCGAAGGCCCCGCGGAGTGACACTCCGCAGGGCCCTGCTCAGCACACAGGATTGCGTCGATCAGTCGATGATCTTGACCACGCGGCGCGTGCGCGGCTCGACGATCACGCGGCGATCGTTCACGACCGCATAGCGATACTCGGTGTAGTTCGGCACCGGGCGGAGCACCACGGTGGGTGGCAGGGGCTCGCCGACCACGACGCGCTCGTGGACTACGACGGAGTCGCTGCGCGGAATTCCGCCCAGGACCGCATTCGGAATTTCAAGACCGGCGCCGACGGCTGCACCCACGGTGCCGCCGACCATCGCTCCGATCGGGCCGCCGATGTCGCCACCCGCACGCGCGCCGTCCCTGGCGCCTTGTTCGGTCGTCGACTGAGCAAAGGCTGCGCTCGACGCCAGCAGCGACGCTGCAGCCAACGTAATCGCAAGACGGGTTTTCATGGTGTTTTGTCTCCAGTGATTGTCCTGCGCCTTCAACCGCGGGGCCAGATCATTGTTCCGGTTCCCCTGCGGCGAAAGTCACCCGGATCTGGAGACTGTTACGGCGTAACAGTTCAGCCAGCTGCGATCTCGTGGCCGGCCATCAGTTCCAGCGCCCGAACCATCGCCGAATGATCCCATGCTTTGCCGCCATGTGCGGTACAGGACGAGAACAATTGCTGCGCCACGGCCGTGCTCGGCAACGACAGGCCGAGTGAGCGGGCGCCTTCGAGCGCGAGATTGAGATCCTTCTGGTGCAGCTCGATGCGGAAGCCCGGTTCGAAATTGCGCTTCACCATGCGCTCGCCATGCACCTCCAGAATGCGCGAGGAGGCAAATCCGCCCATCAGCGCCTTGCGCACCAGCGCGGGATTCGCACCGGCCTTGGATGCGAACAACAGCGCCTCGCTCACTGCTTCGATGGTGAGCGCGACGATGATCTGGTTGGCGACCTTCGTCGTCTGTCCGTCGCCGTTGGCGCCGACATGGGTGACGTTCTTGCCCAACTTGTCGAAGATCGGCTTCATGGTGCCAAAGGCCCGCTCCGGCCCGCCGACCATGATGGAGAGGCTCGCCGCCTTGGCGCCGACTTCCCCTCCCGACACTGGCGCGTCGAGATAGTCGGCGCCGAGCGCCTCGATCTTCTTCGCGAACTCCTTCGTCGCCAGCGGCGAGATCGAACTCATGTCGACGACGATCTTGCCCTTGGAGATGCCGCCGGCGACACCGTCCTTGCCGAACAGCACGGCCTCCACATGCGGCGTATCCGGCACCATGATGATGACCGCGTCCGCCTGTTCTGCGACCTCCCTGGACGACGTGCAGGCGATGCCGCCCGCGGACATCAGGTCCGGCGCGATCGGCGCAACGTCATGCAGGAAAACGCGATGACCCGCGGCCAGGAGATGGCCGGCCATCGGCCGCCCCATGGTGCCAAGTCCGATGAAGCCGATATTGGTCATGTCTGCGTTTCCTCAGGTCTCAAACGTCTGTGCCGCGTGCCAGGACAGGCCTTCCAGCGTCGTGGTGCGCGGCTTGTATTCGCAGCCGATCCAGCCGCGATAGCCGATCGCGTCGAGGTGCCGGAACAGGAAGGGATAGTTGATCTCGCCGGTGCCGGGCTCGTGACGGCCGGGATTGTCGGCGAGCTGGATATGGGCGATCTGAGGCAGATATTCCTGCATGGTGCGGGCGAGATCGCCCTCCATGATCTGCATGTGGTAGATGTCGTACTGGATGAAGAGGTTGTTCGACCTCACCTCGGAGATCAGCTGCACCGCCTGCTCGGTGCCGTTGAGGAAGAAGCCGGGAATGTCGAGCGTGTTGATAGGCTCGACCAGCAGCTTGATGTTCTCCCGCGCCAGCGTCGAAGCCGCAAAACGCAGATTTCCGACCAGCGTCTCCTGAAGCTCGCGCGGATCGGCATCAACAGGCGCGGTGCCGACGAGACAGTTGAGCTGTTCGCAATCGAGCGCCTTGGCATAATCGATGGCGCGGAACACGCCGTCACGGAATTCGGCGGTGCGGTCGGGCAGGATCGCAATGCCGCGCTCGCCGCCAGCCCAGTTGCCGGCGGGGAGATTGTGCAGCACCTGCGTCAGCCCGTGGGCCTCGAGCTGCTCGCGCAGCTGCGCCTTGTCGAAATCATAGGGGAAGAGATATTCGACCCCGGCAAAGCCCGCCGCCTTCGCCGCTGCGAAGCGGTCGAGGAACGGCATCTCGTTGAAGAGCATGGTGAGGTTGGCGGCAAACTTCGGCATGGTGCTTCTTCCCCTATTCCGCCGGCTGCAGCACGCGCGTGGTCTCGACTTCGTCGAGCGGAAGGTCCAGCACCTCCTCGAACTCCACGATGTTGTCGATCTCCGTGCCCATGGCGATGTTGGTGACGCGTTCGAGGATGAACTCGACCACGACAGGCACGCGGTGCTTCGCCATCAATTCGCGGGCGGTCACAAACGCCGCTTGCGTGTCCTTCGGGTCGGTGACGCGGATGGCCTTGCAGCCGAGACCTTCAGCGACCGCGACATGGTCGACGCCGTAGACGCCGATCTCGGGCGCGTTGATGTTCTCGAAGGAGAGCTGGACGTGATAGTCCATATCGAAGCCGCGCTGGGCCTGGCGGATCAGGCCGAGATAGGAATTGTTCACGACGACGTGGATGTAGGGCAGATTGAACTGCGCGCCGACCGCGAGCTCCTCGATCAGGAACTGAAAGTCGTAATCGCCCGACAGCGCGACGATCTCGCGCTCCGGACACGCCGCGCGCACGCCGAGCGCGGCCGGCAGCGTCCACCCGAGCGGCCCCGCCTGCCCTGCATTGATCCAGTTGCGGGGCTTGTAGACGCCGAGGAATTGCGCGCCGGCGATCTGCGACAGGCCGATCACCGTGACATAGGTGGTGTCGCGGCCGAATGCCTTGTTCATTTCCTCGTAGACGCGCTGCGGCTTGATCGGAACGTTGTCGAAATGGCTCTTGCGCAGCATCGTCTTCTTGCGGTCGCGGCAGGAAGCGGGCCACGCCTGGCGCTCGCGGAGCCTGCCCGACCGCCGCCACTCCCTGGCGACGGCGACGAACAGCTCGAGCGCGGCCTTGGCGTCCGAGACGATGCCGAGATCGGGATTGAACACGCGCCCGATCTGCGTCGGCTCGATGTCCACGTGAACGAATTTGCGACCCTTGGTGTAGGTCTCGACCGAGCCGGTGTGGCGGTTGGCCCAGCGGTTGCCGATGCCGAGCACGAAGTCGGATTCCAGCAGGGTGGCGTTGCCATAGCGGTGGCTGGTCTGAAGCCCGACCATGCCGGCCATCAGCACGTGATCGTCAGGGATCGCGCCCCATCCCATCAATGTCGGCACGACCGGCACGTTGGCGATCTCGGCGAACTCGACCAGCAGGTCAGAGGCGTCGGCGTTGATTATGCCGCCGCCTGCCACGATCAGCGGCCGCTCGGCGGTGTTGAGCATCTCGAGCGCCTTCTCCACCTGCTTGCGCGTCGCGGCGGGCTTGTAGACCGGCAGCGGCTCGTAGGTCTCGTCGTCGAACTCGATCTCGGCGAGCTGCACGTCGAGCGGCATGTCGATCAGCACCGGCCCAGGCCTCCCTGAGCGCATCACATGAAAGGCCTGGCTGAACACGCGCGGTACCAGCGCCGGCTCGCGCACGGTCACCGCCCATTTCGTGACAGGCTTTGCAATCGACTCGATGTCGACCGCCTGAAAATCCTCCTTGTAGAGCCGCGCGCGCGGCGCCTGACCGGTGATGCAGAGGATCGGGATGGAATCGGCGATCGCCGAATAGAGTCCGGTGATCATGTCGGTGCCCGCAGGTCCCGACGTGCCGATGCAGACGCCGATATTGCCGGCCTTGGCGCGCGTATAGCCCTCCGCCATGTGCGAAGCGCCCTCGACATGGCGCGCCAGGATGTGGCGGATCGAGCCGCGCTTCTTCAGCGCCGAGTAAAGCGGATTGATCGCAGCGCCGGGAACTCCGAAGGCCGTCGAGATACCTTCCTTCTCCAGGATACGCACGGCCGCATCGACAGCTCGCATCTTCGCCATATCGGACCTCGCTCAATTGCATCAACGAGCGAGATCATCAGCTGCGCGGAAGCCGATCTCAACGAGACCGATTTTATTTTCCACGATGCGGCAGCCGCGAGAAAATCGTGGGCGTCTCAATCGGTTAGATCAAGAGATGCGTGAAAGCGGGTCACTCGAACAGCGGCGCCAGCTGCATCTGCGGCACCAGCACGAGGCCCTTGTCGGTGATGCGAATTTCCGGAATGACCGATAGCGGAATCAAATTGAAGCCCATGTACGGGATGGTGCAGCCGGCCTCGGCCCATTGTTTCTTCAGCACCTTCACCTCTTCCGCCACTTCGGTGACTCGCTTGTCGGAGAGGAGTCCTGCGATCGGCAGCGGAACCAGCGCCCTCACCTCGCGGTCGGCGACGACGCAAACGCCACCCTGCTGCTCCCTAATCGCTGCAATCGCGACCTGCATGTCGGCCTCGTTGGTGCCGGCGACGATGAGGTTGTGGCTGTCGTGCCCGACGCTGGAGCCGACCGCGCCTCGCTTCAGGCCGAAATCCTTGAGAAGGCCGTGGGCGACATTGCCGGCCGACTTGCCGTGGCGCTCGACCACCGCGACGAAGCAGAGGCCGTAGCGCGCGAACAGCGACGGCCAGTCTTTTGCGGGTTCGATCGCCACTTTCTCGTGGATCAGCGTGATGCCGGGCAACGCGGTCTTGATCGCGTTGACAGTGCAGGCCTTCGCGGGCAGCTCCGGCGTCAACTTCATCTTCTCCGGCAGCTTCACCGTGGCGTAGGCTGCCCTCGGATATTGATAGCGCTGCGACAGCGCCCGATCGAGACACGGCGTGATCTTGCCGCGCTCGACCACGAGCTCGCCGCCATACCAGGTGCATTGCGGCTTGAGCTGATCGTCCATGAGCACGAGATCGGCGCGGCGGCCGCCGCCGAGCCCGCCGATATCGCCTTCCATGCCGAAGCGGGTCGCGCCATGCAGTGAGCCCATCGACCAGGCCTGCTCCGGCGACATCCCCGCCTTCACGGCTTCGCGCACCACCCAGTCGAGACCGAATAGCAGGAGATCGTCGGCGTCACGGTCGTCCGTGCACACGGCGGTCCGCTTGTGCGAGGCCCCGAGCTCGGTGATCGTTCGGATCGCTTGCGGCAGCGAATGCCACGGCGTGGTCGGCGGTCCACCGCGCAAAAACACCCAGACGCCGGCATCGAGCAGGTCATCGGCGATGTCGCGGTCGATCGCCTCGTGGGTGTCGGTGACGCCGGATGCCGCATAAGCCGCGACGAATTCGCGGCCGTAGACATGGCCGGACACCGGACGCCCCCGCTTCAAGGCGGCCGCGAGGATGGCGTGGCTGCGCTCGTCGCCCATCGTGACGGGCACGAAATCCATCTTCTCGCCAAGCGCCACCGCTTCGGGCCAGCGGTCGAAAAGGCCGGCGATCTTGTCCGGCGTAAGGTCACCGCCCGCCGTCTCCAGCTCCGCCGAAGTCGCGGGGACGGTGCTCGGCACGGTCAAGAAGATCGAGAGCGGCGCCTCGCGCGCATCTTCCAGCATTGCCTCGACGCCGGCAACGTCCATGACATTGCCGATCTCGTGGCTGTCGCAAAAGATCGTCGTGGTGCCGTTGAGCAGCGCGGCCTCGGCATAGGCGCAGGCCGTCACCATCGAGGATTCGATGTGGATGTGCGGATCGACGAGGCCCGGCGCGATGATGCCGCCGGCCGCGTCATAAAGCGGAACATCGCCCCACGCCTTCTTCGCTGTACCGGCCGGCTTCACCGCCGCGATGCGGCCGCCTGAGATCCAGACCTCCCGCCCCGGATGGATACGCTCGGAATAGGTCGAGAGCACGCGCGCGCCCGTGATGACGAGATCCGGCGCCACACGCGCCGAGGCGACGTCAGCCAGACGCCGCGTCATGCTGTGCAGCGGCGCGACGGAGAAGCGGGTGAGCTTGGTCATCGGAGCTCTCGCAGAGATTGGACAGCCCAGCGATGGTTGCCGCCGCTGGCGGCGAGAGCAACTCAAATAATACGTCATCGGTGCTTACGCATTGGGCAGACGCGCCCGCGTTCTTAATTTTGGGCATGTCTTTAAATCATACGCTGAGTTTGGGCGCGCCAGATGTCCGCTCGTCTCTCAACAGTGCACAACGTTGAAGACCCCTCTCGCAGAGCTGAGGGCCGAAAGGGCCCCCGACGTACTGAGGCATCGGGCCCCAAACTACCCATTGAGGTAAGTCGCAGATGCGGCGGCTTGGTCGCCCCTTTGCAAGCGGTTCCAGGCTTGAGGTCGAGGGCTCAACGGGAACCACCTTGCGGCGCAATCGCCCCAATTTACGCATCACTGATTGTGGCGTTTGCCACGCGCCGAAATTGGAACCCTTATGATGTTACCCATACCCATTTTGCAATTGTCTGCGCGTGGCGCCCGGATCTAGTTGAATGATCCTGCACCAGCAGAATTCGCGCTGGCATGTGCTTGGAGTTTCATTTTTGCGATTAAGAGCTTTCGCATCTGAATTGGATTTCGAGGCGACAAGCACAGGCGAATTCAAACAAAGTTTGAGGTTGTTGCCGATTGTCGCTCGAAATGCAATGGGGCGGATCGTTCGCATCGGGCTGCAGTGATGCTTGTAAGCGAAGTTGGCAACCGGCTTCTGTCAGCACTGCCGATCGCTGATCTCGATCTTTTGGCACCCGACCTACAGATGGTAACCCTCGATCGGGAAGAGGTCGTCTCGCGGGTGGGGGATCATACCGAGCACGTCCTCTTCCCTCACAGTGGCGCCGTTTCGGTGATGGTCGACATGGCGAATGGGCAGACGGTCGCCAGCGCAGCAATAGGGCGCGAGGGAGCAGTGGGCACTCTTTCCGTGCTGGGACCGTCCCCTGCGGCCGTTACGACCATCGTTCGTGCCGCGGGGACGGCCTCGCGGATCCCCGCGGCGCGATTCCATGCCGCTTTCAGCCGGAGTCCTGCGATCCGCCACGTAGTCCAGCTTCACTTCAAGGCGGTGCTGATACAGTTTCAATTGGGCGGGGCTTGCAATGCACTGCATCCGGTCCAAGCCCGCATGGCACGCTGGCTGCTTCAACTTCACGACCGCATCAACCACGACGTCCTACCTCTCACGCAGGAGGCGCTTTCGCAGATGTTGGGCGTGCGACGAACGACGGTGACGCTCCTGATGCGCAATCTGCGCGCTTCCGGAGCGATCAGATCTGAGCGGCGAGGCGAAATCGAGATCGACTCATCGCGGCTCGCTGCGGTGGCGTGCGAATGCCACGACACCATGCGGCTCGAACTCGAGAAGATCTTCTCTACGGGTACAGCGCCATCTCGCGTTTTCGATCTGCCGATCCGGTAGATGAAACGAGAGCGCTGAATCGGTCCATCTCGGATGCGCTATTCGAACACTGCGCGTTGAGGTCGGCTATGGGTCCAAAAGCAGCAGTTAACGCAGCCACCTATGAGGATCTCGGGCAGAGAGTCTAGATGGCAGCCGCTGCTGCGGTGTTCGACTCGGGGACATGAGCCGACGCAGTCCATTTGAGCAACGAGCCTTTCACTTCGGCTGAAATCGATCAGATGAAAGATTGATAGAATGATGCGGCGTTGGGACAGCGTGACTGTCGGATCACATCGCTTGCGCGAATAGAACTTTGAGCATTGAATCAGCGTGGATACCCACAATTGCAAGTGACTTTCCGGGTATGCCTGCCGCTCTCGCAGGATCAAGCGATGCAGAGATTCGCCTGGGCTTCGGGCGCGTGATGGCTTCATGCGTAGCTGAACCGGAGAGGTACGCCTAGTCGGTCCTGCCAACTGATTGGGAGTAGCCACACGCGTCTCATGCCCGCCTACCACGGTCGGCCAACAAACGGGGAGGAGAACAATGAGCACCTGGCTTAGTGAGCGAGAACAGCGTCTCGTCGCGGGCGCGGAGGCGGCATCGGCGGCAACGCCTATCCCGACCCAGATTGTCTCCAATGGCGAGTATCTCCCGCCCCCGCAGAGCGATACGCAAAAGAAAGTCGAGGCACGGATCAACGAGCTCGCTGATGTTAACGGCAGGCACCTCGGCTTGAGCCGCAGGCAGTTCTTGCACACGAGCTGCGGCATGGCAGCAGCTTTCCTCGCCATGAACGACATTTACGGCAATGTTTTCCAGGTCGCGCCCGCTGAAGCCCGCGAGCCCGAGGTGATGCTGGCCCGCGCGCAGAGCCTTGCAGGCCAATTCATCTTCGACGTCCAGACTCATTTCGTGCGGGACGACTTCGATCATAAGGAGCTGTTGGGGCTGGCGGACTTTGCGAGCCAGCACTGGAATCCGAAGATGAAGGAGGACGGCGTCTCTTCGCTCGCCCGCTACAAGTTCCAAAACTATGTGAAAGAGATCTACTACGACAGCGACACCAACATGGCGCTCCTGAGCGGCGCGCCCTTCGACGACCCGAGTTGGTGGCTGCTGTCCAATGAGCAGATCGTCAAGGCGCGAGAACTGATCAACGACTTCGCCGGTTCGCGCCGCCTGCTGGCGCACAGCGTCATCACTCCCAAGCAACCCGGCTGGATGGACGAGGTGGACAAGGCAATCGAAGTCTACAAACCGGATTCCTGGAAGTCCTACACGATTGGCGATCCGCTGGCGCCCTCGAAGTTCCCATGGCGGCTCGACGACGAGCAGGTGATGTATCCGTTCTACGAGAAAGCAGTGAAGGCCGGCATCAACACGCTGTGTATCCACAAGGGGTTGCTGCCGCCCGATTATGAGAAGTCGTTCGCCGGCGTCTGGGAATACGCAACGGCGTGGGACATCGGAAAAGCCGCAAAGGATTGGCCGCAGATGAACTTCGTGATCTATCACTCGGCGCTGCGGCCGTTCCTCGAACTACCTGATCACGCGTGGGCGGATTTCGAACAGACCGGCCGTATCCAGTGGGCCACCGATCTCGCGGAAGTCCCGCAGAAGTTCGGCGTCGCCAACGTCTATGCCGAGCTCGGCACGTCCTTTGCCAACTCGGCGGTCGCGCATCCGAAGTTCTGCGCCGCGCTGATCGGCACACTGATAAAGGGGATGGGTGTTGACCACGTCATGTGGGGCACCGACTCGGTCTGGTACGGCTCACCACAGTGGCAGATCGAGGCGCTGCGCCGGCTCGAAATCCCCGAGGACATGCAGAGGAAGTACGGCTTTGCGGCGCTTGGCGATGCCAACAGCGCTACCAAGCAGCTGATCTTCGCGGGCAACGCAACCAGATTCTACAAGATCAAGCTGAAGGCGGCTGAGAATACCAGGATGCCGGCCTTTTCCGAGGACCGCCTCGCGGCGCTCAAGAACGAGTACACGCAAGCTTCGAAGCAACCGTCGAACCTGCGCTACGGCTACGTTCGCGCCGCCTAGGAACGATGCCAACGGCTTGGGCAAGCTGCGCCGGCAATGGATGCGCGGCTGCCGCAAATCCGACTTCGGCTCAGGGCACCAATGCTCTCGCCGATCAGAGATTTCCGCTCGGCCTCAGGAGCCGACATGCTTATGAATACACGCCCTAGCACTACTTTGGCAGAATGTTGATTTTGCCGCGTTTTAGAGGATTCCCGAATCAATTTTTCAATGATTCATGGGTGGTCGGCTCTTGGAGGGCTGACCATGCCGGGATGGGAAGACGAACTCGAACGCTGGCTGATGCCGTTCTTGGACCGGCTGGGTCATAAGACCCGGCAGCGGATGTGTCCTCTATATGTTGCGGGATTGATCGGTCCTGGCGATCGCAAGAGCGTTCAGCCGATGGCGGAACGCCTTGCCACGAGCAACTACGACCAGTTGCACCATTTCATTGCGGACGGTGTTTGGGACGCGACGCCGTTGGAGACAGAGCTGCTCAACCAGGCGGACCGACTTGTCGGCGGCAGGGATGCGGTGCTGGTAATTGATGACACCTCACTGCCGAAGAAGGGGGAGCGATCGGTCGGTGTTGCGGCTCAATACGCGTCGGCTCTCGGTAAAACCGCAAATTGCCAAACGCTGGTGTCTTTAACGCTTGCGCGCGGCGAAGTGCCAGTGATGGTCGCATTACGTCTCTTTCTGCCTGACAGCTGGACAAGCGACATGCCTCGTTTGAAGCGCGCTCGCGTGCCAGTCGAACACCGAACGCCACGGTCCAAGCCGGAGATCGCTTTGGCCGAGATTGACCGCGCGATGGCAGCCAACATGCGCTTTGGATGTGTGCTGGCGGATGCAGGATACGGCCTCAGCGCACCGTTTCGACAAGGGCTAACAGAGCGCGGGCTGGCCTGGGCTGTCGGTATCCCTCGGCACCTGAAAGTGTATCCGGTCGATGTGAAGCTCATTTGGCCAATCACCAAAGTCCGTGGCAAACCACGAAAGCACCACGTGCCCGATATCTTATCGATTGCGGCTGAACAAATGCTGGCCAGCGCCAAATGGAAAACCGTGAGTTGGCGGAGCGGGACGAAAGGTCGGCTCAAAGCCCGATTTGCTGCTCTCCGTGTCCGCACCGCCGACGGCCCTCCGCAGCGGATATGGGATAAAGGTCAGCAGCATCTCCCAGGCGACGAAGCCTGGCTCATTGGCGAGCAACGTGCCTCCGGGGAGAAGAAATACTATCTCGCCAATCTTCCGGCGGCGACGGATCTGCGCACACTGGCCGCCACCATTAAGGCACGGTGGATTTGTGAGCAGGCGCATCAACAGTTGAAGGAGGAGCTTGGACTTGATCACTTCGAAGGGCGATCATGGCAAGGTCTTCATCGCCACGCCCTTATGACAATGATTGCCTATGCCTTCCTGCAACATCGTCGCCTCGCATACGCGGGGCGGAAAAAAAAGAATCAACGGGCCTCCGCCTCAACCAACCATGTCCGCCGTACGTCACGCCATCGTCGATCTCATCCTTCGGCCGCCGCCTCAGCAGTGCCCATGTTGCCGAAAGCAAATCCTTGAAAAACAGTGGCGAAAACACATTCTGCCAAAGTAGTGCTAGTCCTCGTTTGCCTTGAACCGTCCCAACCCCTTCAGCACAAAGGGCGCCACCAGCGCGATCAGCGCGACGCCGAGAAGCGTTGCCGAAATCGGGCTCTGCAGCAGCGTCATGGGATCGCCGAGGCTGATCGCGAGCGCGCGGCGGAGCTGGCTCTCGGCAATCGGGCCGAGGATCAGGCCGACGACGACGGGCGCGATCGGGAAATCGAACCGACGCATCAGGAAGCCGAGCACGCCGAAACCTGCGAGCATCGACAATTCCACCACCGACGGCTTTGCCGCGATGGTGCCCATGGTCGCGAACACGAGGATGCCGGCATAGAGCCAGGGCTGCGGGATCGCGAGCAGCCGCACCCACAGGCCGACCAGCGGCAGGTTGAGCACCAGCAGCATCATGTTGGCGATGAAGAGGCTGGCGATCAGGCCCCATACGAGGTCAGGCCGCTCGGCGAACAGCAGCGGGCCCGGGTTGAGGCCATATTGCTGGAAGCCCGCCAGCATCATCGCGGCGGTGGCCGAAGTCGGCAGGCCCAGCGTCAAGAGCGGCACCAGCGTGCCGGCTGCGGAAGCGTTGTTGGCGGCCTCGGGGCCGGCGACGCCTTCGATCGCGCCCTTGCCGAACTCTTCGGGGTGCTTCGTCAGCCGCTTCTCGGTCGAATAGGACAGGAAGGTCGGGATCTCCGCGCCGCCTGCCGGCAGCGCACCGATCGGGAAGCCGAACATGGTCCCGCGCAGCCATGGCTTCCAGGACCGCTTCCAGTCCTCCTTGGTCATCCACAGCGAGCCGCGCACCGGCTCCAGCTTCTCTTCGGTGTGGTGGCGGCGCGATGCGACATAGAGCGCCTCGCCCACCGCGAACAGGCCGACGGCAAGCGTTGTGACTTCGACGCCATCGAGCAGTTCGGGGACGCCGAATGCAAGCCGCGCCTGCCCCGTCAGCTTGTCGATGCCGACAAGGCCGAGCGTCAGACCGATGAACAGGCTGGTCAGGCCGCGGATCGGGGAATCGCCGAAGGTCGCCGACACCGTGACGAAGGCGACGCACATCAGCGCGAAGTAATCCTCGGGGCCGAAGCGCACGGCGACATCGACCAGCCATGGTGCGAGGAAAGCCAGGCCAATGGTGGCGATGGTGCCGGCGACGAAGGAGCCGATTGCGGAGGTCGCAAGCGCCGGCCCGCCGCGGCCGGCCTTGGCCATCTTGTTGCCTTCGAGCGCAGTCGCCATCGAGGCGCTCTCGCCGGGCGTGTTGATCAGGATCGCGGTGGTCGAGCCGCCGTACATGCCGCCATAATAAATGCCGGCGAACATGATCAGCGAGCCGCCGGGGTCGAGCTTGTAGGTCACCGGCAGCAGCAGCGCGACCGTCAGTGCCGGGCCGATGCCGGGCAGCACGCCCACGGCCGTGCCGAGGAACACGCCGATCAGCGCGTAAAGCAGGTTCATCGGCTGGACGGCAACCGCCATGCCGTGAGCCAGCGCGGCAAAGGTATCCATCACAGCAGTCGCTCCAGTGGGCCGGCAGGCAGGCTCAGCGTCAACAACCGGTCGAACGCCAGGTAAATGAGGGTCGACATCACGAGGGCGATGATGGCGTCGATGAGGATGGCACGGCGTCCGAAGGCCGCCGAGGTCGTCACGAACAGCGCCGAGGTCGCCAGGATGAAGCCGCCGCCAATGCCGATGATGGCGATCAGCAGCGCAAGCCCGACGAGGATCAGAACCACAGGCACGGGATCGGCGCTCTCGCGTGCCGGCAAATTGCCGCGTAGCGCGTCGATTAAGTTGCCGATCGCAAGCAGCCCAAGGCCGCTGGCGACCACGACCGGCATCGCCTCAGGTCCCATCCCGTACATCGCCGCGGATTGCAGGCCGCGCGCGTCCCAGACCAGCACGACGGCGAGCACCGCAAGCAGTGCCGCGATGACGAGACCGGCACGGTCGACGCGCCGCGGCGGCTGGACGGGATCGCCTGAGGTCATGACTTGACCAAGCCGACCGATTTCAACACGTCGGTGACGCGGGCCGTTTCCTTCTTCAGGAAGTCGGCGAAGGCGTCGCCGCCGAGATAGGCATCCTCCCAGCCCTTCTGCTTGAGGATCTCCTTCCAGGCGTCAGACTTCACCATCTTCTCGACCGCATCGCTCAAGGTCTTGCGCTGCTCCGGCGTGATGCCGGGAGGCGCGACCACCGAACGCCAATTGGCGATCACAAGGTCGATGCCCTGCTCCTTGAAGGTCGGAATATCGCTGCCCGCGATGCGCTTCTCCGAGGTCACGCCGATGGCGCGCAGCTTACCGGACTTGATCTGTCCTTCATATTCGCTGAGGCCCGAAATGCCTGCGGTGACCTTGCCGCCGAGGATCGCCGCAAGCGACTCGCCGCCGCCGGAGAACGGGATGTAGTTGATCTTCTTCGCATCGGCGCCGACCGCGCCGGCGAACAAGGCCGCCATCACATGGTCGACGCCGCCGGCCGAGCCGCCGGCGAAAGTGACCTTGGCGATATCCGCCTTCACCGCCGCGGCCAGATCCTGCGCATTTTTGATCGGCGAATTCGCGGGAACCACGATCACCTGGATTTCCTCGGTGAGGCGCGCGATCGGCGTCACCTGCTCCAGCGTCACTGGCGACTTGTTCATGGCGAGCGCGCCGACCATGACGAAGCCGTTGACCATCATCTGGTTGCCGTCGCCCTTGGCGCCATTGACGAACTGCGCGATGCCGACGCTGCCGCCGGCGCCGGGAACGTTGGTGACCTGCACGCTGCGGGCGACGCCCGCAGCCACCAGCGCCTGCTGCATCGAGCGCGCGGTCTGGTCCCAGCCTCCGCCCGGAGCCGCCGGCGCCATCAGCTTGAGCTCGAGCTGCTGGGCAAAGCCCGGATTGACTGCCGCCAGGGTGAACGCGACGGCTGCGCCGACAAGGCGCGCGGGAAATCGGAACATGGGGGCATCTCCAGGGCTCATGCGGACGTTCGCCGCATTGTGTCGTTTGGTCGCATATCAACCAAAACGGCCGATGCTGTCCAGTGACGCCTCGGGGTTTTTAGTCAGCGTGGCGCCGGGATCACCCCGCCGAGCGCGGCCGTCAGTTCGGCCGCCACTTCCCGGATGATTTGTCCGATCTCCGGCAACCGCTCGTCGGTGACCCGACTGGTCATGCCGGATACGGAGATCGCGGCAAGCGGTTCGGCCAACGCGTTGTATACCACCGCCGCGACGCAGCGCAGGCCGATCTGTGCCTCCTCATCGTCGACGGCAAAGCCCTGCTTGCGGATTTTCTCGAGCTCCCTGAACAGGTCGCTCGGGCGCACGATCGACTTCTCGGTCAGGCGGGGCATGCCGTGATGGCGGATGACGGCGCCGACGTCCTCGTCTGAATAGGTTGCGAGCACCGCTTTGCCGACGCCGGAGGTCACCATGGGGACGCGGCCGCCGACCTTGGTGAGCGAGCGCATGATCTCGCGGCTTTCCATGCGGGTCAGCACGATGATGAACTCATCGTCGACCACGGCGAGATTGGCCGTCTCGCGGGTGAGATCGCGCAGCTTGCGCAAATATGGAATCGCCTGTGCGGAGAAATTGCGTCGCCGCGCAAAGCTGGCGCCAACCGTGAAGCTGCGCACGCCGACGTGCCATTTGGACTCGCCACGGTCGAACTGCACGAAACGGCGGCTTTCGAGCGTTGCGAGCAGCCGGTGCACGGTGGACGCCGACAGGCCGGTGCGGATCGCGAGATCGCTGAGACGATAACCTTCGTCGTCCTCGGCCAGCGTCTCGATGATCGACAGCGCGCGGTCGACCGACTGCACGCCACCGTCGCGGCCCTCGTGATCGGCCTCCGCGGCCGATTTGGGCTCGAACGATTTGCGCCGGATCACGTTCTTGCTCATCGCGACCTGCCGCTTTTGCATCCGTCGTTCCGGGATGGTCCGACGGACCAGACCCGGAATCTCGAGGTTCTCAGGTGCGCAATTGCGCACCATAGTTCGATGCTGCGCATCGCCCCGGAACGACTTACCCTGCGAGGCGCCGCTTCGGACTGCCGAAGCGGCGTCAACGCCTCAGAGCAGCCCTGCCCCGCGCGCCCACTTGTACTTGGCGCCGAGGACCTCGACCGGCAGCTCGGTCGAATAGGCGTAGGCCGGGATGCCGTTCTGGTAGAGATATTCGGCGGCTTCCTCGACCTCGACGTCGCCGGCGAGAGAGGCGACCATCGGCTTCACAAAACCCTTGGCCTCCATCTCCTTCTTCACCTCGACCATGTTGCGGGCGAACACCATCGGCGGGGTGACGATGGTGTGCCAATAGCCGAGGATCAGCGCGTGGATGCGCTCATCAGACAGCCCGAGCTTCACGGTGTTGACATAGGTGATCGGCGGCTCGCCGCCGGTGATATCCACGGGATTACCGGCAGCTCCAAACGGCGGGATGAACTTGCGGAAGGCCGCATCGAGATCCGGCGGCATCGACATCAGCGACAGGCCGTTGTCGACGCAGCTATCCGACAGCAGCACGCCCGAACCGCCGGCACCGGTGATGATGAGCACGTTCTCGCCCTTCGGCGTCGGCAGCACCGGCACGCCGCGGGCGAATTCGAGCAGCTGGCGAAGTGAGCGGGCACGGATCACACCGGATTGCTTGAACACGTCCTCATAGATGCGGTCGTTGCCGGCGAGCGCGCCGGTGTGGGACGATGCCGCCTTCGCGCCAGCCGAGGTGCGGCCGGCCTTGAGCACCACGACAGGCTTCTTCTTGGAGACGCGCTTGGCGGCTTCCGCGAAGGCGCGGCCGTCCTTGAGGTCTTCGCAATGCTGCGCGATCAGATTGGTGTTCGGATCCTGCTCGAAGAAGGCGAGCAGATCGTCCTCATCGATGTCGGACTTGTTGCCGAGGCCGACGATCGCGGAGACGCCCATCTTGGCCGAGCGCGAGAAGCCGATGATGGCCATGCCGATGCCGCCCGACTGCGACGACAGCGCCGCATGGCCCTTGACGTCATAGGCGGTGCAGAAGGTCGCGCAGAGATTGGCGGGCGTATAATAGAAGCCGTAGATGTTCGGCCCCATCAGGCGGATGTCGTACTTCTTGCCGACCTCGACGATCTCGGCCTGCAGCTCAGGCGCGCCAGCTTCAGCGAAGCCCGACGGGATGAGCACAGCGCCCGGGATCTTCTTCTCGCCGCATTCGGTCAGCGCGGCGGCGACGAATTTCGCCGGGATCGCGAACACCGCGACGTCGATCACACCCGGCACGTCCTTGACGCTCTTGTAGGCCTTGTAGCCGAGGATCTCGGCGGCCTTGGGATGGATCGGATAGATCTCGCCCTTGTAGCCGCCGTTGATGAGGTTCTTCATCACGGAATTGCCGATCTTGCCGTCCTCCGCGGAGGCGCCGACCACGGCGACAGCCTTCGGCTGCATGATGCGGTTCATCGCCGCGACGATCTCTTCGGTCGGACGCGGCTTCGGCTTCGGCACAAAAGCGAAGTCGACGACAATACGGACGTCGGCGGCCGTGGCCCCCTTCGCGGTTGCGAACACTGGGTTGAGGTCGAGCTCGACGATCTCGGGGAAATCGGTGACGAGCTGCGAGACCTTGACGATGACATCGGCGAGCGCGTTGCGGTTCACCGGCTCGCCGCCGCGCACACCCTTGAGGATCTCATGCGCCTGGATGCCGTCGAGCATCGAGAGTGCGTCCTCCTTTGTGGCAGGCGCAAGGCGGAACGTGATGTCCTTGAGCACCTCGACGAGCACGCCGCCGAGGCCGAAGGCGACCAGCTTGCCGAACGAGCCGTCGGTGATCGAGCCGACGATGACCTCGGTGCCGCCGGCCAGCATCTGCTGGACCTGGACGCCTTCGATCTTGGCATCGGCCTTGTACTTCTTGGCGTTGCCGAGAATGGTCTCGTAGGCCTTCTCGGCCTCTTCAGCCGTCTTGAGGCCGACGATGACGCCGCCGGCTTCGGTCTTGTGGAGAATGTCCGGCGAGACGATCTTCATCACCACCGGGAAGCCCATGGACGAAGCCATCTTGCCGGCCTCGCCCGCCGACTTGGCCACGCCCTCCTTCGGCACCGGAATGCCGTAGGCGTCGCAGACCAGCTTGCCTTCCGGCGCCGTCAGGCTGGTGCGGTTGTCCGCCTTGACCTGGTCAAGCACCTTGCGGACGGCATCTTTGGAATTGGACATGTGGCTTCTCCCTTGACCTGAGTTCGTTCTTTTCAAAGCGCGCGCGTGTTTGCGGCTGCCCGTGATGCTTGCCATTCGCCGCGCTCTGTTCCATGCGGCGGAACGGAGTGCATAAAGCAAAGACTACTCCGCCGGCTTGGACCAAAAATGGCTGGCGATGGCATTTGGTATGCCAGAAGCCAACTTGTCAAGCTGGTGCAGGCCCCGGAACGCCGCAAAAAATAGGCAGCTTGACATTCTGGCATGTGGTATGCCAAAAACTTTCCCGTTAATATTCCTGTAAAAGACGACTCCCACTGGAGGAGATTCGTCGTGTCACTACGGAAACCAACCAAGGCGTTGCCGAACATGGCCGAGGCAGACATCGCAATCGTTCGTATTGCCCCGGAGAGCAGCTTCAAGAACAAGGCGTATGACGCCTTGAAGGAAGCCATCCTCAAGATGGACATCTATTCGACGCCCGAGCCGGTGATGCTCGACGAGCGCGCGCTGTCCGAACGTCTGGGCGTCAGCCGCACCCCGATCCGCGAAGCCATCGCGATGCTCGAGCAGGACGGTTTCGTGAAGACGGTTCCGCGCCGCGGCATCATGGTGGTGCGCCGGACCAAGAGTGAGATCGTCGACATGATCCGCGCCTGGGCGGCGCTGGAGAGCATGGCGGCGCGGCTCATCACCACCACCGCGCGGAAGAAGGACATCACGGCGCTGCGCGACTATTTCAAGGATTTCGGCAAGGACCGCCTGCCCGAGGACCACGTCGAGGAATATTCGCGTGCCAACATCGCCTTCCACCAGGCGCTGATCTCGCTGTCGGAATCCCCCGTGCTGGTCGATCTCACCAACGACCTGCTGCTGCACGTGCGCGGCTATCGCCAGCTGACCATCGGACGCAAGGACCGCACTGCGACCTCCCTGCCCGAGCATCTCGGCATGATCGAAGCGCTGGAGGCGCGCGACACCGAGCTCGCCGAGAAGCGCGCCCGCGATCACACCCTCGGCCTTGCCGCTTACGTCGAAGCGCACGGCCAAGAACTGTTTACGTAACTCTTCGCTTAGCAACGTTCACCAGAAGGGCGAACAATTCGCCCCAACGACCTTGAGACCAGGGAGACAAGGCCCATGCTGAATACCGCGACCAAGTCCGAAGCACCGGGCACCGAGCAGGAACTGACGGATGGCTTCCATCTCGTCATCGACGCGCTCAAGCTGAACGGCATCAACACCATCTATAATGTGCCGGGCATCCCGATCACGGATTTGGGCCGCATGGCGCAGGCCGCGGGCATTCGCGTGATCTCGTTCCGCCACGAGCAGAATGCCGGCTACGCCGCAGGCATCGCCGGCTATCTCACCAAGAAGCCCGGCGTCTGCCTCACGGTGTCGGCGCCCGGCTTCCTCAACGGCCTCACCGCCCTCGCCCACGCCACCACCAACTGCTACCCGATGATCCTGGTCTCGGGCTCTTCCGAGCGCGAGATCGTCGACCTCCAGCAGGGCGATTACGAGGAGATGGACCAGCTCGCGATCGCCAAGCCGCTGTGCAAGGCGGCCTATCGCGTGCTGCACGCCCAGGACATCGGCATCGGCTTCGCCCGCGCCATCCGCGCGGCGGTCTCGGGCCGTCCGGGCGGCGTCTATCTCGACCTGCCGGCAAAGCTGTTCGGCCAGGTGATGAACGCCGAAGCCGGCCAGAAGTCGCTGGTCAAGGTGATCGACGCGGCGCCGGCGCAGATCCCCTCGCCCGCTTCGGTCAAGCGCGCGCTCGACGTGCTCAAGGGCGCCAAGCGTCCGCTCATCATCCTCGGCAAGGGCGCGGCCTACGCGCAGGCAGATGAGGAGATCAAGAGCTTCGTCGAGAAGAGCGGCGTGCCATTCCTCCCCATGAGCATGGCCAAGGGCCTGCTCCCCGACACCCATCCGCAATGCGCCGGCGCCGCCCGCTCGACCGTGCTGAAGGAGTCCGACGTCGTCATGCTGATCGGCGCGCGGCTGAACTGGCTGCTGTCGCACGGCAAGGGCAAGAGCTGGGGCGAGGCGCCGAAGAAGTTCATCCAGGTCGACATCGAGCCGAAGGAGATGGATTCCAACGTCGAGATCGTCGCGCCCGTCGTCGGCGACATCGGCTCGGTGGTCTCCGCCTTCAACCAGGCAATGGGCTCCGGCTGGACCGCGCCGCCCACCGAATGGACCAAGGCCGTCTCGACCAAGCGCGAAGAGAACGTCGCCAAGATGGCGCCGAAGCTCATGAACAACAAGTCGCCGATGGACTATCACGGCGCGCTCGGCGTCTTGAAGAACGTCATCAAGGAGTATCCCGAGGCGATCCTCGTCAACGAAGGCGCCAACACGCTCGACCTCGCCCGCGGCGTCATCGACATGTACAAGCCCCGCAAGCGTCTCGACGTCGGCACCTGGGGCGTGATGGGCATCGGCATGGGCCAGGCGATCGCGGCTGCACTCGAGACCGGCCATCCCGTGCTCGCTGTGGAGGGCGATTCGGCGTTCGGCTTCTCCGGCATGGAGGTCGAGACGATCTGCCGCTACAACCTTCCGGTCTGTGTCGTCATCTTCAACAATGACGGCATCTATCGCGGCACCGACGTCAACGGCGCCAACGACGATCCGGCGACGACCGTGTTCGTCAAGGGCGCACGTTACGACAAGATGATGGAAGCCTTCGGCGGCGTCGGCGTCAACGCGACTTCGCCGGACGAGCTCAAGCGCGCCGTCAACGACGCCATGAAGTCCAGCAAGCCGACGCTCATCAACGCGGTGATCGATCCGGCCGCGGGCTCGGAGAGCGGCCGTATCGGCAACCTCAATCCGCAGAGCGTCCTGCAGAAGAAGAAGTAGGTCCACCCCTTCAACCCTTATTCCCTGTGGTTAGCAGGGGCAGACAGAGTACGGAGCAATATGATGACCAAAGCGCTCGAGGGCGTTCGCATTCTCGACTTCACCCACGTCCAGTCCGGACCGACCTGCACGCAGTTGCTGGCATGGTTCGGCGCCGACGTGATCAAGGTGGAACGCCCCGGCGTGGGTGACATCACCCGCGGCCAGCTGCAGGACATCCCGAACGTGGACAGCCTGTATTTCACCATGCTCAACCACAACAAGCGCTCGATCACGCTCGACACCAAGAACCCCAAGGGCAAGGAAGTCCTGACCGAGCTGATCAAGAAGTGCGACGTGCTGGTGGAGAATTTCGGCCCCGGCGTGCTCGACCGCATGGGCTTCCCCTGGGAGAAGATCCAGGCGATCAACCCGAAGATGATCGTCGCCTCGATCAAGGGATTTGGCCCCGGACCGTACGAAGACTGCAAGGTCTATGAGAACGTCGCGCAGTGCACCGGAGGCGCCGCCTCCACCACCGGCTTCCGCGACGGCCTGCCGCTCGTCACCGGCGCGCAGATCGGCGATTCCGGCACCGGCCTGCACCTGGCGCTCGGCATCGTCACCGCGCTCTATCAGCGCACCCATACCGGCAAGGGCCAGCGCGTCACCGCCGCGATGCAGGACGGCGTGCTCAACCTTTGCCGCGTCAAGCTGCGCGACCAGCAGCGCCTCGCCCACGGCCCGCTCAAGGAATACAGCCAGTTCGGCGAAGGCGTGCCGTTCGGCGATGCCGTGCCCCGCGCCGGCAACGATTCCGGCGGCGGCCAGCCCGGCCGCATCCTGAAGTGCAAGGGCTGGGAGACCGATCCCAACGCCTACATCTATTTCATCACCCAGGCCCCGGTCTGGGAGAAGATCTGCGACGTGATCGGCGAGCCCACCTGGAAGACCGATCCGAATTACGCCAAGCCGGCCGCCCGCCTGCCGCGTCTGAACGAGATCTTCGCCCGCATCGAACAATGGACGATGACGAAGACAAAATTCGAGGCGATGGAGATCCTCAACAAGGACGACATCCCCTGCGGCCCGATCCTGTCGATGAAGGAGATCGCCGAAGACCAGTCGCTGCGCGCCACCGGCACCGTGGTCGAGGTCGACCACCCCACCCGCGGCAAGTACGTCTCGGTCGGCAACCCGATCAAGCTGTCGGACTCGCCGGCGGACGTGACGCGTTCGCCGCTGCTCGGCGAGCACACCGACGAGATCCTGCGCTCGGTGCTCGGCTTCAGCGATCACCAGGTCGCCGAGATCCACAAGTCCGGCGCGCTCGACCCGCCGCAGAAGCAGGCCGCGGAGTAAGCGGCCCCACATTGCACGAGACGAAAGGGCCGCCTGAAGGGGCGGCCCTTTTTGCTTGGCAAGGCGTGCCGTCGCAGGCTCGAAATCAAAACTCGGAAAACAACCCCATGCACAGTAGCCATCCCATTGGCACGCAACGGTATTTCTGATTCGACGAAAAAAATCCTGACCCGTCGGGCAAAACAGGGGTATTGTGCCATGGTCGCCAGGCGAGTCAGTACGAGCCGAGCAAGCGTCAATGCCGAATTGAAGCCGCCTGATCGGAACCGACCGGGTTGCACCTCGTTGTCTCCTGCACCGGAGCACGCTTGAGCGCAGCCGGCCATCCGACGACAAGTCTAACGCTACCGGCTCGCGAGCTGGACACGCCGGCTCGGGCGTGTTTCGAGCCGCGTTCCCCTACGCCGACATCGAGGTCGACATGACGAGAGATCATCCCGCGTCCCGGGCTCTGCGGGAGGCCAACAAGGCATTCAAGCCGGTCGAGACCAAGAAGCCGATGACCGACTATGCAAAGGCGCAACAATCCCATCACGAAAATCGCGAACGCCTGAAAGCGGAACGGCTGGCGCGAGAGGCCGAGCAGGGAAATCGTCGCAGATAAGGGATTGCCGGTACCCGCGTCATTACTTCGACACGGCCAGGCAATCTCTGTGGACGAAGAGAGACCGATCTTGGCGAACCAGAGGGCTGCCGAGATCGAAGCTGCGCTCTCGCTTGCGGACACCGCCAAAGACATCGTGCCGTCCGCCAGCCGCGGCAGCCTGGCGATCGAAGCTCGCGACGACAATGGCGGAGGATCGCAAGCTTTAGAGCATCGAGAGCACGATGACCCCGTCCTCGAGCTCCCCGGAAGCCAGCCGCGCCCGCGCGATGCGCTCGAACTCCGTCCGATATTTCTGAAGGTAGCTGAAGGCCTGCTTCTGCGTCTGGAAGGTCGTCGCAAGACGGCACAGCTGTCGGCCCGCGCCGAGCGCAAGAAAGAAGGTGATTGTGCCGCCGCCGTCCGGTTTGATCCTAGGCACGACTTGCACTCATTCGCATGTGAACGGCCCCTTTCAGATCATCGTCTGCACTGAATTCGGCTATCTCGGCAATTTCCTCGTGCGCTTCTTCGGTGCAGGCGCCGATGCGCGAAAAGTGGCATCGGCTGCTTGCTCGGCTGCTTGCTCGGCTGCTTCCTTGGCCTCACGCAGCTCGCGCAGCCGCGCCATGTTGCTGCGGATATCGACAGCGCGCCTTTCGACATCGGCGATCGCCCGCGCGCCCTCTTCGGCGGCCAAGCGTTGACGCTCGGATCGCGCGATGGATTCGGGAGACGGTTCGGCCGATTTCCTGGCGCTCATCGCGTCGCGCTCGTCTTTCGCCTACTCGGCAACGGAGAGAACCCGCTCAATCCCTTACGATCGAGCGGGTCACATAGCCGTTTCAGTACATCCGTGAAACGGCCGTACAGAGCTCAAGCCAGCGAGAGATTCTCTGCGCTGACCTTGCCCCGCATTTTATCGGTCTTGGTCTCGAAGTTGACCTTCTGGCCCTCGGCGAGACCCGCAAGACCAGCCCGCTCGACCGCGCTGATGTGGACGAACACGTCATTGCCGCCGTCGTCGGGTTGAATGAATCCAAAGCCCTTCTGGCCGTTGAACCACTTCACAGTACCTGTCGTCATTCTCTTCTCCAAAGCGCATAGCCGCGCATTCCGCGTGATGTTCACGCAGATCAATTCAATTCGTCGATGTCTCTGGAAAAGGAGCCCGCAGGCGCATTCAACAAGCACAGCGGCTGAACGAACAAGGCCAAGGTATACCTCATCGCGAGCACTTACAAGGCTCGAGCCGTATATAATTGCGCCCGCCCGCGGTGGAACGTTTTCGCGTTTGAGGATTCGCCCCCTGATCTCTGGCGCAAGTGCCAGACGAGATCGTCACAAAGCGCACGCGTCACTTCGACACGGCGATGATCTCCTCCGGAGTTCCAGCCAGACGACAAGTCTAAATCATCGATCCTCTCGCGATCTGTGGTAGACTTCGTCATCACCGCCCGGCTCGTGGCATCTATCGGTGATGAGAACGCATCGCGCTCCCGCCTCCTCCAGCATGGAGCAGCGCCATGGGACGGCGTCAAAACGACATCAAGCGAACAGAAAGTCTCAAGCAACGTCTGACAGACGACGCCAGACGCTCGCGAGATGAAGCCCACTTGCTTCCTCCCGGTCAGCATCGCGAAAGGCTGCTACGAAGGGTACGGCAGGACGAGACGGCCATCGAGATCGAGGCATGGCTGAACTCTCCTGGACTGAGAGCTCCGACATGACGGAACACTTGGACCGGGTGCTCAGCGATCTCCGCTGACGAGCTGCCCGCGAAAGAACTGCACCACGGCCGCATTGAAGTCGCGGTGAAAGGCTGCCCTGTCGAAGCCCGCCGGCACATCGGTGCAGATGCGCGGAACGGCCGCGGCGAGATCGGCCGAGCATCGGGAGCCTGATCCAGCCGATCGTGGTCTGTTTCGCGGACGGGTCGATTGCTTCCGGGCGGCCTCCCGAAGCTCGCTGACGTGGACGTGCGGCCGCTGCTATCGGCCGACAGGGTAAGTCAAACCCACTGGAGTTGATCCAGTGGAGGCGGGCGAACGGGGCGCGAACTCTTCGCCGATTCTCCGGGAAGTTGAAGCGGTAGCGTTGAACGGGGAGCGCTCCCGCTGTTCTGCCGTCGATTTGCTCTTGAGCGGGGATTGGCCCGGGCCTAGCCTCATGCCCGCGTTTCTTCTCGTCGGGGCCTCTGCCCGTTGGCCGCTGCGGCCTTTACGCTGGTGAAGCATCCGGGGCTGCCGGCTCCGGCATAACGGGCGCTCGGACTACACTTGAGCGGCCCGCCAGCTTCGACCACGTCCTGGCTCGGATGAGCCGTCGGCGATCAGAAGAAACGAAGCGGCCGCAACACCACTGGAATGGCACTGGCTTTGCTTGTTGATGCAACCAACGCGTCTGCGGGAGAGGTGGCCGATGAAAGTCTGGAACACCGAAGAGTTGCCCGACCACGAACAGTTCGTCTATTGGCGCGAGGTCCTCTGCGAAGCCTTCGTGACGCTGAGACCGGAGCGGCCTCGAGACCATAACAGAGGCCGCTTTCCCAGTCGCGTCACCGCGCATCCGCTGTCAACCATCAACGTGACGACGGTCCAGTCCAAAGCGCACCACGTCATCCGTGACGAGGCGGAAATCCGCAGGTCGCCGCAAGAGGTCTATTTCCTCAATCTTCAATTGAGCGGCCGATGCCGTTACGAGACCGAAGGCCGGGAAACGATCGTCGGCCCGAACCAGTTTGCGATCGTGGATTCGACGCGGCCCTACTTCCTCGACTTCATGGACGACTGGAACGTATTCTCGTTTCGTATCCCGCGCCACATGTTGCGGCCGTTGCTGCAGACGCCCGACTGTTCGACCGGCATATGCGTGTCGGGTGATCAGGCACTGGGCGAGATCACGATCGGATTCCTGAAATCGATCGCAATGCGCGTGGCCGAGCTGCCATCGGGGGCCATCGAGCCGCTCGCGGCCGATGTGGTCAACCTGGCTGCACTGTCCCTCGGTGCCACCGAGGCGACGCGGATTGGGCAGCGCCAATCCGCGCAACGCGCCCTCTACGCGGCCATCGTGAAGTTCGTCGAAACGAATTTGGCCGATGCCGGGCTATCGGCATCGTCCGTTGCCGCGCATTTCGGGATTTCCGTTCGTTATCTTCATCGGATCTTCGAGGAAAAGGGCAGATCGTTCGGCCAGGTCGTGCTGGAGCGCCGACTGCTCCGTTGCGCAGGCGATCTCGATATTTCAGCGCAATCGCGGATCTCCGATGTCGCATTCCGCTGGGGTTTCAACGACATCTCCCATTTCAACCGAAGTTTCCGCCAGCGCTTCGGAGCTTCGCCGCGCGCATATCGACTGAGGCAACGGCAGGAATAGATTCCGGCGACGTCCCGCGCGATCCCGCGAGAAGTGCACTCCAGGTCAACTCTTTCGTCACTCCCAGCCAAGATCGAACGCCGCCGTGGCGTTAGCTTCGGCGCGCATTCATTTCTCGCGGGGAGAGATCGCCATGGCAATCGACTTCAGGCTCAGCGAAGATCAGATCGCGCTTCGCGACGGCGCGCGTGCCTTCGCACAACAAGCTCTCAAGGACGTCCGAACGACCATTCGCAACTACGCCAAGCCGGATGACCGCTTCTATGCGATCAGGCCGTTCCACAAGATGGGCGTCGACGCCGGTTTCGTGAAGGGATTGTTTCCCAAGGAGGTCGGCGGCACCGACGTTTCGACGCTCGATTTCGCGCTTGCGGCGGAGGAGTTGTGCGTGGTCGACGTCAACGTTCCCAGTGCGATGCTCGGAACCGGCCTTTGCGTCAAGCCCGTCATCATGTTCGGGACCGAGGAGCAGAAGCAGCGCCTGCTTCCCGATTTCATCCAGGACGGATCCCTGCTCGGCGCACTCGCCTTCACCGAGGTGACGGGTGGCGCGAATTTCGATGCCCCGGATCCGCGCTTCGGCGTGAAGACCTTCGCCATCCGCGAAGGCGATGAGTGGGTGATCAACGGTGAAAAGCACTACACCACCAACGGCACCGGCTGGGATGGCAAGAATTGCCATCTCTACGCAGTGGTCTGCCGGACCGATCCGAGCAAGGGCGCACAGGACTCCCTGGCCGTGATCATGGTTCCGGGCAGCGCGCCGGGCGTCAAGGTGACGGGGATTCTGGATACGGCCGGGCACCGGGCTACGATCTCGCCGCGAATGAAGTTCGAGAATGTCCGCGTTCCCGCCGGCAATATCATCGGCAAGCCGGGAGACGGGATCGAGATCGTCTCGACCAATTTTGCCTGGACTGCGGCGCTGATCGGGGCCGCCTGCGTCGGGGTCATGCGCGCCGCGTTCGACCATGCGGTCGCATTCGCGCGGAAGGATGCCCGCTCCGGGCCGCATCCGATCATCGAATATTCCACGGTGGGCTACATGCTGGCCGACATGAAGATGAAGATCGAGGCCTGCCGGTACCTGACCTGGAAGGCCTGCCAGCAATTCGACCTGTCCAAAGGCAGGGAGCACGAACTTGCCGTGATGACGAAAGTGTTCTGCTCGGAGACCTGCGTCGATGTCGTCTATGACGCCATGCGGCTGGTCGGTGTCGACAGCTACACCGACATGCACCCGCTGGCGGAATTGATGAATGATGCGATGTGCTTCCCGCTCTACGATGGCGGCAATATGGGGGCTCGCCGCAGGAACCTGCACAATATCATCAAGAGTCCGTCCTACAGTTCGCTCACGGCGCCATACGGCATGTTCGGCGCATAGGTGGCCTCTGAGGTCGCTTGTGAGCCGCGCGGGATGGAGAGGCGCGTTTGGCTGACTGCCGAGCGCCGCCGGCCAGCGGGGGAAGCACGGCGAAAATGCCAACGACAGCGCGTCAGCAGATTACCGAGAAAGTCGCCTCATCCTCGCTCCTCGCGAATGCCCGATGCTCACTGATCTCCACCGGCGAGCTGTTGATGAAAGTACCCCACCACCGCCGCGTTGAACTCGCGATGAAATCCGGCCCTGTCGAAGCCTGCCGGCACATCGGTGCAGATGCGCGGAACGGCCGCGGCGAGATCGGCCGAGCACGGTGCGAGGAACGCATAGTGGCCGGCCGGCACGACGTGAATGTCAGGCTTACCCGGCAAGCTTTCAGCGACGCGTGCGTTGCCCGAACCGTCGCCGACGCCGGGTCCACCGAACTGCGATCGCCAGAACTGGAAAGGCACTTTGACGAGAGCGAGGTTCTCCCGCGTCAGGGTAGCCGGCGCAGGATCAACGATGACGGCTGCGCGAATGCGCGCATCCCGTATCGGCTCAGGCGGCGTCTCGCCGTTGTGAAGCTGCGCGCACGCGCCGGTCGTCTCCTTGCACAGGCTGGCGACCCTGGCGAAATCCGGCGTGGTCCCCATCAGCACGAGACCAGTCGCCCCTCCGAGCGAGAAGCCGAAGAAGCCGACCCTGGTGGGATCGATCGCTGCTCGGTCGCTCCAGTCGTTCAACAGAAAATCGAGCAGGCGCACAATATCCGCCGGTCGCGATCCCCAAACCGACAGGGTATCGCGCCTTGAGGAGTCGCCGACCGTATCGCCGGGATGATTGATGGCGGCGACGATGAAGCCGGCATCGGCCAGCGCCTCCGCCGTGTCGTGCTGCTGACCGAAAAATCCGCCCCGGCCGTGCGAGTAGATGACGAGCGGCAGCTTCGCGCCCGTGACAGGACAATCCTTCGCGCCCTTCAGGTCGAAATCGGCGCCGACCCACAAACTGCCGAGCGCCACATGCGTCGGCTCACTCGTGCACGGATACCAGATTGCACCTGACAGCGCCGGATCGGACTGGAGAAGCTGAATCCCCGCAGCCTGCACAGGCGAGCCGAGACAGCAGAGGATGACGGCAAAAGCCCAAAGCGTGCAGCGCAACGAGAGTCCCCCGATTTCGCGCGGAAGCTGAGCGGGGAACGATAGCGGAATTGTGGCTGATTGATCGGGAGCGCATCCTGAAGCAATCTGCCGGACAACGAGAGGGAGATCAGCATGTCACTGCTCGGCAAGGCCGCCGTTGCGATGTGGTGGAGCGTTCACCCCGAGCAGCGCACCGAGTTCGGCGACTGGCATTCGCATGAGCACTTTCCCGAGCGGATGAGCATTCCAGGCTTTCGGCGCGGGTCGCGATGGACCAGCACGACCGACGCCGAAGGCTTTTTCGTGCTCTACGAGCTCGAGCATTACGACGTCCTCACGTCGAAAGGCTATCTCGATCGCCTCAACGCGCCGACGCCATGGTCGACGAAGATGATGCCGCATCATCTCGGCATGATCCGCAGCCAGTGCCGGATCGTCGCCAGCTTTGGCGGGGGTGTGGCAACTTCGCTGGCCACCATCAGGCTGTCGCCGGAGGCCGGACGGGAGGCGGCGCTGCAGGCGCGCCTTCCGGACATGCTCGGCGCGTTGGCGCAGAAGCCGGGGCTGACCGGCGCCCACCTCCTCCTCACCGACACCCCCCGGACGAGTGCGCCCACCATCGAACAGCAGATCCGCGGCAAGGACAGCACCGCCGACTGGATCGTGCTGCTGTCGGGTTACGATGCCGATGTGGTCGAAGACGTGATCGCCGGCCAGTTTTCGGCGTCATCGCTTCAGGCAGCCGGCGCTCGCAGGAATTTCATCACTGGCCGCTACGGGCTGGCATTCACGATGACACCGCAGGATGTGGCAGCCGTCTAGCGGACAGGGCACCCAAAAAAATCCAAACCGCCTGTCGGATCGGCGGCTTGCCCGTCGTCCTCGTGACATGAATGGGCCATAGAGGCCAACTCGGGCCCATCAATCACTAGGGACAACAACCATGCCCAATACCGTCCGCCTGCACCGCGTTCTCGCCACCAGCCCGCAGAAAGTCTATCGCGCCTTCCTGGAGGCCGATGCGATGGCGAAATGGCTTCCGCCGAACGGCTTTACCTGCACGGTGCATCATTTCGAGCCCAAGGTCGGCGGCACGTTCAAGATGTCGTTCCGGAATTTCACGACCGGCAACGGCCATTCGTTCGGCGGCGAATTCGTCGAGCTCGTACCGGGCGAGCGCCTCCGCTACACCGACAAGTTCGACGACCCCAACCTGCCGGGCCTGATCGAGGTGACCGTGAGCCTGAAGAAGGTCTCGGTCGGCACCGAGGTCGAGATCACACAGTCCGGCCTGCCCGACGTCATTCCCGTCGAGGCCTGCTATCTCGGCTGGCAGGAGTCGCTGCGGAATCTGGCGCGGCTGGTCGAGCCGGAGATCAACCAGTAGCAACGACATCAGCATCGTAGGGTGGGCAAAGCGCAGCGTGCCCACCAACGCTCTCAACAGCGGAAAGATGGTGGGCACGGCGCGCGAAGAGCGCGCCTTTGCCCACCCTACGGCACGGGCAGGAGTCGCTGCGCAATCTGGCCAAGCTCGTCGGGCCGGAGATCAATCAGTAGCAACGACATCAGCATCGTAGGGTGGGCAAAGCGCAGCGTGCCCACCAACGCTCTCAACAGCGGAAAGATGGTGGGCACGGCGCGCGAAGAGTGCGCCTTTGCCCACCCTACGGCTGTTCGGTCAGATGCGCCGCTCTACCCGCGTCGTCATTGCGAGCGAAGCGAAGCAATCCAGAGTCCCTCTGCAGAACGAGTCTGGATTGCTTCGCTTCGCTCGCAATGACGAAGGATCGTTACGCGCCCGCCTTCCGCTTGAGCTCGCCGTCCGCGGTCCACCTGTCCGGATCCGGACTGTGCCCGATCAGCGCCAGGCCATAGGCGATCGACTCGAACTGGTCGCCCGACATCAGCCGCTCGTTGCCGAAGCGGTCGGCGAACAATTTTCGGACCGCGGGCACGAACGAGGTGCCGCCGGTCAGAAACACCTTCTCCACCTCGCGTGCGGCGATGCGGGCCTCGGCCAGCACCTTGTCGACGGTGGCACTCAGCCGGGCGATGTCGTCGGCAATCCAGGCTTCGAATTTCTTGCGCGTGATGGCCGCGCCGATGTCGACGCCGCCGCCCTTGAAGCGGAAGTCGACCTCGTCCTGCGCCGACAGCGCGACCTTGGCGTCGGACACCGCGCGGTACAGCGCAAAGCCGAGGTCGAGATCGACGATGGTGATGAAATCCTCGAGCAGCTGCGGCTTCAGCGCGGTGCGCTGGAGCTCGCGGAGCTCGCGCAGATCGCCGTTGCTCTTCATCATCGCCAGCTGATGCCAGCGCGCGAGGTTGGTGTAATGGCCGGTCGGAACCGGCAGCACCTTGTCGAACGAGCGGAAGCTGGAGCCCTTGCCGAGCCGCGGCGAGACGATGTGATCGACGATGCGATAGTCGAAGGTGTCGCCGGCAACGCCGATGCCGGCGTGGCCGAGCGGCTCGGCGCGAAGGACGCCGCCCGCACGCGAGAAACGCATCACGGAGAAATCGCTGGTGCCGCCGCCGAAATCGGCGACCAGCACGGTGGCATCGCGCTCCAGCCTGCGGGCGAAGGAGAATGCCGCGCCCACGGGCTCGTAGACATAGCGCGCGTGACCGGCGCCCAAGCGCTCGAACGCGGCGCGGTAGCGCTGCATCGCCAGCGCCTCGTCGGGATTGCCGCCGGCAAAGCGCACCGGGCGGCCGACCGTGATGTTCGCCGCCTCGAAGCCGAACTTGTCCCCGCCGTGGCGCGCCAGCGTGCGCAGGAACGCCGCCAAGACGTCCTCGAACTTGTAGCGCTGCCGGAACACCTGCGTGGTGTTGAAGCTGGAGCTCGCCGCGAAGGTCTTGAACGATTGCAGGAAGCGGTAGACGTGGCGCCCTTCGAGGAACTGCTCGATCGCCCACGGCCCGCCCTCGGCCTGGGCGCCGGCGCCCGGCCGGTCCTCCCAGAAGCACAGGGCCGACACGTAGACGCTGTGGCGCTGCCCGCCATGGTCGAAGCGAATGGCCTCGACGCGGCGGTCGTCCGCCGCCAGCGCAACGACCGTGTTGCTCGTGCCAAAATCGATGCCGATCGAGACGGCGGGCGAGGCGCTCGACATGAACCACTCTGAGGGAGGATTGGATAAGGGGCGGACCACTAGCGGCTTTGCATGACCATGCCAAGGGCCCTGGCATTGCAGCACGGCCGGAACCCGGACCGCCTGGGGCCAGGTCGCCCCTCTCGGGCCGCTTTTTCAGCCGGCTTTGGTGCCCGTTTGTTCAAGAAAGGCGCCGCCGTGTGTCCGCATCGGCAACTTTATGTCCGAACCGGACCCTTTAACCCACTATTATGCTGCAATGCGATAGGCTGCATGCTGCTATGCAACCACGAGCATGGACACTGGCATCTGGTATACATAATTTGCCCTTTGAAATGAGACAGCAAGACTGACCGTCTCAAGAAAGGGAATTCCGATGTCAAAGACCGCCTCCGTCGCTTTCGCCCCCTCCTCCTCGCTGTTCGCCCGGTTCATGGCCGCGGTCGATCGGTTCCTGCTGGCAAGCGCCGAGATCTCGAACCACAACGGCGACCTGCCGCGTTTCGGGCTGTAAGCCAGCTTGGCGGCCCCGCGCACGGCGGGACCGCAGACCACCCGAGACCCCGTTTGTTGGATTAAATGGCCCCCGCATGTCGGGGCCATTTTCGTTTTACGACCTGACTCCGCGCGACCCAGCTGCGACGATTCGTCCACCGACGTGCCCGCCGATCCGATTGTTTGCCCCTTGGCATCTCGCATACCATTCGACCAGCAACCCAATTGAACAATCAAAGGTGTAAGGCGGGGACGACGTAGCGCAGCGGGAGCAGCCGAGGGGCACATTTGCACCAACCTTGGCCCAGGCTTAGCCGAAAGGAGCGGATGCCGCGCGTTGTCCCTGCTCATAGAGTTTCTACCGGGACTGCCATGGGAGAAGCGGCACCATGGGCGACACCAGGCATTTGAATCGAGATGGGCTGACGCAAGCCGACAAAGAGCGGCTGCGTTGAGGGTTCGACAGGGAGAGAAACAGATGAAGCCATTCGTTCTGAATGTCGCTTTGGCGGCAATCGCGATGTCATGCGCCAGCAGCACCGCAAGCCGGGCCGCCTGGGAGCCGGTCCGTCCGGTCGAGTTCATCGTGCCCGCGGGCACCGGCGGCGGCGCCGATCAGATGGCGCGCACCATCCAGGGCATCGTCACCAAGCACAATCTGATGAAACAGCCGCTTGTCGTCATCAACAAGGCCGGCGGTGCGGGTGGCGAAGGTTTCCTCGACGTGAAGACCTCGTCGGGCAATCCGCACAAGATCATCATCACGCTCTCGAACCTGTTCACGACGCCGCTGGCGACGGGCATTCCGTTCAACTGGAAGGATTTGACCCCGGTCGCGATGCTGGCGCTCGACGAGTTCGTGCTCTGGGTCAATGCCGAGAAGCCCTACAACAGCGTCAAGGACTATGTCGAAGCCGCGAAGAAGGCGCCAAGCGGCTCGTTCAAGATGGGCGGCACCGGCTCGAAGCAGGAAGACCAGATCATCACGGTCGGCATCGAGAAGGCCATCGACGCCAAGTTTACCTACATCCCCTACAAGGGCGGCGGCGAAGTCGCGGTCCAGCTCGTCGGCAACCACGTCGATTCGACCGTCAACAACCCGATCGAGGCGGTGGCGCAATGGCGCGGCGGCAAGCTCCGTCCGCTTTGCGTCTTCGACGCCCAGCCGATGGCCTATGACGAGCCGATCGCCGACGGCAAGGCCTGGAAGGACATTCCGACCTGCAAGTCGCAGGGCCTGGCTATGGAATATCTCATGCTGCGCGGCATCTTCATGTCGCCCAAGGCCACGAAGGACCAGATCGAATATTATGTCGAGCTGTTCAAGAAGGTCCGCGCGACGCCGGAATGGCAGGAGTTCATGAAGAGCGGCGCCTTCAACACGACCTTCCTGACCGGTGCCGACTACGCCAAGTGGGTCGAGGCGGAGGAGAAGCGCCACGAAGGCCTGATGAAGGAAGCCGGCTTCCTCGCGCCGGGAAATTGATCCGCGATTGGCCCGCGACATCGATGACGGCTGAGGACGCTGCTTCCGGCCGTCTCCTCGACTGCGCAGCACTGCGATTCCGCCTGGAGGGCTCATGACTGAACGATCCGGATCCGAGTCCGGCCCCGCACATAAGACGCTGGAAATCGGCACGGCGCTGCTGATCGGCGTGTTCGGCCTGATCGTGATCGTCGGCAGCCTGAAGGCCGGCATCAACTGGGGCGCGGAGGGGCCGCGCGCCGGGTTCTTCCCCTTCTATGTCGGCAGCGCCATCGTCGTTGCAAGCGCCATCAACCTCTGGCATGCGCGGCGCGACGACGATGGCCGGCTATTCGCTGAATGGGGGCAGCTGCGCCAGGTCATGAGCGTCGTCGTGCCGACCGCGATCTATGTCGGCTCAATGCCGTTCATCGGCCTCTACGTCGCCTCGATGGTGTTCATCGCCTGGTTCATGCGCTGGCTCGGCGGCTATCGCTGGCTGACAGTCGTCGCGGTGGCGGTCGGCATGCCCGTCGTGACCTATCTCGTTTTCGAGCGCTGGTTCCTGGTCCCGCTGCCCAAGGGGCCGCTCGAGGAATGGCTCGGTTTGTAAGAGCTACGCATTCATTCAATTGCTGCTGCAGGACGTTTTGACATGGAAGAGTTGGCCAACCTGTTTCACGGCTTCGCGGTCGCCCTGCAGCCCTACAACATCATGCTGATGGTGATCGGCATCACGCTCGGGGTCATCATCGGCGTGCTGCCGGGACTAGGGGGCGCCAACGGCGTCGCGATCCTGCTTCCCCTCACCTTCAGCATGCCGCCGACATCGGCGATCATCATGCTGTCCTGCATCTATTGGGGCGCATTGTTCGGCGGCGCCATCACCTCGATCTTGTTCAACATACCGGGCGAGCCATGGTCGGTGGCGACCACCTTCGACGGCTATCCGATGGCCCAGCAGGGCAAGCCCGGCGAAGCCCTGACCGCTGCCTTCACCTCGTCCTTCGTCGGCGCGCTGTTTGCCGTCATCATGATCACGCTGGTGGCGCCCCTGGTCGCAGGCTTTGCGCTGAGGTTTGGTCCGGCGGAGAAGTTCGCGGTGTACTTCCTCGCCTTCTGCTCCTTCGTCGGCCTCAGCAAGGAGCCGCCGTTCAAGACCATCGCGGCGATGATGATGGGCTTTGCGCTCGCGGCGGTCGGCCTCGATTCGATCACGGGGCAGTTGCGGCTGACCTTCGGCGTCACCGAGCTGCTCAACGGTTTCGATTTCCTGATCGCCGTGATCGGCCTGTTCGGCATCGGCGAGATCCTGCTGACCATGGAGGAAGGACTGGCATTCCGCGGCGGCAATGCCAGCATCAACCTTCGCGTCGTGCTCCAGACCTGGCGCGAGCTGCCCGCCTATTGGATGACCTCGCTGCGGTCCTGCCTGATCGGCTGCTGGATGGGCGTCACGCCCGCCGGCGCCACGCCCGCCTCCTTCATGAGCTACGGCATCGCCAAGCGCCTGGCGCGACGCGGCAACAATTTCGGCAAGGGCGAGATCGAGGGCGTGATCGCGCCAGAGACGGCCGCACATGCCGCCGGCACCTCGGCGCTGCTGCCGATGCTGTCGCTCGGCGTGCCCGGCTCGCCGACCGCCGCCGTGCTGCTCGGCGGATTGTTGATCTGGGGCCTGCAGCCCGGCCCGATGCTGTTCGTGGAGCAGAAGGAATTCGTCTGGGGCCTGATCGCCTCGATGTATCTCGGCAATCTCGCCGGCCTCATCGTCGTGCTGACCTGCGTGCCGATCTTCGCCGCGATCCTGCGCGTGCCCTTCGGCATCATCGCGCCGCTGATCCTGGTGCTCTGCGCGATCGGCGCCTACTCGGTGCACAACAGCACCTTCGACGTGATGCTGATGCTGGTGTTCGGAGTGCTCGGCTATCTCCTGAAGAAGTGCAATTATCCGCTCGCACCGCTGGTGCTGGCCATCGTGCTCGGAGACAAGGCGGAGGAAGCATTCCGCCAATCGCTGCTGGGCTCGCAAGGCTCGCTCGGGGTGTTCTTCTCCAACGGCCTCGTCAGCACCATCATGGCGCTCGGCCTGGTCGCCCTGTTCTGGTCCGCGATCCAGGAAGGCTACAGCCGGCTCCGCACGTCGTTGGCGTAAGGCCGGGATCTGCGTAAACTGCATCGGCGCGAACGCCAAATTGCCGCACTCCAGAATTCTGGAATATAGAATTCCAAGGAATTGCGCCGCCGCCACGGACTGCGCGTCGGCGGACGCGACCCATGCAGGCGTGGAAAAATCTCCGAGCGCATAAGCTTTCAATAGCGTCCTGCGGTATCGCTGAATCAAAAAAAGAACGCAAAACCAACGGCTTACCTTGGACAAGCTGCGATCGCCGCCGTCCGCCGAGCGCGATCGGGGCTTTACAATCATGCCCTCCTGGCGCATGTGAACAAGCCCGCGTTATTTCGCCGCACCCTCCCATCCCAGCTTGAATCTTGGCATATTGCATACCAGGATGCCCGTCAGCGCATGCATAAAAATGATCGGCGCGTTCGGGAGGGTTTTTAATGACGGACATGGTGCAGTCGGCAGCGGCCCCTAGTGCCGCACGCGTAAGCGATGCCTATCGCTGGGCGCAATTGGCGATCGGTGTGGCGGCGATGGTGATGATCGCCAATTATCAATATGGCTGGACGTTCTTCGTCCCCGACATCCAGAAGACGTTCGGCTGGGATCGCGCCTCGATCCAATGGGCCTTCACGCTTTTCGTCCTGTTCGAAACCTGGCTGGTGCCGGTCGAGGGATGGTTCGTCGACAAATACGGCCCCCGCATCGTCGTGCTGGTCGGCGGCGTGCTCTGCGCCATCGGCTGGGCGATCAACGCGCAGGCGACCTCGCTCAACGGCTATTACCTCGGCATGATCATCGCAGGCATCGGCGCCGGCGGCGTGTACGGCACCTGCGTCGGCAACGCGCTGAAATGGTTTCCGGACAAGCGCGGTCTTGCGGCCGGCATCACGGCGGCCGGCTTCGGCGCAGGCTCTGCGCTGACCGTCGCACCGATCCAGGCGATGATCAAGGACAGCGGATTCCAGACCACCTTCCTCTATTTCGGCCTCGGGCAAGGCATCATCATCTGCATCCTCGCCTTCTTCCTGCTCGCGCCAAAAGCGGGTCAGGTGCCGAACGTGGTGGCGAATGCCAATATCATCCAGACCCGGCGCAACTATCAGCCGACCGAAGTGCTGCGCCAGCCGATCTTCTGGTTGATGTACTTCATGTTCGTGATCGTCGGCGCGGGTGGACTGATGGTCACCGCGAACCTGAAGCCGATCGCGGTTGACTGGAAGGTCGACAGCGTGCCGGTGACGCTGATGGCGGTGACGATGACGGCGGTGACCTTCGCGGCCACGATCGACCGCGTGCTCAACGGCCTGACGCGTCCGTTCTTCGGCTGGATCTCCGACATGATCGGCCGCGAGAACACGATGTTCATCGCCTTCGGAATGGAAGGGTTCGGCATCTGGATGCTCTATCTCTGGGGTCACGATCCGGTCTGGTTCGTGCTGCTCTCGGGCTTCGTGTTCTTCGCCTGGGGTGAGATCTACTCGCTGTTCCCCTCGACCTGCACCGACACGTTCGGCGCCAAGTTCGCGACCACCAATGCCGGCCTGCTCTACACCGCGAAGGGCACCGCCGCGCTGCTGGTGCCGATCGCCAACTACATGCAGCAGTCGTCGGGCACCTGGGACAGCGTGTTCATCATCGCGGCCGGCGCCAACATCCTGGCTTCGCTGCTGGCGATCGCGGTGCTCAAGCCCTGGCGCAAGGTCGTGGTCGCCAAATCGACGATCTGACCCGCCCCCAAACAGCGGCTTCCAAACACCACCGCCCGGCCTCACGGCCGGGCGTTTTCGTTTGGACGCAAAGATCCCGCGCTCCCGTAGGGGTCAGGGCAGACCCGCGCATTTTGTTGAAAGGGAACCAAGATAGGGCTTGCAAACTGGAATATGGTATACCAAGCTCCGCGCCGCGCCTGCGACGATAAGCCACAATATTTGCGACATCAGGTCATCTTGGCAAACTGATGCGCGACCAGACAGGCGCGTTGGGAGGTTCTCGATGATTTCCAGCCCGGACGGCGTCGTCACCGCCGCGCCTCTTCGCACCGGTTTCCGCTGGCTCCAGCTCGGCATGGGCATCGTCTGCATGGCGATGATCGCCAATCTGCAATATGGCTGGACGCTGTTCGTCGATCCGATCGACGCCGCCCATCATTGGGGGCGCGCCGCGATTCAGCTCGCCTTCACCGTCTTCGTCGTCACCGAGACCTGGCTGGTGCCGGTCGAGGCCTGGTTCGTCGACAAATACGGCCCGCGCATCGTCATCATGTTCGGCGGCGTGATGATCGCGCTGTCCTGGATCCTCAACGCCTACGCCGACAGCCTCACCCTGCTCTACGCGGCGGCGATCATCGGCGGCATGGGCGCGGGCGCAGTGTACGGCACCTGCGTCGGCAACGCGCTGAAATGGTTTCCCGACCGCCGCGGCCTCGCGGCGGGTGCGACCGCCGCCGGCTTCGGCGCGGGTGCCGCGATCACCATCGTGCCGATCGCGAGCATGATCGTCTCGAGCGGCTATCAGCACGCCTTCCTCACCTTCGGCATCGGCCAGGGCCTCGTCGTGTTCGCGCTCGCCTTCTTCATCCAGCCGCCGCGTCTCTCCATCCCGCCGAAGAAGAAGCAGCTCAACCTGCCGCAGACCAAGATCGACTTCACCCCGCCGCAAGTGCTGCGCAGCCCTGTTTTCTGGGTGATGTATCTCGTCTTCGTCATGGTGGCTTCCGGCGGGCTGATGACTGCGGCGCAGATCGCCCCGATCGCGCACGACTTTGGGATCGCCGACACGCCGGTGACGCTCGCCGGCTTCCAGATGGCGGCGCTGACCTTCGCGATCTCCCTCGACCGCATCCTCGACGGATTCGGGCGCCCCTTCTTCGGCTGGGTCTCCGACACGATCGGCCGCGAGCCCACGATGTTCATCGCCTTCGGCACCGCCGCCTTGATGCTGCTGACGCTTTCGGCCTATGGCCACGTGCCTGTCGTCTTCGTACTGGCGACCGCGGTCTATTTCGGCGTGTTCGGCGAGATCTACTCGCTATTCCCCGCAACCTGCGGCGACACCTTCGGTGCGAAATTCGCAACCACCAACAACGGCATGCTCTACACCGCCAAGGGCACGGCCTCCCTGCTCGTCCCGCTCGCGAGCGTGATCTCGACCGCCTACGGCTGGAAAGCCGTGTTCGTGGTCGCGGTGGCGTTGAATGCAACGGCGGCGCTGACGGCGCTGTTCGTGATCAAGCCGCTGCGCCGCGCCTTCATCCTCGGCAAGGAAGCCGAGCGTACTGAGGCCGCGACCGGCACGGCCAAGACCGAGACGGCATAAGCCGGGCATTTTGCATGGCTCGCTTAGGGGCGCAGCGATGCGCCCTTTCTTTTTGCTGGACGTAAACGTCAGCACTCCTGTCGCAAGAATTTTCGGATCCCCCAAATCCAGCGCTTGACGATTGGCATTATGTATACCACACTTCTCGCAACGCTCACCCCAGGGAGGTTGCAATGCTGGTCGGAGACATTCTGCGCAAGAAGACGCCGCGCGTTGTCACGGTGCGTATGAACGAAACGGTGGGGATCGCGGCCAAGCTGATGCGCGCCAACAATATCAGCGCGCTGGTGGTCAAGGACGTGGTCCGCTCCGAGGGCAACACCGCGGTCGGCATGTTCACCGAGCGTGACGTGGTGCGCGCCGTCGCCGAGCACGGCGCGGGCGCCGTCAACGTCAAGGTTTCCCAGCTGGTCTCGGTGCAGCAGCTGGTGTCCTGCAGCTCCTCGGATACGATCGAGCACGTCCGGCATCTGATGAACCGTCATCACATCCGCCATTTGCCGGTCATCGATGATTACAGCCTCGTCTCCGTCATCAGCATGCGCGACATCGCCGCTGCGATGGACGAGGCGCTCAACGGGACGCCGCAAGCGGCGGCTTAAAAGAGCTCGCCTTACGTTCAGTCACGGAAGAGCTGCGCCCCCTCTCCCGCTTGCGGGAGAGGGTTGGGGAGAGGGCTGTCTCCGCCAGCGAGACTCCCCAAGAGGACAGAACCCTCACCCGCCGCGCTCTCCGAGCGCGCCGACCTCTCCCGCAAGCGGGAGAGGTGCAGCGAGCCTGCGTCACGATCGATCCACCCAACTGCCAAATTGGTCCCGCGAGGATTTCATGAAGATCTGCATCTACGGCGCCGGCGCGATCGGCGGATATCTCGGAGTTCAGCTCGCGCGCGCGGGCGCAGACGTCAGCCTGATCGCGCGCGGCGCGCACCTTGCCGCCATGCGCGAGCGCGGCCTGACGCTGCTCGCGGGCGAGGAAAAGCACACCGTTCATCCGCGTTGCACTGATGATCCCACCGAACTCGGCGTGCAGGACTTCATCATCATCACGCTGAAGGCGCATTCGATCACCGGCGTGATCGAGAAGATGCAGCCGCTGCTCGGGCCCCACACCCGCATCGTCACCGCGGTCAACGGTATCCCCTATTGGTACTTCTACAAGCACGGCGGCCAATACGAGAACTCGACGCTGGAGAGCATCGACCCCGGCGGACGGCAGTGGCGCGAGCTGGGGGCCGAGCGCGCCATCGGCTGTATCGTCTATCCCGCCACCGAGATCGAGGCGCCCGGCGTGATCCGCCACGTCTACGGCAACAACTTTCCCCTCGGCGAGCCCTCGGGCGAGATCACCTCCGGCGTGCAGCGGCTCGCCGATCTCTTCGTCGCGGCCGGCCTGAAAGCCCCCGTGCTCGACCGCATCCGCGACGAGATCTGGCTGAAGCTCTGGGGCAATGTCTGCTTCAACCCGATCAGCGCGCTGACCCATGCCACGCTCGACGTGATCTGCACCGATCCCGCCACGCGCGCGCTGTCGCGCGCGATCATGGTGGAGACGCAAGCCATCGCCGAGACCTTCGGCGTCAAGTTCCGCGTCGACGTCGAGCGCCGCATCGAGGGTGCCCGCAAGGTCGGTGCCCACAAGACCTCGATGCTGCAGGATCTCGAGCGCGGCCGCCCGATGGAGATCGATCCGCTCGTCACCGTGGTGCAGGAGATGGGCCGGCTCACCGGCATCCCGACGCCTGCGCTCGACTTGGTGCTGGCGATGGTGACCCAGCGCGCCCGCATCGCCGGCCTCTATGACGGCGTCTCGACGCCGGCTGATCCCCGCGCACTGGCGGTGGCGTGATGGCAATCGCGACCAAATGGCTGCGCTTCCGCCATGCCGGCACCACGGGCTTCGGCACGCTGACGTCATCGGGCATCAGCCTGCACGAGGGCGAGATGTTCGGCCGCAATGCCAGCACCGGCAAGACACTCGCGCTGTCGGAGGTCGAGCTGCTTGCGCCCTGCGTGCCCAGCAAGATCGTCGCGCTCTGGAATAATTTCCATGCTCTCGCGGCCAAGCTGAACCAGCCCGAACCGCCGGAGCCGCTCTACCTGCTGAAGGCGACCACCAGCATCGCCGCCCCCGGCGCCGTGATCCGCCGCCCCTCCTACTACGACGGCAAGACGACCTACGAGGGCGAGCTCGGCATCGTCATCGGCAAGACCTGCGCGCGTGTCTCGCCTGATGAGGCCGATGGCTTCATCTTCGGCTACACCTGCGTCAACGACATCACCGCGAACGACATCCTGACGCGCGACCCCACCTTCCCGCAATGGGCCCGTGCCAAGGGCATCGACGATTACGGCCCGTTCGGCCCTGTGATAGCGACCGGTCTCGATCCCGCAAAACTCACGGTGCGCACCATCCTCAACGGCGCGGAGCGACAGAACTACCCGATCTCGGATATGATCTTCAGCGCGCAGGAGCTGGTGAGCAGGATCTCCCACGACATGACCTTGCTGCCCGGCGACCTCATCGCGGTGGGTACCTCTGTCGGCGTCGGCGTGATGAAGGAGCCCGTGAACAGTGTGACCGTCGCGATCGACGGCATCGGCGAGCTCACCAACGAGTTTCGACTGTAATCTTTCGCCGCCGCAGCGCAGCAAAATTGATCCGGCGCAAATCGGCCGTCGCGGCCAACGCTATCCTCCCCGGCAAAAATTGATTTCTGATGCAAGGGAGGACGCAATGACGAATGCCGGCAACGCGCTTCTGTGGACGGCCCTGTACTTCGCTCTCTCGTTCGCCGCGATCTTCGTGGTCTGGTTCGCCGACAAGATCCGGTCGAACTTGCTCGGCAAGCAATAGCCCCAGGGCACGTTGGTTCGCCTCGGCGCTCGCGGCTGGCCTGGGTGCAAGCGGGCCGGCACAGCGACGTGCGCGCCAGCTCGCATCTTTCCGCAGCGCCTGGCGTTGGCGGAATCCCGGTGCTGCGCGCCTCAGGCGAGCCAGCGGCCCCCGTCAGTACCAAGCCGAATTTCGGGACAATCCGGCTTCTCCCCGTGCGCCCCCGAGCCCGAGCCGGCTGTGGATCGTCTGGCCACAAACGTCCTGCATCGCCCCGGCCTCTTGATCTCGGTTCCGCTATTCAATAGCAACACAGGATTGCGCCGGCGTGAGGAATTCACGATGTGGCTGTTTTTCCTGCTTGCCTGGGTCGCCCTGCTCGCCGTCATTGCAGTCCTTGCCCAGCAGGCGTTCGGTTACGACATCGCCCACCTGCCCGCCTGGTTCGCGGGCCTGTCGGTGCCGCAGCGCATCGCCACCGGCGCCATCCCTGTCCTTGCCCTCGCCCTGATCGCCGGCTCCGCCTGGCAGGTCTCGCGGCAGGACCGCAGCCTGAAGACGCTCCGCGACCGCCTCAAGAGGACCCGCGAGGACGTCGTGGTCGCCCACGCCCTGCAAAACCAACTCGATGCCACCGTCCAGCATTTGATCGAGGGCGATCCCCGGGAAGCGGTTTCCGCCCTCCACGACAAGCTGGGCGAGACAGAGCAGCGCGCCCGGCTCCAGCAAGGCCGCAACGAATCCACATGCACGACCAGCTCGCCGAAATCCGCCGCCGCCAGCAGGCGCTGCGCGAGATGGTCGGCAAGGTCGCCGAGCAGCGCCGTACGGTCGAGCCCGTCTTCACCGAGATCCGCGACCGCCAGATCCAGCTCGAACGCGTCCTGCACGACCTCGAGACGGACGACCGCAAGAACAACCTCGCCGACCGGCTCAAGGACATCGCACGCGACGTCTCAGGACTGCTGACACGGGTGAGCGCGGTCCAGGAGACGTTTGCGACCCTGAACCGGTACAAGGAGGATCTGGCGAAATCTCACGCGGAGCTGGCGCCACTGCGCTCGACCGATACCGGCATCAACGCCTTGATCGGCGAGCTTAGCCTCAGCCATGACCGCCTCGAAAAAAGCATCGACGAGCTCGAGACCGGCGGCGAGGCGCCGCTTCCCACCCGCGTGGAGACGCTGTCGCAGAACAAGACCGAGATCGAGCAGCGCCTCGCCCGCATCGATGACCATTTCAACGTCTTGAAGGGCATCCGGCTCGATTTCGAGGAGCTCAGCCAACGCCAGGCCCAGCTCGCGCGCGCGCTCGCCGATGTCGAGACAGATGTGGACGGCAAGACGCTGGCCGACCGCCAGAACGCGCTGAACGATTTCGTGCTCCAGTCGCGCCAACGCCTCGGCGCGCTGCAGGAGACGCTGGCGACGCTGAACGCCTTCAAGGCCGAGCTATCGAAGTCGCAGGCCGACCTCATCCCGCTCAAGGCGCCGGTGTTCGGCATCGAGGCCATGATCGCCGAGGTCGGCGCCACCCGCGATCTCCTGGAAAAAACCGTCGGCGAGATCGAGGCGAGCGCCGGCATGACGCTGGCCTCGCGCGTCGACGTGCTGACCAGAAGCAAGCGCGAAGTCGAAGACCGCCTCGCCCGCGTCTTCGAGAATTTCAACGCGCTCGATGCACTTCGCAAGGACATCGGCGGCATCTTCGCGACGATCAGGAACAGCCTCAACCGGATCGGGTGACGCTTTCGTAGGCCGCGGCGTCGACCCGCCCCCCCGGAAACATCCAGACACATCACATCTTTGCGCGCCCGATCAATGCCGCCAACATGTCCCGTGCGCGCCGCAACTTGGACGCATTCGGTCGCCTTTTTGGGAGGCGTGTCTGGGGGCACGGCATGACCGTGTTTGGACCAAACCTTCTAGGGGTATCACTGTGAAGAAGATTGTATTTGCTCTGGGTGCCACGCTTGCTCTTGCGACGGCCGCGAACGCTGCTGATCTGCCGCGCCGCCAGCCCGTGCCGGCCTACCCGGCCGAGCAGGCGCCGATCGGCAAGATGCCGATTGGCAAGAGCCCGGTTGGAAAGGCCCCGATCGGCAAGGCGCCGGGCCCGGTCGCGGCGCGCTACTGACGCGCAGCGAAGTCCGCGCGAGACATTTGCGGCCGATGGTCGAGGGGGAATAGCGTGACGAACAAAGCTGGTCGATCGGGATCCTGCATCCTCGCGGGCTTCGCTCTTGCGGCTATGCTCTCGTGCACGACGCCCTCGGCCTCGGCCCATGAGGACGAGAGGCGCGTTGCCGATGCGAACGCGCTTGCTACGACTGACGCCGCCGCGCGGCCTCAGCCGCAATCGACGCGGCGCTCCGTCGCGCGTGCGGAGAAAGGCCCCTACTATGTCGACTTCCGCGCCCGCACGGCCGCGAGCTGGGGCCATGCCTTCGTCTGGTACGGCAAGACCAGCGAGAAGGCCGTCGAGGTTGCGGGCCTGACGCCGGCCGGCGACACGCTCGCTTACGTGCTCGGCCACATCACCTTTGTGCCATCCGAGACCGGTCCCAGCTACGGCGATCTCGATCCGGAATATCTGACCGCGAGCTATCGGGTCTACCTGAACGAAGCCGACGCCAAGCGTGTGTTCGCCTACATCAAGGAGTTGCAGGCCAGCTCTCCGGTCTGGAATGCCGAGACCGTGAACTGCACCGGCTTCATCGGCGACATCGCCGAGTTCATGGGATTGAAGGTGCCCCATCGCTGGCAACGCCCGGAAAACTTCGTCAACAGCCTCAAGGAAATCAACGGCGGGCGCCAGATGGTGCGGTTGTCGGCGAAGTAGCTCTTCGCCCCATACTCGGTGTCATTGCCCGCGTAGGCGGGCAATCCAGTATTCCAGAGACCGCGAGGCTAGAGCCGAGACGCCGCGGCGTACTGGATGCCCCGGTCAAGCCGGGGCATGACGACGGTGTCTTGAGGAAAGGCTTGTGCAGACAGCAGCGCACGCCAATTGTCCGCCCTGCGGAATCTCCTCGCCTTCCGCATGGTCGCCCCGCCCGGCGGCGCAATAGACTTTTCCCACCCCCGGCGGCATCCTCCCCGCCAGTCAATCGATAACAGAGCGCCACGCCGGGCGCGGGGGAAACAGATCATGTTGCAGACACGCTTCACCAAGCTCGTCGGCGTCCAGCACCCGATCGTTCAGGGCGGCATGCAATGGGTCGGACGGGCCGAGCTGGTGGCGGCGGTCGCCAATGCCGGCGCGCTCGGCTTCATCACGGCGCTGACCCAGCCGACGCCGGAGGACCTGACCAAGGAGATCGCGCGCTGCCGCGACCTCACCGACAAGCCGTTCGGCGTCAACCTCACCATCCTGCCCGCGATCAAGCCGCCGCCCTATGCCGAGTACCGCGCCGCCATCATCGAGAGCGGCATCACGGTGGTCGAGACCGCCGGCAACAAGCCGCAGGAGCATGTCGACGAGTTCAGGAAGCACGGCGTCAAGGTCGTGCACAAATGCACCAGCGTCCGTCACGCCCTCTCGGCCGAACGCATGGGCGTCGACGCCATCTCGATCGACGGCTTCGAATGCGCCGGCCATCCCGGCGAGGACGACACGCCCGGCCTGATCCTGATCCCGGCCGCAGCCAACAAGGTCAAGATCCCGATGATCGCCTCGGGCGGCTTTGCCGATGGCCGCGGCCTCGTCGCGGCGCTGGCGCTGGGAGCCGAGGGCATCAACATGGGCACCCGCTTCATGGCCACCAGGGAGAGCCCGATCCACCAGTCCATCAAGGAGAAGATCGTCGCCAATGACGAACGCGAGACCGAGCTGATCTTCCGCACCATGCGCAACACCTCGCGCGTGGCGAAGAACGCGGTCTCGACCAAGGTCGTCGCGATGGAGAAGGAAGGCGCCAAGTTCGAGGACATCCGCGAGCTCGTGGCGGGTGCCCGCGGCAAGATGGTTTATGCCACCGGCAATTCCGACGAAGGCATCTGGTCGGCCGGCCAGGTCCAGGGCCTGATCCAGGACATCCCGAGCTGCGCCGAGCTCGTCTCCCGCATCGTGCGCGAGGCGAAGGCGATCATTCGCAGCCGGCTGGAGGGGATGATCGTTCAGCAACAACGCGAAGCAGCGGAATAATCACTGCAACACGTGAGAGTATCGCATGAAAGCCTACGTCTACGGCCCTGAAGGCGCGAGGATTTCCGACGTCGCTCAACCGAAACCGAAGGGCACGCAGGTGCTCGTCCGCGTCCGCGCCTGCGGCCTCAACCGCGCCGACACCGGCATGCGCAAGGGCCACGCCCATGGCGCGGCCGGCGGCGTCGGCACCGTGCTCGGCATGGAATGGGCCGGCGAGGTTGCCGAGCTCGGGCCCGATGCGAAGGGCGTGAAGATCGGCGACCGCATCATGGGCTCGGGCGGCGCGGCCTTTGCCGAGTATACGCTGGCCGATCAAGGCCGGCTGTTCCACGCGCCCTCGAACATGAATTTCGAGGAGGCCGCCACCCTCCCCGTCGCGCTCGCGACCATGCACAACGCCGTCGTCACGATCGGCGGGCTACAGGCTGGCCAGAGCGTGCTGGTCCAGGGCGCCAGCTCCGGCGTCGGGCTGATGGCGCTGCAGATCGCCCGGCTCAAGGGGGCCAGGCTCGTGATCGGCTCGTCCACCGACGCTTATCGCCGCGGCCGGCTGAAGGAATATGGCGCCGACCTCGTCGTCGACAGCTCCGATCCGAAATGGGTCGAGGAGGTACTGAAGGCGACGAACGGCGAAGGCGTCGACCTCATCGTCGACCAGGTCTCGGGCAAGGTCGCCAATCAGAACCTCGCCGCAACCAAGGTGAAGGGTCGCATCGTCAATGTCGGCCGGCTCGGCGGCACCCACGCCGACTTCAATTTCGACCTGCACGCGGCCCGCCGCATCGACTATGTCGGCGTCACCTTCCGCACCCGCACGATCGAGGAGGTCCGCGAGATCTTTGCCGAGGTCCGCAAGGACATCTGGGGCGCGGTGGAATCGCGCAAGCTGCAACTGCCGATCGACAAGGTGTTCGCGTTCGGCGACATCGACCAGGCGTTCGCGCACATGGAGGCGAACAAGCATCTGGGGAAGATCGTGGTGACGCTTTAAGGGGCCGGCTCGGCCAAAGCGACGGTCCCGTAGGGTGGGCAAAGCGAAGCGTGCCCACGATCTGTATCCATCACGGACGGATGGTGGGCACGGCGCTTCGCGCCTTTGCCCACCCTACGAGACCGAGCTCGGAGCAGCGAGCGCCCATTCAATTCGGAAGCATTCGCAATAGCTTCGCTCCTGCAACTCACTTGCGACTAGAGCTGTGGATCGTCGCTTGATGTTCAGCTCTAGGCTGCTAAATCCCCGCCATGACCTCCCAGCACAACAAGACCTCGGTCGCGGCCATCTCGATCTTCGCCAGCGGCGGCATGGCGGCGGCCAAATTCGTGGTCGGGATCGCGATCGGCTCGCTGGCGCTGATCTCCGAAGCGCTGCATTCCTCGATCGACCTGGTCGCGACCATCATCACCTGGGCGGTGGTACGGGTCTCCGACAAGCCCGCGGATGAGGAGCACCATTACGGCCATGGCAAGCTGGAAAGCGTCTCCGCGCTCGGGGTCACTGCCCTGCTCTACGTGCTCGCCGGCGGCATCCTGGTCGAGGCCTATAGCCGGCTGCGCGAGGGAACCCCGCCGCCGACCATCTCGGCCGTGCCGTTCGTGGTGCTGGTGATCGATATCGCCGTCAATCTCTGGCGCGCCCGCGCCCTGCACCGCGCTGCGCGCGAGACCAGGAGCCAGGCGCTGGCGGCGGACGCGCTGCATTTTGCATCGGACGTGATGGGCTCCTGCGCCGTGATCGTGGGCCTGATCCTGGCTGGGCTCGGCTTTTGGTGGGGCGACGCCGCGGCGGCCGCAGCCGTTGCCGTGATGATCGCAGCGCTCGGCCTGCGCATGGCCGGCTCGACCGTGCAGACGCTGGTCGATCGCGCCCCCGAAGGCGCGCAGGAGAAGGCCACAGCCGCGATCCGCGGCGTGCCTGGTGTGATCGACGTCGAACGCTTGCGCGTGCGCATGGTCGGAGCGACCACATTCATCGACACCATCGCGAAGGTGCCGCGGACCTATCCGATCGACCGTGTCGAGGACATCAAGCGCAACGCGCAGGCCGCCGTCGCCAAGGCTTTCGGCGATGCCGACCTCACCTTCGCCGCAGTGCCGGTCGCGCGCGACAACGAAACCGTGCGCGACCGCATCATGGTGATCGCGCGCAATTCCGGGCTCGCCGTCCACCACGTCACGGTGCACGATCTGGGTACGATCAAAGATTTGGCCAAGCTGATCGTCAGCATCGACCTCGAGGTCGATGCCGACATGGCACTCGAGGCCGCCCACGACGTCGCCAACACGCTGGAGCGCAATATCAAGGAGGAGTTCGGCGAGGACGTCGAGGTCGACGTTCACATCGAGCCGTTGGAACCGGAACTGCCGTTCGGCGTCGATGCCGCGCCCGAGAGGGTGCAGACCATCGCCGCCGCGCTGGCCGAGTTCGCCGGCGAAGGCGACATCCACGACATCCACAATGTGCGGGTCCGCAACACCGACGCCGGCGAGATCGTCAACTTCCACTGCCGCGCGGCACCGTCGATGAGCGTGATCAAGGTGCACGAGCAAGTCGACGCGATCGAGCGCGCGTTGCGGCGCGCGTTCCCGAGCGTGAAGCGCGTGATCAGCCACGCCGAGCCGCCGCGCGCGTGATGAAGAACGCGCGGCGAGTCACACGTTCCCGTTTCGGACTCCTCGCGTCCGTGAGTTTGCGGACGCGCGATGCACAAACTGCGCGTTGGATAAGAATAATTTCGCGTTAACGATTCGTTGACTCTCGACAGCCCGCGAAAACTGGATTCAAATCGGTGTGATTCGGAAGCGATGTGGGGCTGCTTCCGGACTTCAGTTGCAAGCTGGTTTTCAGGGGGCCGAAGGCATGTCGCGCGCAGACGCCGCGAGCGCGTGCGTCCAATCCGATTCGATCAAGGGATTGGCGCAATCGATCGCGAAACCTGCCTATCACCGGCTCCTGATCGCGGAGCCGGCGCTGCGCCGCGCCGTGCCGACGCTCATCATCGCGTTCCTGATCACGATCTGCCTCGGCGCGTTCGTGCAGGTGGTCGATCAGACGCGCCAGAAGCGACTGGTGATCCGCCACGACATTTCGGCCCTCGCCGACCTGCTCGCCGAGCGCATCGACCGCCTCACCTCGGTTCGTCAGGAGCGGCTCAGGAACATCGAGGGCCTGCCGACGCTGCTGCCCGATCTCATTCCGTCCTGGGCCACTTCCTCCGGCCGCCACGTCATCGTCACCTCCGCCGGCATCGACCGCCGTATCCTCGCCCGCATCCCGGCCGACAGCGATCCCTCAGGCAACGACCGCCTGCTCGATGCGATCACGACCGCGCAGCTGATCGCGGCGCCGCCGCGCGACGGCAACATCGCCGACATGACGCTGCCGAGCGGCAACGCCGCGATGGCGACCTCGCGGCAGATCAAGTCGCTGCCCGGCTTCGTCACCGTGATCCAGGAGCGCAACGAGCCGATCTGGGGCTCGGACGCCGCGCTCTCGGTGACGCTGTCGGCGACCACGGGCTTCGTCGTCCTGATCCTCGGCTTCGCCTTCCACTGGCAGTCGACCCGCGCTCGCGAAGGCGATCTCATCAACGACGCCGTGCGCGGCCGCATCGACACCGCGCTCAACCGCGGCCGCTGCGGGCTGTGGGACTGGGATCTGTCGCGCGGCCGGATCTTCTGGTCGCAGTCGATGTTCTCGATGCTCGGCCTCGACGGTCGTCACGAGCTCCTCACCTTCGGCGAGGTCAACGCGCTGGTGAAGTCCGACGACATCGACCTGTTCGAGATCGCCGACCAGCTCATCTCGGAGAAGATCGACCACATCGACCAGACCTTCCGCATGCAGCATGTCGACGGCCACTGGATCTGGCTCCGCGTCCGCTGCGAGAAGACGCGCGGCGCCACGGATTCCAGCGTGCACCTGATCGGAATCGCGGTCGACATCACCGAGCAGAAGAGCCTCGCCGAAAAGACCGTGGAAGCCGACCTTCGCCTGCGCGACGCGATCGAGACCATTCCGGAGGCCTTCGTGCTCTGGGATGCGAGCGACCGCCTGGTGCTCTGCAACTCGCACTTCCAGCGCCTGCACAAGCTGCCGGACACCGCCGTGATCCCCGGCACCTCCTACGAGACCGTGCTCGAGGTCGGCCGCATGCCGGAGGTGCGCACCCGCCACAACGAGACTGCGGCCCAAGGCCCGGGCGCACGTACCTTCGAGGCGCAGCTCGACGACGGCAGCTGGCTGCACATCAGCGAGCGCCGCACCAAGGACGGCGGCTACGTCTCGGTCGGCACCGACATCACCCGCATCAAGGAGCACGAGCAGAAGCTGGTCGACAACGATCTGCGCCTGCGCGCCACCGTCATCGACCTCAAGCGCTCGCAGGCCGCGCTGGAGCGCCAGGCGGTCGAGCTCGCCGACCTCGCCGAGAAGTATCAGCGCGAGAAGACCCGCGCCGAGGAAGCCAACCAGACCAAGTCGAAATTCCTCGCCAATATGAGCCACGAGCTGCGCACGCCGCTCAACGCCATCATCGGCTTCTCCGAGATCATGGGCTCGGGCATGTTCGGCGAGCTCGGCAGCGAGAAGTACCAGGAATACTGCCAGGACATCCTGACCAGCGGCCACTATCTGCTCGAGGTCATCAACGACATCCTCGACATGTCCAAGATCGAGGCCGGCCGCATGAAGCTCGACATGGAAGAGCTCGACCTGTCGCAGACGCTGGCCGAATCCTTGCGGGTCGTCACCGGCCGCGCGCAGGACAAACGCCTGACGCTGGATGCCGACATCGCAAAATCCATCTCGGTCGTCGCCGACCGCCGCGCCACCAAGCAGATCATCGTCAACCTGCTCTCCAACGCCGTGAAGTTCACGCCGGACGGCGGACGCGTCGTGGTGCGCAGCCGGCAGCTCGACGACAGGATCGTGCTGATGATCGCCGACACCGGCATCGGCATCGCGCCGCATTCGCTGGCGCGGCTCGGGCGTCCCTTCGAGCAGGTCGAGAGCCAGCTCACCAAGACCTATCACGGCTCGGGCCTCGGCCTTGCCATCGCCCGCTCGCTGGCGCAGCTCCATGGCGGCTCGATGCGCCTGCGCTCGAAGATCGACGTCGGCACCGTCGTGCGCGTGACCCTGCCGCGCGATGCGATCAAGGCGGCGCGGATATCAGCTGCGGCTTGAATCCTACAATTGCAGCGTCGGCGCGACTTCGCGCGCGACGTTGACCAGCGCTGCGATCAGCGGCGTCATGGGATCGCGCTGCGGGATCACCATGCCGATGCTGTAATTGACCTCGGGATCGACGATCGGAATCGACCGCACGGTGTCGGACAGACCGAGCGTCTCGGCGAGCTTCGCCGGCATCACGCTCGCCCAGCGCCCGGTCTTGACGTGCGTGAACAGCACCAGCAGCGAGTTCGACGTCAGCGTCGGTGTCGCCTCCGCGCCGACCGATCGCAGCGCGCGGTCGATGATGCGGCGGTTCTGCATGTCGGGCGTCAAGAGGCACAGCGGCACCTGCCCGACCTCGGTCCAGGTCACCGTCTCGCGGTCGCCGAACATCGCATCCGGCGCGGTGAGCAGGCGATAGCTCTCGTTGTAGAGCGGGATGGTGCGCACCTTGCCGATCGGCTCGTTCTCGATATAGGTCAGCCCCGCATCGACCTCGAGATTTTCGAGCAGCCCCAGCACCTCGGACGAGGTGGTGGACTGGATGCGGAAGCGCACCTCGGGATGCTTGGCGCGGAACGGCGTCGTCAGCGCGGCGACCATGCCGAGCACGGTCGGGATCGCCGCGATGCGGATCTCGCCGGAGAGCTGATGCTTCAGCCCGTTGATCTCGTCGCGCATCGCGCGGGCATCGCCGACGATCCGCCGCGCCCAGTCGAGCGCCCGCTCGCCTTCAGGGGTAAATCCCTGAAAGCGCGAGCCGCGCTGGACCAGCATCACGCCGAGAATTTCCTCGAGCTGCTTGAGCCCGGTCGACATCGTCGGTTGCGTTACGCCGCAGGCTTCGGCCGCGCGTCCGAAATGTCGCTCCTTGGCCAACGCCAGCAATAGCTCAAGCTTGTCAATCAACCGGTCGTCCCCTCGAATTCCATCGTGGCATGCAAGTTAGCACGCCGGGCCTGCACCAACACGTAAAAACCGGCAGCCGATCCAGTTTTCATTACCAACCCGTATCGAGGTCCGCGAGGCTCCCGGCGCTGAAGCAGGCTATGACCCTTCCAGCAGCGCCCTGAACACGCGCCGCACCTCGCTTTGCGTCTCCTTCACCCGTGCCTCGAGCGAGGACAAATCCGGCGCGTCGCCGGCGCGCGCCATGACGCGCTGCAGGTCGGTGCCGGCGGTTTCCGGCTTGAAGCGCTCGCTGACGCAGAGGCGCAGGATCTGGGTGAGGTCGTGATAGAGCCGCGCCGCGGCCCGCAGGATCTCCGTCTCCGATTGCGCGAGCACGCCGATCCTGCAGGCATTCTCCAGCACCTGCACGGTGCTGACGTCGAGAATCTCCGGCTTGTCGTGCGCATGCACGAGCTGGAGATATTGCGCGATGAAATCGATATCGACCATGCCGCCGGCGGCATGCTTGAGATCCCAGCAATCGGCCTCGCCCTTCTCCTGCGCGATCGCGCGCCGCATGTCGGCGACGTCGTTGGCGGTGATGGCGGGGTCGCGGCGGCGCGTCAGGACATCGCGGATGACGCGCTCGATCCGTTCTCGGAATTCGGGCGACGCCGACACCACGCGCGCACGCGTCAGCGCCATGTGCTCCCAGGTCCAGGCCTCGTTGGCTTGGTAGTCCGCGAACGAGGTGAGGCTCGAGGCCACCGGGCCCGCGCGTCCCGAGGGCCGCAGCCGCATGTCAATCTCGTAGAGCACGCCGTAATTGGTGCGCGTCGTGAAAGCGCTGATCAGGCGCTGGGTCAGCCGCGCAAAATAATGCGCACCCTGCAGCGATTTTGTCCCATCGGAGTCCGGATTGTCGCTGTCGAAATCGTAGAGCAGGATCAGGTCGAGATCGGACGAGGCCGTCATCTCGCGGCTGCCGAGCCGGCCCATTGCGATGATCGCGGTCTCCTGGCCCTTGATCCGGCCGTGCTGAGCGGCGAAGCGGTCGGCGACGAGGCCGTGCACGGTGTGGACGATTCCCTCCGCGACGTCGGCGAAGGCCGTGCTCGCCTGCTGCGCCGAGACGGTGCCGGAGAGGATGCGCGTGCCGATCAGGAACAGGCTCTCCTGTCCGAACAGGCGCAGGCGATCGAGGAACTCCTCGTATGAACCGGCGTCCTGCACTGTGGTCGCGAGCCGCCCCGACAATTCCTGCCTGTCGGGCATGGCCCCGAAGAAGCGCGGATCGATCAGGCCGTCCATGAGCTGAGGCTGCCGCGCCAGCATGTCGCCGAGCCGGGGCGCTGCTCCCAGCACCAGAGCCACCAGCGCGACGAGATCGCGGTTCTGGCCGAGCAGCGTGATCAGCCGGCCGCCACGCTGCAGCGCCCCGAGGAAATGATCGAACGAAACGACCGCGCGATCCGGCTCTTCGGCATGGGCAAGGCCATCGATCAGGGCCGGCACGAACTCGACGAAGGCGCTTCGCGTCGCCTCAACGCGGAAGACGCGATAGTCGCCGGTGATCCAGTCGCGCACCGTCTGCGCGACCGCGGCCGGCTTCTTGAAGCCGAGCGTCGCCAGGTGCTGCAGCAGGCGCGGATCGTCGGGGCCCGCACCGTAGTCAAGCGCCGGCAGCTTGGCCGTGCCGGTGGGGTCGTCGCCCTCGAACAGTTTTTCGTAGTGGCCCTGGACGATCTGGAGCTGGTGCAAGAGGTCGCGCGCAAAGGCCTCGCGATTTTGATAGCCGAAGAACCAGGCGAAGCGCTCGACCGCCTGCTTGTCCTCGGGCAGCGTGTGGGTCTGCTCGTCGGCGATCATCTGCAGGCGATGCTCGACCCGGCGCAGGAATTCGTAGGCGGTCGTCAGCTCGTCGCGCGCCGCCGCAGTGATCCAGTTGCTGGAGGCGAGCACGTCGAGCGCCCTCAGCGTCGGCCGCACCCGCAATTCCGGATGGCGGCCGCCCGCGATCAATTGCTGGGTCTGCGCGAAGAACTCGATCTCACGGATGCCGCCGCGCCCGACCTTGACGTTGTGGCCCTCCACCGCGACCTCGCTCTGGCCGCGATACGTCTGCATCTGCCGCTTCATGTCGTGCACGTCGGAAAGCGCTGCGAAATCGAGATGCTTGCGCCAGACGAACGGCGCGATCTCGGCGAGCAGCGCCTCACCCGCTTTGGGATCGCCGGCACAGGCCCGCGCCTTGATCATCGCGGCGCGCTCCCAGGTGCGCCCTTCCCGCTCGTAATAGTTCAGCGCGGCATCCCGCGAGATCGCCACCTGCGTCGAGGACGGGTCGGGCCGCAGCCGCAAATCGACGCGGAAGACGTAACCGTCATAGGTACGCTGCTGCAGGATGCGCGCCATGCCTTGCGTCACGCGGACGAAGAACGGCTGCGGTTCGATATCGGGCGCGAGGGTCGTCGCATCGGGATCGAAGAACACGATGAGATCGATGTCGCTGGAATAGTTCAGCTCGCCCGCGCCCATCTTGCCCATCGCGAGCACGATCAGGCCGCAGCCCTCTTCGGGTGCTTCGGGATTGGGCGGTGAGAGCTTGCCGCGTGCGGCTTCCTGCCGCAGCAGATATTGCAGCGCCGCCTGCACCGAGGACACCGCGACATCGGTCAGTGCCGCCGTCACCCGCATCACCGGCCAGACACCGCCGATGTCGCACAGCGCGATCAGGAGCGCAGCTTCCGCCTTCATGCGGCGGAGCAGCCGCATCACCTCGGCCTCATCCGAGGCCGCGAGCACCGCGCTGCGCGCCTCCGCGACCAGCGCCGCCAGATGCACATCCGGATCGCAGTCGAGCAGCCGGATCAAGCGCAAGGCATCGGCGCGCACCAGATCGAACAGATAGGGCGAAAATTCCGCAATCCCGGTCAGGATGTCGCGGGCGAAGGGATGGCCCAGGAGCGTTGCGAGACGGGCCGATTGTGCCGGCTCGAGCTCAGCCAGCCAGCTTTCGAAACGGCGTTCGTCGGTTGTGGAAGCGGCAATATGGGGAGCCTCCGCGAAGCGTGCGGCCAGCCTCTCACCATGCTTGTCCGCGTTTCCCGGCGCGGAGTGGTTCATGCCACCTTCTGTGGCACATCCGGTATTGGCGGAGCAACCCTGTCGCCGGCACCCGCGCGCGCCGGCAGCACGAGCGTGGCGACGAGGCCGGGATGGGCATCGCCCAAGCGCAATTCGCCGCCGTGCAACGTCGCGACCGCCGAGGCGAGGCTGAGCCCGAGGCCCGAGCCCGGCAGCGTCCGGCTGGCCTCCAGTCGCACGAATCGCTCGATGACGTGCTTGCGATCCGCTTCGGGGATCCCCGGACCGCGATCGGTGACGCTGAGCAGCACGTGGTCGCCATCGCGCCTCGCCTCGATCGTGATTTGCCTTGCGTCCATGCTGACCACGGTTCCCGCGGCCTGTGCCGCGGGCTTGCCGTATTTGATCGCGTTCTCGACGAGATTGGCGAGCGCCTGGCTGATCAGCTCGCGATTGGCATGAACCGGTGTCGGCTCGCACCTGACCTTCAAGGTCATGCCGTCGTCCTCGGCGAGCGGCTCGTAGAGCTCGTGGATTCCCTCCGCGACCTCCGCGGCGTCGAAGTCGTCCATGTTGCCGCGCGCCTGGCCGGATTCCGCCCGCGCGATCATCAGAAGCGCGTTGAAGGTCCGGATCAGCCCGTCGGACTCCTCGATGGTCCGCTCCAGCGCGGCGCGATAATCCGCCTCGCAGCCCGATTTCGCCAGCGCCTCCTCGGCGCGATTGCGCAGCCGCGTCAGCGGCGTCTTGAGGTCGTGGGCGATGTTGTCGGAAACCTCCTTCAGCCCCGCCATCAGCGCCTCGATCCGCTCCAGCATGGCGTTGAGGTTCTCGGCGAGGCGGTCGATCTCGTCGCCGCTGCGCCCCACGGGCAGGCGCTCGCTGAGATCGCCGGTCATGATGCGCTGCGCCGTGCCGGTCATCGCGTCGATGCGCCTCAGCACCCGCCGTGCGACGAAGATGCCGCCGCCGAGGCCGAGCACGACGACGATCAGCACCGAAAACTGCGCCGCCTTGGCGACGATGCCGAACAGGCGCCGCCGCTCGGCAAGGTCGCGGCCGATCAGAAGCCGGAAGCCGTTCTCCAATTCGGTGACGCGAACCAGCGCGCGATGATCGCGGTCATCACTGTCCTCGATCCGCCGGTAGGCCGTCTCCGACCAGCCGCGCGTCGCCAATACCCCCGGCGCCAGCGAGCCGACATTGCCGGCAATCGCCTGGCCCGTCGGCGTGGTCACGAGGTAGAGGTTGGCGCCCGGCCGCAGTGCGCGGTACTCGATCGTGCGCACCAGGCGAACCATGCCGCCGCGGCCGTAGATCTCGTTGATCTCCGAGGTCTCGGCATTGACCGTCTGCGTGATCTCCTCGGTGATCAGCCGCCGCGTGTTCCAGGCGAAATAGGCCAGCAGCGAAGCCGCGAACATCGCGAACAGCAGCAGATAGACCAGCGTCAGCCGGAACGCCGTGGTGCGGACGAGCTTACCGAATGCCGTCACGGATCATATATCCCGCGCCGCGGATCGTGTGCAGCAGCGGCCGCTCGAAGCCCTTGTCGATCTTGGAGCGCAGCCGCGAGATGTGCACGTCGATCACGTTGGTCTGCGGATCGAAATGATAGTCCCAGACGTTCTCCAGCAGCATGGTCCGCGTCACCACCTGGCCGGCGTGCTTCATCAAGTATTCGAGCAGGCGGAATTCGCGCGGCTGCAGCGTCAGCTCGTCCTTGCCGCGGGCAACGCGATGCGAGAGCCGATCGAGCTCGAGATCGCCGACACGATAGAGCGTCTCTTCGGCGGGACCGCCGCGGCGGCGCGACAGCACTTCGACGCGGGCCAAGAGCTCGGCGAAAGAATAGGGTTTTGGCAGATAATCGTCGCCGCCGGCGCGCAGGCCCTTGATGCGGTCATCGACCTGCCCGAGCGCGGAGAGAATCAGCACCGGCGTCGTGTTGCCCTTGTCGCGCAAGGCGCCGATCAGGGACAGGCCGTCGCGCTTGGGCAGCATGCGGTCGACCACCAGCACGTCGTACTCGCCGTTCTCTGCCATGGCGAGGCCTTCCTCGCCGTCGGCGGCGTGGTCGGCGATGTGTCCGACCTCGCGAAACGCCTTGGCCAGGTAGTCGGCGGATTCGCGGTCGTCTTCGATGATGAGGAGGCGCATCGTGCGTTCGGCGGCTGTCAAGGAGGTCAACCTTCTCTAAACATGGCGCGGGCGGCAATCGCATGCAAGCCGAGCGGGAGAAGCTCGAAGCGGGAAAAAGGCGGGCGGTGAAGCTGGGGGGACCTCACCGCCCTAGGCCTTCCGACGGAGGGGGGCGTAATTCCACCGGAAGGTAGATGAGGGAAGCCAGCTTTGCGCTGCTTCCCCGAAGGGCGCCGACGGCGGGGGCGACTGATGCCGGCGACACCCTTCATCTCGTGGGCCTCCTGAAGGCCTCAGCCCTTGGCGAGGGGCACCGCGACGAAGCGCGACTGGCCGCCGCTCTTCACGCGCATCAGGACGCTGTTCTTGTTGTCGGTCCGCGCCGCGTTGATGGCGTCGCGGACTTCGCCGGCGGTCGCCACGCTCTTGCCGCCGACCTCGAGGATCACGTCGCCTTCCTTGAAGCCGCGTTCGGCCGCGGCGCTCTTCGGATCGACCTCGGTGACCACGACGCCTTCCTTGCCGGCGCCGGCCACGGAATTGGCGGGCGCAACGGTCATGCCGAGCTTCGGCACGTCGGTGCCCTTGCTGGCGCCCTTGCCGCTGTCATTGTCGGTGTCGGCCTTGGCCTCGACCGTGTTCGGCAGCTGGCCGAGGGTGAGGTTGATGACCTTGTCCTGGCCCTTATGCAGCACGTTGAGCTTCACGGACGCGCCGGGCGCCATGCCGCCGATGGTACGGGCGAGCTCGCGGGCATCCTTGACGGGTTCGCCGTTGACCGCCGTGATCACGTCGCCGGACTCGATGCCGGCCTTGGCCGCCGGACCGTTCGCCTGCGGCTCCGCCACCAGCGCGCCTTCGGCCTTCTTCATGCCGAGGCTGTCGGCGATGTCGGACGTGACGGGCTGGATCTGCACGCCGATCCAGCCGCGGCTGACCGAGCCCTTGTCCTTGAGCTGCGCGACCACGCTCTTGACCGTGTTGGCCGGAATCGAGAACGCGATGCCGACGCTGCCGCCGGAGGGCGAGTAGATCGCGGTGTTGACGCCCATCACCTCGCCGTTGGTGTCGAACGCCGGACCGCCGGAATTGCCCTTGTTCACGGGCGCGTCGATCTGGATGAAATCGTCATACGGGCCGTTGCCGATGTCGCGGCCGCTGGCGGAGACGATGCCCGCGGTCACGGTGCCGCCGAGACCGAAGGGATTGCCGACCGCGAGCACCCAGTCGCCGATCCGCGGCTTGCTATCCGCAAGCTTGGCGAACGGGAAGTTGGTGCTGCCCTCGACCTTGATCAGCGCGAGGTCAGTGCGCTGGTCGGTGCCGATCACCTTGGCGGTGTAGGTCTTGCCATCGTCGGTGGTGACCTCGACCTTGTCGGCACCGTCGACCACGTGGTTGTTGGTCACGGCATAGCCGTCAGCCGAGATGAAGAAGCCGGAGCCCTGGCCCTGCACGACGCGGCCACGCCCGCCGCCCTTCAGGCCGGGGATGCCTTCCGGACCGCCGAAGCGGCGGAAGAAACGCTCCATCGGCGAGCCCGGCTGGAACGGCGAGGACGAATCGTCGCCGTCATCGTTGCTGGCCGTCTTCTCCTTGATGTTGACCTTGACCGAGATCACCGAGGGCTTCACGCGCTCGACGATGTCGGCAAAGCCGATGGGACGCTCGACCTTGCGGACCTCGTTGTTGACCTGCGCATGCGCCGGGCTGGAGAACAGGTCGGCCGGCGACGTCGACGGGCTGAAGCCATAAACGGCCGCGCCGAGACCGGCGACGACCGAGGCCATCAGCGCGAACTTGCGCGCGGAAAACACCGACCGGCGCGGCTGCCGGTAGGACGGGAGGTTCGAGAGGTCGATACGATCGTTCATGCAGAAATCTCCAGGGCCCTGAATTCCTTTTGGTGCCGGATGTCGGCAGCTTGCGGACCTGAAGATGGGGACTCCCGCCTTACCGCGCGCTGGCGGCGGGGTTAAACTTTTGTAATGAACGGACGAAGCGGATGCGGCAGTTTAGCACAGGCCGAAAATCGTGGTTCCACAGGAACTTAGTCGAGTTCCCGTAAGCGGCGACGAACGAGATTTTGGTGAGCTTCTACGTGTCCGCGCAGGTCAGGACGACTTCGCATCGTCCGATATCAAGGCGGCGAGCCGCGCTTGTTCATCGGGCGTGAGCGGCGGCGCCGGCACGTCCACACCACTTCGCGCGCGACGGCGGATTTGCAGCCACAGCGCCAGGCCGCCGCCAAGCAGCAGCACCGGCCCGAGCAGCCACAGCAGCAGGGTCTGCCGCTCGAAGCGCGGCTTGAGCAGCACGAACTCGCCGTAGCGCGCCACCAGGAAGTCGAGCACCTGCGAATTGCTGTCGCCGGCCGCGATGCGCTCGCGCACCAGCAGGCGCAGGTCGCGCGCCAGCGGCGCATCGGAATCGTCGATCGACTGGTTCTGGCAGACCATGCAGCGAAGCTCGCGCGACAATTCGCGCGCGCGCGATTCCTTCACCGGGTCCGACATGATCTCGTCGGGCTGCACCGCGTGGGCCGCCGGCAAAGCCAGCAGCAGCGCGATGAACAGGGCCATCATCCAGCGCATCGGATCATTCCGCGGGCTGCAGGCGCTGCTTGGCCCGCGCCGGTTTCGGCGCGCCGACCCGCAGGCGGCGGTCGGAGAGCGAGAGCACCCCGCCGAACGCCATCAGCACCGGCCCCCACCAGATCAAGAGGACCAGCGGCTTGTGATAGATGCGCACGGCGATGGCGCCTTCGGCGGTGGCATCGCCGAGCGAGACGTAAAGCTGGCTCGCCCCGCGCGTCAGCAGCGCCGCCTCGGTGGTCGAGGAGCCGCGCGTGGTGAAGCTGCGCTTGGACGGCGTCATCACCGTGACCATCTCGCCATCGCGGCTGATCTTGAACTCGGCGATCATCTCGCGGTAATTCGGGCCCTGGCGTTGAAACAGCCCGTCGAGCTTCAGGTCGTAGCCGGCGACGTGGGCGACGTCGTTCGGCTTCATGGTCGCGATGTATTCGCTGTTCCAGGTGGTCTCGCAGACGATCCCGATCAGCGCGAGGCCGAGGCCGGCATGCGCGAATGCGGTGCCCCAGGCCGAGCGCGGCAGGCCGCGCGCCCGGTGCAGCACCGTTGCGAACGGCAGGCGCACCAGGCCCGTCCGTTCGACGAGGTCGGTGACGGCGCCGGCAATGACGAAGACGCCGAGCCCGATCGCGAGCGGCGCCAACGCGCTGCCGCCGCGCACCCAGGCCCAGACGATGGCGACCACGACCAGCCCGGCAACGCCGGCCGCGAGCAGGCGCTGCATCACGCCGAGCAGGTCGCCGCGTTTCCACGCCAGCATCGGCCCGAACGGCACCGCGAGCAGCAGCAGCGCGAACAGCGGCGCGAAGGTGAGATTGTAGAAAGGCGCGCCGACCGACATCTTGAAATCGGCGAGCATCTCCATCGCCAGCGGATAGAGCGTGCCGAACAGCACGACGGCACAGGCGACGGTGAGCAGGAGATTGTTCAGCACCAGCGCGCCCTCCCGCGAGATCGGCGCGAACAGGCCGCCCTGCTTCAGCGAGGTGGCGCGGCCCGCAAACAGCGACAAGCTGCCGCCGATGAACAGGCACAGGATCAAGAGGATGAACACGCCGCGGGTCGGATCGGTCGCGAAGGCGTGCACCGAGGTGATGACGCCCGAGCGCACCAGGAAGGTGCCGAGCAGCGACAGCGAGAAGGTCAGGATCGAAAGCAGGATGGTCCAGACCTTCAGCGCGTTGCGCTTCTCCATCACCAGCGCCGAATGCAAGAGCGCGGTGCCGGCGAGCCAGGGCATCAGCGAAGCGTTCTCCACCGGATCCCAGAACCACCAGCCGCCCCAGCCGAGTTCGTAATAGGCCCAGTACGAGCCCATGGCGATGCCAAGGGTCAGGAAGATCCAGGCGACCAACGTCCAGGGCCGCACCCAGCGCGCCCAGGCCGCATCGATCCGGCCCTCCATCAGCGCCGCAATGGCGAATGAGAACGAGATCGAGAAGCCGACATAGCCGAGATAGAGCATCGGCGGATGCACGGCGAGACCGATGTCCTGAAGCACCGGATTGAGGTCGCGTCCCTCGATCGGCGGGCTGGCGATGCGCAGGAACGGGTTCGACGTGATCAGGATGAAGAGGTAGAAGGCGCTGGCGACCCAGGCCTGCACGGCAAGCACATGCGCACGCAGCGACAGCGGCAGATTGTTGCCGAAGCTCGCGACCAATCCGCCGAACAGCGCGAGGATCAACACCCACAGCAGCATCGAGCCTTCATGGTTTCCCCACACGCCGGTGATCTTGTAGAGCAGCGGCTTCATGGAGTGGGAATTCTCGTAGACGTTGGCGACGGAGAAATCCGAGTTCACGTGCAGCATCACCAGCGCCGTGAACGAGGCGCCGACGAATAAGAGCTGCGCCAGCGCGGTCGAGCGCGCCACGTTCATCAGGGCGGCGTCGCCGAGGCGCGCGCCGATCAGCGGCACGATGGACTGGATCAATGCCAGAGCGAGTGCCAGCACCAGCGCGTAATGTCCGGACTCTGCGATCAACGGACTGCTCCTTGCGGGCTGCCCTGCGCGGTCGTCGCCGCCGGCTTGGCGCCACCGGACGCCTGGGTACCGTAGTCGTCCTTCCAGTGTCCCTGCTTCTTCAGGGCATCGGCGACGTCCTTGGGCATGTAGGTCTCGTCGTGCTTGGCAAGCACGGTATCGGCCTTGAACACGCCATTGGCGTCGAGCGCGCCTTCGGCGACGACGCCCTGCCCTTCGCGGAACAGGTCGGGCAGAATGCCCTTGTAGGCGACCGGCAGCTTGGCGTTGCCGTCGGCGACCTCGAACGTCACCGCGAGATTGTCGCCGCGCCGGAGCGAGCCGGGCTGCACCAGGCCGCCGAGGCGAAACCGCTTGCCGGGCTCGACATGCTTCTCGGCGACCATGGTCGGGGTCGAGAAGAACACGATGGAGTCGCGCAGCGCGTTGAGCACCAGCGCGGCCGCGAGCGCGAGCACGGCGAGCGATCCGCCGATGATGGTCATACGTCGCTGCTTGCGCGTCATGGCGTATCCGTTCTCCGCATCTCTCGTCCCGAAATCGTCATCCGCCGATCCCGAGAGTCCTCAGACCTTCGTTGAGCTGGCGCAGCCGCTCGGCGTTGCTGGCAACCGCCTGCCGGGCCTCGGCCGAAGCCCCCATTGCCTTGTCCCGCTCGCCCATCACCAGATAGGCGCGCACCAGACGCAGCCAGCCTTCGACATCGTCGCCGTTCTGCTTCAGCCGCGTCGCCAGACGATCGACCATGCCGCGCACCATGGTATTGCGATCGACTTCGGCCATGTCCTTGGAGGCAGCAACCGTCTCGTCGGACAGCGCGGGCATCGTGCCGCCCCCACCGACTCGCGCCAGCGAGGACTGCACCAGGGCACGCCACGGTGCGTCCGCAGGCGCTTTCGCAAGCAGCGCGCGCCAGATATTGGCCGCATCGTCCTTGCGCCCATCCTGCTCGGCGGCAAGACCCAGGAAATAATTCGCCTTGGGGTCGTCGGCGTTCAAGCCGTGTGCGCGCTCGAATTCGGCCTTGGCCTCGGCGGTCACCACGCCGCCGGCGGCGGCCGAAATCGCTTCGCCGAGATCGGACCGGCGCTCCGCGCTCTCGCCATTGTAGGTGAGCGAGTTGCGATAGGCGCGCACCGCGTCGTCGAAGCGGCCGAGCCGCTCCAGAACCGGCGCGAGCACGTTCCAGCCGCGACCGTCCGTCGGATTCTTTTCCAGATGCTGCTCGACCTGCACGACGAGGTTCTCGAGCGACTGCGCCATGCCGGACCCGCGCTCCCGCTGCGCGAGGGGAAAGTCCTGCAGCCGGGGGGAGCCGAGCGGCACATAGACGCCGATCGCAACGAGCGGCAGGCCGGCAAGCGCCAGCACGGCCGCCGCGCGGCGCCATTTGAGGTTCGACATCGGCGCCGTTGCCGGCTCGCTGGCCGCCGCCGCAAGCAGCCTGCGGCTGATCTCGACGCGCGCAGCCTCGGCTTCGGGCGCCAAGATCAACCCTGCGGCCAGATCACGATCGATCTCGGCCAGCTGGTCCTTGTAGACCGCGACCTCGCTGCCCTGATCTTGCGCGCGGCTGGTGCGGCCAAGCGGCCAGAGCACGGCGAAAATCGCCGCGACCGTCATCAGCGCGAACACGAACCATAGCGTCATCTGGCAAGCTTCCGGCGGCGCCCGAACCGCGCCTGTAGGTGCCTTTACACCACGGCCGGAGGATGCGGCAATTGACAATTGTCAATTCGGCGCGACCCGCATGTCGTCCCGAAAGGGTGAAAATCCAACGGCTTAGCCGATCTCGAAGTCGACGCTTTGGGCGGCGTGCGCGCCGTGCCCGTCGAAGGCCTTCAGGAAGTATGTTCCCGGCTTGATCGCATCCGGCAATCTGATGCGCAGCGCTCCCACCGGAACCCTCGATGCAACCCTCGTGATGGTCTCAGGCAGCTGCCGGTCGCTGGCCTTCTCGACCAGCACCACCTTGGCCCCAACCATCAGCCTTTGATACTTGGCCACGATGACGCGGTTCTCAATTTCGATCGAGCTGATAACGGGTTTCATGCGCCCACAGATAGAAATTCCCCGGACTTGCGGCGGGAGCGTAGGGCGCGCCACATGTGTCGTCAACCTCAAATTGTGATCAAAAAAAGATGCGCGTCGATCAGCCGGCGCGCGACGATTTGCGCTCGCCCGTGAGTGCGTTTTCGGCGGCCCGGCTCATCAACGAGGCGTAATCGTCGCCGAACAGCACCTGGCAGAAGCGGATCGCGGCCTGCACCTGCTGCTGCCGATAGGTGCGGACCTTGTGATCGGCGGCGCGCAGCGACTGCACCAGTTGCTCGGTCGAGCGTTCCACATATTGCTGGAGATCGGAATAGGTGCGCAGCGTCACCTCGTTGATCGCAAGCTCGCTCGCATAGTTGCGGCAAGTCGCGACGAAATCGATCAGCGCCACCGTCTCCTCGACTTCGGTGCTGTCGATCCGCGCGCCCGGCGGAATGTCCTTTTCGGGGCGCTGGCGCAGGATGCGGCGGACGCGGCCGGGCACGCTGTCGATCTCGGATTGCAGCGCATTGGAGATGTCGGCCCGGATCGAGGTCAATTGCTTGCCCCAGGCGGAATCGTTGCGCAGGTCGAGCTCGGTGCGGAGGCCGCGCACGCCGTCGTGCAGCGTCTTGAGATTGCCGGCGACATTGTCGAAATGGCCGCGCTTGATGTCCATGCGCAGGATCGCGGCAACGCAGGACAGATCATGCAAGGCCATCGTGACGGCGATACCGTAAGGCGTCGCCGCGACGCGGATCTCGTCGTCGGAAGCCGCTATCTTGACCGCAAGGCGGATGATCTGCCAGGGCGCGGTCATCCGCTGCACGACGATCGACAATGCGAAAGGCAGCATCTGCGGCGTCTGAAGCGCCGGAATGTTGAGCGCCGACGTCACCGAGGCGATCTGGGAATCCCCGAAGGCCCGCAATGTGCGCGGCAATTTCTCGTTCAACGTCGCGATGGCGTCCCGGACCTGGAGCACCGCACCGATCGAATAGAGATCCTCGATCACGTTGGGCGGGCCGACCCGGGCAAGCGCCCGCGACTTGTCGCCGCCGCCCGGCCCCGTCAGCTCGAAGATGGCATCCGCCGCCACGGCCTGAAGCTTCTGCGCCAGGGCCTCGACCTGCCCTGCACTGTCCGCCGGCATGCGCGCCAGCGCCGCCTCGAACTCGTTCACCTTGGCCGGTGCGCCGTCTCGGCCAAGCCACTGCCAGATCGGCTGCAGCGAGGAGCGGCGAATCTGCCCGGCCCTGACAGGAGTGCCAGCCTCGACCAGGAACGGCTCCAACACCTGGAACAACAGCCGCGATAAATCGTCCGTACGCGGCGGCAAAGCCTCCTCGGCTTCGCTCTTGCGGACGATCTTGCGCAGCTGCTCGAGCACGAGGGTGGCCACCGCCGTGTCCTGGCCGCGCTCCAGCGCACGCTCGAACTCCCGCATCAGCAGCGCCTGCGACTGCGGCGGGAGCTGCGCGAGATATTCCCTCAGCCGCTCGATCGATGTCTGGCTCATGCGCCCGGGTAATGCACGGTAAAATGGCGGACATGGGATGGGTCCGGCACGATCATAGGAGGTCCCCACTTAAGAAGCCGTTTAGGAAGCTGCCTCGAATGCCCCCGCTCTTCCCTGGAGGAGCGCCGGCCATGCCGGAAATTGTCGTCGAAACAAGGGATTATAAGCCCGGAAGAACCAGCTCGGCGCGCAGGCCGCCGGTCGGCGCGCTGCCGAGCGAAAGGTTGCCGCCATAGAGGGCGGCGAGGTCGGTCACGATCGACAGCCCCAGCCCCGATCCGGGCTTGGATTCGTCGAGGCGCTGCCCGCGCCGGGCGACCTGGGCCCGCTCCGCTTCCGACAGGCCGCGGCCGTCGTCATCGACGATGACCCGCAAACGCGGGCCGGCGCCGGCCTTGGGGGGCGGCTCGACGAGGACCTCGATGAAGACGCGCGAGGCCGCCCATTTGCAGGCGTTGTCGACGAGATTGCCGACCATCTCCTCCAGATCCTGCCGCTCCCCCCGAAACCTGGCGGACGGATCGGCCTTGGCTTCGACCACGATGCCGCGGTCGCGATGGATCTTCTCCATGGTCCGCCGCAGCGCCTCGATGGCGGGCGCCACCTCCGTCACGGTCGCGACCACCGAGACCCGCGCCGCGATGCGGGCGCGCTCCAGATGATGGGCGACCTGGTCGCGCATCACGTCCGCCTGCTCCATCACCTTCTCCGCGAAGGGATCGGCGGCGTGCGCGGTGGCTTCGTTGACGATGACCGAGAGCGGCGTCTTGATCGCATGAGCGAGATTGCCGACATGGGTGCGCGCGCGCTCGACGATCTCGCGATTGGCGTCGATCAGCGCGTTGGTCTCGCGCGCCAGCGGCGCGATCTCGACCGGGAATTCACCCTCGAGCCGTTCTGCCCGCCCGGAGCGGATGTCGGCGATCGATTCCGAGATGCGCTTGAGCGGTGCAAGGCCGAAGCGGACCTGGAACACGGTCGTCAGCAGCAGCACGATGCCGAGCGCGGTGAAGGTGCCGCCGAGATAGTAGTCGAAGCTGCGCGTCTCGTCGAAGATCTCGGTGTCGTCCCCGGCGACGCTGACCAGAAATTTGCCGTCGGCGCCGAGATCGACCGGCCGTTCCACCATGCGCAGATTCTGCCCTTCCGGCCCGTCGACGTAAGCGAGGCGGATGCCGGCGGCGGTGAGCTCGGCGCCCTGCTCTTCCAGCTTCGGCAGCTTCTTGTCCCAGAGCGAGCGCGAGGAGCGCACTTCCGGCTTTTCGGTGTCGGTGCGGGTGATCTGCCAGTACCAGCCGGACAGCGGCAGCTCGAACAGGGGCTCACCGAGCGACTGGAACTGGCGGTCCGGCGGCTCGTCGGGGGTCGCGACCTCCGCGATAAGGGTGCGCAGATAGAGATTGAGCCGGCGGTCGAAGGCGCGCTCGGTGGCGTTCTTGTAGACCGACGACAGCACGATTCCCGTGATGGCCAGGATCACCACGAGCCAGGCGGTCGCCGACAGGAACAGTCGGTTCGCAAGCGAGCTAGCGGCCATCGGAATGATCCCGGGCGGTGCAGGATGGCAGGTGGTCGGACGTCATGACCGGACCAAGGGCCCTGTTCGGCCTGCCGTCAAGCCAAGATACTTAAAGGCCGGAACGCCTCAAGCGCCCGGCGCCGGCGGCGGGGTCAGGAGATAACCGAGGCCGCGGACGGTCTGGATGATGTCGACGTCGAGCTTCTTGCGGATGCGGCCGACGAAGACCTCGATGGTGTTGGAGTCGCGGTCGAAATCCTGGTCGTAGAGATGCTCGACCAGCTCGGTGCGCGAGACCACCCGCCCGGAATGGTGCATCAGGTAGGCCAGAAGCCGATATTCGTGCGAGGTCATCTTGACGGGATTGCCGGAGACGCTGACCCGGCCGGTCCGGGTATCGAGCGTAACCGGGCCGCAGGTCAATTCGCTCTGGGCATGGCCGGTGGAGCGGCGCAGCAGGGCGCGGATGCGCGCCAGCACCTCCTCCAGATGGAACGGCTTTGCCACGTAATCGTCGGCGCCGGCATCGAAGCCCTGCACCTTGTCGCTCCAGCGGTCGCGTGCGGTGAGGATCAGGACCGGCATGGTGCGGCCGTTGCGGCGCCAGGCCTCCAGCACCGAGATGCCGTCCTTCTTGGGCAGGCCGATATCGAGCACCACGGCGTCATACGGCTCGTTGTCGCCGAGATAGTGCCCCTCCTCCCCGTCGAAGGCCCGATCGACGACATAGCCGGCGTCGGTCAGCGCCTTGGTGAGCTGGCGATTGAGATCGGGGTCGTCCTCAACAACGAGCAGGCGCACGCTTCTCTCCAAAGATGGGCTGCCAGAACAGGCGAGTTGAACACCGCCAGAGATGAGCAATTCCGGCGTGAACCGAATATGAACGCGGGGAACCGGCCGACGTTACTTTTTGGTCATATACGACCTGCCGCGCGCACATGCGACTGCGCCCACCATGCCGCCGGAGGAGCCGGCGGCATGGTGGGCGCAAGGTGCCGCATCGCGCGGCGAGCCGGAAGGTGCCGGCGTGCCTTGCCGGCCGTCAGGTCCGGAAGAACACGAACCAGACGACGGCGAGGATCAGGATCGCAAGCCCGGTCGAGATGGCGAGCAGCGCCGCCACCGAAGGCCCAGGCTCGCCCTGGCGCGCCTCGGTCGGAGTTTCGACGATCCGGTTCTGCTCTCGCGTGGTTGCCATGGTGACCTCAATCTGTGGCTGTCGCGTCGGATGGCCGCGACCTCCTCGCGGCGATGAACTGCCGGGGCAACGCGTCATCTCGGGCGATGTTCCGGGCCATGGGCCCGCCACGCCACACGGTGCAGGCGGCGATTAACGCCGTTGCGAGATTCCGCGCCGGCGCTTGCTATGATTCGCAACTGGGCGATGGTATCTTCAGGGCTTGTCCTCTGTTGCGTCTGGAGTAGCCCATGGCCCCCCGCGCCAATTGGAAGGGTTTTCTGCGTCTGTCGCTCGTGACCTGCCCGGTCGCGCTCTATCCGGCTACTTCGGATACCGAGAAGGTCTCGTTCAACCAGATCAACCGCAAGACCGGCCACCGCATCAAGTATCTCAAGGTCGATGCCGAGACCGGCGACGAGGTGACCTCGGAGGACATCGTCAAGGGCTACAAGGTCGACACCGACACCTATATCGAGGTCACCAAGGACGAGCTGGACGACATCGCGCTCGACTCCACCCACACCATCGAGATCGACGAGTTCGTGCCCAAGGCCGACATCGACAACCGCTATCTGATCCGCCCCTACTATCTCGTGCCGGACGGCAAGGTCGGCCACGACGCCTATGCCGTGATCCGTGAGACCATCCGCAGCATGGACAAGGTCGCGATCGGCCGCGTGGTGCTGACCAACCGCGAGCACATCATCGCGCTGGAGCCGCTCGAGAACGGGCTGATGGGCACGCTGCTGCGCTACCCCTACGAGGTCCGCAGCGAGAAGGAATATTTCGACGACATCCAGGACGTGAAGCTGACGCGGGACATGCTCGACCTTGCCAAGCACATCGTCGAGAAGAAGTCCGGCGCGTTCGAGCCCGAGCTGTTCGAGGATCATTACGAGACCGCTCTGATCGATCTCATCAACAAGAAGCGCAGCGGCATGCCGATCACCGCCAAGGCCGCACCGAAGACCGGCGGCAACGTCATCAGCCTGATGGACGCGCTGAAGAAGAGCATCGCGAGCGAGAAGGAGGCTGCGCCCGCGGCGAAGGTCGCCAGGGACACGGCCAAGGACACCAAGGCGAAGAAGCCGAAGAAGCGCGTCGAGGGCCAGCGCGAGATGCTGCTGCCGATATCAGGCAAGGGCGGCAAGGACGCTGCGGCCAAGGCTGCGACCACCCCGAAGAAGGCCGCCGACAAGCCGGTGCGCGCCCCCGCGCGGGCAAAGAAGGCCGGCTAACGGCATCACACCCCGCGATCGCGCCGTGATGTCTCTCCTCGCCGATCGGCCGGCCTGACATGCCCTGGTCGACGGCGTTCGACGATCCCGTGCGCGTGAGCAACAAGCGCAAGCTGCTCACGCTTCAAGAGGCCGCCGACTACATCATGCAGCTGCCCGAGGACGCCCAGCACGAGGCGCATTGGCAGACCGCGATCGAGACCTTGATCAATGCGGCCGAGACCGGCGGCGGCTGGGTGATGTTCGCGCGCATCGCGATGTTGCGGGCGCTGAATGCGGACGGCCGGCGCGGATGAGCGCGATCGACATGTCCCTGCCTATTCGTTGACGAACAGGCTCAACAATCGGTTAAGGGCCACAGCACGGAGGGCAATGCCCGCGCGGCGCGGCCGATTTGACTTCATTTGGACGGAACCACGGAACCTTAATTTAATGAATGCCGTCGTAGGAGATAAGGTGCGATCGTCCTCGCTCGATTCATTTGGCGCGCACGAAGACTTATTCGATCGATTTGCAAGTCCGATAACGACGCGACCTTCCATCGGATCGGATGAACAGGAGTTGGCAATGCGTCTGCTTAGGTCCTTTCTTGCCGATGAGAATGCCGCGACCGCAATCGAGTACGGCCTGATCGCCGCAGGGATCGCTCTGGCAATCGTGACCATCGTCAACAGCACGGGCGCCGCGCTGCTCAACAACAAGTTCAACTCGGTCAGCACGGCGATGAAGTAACCGCCGGCCAACGGCCTGCGCAGCGGCTGGCCCGTGCCCGCCGACTTGCGGGCCATGATCTGGGTCAACAGCATCTGTTCCTGGTTCACGACATAGCCCCGGATTGCGCTTCGCTCCATCCAGGCTACGGCGCTTTGACGGCCCTCTGAGTGCTGATATTCTTCGGCGAGCGGGCTCGACGAGCCGTGCCGTCAATCGATCAACCAGCGCTGCCGAAAGGATGCGGATGAGAAACGTGACGCTCCTGGCTCTCGGCCTCATGTTTGTCGTCGCGTGGTCGCACGACAGCGCGCGAGGCCAGACTTCGGCCGCGCCGCCGGTTTCGCTTGCTCCGCCCGATGCATCGCCGCCACGCCCGGGTGCCCCTAAGCCCGCGCGGGTGACGACGAACAGAGCTCCGCCGGCGGCGTCCAGCAGAGAGCCTTCCGTGATTGGCGCGCCTCAACCGGTGCCGAATCCGGCCGCCGACTACGATGGCTTCAGCGTCGGCACCGTCGATGACGTTGACACGCCGAGCCGCGTGGCGCCGCCTGTGCGTTCACGCGCGGCAAGGGACGCCAGGTCCAATCCAGATGCAATTGGCCTCGATCAGGAAGATGAGGCGTTGAAGCGAAAGCTGATGATCTGCCAGAACTGCAAATAGCAGGGCAATCGCATATGACTTGTGGCGGCGGTCTGCGCGCACGCCTCGTCCTTCGAGACGGCGCTTGCGCGCCTCCTCAGGATGAGGCTAATCAGCATGAGTGCTCGTTGAACCTGCTGCCGCGCACTCCGCCCTCATCCTGAGGAGCCCGCCCAAAGCGGGCGTCTCGAAGGATGGCAGCGGGGAAAAATTCCCAAATGCGATAGCCCTACTGCAAATTGGGATGCAGCTACTTCGAAGGTTCGCCGACGCCGTTCACCTGTCTCCAACCTCGAGCGCTTCCGAGACCACGGCCGTCCGATCAGCCAGCTCGGGAATTTTGGCCAGGTAGGCCTGATAATGCGGCGAGGCTCGGTGAGCTTCGACGGCCGCAATGTCGCGGTACAGCTCGTCGAGAACGTAGCGATCTTCGTTCGATATGTCGCGCCAGACATCCCAGCGCAGGTTGCCAGGCTCAGCCCTGGAAGGCGGTGCCATGCCGACAAGCAATGCGCTGAGTTCAGCGGACTTGCCGGGGCGAGCAACCAGGATAGCAGTGATCTTGGATGGCGATTGCGTCATTCGATGGCTCCCCATGAGAGGGTAAGCGCGGCTTCAGATGCCGAGCCCATCCCTCTCGATTTCCACACTTGCGAATCTTCAAATCTTCGCGGCGCTGCTCCTATCCTTGAGGGCGGCCAGCAACTCTTTTCCCAGCGCTCCGGCCGACGCGGGGTTCTGCCCCGTGATGAGCCGGCCATCGACGACGACGTGAGGTTGCCAGTTGGCTGCGGACGAGTAATCGGCACCCTCTGCCCTCAACGCGTCCTCAAGCTCGTAAGGCACGTCATCGCGGGCGTAGTCGTACTCTTCCTTCTTCGAGAAGGACGTGAGCTTCTTGCCGCGCACGAAAGGGACGCCATCGCCAAGGTCAACGCCAAGCAGCGCGCATGGCCCGTGACAAACCGCGGCGACGAGCTTGCCAGTGCTCCAGGCACGCACGATGGCACTCTGGACCGTTGCGTTGCGCTGGATGTCCACCATGGGCCCAAGTCCGCCGGGCACCAGGATGGCGTCGTAGTCGGCGGCGTCCACCTCGGACAATTTGCGACTGTGATTCAAGCGGCGAAAGGCCTTGCTCGCGAGAAAATCCTTCTGAGCGGGATCTTTCTCGTCGTACGCATCGTAAGGCGTCCACCCCCCGGCCGGGGACGCGAACTCCACGGCGACCCCGGCCTTGTCGAGCACCTCGAAAGGATGGGCGACCTCGGCGAAAAAGAAGCCGGTCTTGCGACTATGCGGACCGATCACGGCTGCGTTGGTGACAATGAAGAGGACATGCTGGGTCACGGTTTTCTCCTTTCTGACGCTGTGTGTTTAGGCCGACAACACCACGACTGGCCGACCAATATTCTTGTTGTCGGGATCCTGGCTCTATTATGTGGATCTGCCCGATGCACGCTGCACCGTATTTCCGATTCCTGCGCGATCATGCGCAATCCCTGCGGAAAGCCGTATCGGAGCGATCCGCCTTCACCTCGGCCTGGCCGCAGCACAATTCGCGATACTGCCCCGGCGTGAGATTTGCGGCCTTGCGGAAGACGCGCGTGAAATTGGCCTGCGAGCCGAAACCGAACTCCAGGGCAATCTCGACCAGGGACAAGCGGTCACGCGCGAGCTCCTGTCGCGCGGCGTGGACGCGGCGATCGGTGACGTAACGGTGCGGTGACAGTCCGGTCGCTTCGCGAAACAGCCGGGAAAAATGATAGGGGCTGAGGCAGGCCTGGGCCGCCAGATCCTCGAGCCTGACATCGCTGCCGAGAGAAGCCTCGACATAGTCCAGCACGCGCTGGAGGCGCCGCGGGTCGAGCGCCGGTGACTTGTCGGGCGCGCGCCAACGGTCGATCGTGTAATTGCCCAGAAGATGCGCCGCGAGGGCGACCTGGATCCCCTCCACGAACAGCGCGTCGGTCGGCTGGCGCGGGCGATGGAGCAGATCGCGAAGCGGCGAGCAGATGTGGAAGAGCACCTGGTCCGCCAGACCGTGGGCGTAAGCGATCTCGACCTTTGCCGGGTCGATGTCGAAATCCGCAAGTGCGCTGTGGTCGAGCAGCGCCGGCGGCAGATAGAGATGAAGGCATTCCATCCGGTCGGAAAGCTCGAGATGGCTCTCCTGCGTCCCCACGGGCACGAGATAACTCATCCCCGGCCGTGCCAGGCTTTTCTGGACTTCGCCGTTGCCGGCGCGGCACACCATCCCGCCGCCCGACAACAGCATGACGAGCTCGGTGCAGATGGGAACGGGCGTTGCCTGACGGCCCGCCTCGAACTTGCGATGCTCGATGCTCAGCCCTGGCCAATCATTGGCCTCCGCGAGCTTCTCGCTGTTCTCGTACTTCTGATCTCCATGCGTCACGAGCGCCATCACGACCTCCGCTTCGTTGCGGCGAATCCCGGCCCCGTATCGCGCGAGCGATCATTCCATCCGGTGGTGAGTTGCAGCCCCGGTCACTGCCACGCCGATCGTGAATTACTCACAAGCCGCGCCAGCGAAGTCCAGAGGCGGCGCGGTTAAAAGAGGTAAAAGCCAGGCAAGGCAAAGGCTTGGAGCCAGGCGTGTTCGGCTTCGAAAGCTGATCTCGTCGCACCTCAGCAAGATGCGTACGTCATCGCGCAGGAATCGGAAATACCGCAATGCCGCCGCGCGCTAGAAGGCGCATCAACGGCAATGTCGCCGTATCGAGATCGGAGCCTGTTATGAAGACGCTTATCTTTGCGCTTGCTGCAATGTCGATCGCAACGGCCTCCGCCGCCGTCGCGGCCGAGAGGACCGTCTCCATCGTCCTCGTCCACGGCGCCTTCGTCGACGGATCGGGCTGGAAGGACACCTACGACATTCTCTCGAAGGCCGGCTATGAGGTGCTCGTCGTGCAGCAGCCGACGATCTCGCTTCGTGACGACGTCGCGGAGACCGAACGCGTGATCGCCAGAGCGCGGCATCCGGTCATTCTGGTCGGACATTCCTATGGCGGAATGGTCATCACGGAGGCCGGCGACAACCCGAAGGTTCGCAGCCTCGTCTATCTCGCGGCATATGCGCCCGATGTCGGGGAGTCGGTCAGCACGCTGTCGGAAGCACCCGTGCCGCCCGGCGAGCACAAGGGTCCGCTGGTCACTGAGGGCAATTATCTCTTCGTCGAGCGCGATAAATTCCCGAGCTCCTTCGCCGCCGGTGTCGACCCGGCCACGACCCGCTTCATGGCTGCGGCGCAATTGCCGTTTGGACTGCAGGCGGTGCAGACCAAGGTCGAGCGCGTGGCCTGGAAGACGAAGCCGACCTATTACATGGTGACGATGGAGGATCACATTATCCCTCCGAGCTTGCTGCGCACCATGGCCAAGCGCTCTGGCGCGAAGGTGACGGAGATCAAAAGCAGCCACGCGGTGATGCTGTCGCATCCGCGCGAGGTCGCGGCCTTCATCAGAAGCGCGGACACGTCCGCGACCGACTGAGATCGGCTGCGCCGCACACCGACGGACTTGCCTGCCGCAGACAAGGACTTGCAACATGGCCCTGAAGGATATTCTGCCGGGAAAACTGGGGTTCGGCGCGGCGCCGCTCGGCAACATGTTTCGCGACATCCCGGAGCAGGAAGCCCTCGCGACGGTGAATGCGGCCTGGGACGACGGCATCCGCTATTTCGACACCGCGCCGTTCTACGGCGCGGGTCTTGCCGAGATCCGCATCGGCGCCGCGCTCGCCGGCCGGCCGCGCAGCGACTACGTCGTCAGCACCAAGGTCGGCCGCCTGATCCTGGACGAGATCGAGGATGTCGATGCCCGTGATCTCGGCGAGAAGGGCGGCGTCTTCAGACACGGACGCCCGAACCGCATCGTGAACGACTATTCCCGGGACGGAACGTTGCGCTCCATCGAGGACAGCCTGAAGCGGCTCGCGACCTCCCACATCGACGTCGCTTTCGTGCACGACGTTGCGCAGGATTTCTACGGCGACGAGTGGCTCTCGGTGTTCGAAAGCGCCCGCAAGGGCGCCTTTAGAGCGCTCGACCGGCTGCGCGACGAGGGCGTGATCAAGGCGTGGGGCCTCGGCGTCAACCGGGTCGAGCCGATCGAGTTGCTGCTCGCGCTGGACGAGCCGCGCCCCGACGGCTTTCTGCTGGCGGGCCGATACACGCTGCTCGACCACGCAAGGGCGCTGCAGCGGGTGATGCCGGTGGTCGCGGAGCACGAGCTCGCGATCGTCGTCGGCGGACCCTACAGTTCTGGTGCACTCGTTGGAGGCCCGAACTTCGAATATGCGCCGGCGCCTCCCGAAATCCTCCAGAAGGTGGCGCGGATCAAAGCGATCGCAGACCGCTATGGCATCAGCATGAAGGCGGCCGGCCTGCAGTTCGCGCTCGCCCATCCGGTGGTCGCGGCCGTCATTCCCGGTGCGAGCCGCCCGGGCCGCATCGCCGAGGATCGCGCTGCGCTCGAGGAGGCCATCCCGTCGGACTTCTGGCGCGAGCTCCGCGCCGAGGGGCTGGTCAGCCCCGCAGCTCCGCTTCCCGCCGCCGATTGAAAGCCCGAGGGCGCGGCAGGTTTACCCCGGCCGAGCACCGCTCTCGCCGGCAGGACAACGCAGACCAATCCACCGAACGACCAAGGAGAGCGACATGACAGATGAAGCCGACAACGCCACCGACATGGATCGCCGCGCCCTGCTCCAGACCGCCGGCGCAGCCGTCGTCACGGGCCTCGTCGTCGGCACGGCAATCGACGCACGGGCCGCGACACAGGACGCCGAGCGCGACGAGGCGCCGCTCAACGCGCGGCTCCAGGGCGTCCAGCATTTCGGGCTGACGGTCCAGAACATGGAACGAGCCTACCAGTTCTACACGGAGGTGCTGGGCGGCACCGAGGTGTTCCGGCACGGCGACTTCCAGGGCGACGGGGTGCAGAACACGCTGCTCGCCGACCAGGAGATCGAGGCGAACGCACGCGGGGTCAATCCGCGAACCATCGGCGTGCCCGATTTGCGAAGCGGAGCGCAGCGGCTCGACGTCCGCTTCATCCAGTTCGACAACATGGTGCTGGAGCTGCTGCAATATCGCGAGGCTGATCAGCCCATGGGCAGCGCGAAGAGCTTCGCCGAACCGGTGGAGCACATGAGCCCTGCTTTCCCGCGCATGATGCACATCTGCTTCTATGTTCGCGACGATGTCGACTTCAACAAGTTCATTGCCGATCTCGAAGCGGAATCGGCACGCCGCGGCATGACGCAGGTGAGAGCGAACCGCACCATCCGCGTCATGACGGAAGCGGATCGCAAGGCCGCGCCCCGCAGCACCAACACGAACCGGGTGACCGCCGAACCCTCGAACGGCTGGGAGCTGATCTACTGCAAGGGACCGGAGGGGGAGCAGCTCGAGTTCGTCAAGGCGCTCGGTCCGGTCAAGAAGCGCTTCAGCGAGGCCTTGGCAAAACGGCAGCAGACCATCGTGCGCTAGACTCTCGTGCGGGCGGCGGTCAGTGCCTTAGCCGGTCACCCGGCGATACAGTCACATCTCGAGGACTTCACCATGCAAACTCTCGTCCACAGCTCGCTTGCCGCCCTGCTGATCGCCGCCGCTACGGCGCCGGCGACGCGTCCGGCCGTGGCTCAGGAAACGCCGCGCGTGCACTACCAGGAGATCCCGGAGGGTGCATATTCCGTGGTGGCGCAGGTGCGCGCCAAGCCCGGAAAAGAAGACATGCTGCGCGCCGCCACCTTGCCGCTGATCGACCTGGTCCGCAGCGATCCCAAGAACCTGGTCTATTTCCTTCAGGAAGACCGCGCCAAGCCCGGCCACTTCATCTTCTACGAAGTGTTCGCCAGCCAGGCCGATTTCGATGCACACAACGCGATGCCCTAAGTGAAGGATTGGTTCGCCAAGCTTCCGGAACTTGCCGACGGCGGTGTCGAAGTCATGCGCATGACCATGCTTGGCAAGCCCAAAAGATAGCCGAACCGTCCCGCGCGAGCGTTTTGTCGCAACCGTCCTGCGGCAAATCGTACGAATTCGGAACCGCTCTCTTCAAAAATATTGCAGTGCATGATAATTACGGTCGATCAATTCGATCGATTGGCAATGAGCAATGCGGGCTGCCACGGAGATACGACAACGGGGCACAGACCGGCGGGAGCTCACCTACTGCTTCGGCCCTTTTCGACTCGTTCCCCGCCGCCAGTTGCTCCTTCTCGAAGGACGCCCCGTCAAGCTGGGTGGACGCGCATTCGAGCTTTTGCAGCTGCTGGTGCAACGCTGCGGCGAGCTGGTCAGCAAGAATGAGCTGATGGCGGCCGCCTGGCCGGGCACCTTCCTCCACGACAGCAATCTCAAGGTCAACATGTGGAGCTTGCGGCGTTCGCTGGGAGATACGCAGATCGAGCCCGTCTACATCGCGACCGTGGCGCGCCGCGGATACAAGTTCATCGCGGAGGTGCAGATCAGCATCGGCGAGGTCGAGGACGATCTTGCGCTCGCCGAACCGCTCCCCTCGTCCAGTCCGCCATTGCTGCGCGGCATCGTCGGTCGTGAAGCGGAAATCGACGAAATCACGGGTCTGCTGACCGGCAACAGGCACGTGACTCTGGCTGGCGCAGGAGGAATCGGCAAGACGACGGTTGCCTTGGCTGTAGCCCAGGCATTTTCGCCACAGTGCCGCGACGGCGTGTGCTTCGTTGATCTCGCAACGATCTCCGACCCGACGCTGTTCGGCGCCGCTCTGGTGACGGCCCTCGGCATCAGGGGCAATCCGGACAACAGCCTGGCTGCGGCCATCGACTATTTGAGACCGCGGCAGATGCTGGTCATTCTGGACAATTGCGAGCACGTCCTGCCGGCCACGACGATCTTCGCCGGCAGGTTCATGGCGGACACATCGCCGTCCAGGCTGCTTGCGACGAGCCGAGAACCGCTCGGCACCGCCACCGAGCATGTCGTCCGGCTCGGCTCGCTGGTCTCACCACGACCCGGCCACGCCCTGACCGCCGATCAAGCCGTCAGGTTTCCGGCAGTGCAGCTGTTCGTCAGCCGCGCCGCCGAATGGGCGGACTACCAATTCGTCGACGATGATTGCGAGGCCCTCGCCGCAATCTGCCACTCGCTCGACGGCCTCCCGCTGGCCATCGAATTGGCGGCAGCCCAAATCGGCAGGTTCAATCCTCGCCAATTGGTGGAGTTGCTCGACCAGAATCTGGGTTTTCGTGCCCCCGCCGCCGATGGCGCGCCGCCGCGCCATGAAACGCTGATGGCGACGATCGACTGGAGCTTCAGGCTGCTGTCGCAGCGGGAAGCCAGACTGTTCGGCCTGCTCTCGGTGTTCAGTGACGCGTTCGAGGTTGAGGACGCGGTCTTCGTCGCGGAGGCGGCAGGGCTCACGCCGGTCGACGTCGTCACCGGCCTCGGCAGTCTCGTTGCCAAATCGCTCTTGAGCGCGCAGGCACATGGCGCGAGCCTCCGCTATCGCCTGCTCGACAGCACGTGCCGCTACGCGGGCGAGCGGCGCCGGGCCGATCCGGCCTGCGACCAGGCGTTGCGCCGTCATGCGCAACGTGTCCTCACGCTGTTCGAGCAGTCCGAGGAGGAGTGGAAATGGCGCGAGCCGGCCGATTGGACACAGCGCTACCTTGGTCGCATCGCCGACTTGCGCGCCGCTCTTTCATGGGCATTCGGTGAGCACGGCGATCCCGTGCTCGGGATCAGGCTCACGGTTGCGGCGATCACCTTGTGGTCGGAAACGTCGATCCTGTCGGAAGCGCAGGCGCGATTGGCGGATGCGCTCGCATTGTCCAAGACCGTCCCGTGCGACGATCTGTCGAAGACAAAACTCGCCTGCGCCCTTGGATGGAGCCTATTCTACGCCCGCAAAATGTCGAACGAGAACGAGATTGCCTGGCTCGATGCCATCCTCTTTGCAAGGCGGGCCCGCAACATCGAATATCAGCAGCGGGCGCTGGTCGGCTTTGGCTTCTACCTGTTGCAGATTGGCGAGGTGCCGCGCGCCACGACTTATCTCGAGGAAGCAACGGAGCTTGCCGACCGCGACCGCGACCTCACGGCAACGTCCGAAGCCGATCGGGCACTCGCCTGGGCCCGCGCTTTTGCCGGCAAGTTGAGCAAGAGCCGCCCGGTTCTCGATCGCCTCGCGGCGACTTATTCGCTTGCAGAGAGCCGTTCGCGCAAGGATGCGAACGAAGTCTACCGGTTCATCACCGTCCGCTTCAACCTGCCGTTCGTGGCGTGGATGCAAGGGCAACCCGACTACGCGGCGAGGCTGGCCAAGGACGCCGTCGACGCCGCTGACCGCAGTGGCCATTGGGTGTCGCAGTCGAACGCACTCGGGCTCGCCGCACTTCCCGTCGCGCTCGAAACCGGCAATCTGGACGCGCTCGCGAGCTACACCGAGCGACTGCGTCGCAACCTTGAACGCGAGCGCATCTCGCGCTGGGTTCCGGTCGAGCGCTATTTCTCCGCCTGCCTTCGCGACCTCAGGGGCGATCCACGCGCGGTGGAGGATATTCGAGCCGCCATCGACGAGCTGATCGAATGCCGGTTCTTGATGCGGATCGGCAGCTATCTTGCGGTCCTCGCCCGCGTCTATCTGAAGCAGGGGCGGATCGCGGAAGCGCGCCAGGCCATCACCCGGGCGATCGAGCATCAGGAACGCCAGGGCGAGCGCTGGTGCCGGGCGGAGCTCCAGCGGGTTGACGCCGCGATCCTTCTCCAGGCGGGCGAGCCGCTGCGCGCCGAAAAGCGGCTGCAGCAAGCGCTGGCCGAAGCGCGCGAAATCGGCGCGATGACATTCCAGTTGCGGATCGCTACCGATCTCGCGGCACACTGGATCGCGACCGGCCGCAGGTCCAGGGCTGTCCGGCTGCTCTCGCCGATCTATGGCGAGTTCACCGAGGGCTTCGAGACGCCGGATCTGCTTGCGGCCACGCATCTGCTGCAGCGCGTGCGGCCGACCGCGCGCGGCTACGGCGACCATCACAGGATGGAGCCGGTGCACGCTCGCGACGCATAGCTGGCCTACCGCCACGCTCGCCGCGCGCGCTTTACGCTTCCGGAAATTCCTGATCCTCTCTTCGCAACAAGCCGGATCAACCGGCCTTGCCAGGGAGAGAGACGCCATGAAGCTCGGCACCGCCATTGCGGAAATCATGAGGCGCGAGGGCATCGAGATCCTCTGCGGCTATCCGGTCAACCATCTGATCGAGCACGCGGCCAAGGCCGAGATCCGGCCCGTGATGGTGCGGCAGGAGCGCGTCGGCATCCACATGGCGGACGCGATCTCGCGGGTGACGTCGGGGCGCAGCATCGGCGCCTTCTGCATGCAGCACGGGCCCGGCGCGGAGAATGCGATGGGCGGCGTCGCGCAATGCTTCGGCGAATCCGTCCCCGTGCTGGTGCTGCCGATGGGCTATCAGCGCAGGCTGGCGCATATCGAGCCGAACTTCAATTCCAGCGAGGCGATGAAGCCGTTCGCGAAATCGTCCGAGCCGATCATCCTCGCGACCGAAGTCGCCAACATCTTTCGCCGCGCCTTCACCAGGCTGAAGAACGGCCGGGGCGGACCCGTGATCGTCGAGATCCCCTCCGACATGTGGAACGAGGAGGTGCCGGAGCCGCTGAACTACACGCCGGTGCTGCGCACCCGCTACGGCGCCGACCCCGTTCACGTCAAGGAAGCCGCCGGCCTGCTCGTGAATGCAAAACGGCCGGTGATCTATGCCGGCCAGGGTGTGCATTACGCGCAGGCCTGGCCGCAGCTGAAACGGCTCGCCGAGCGGCTGGCGATCCCCGTCACCACCAGCTTGGGGGGCAAATCATCGTTTCCGGAGACGCATCCGCTGTCGCTCGGCTCCGGCGGCCTCGCAGTGCCGCGCGCGGTGCCGAAGTTTCTGGCCGAGGCCGACGTCATCTTCGGCATCGGCTGCTCCTTCACCGAGACCAATTTCGGCATCGCGATGCCGAAGGGCAAGACCATCATTCATTCGACGCTCGATCCCAATCATCTCAACAAGGATGTGGAAGCGGCGATCGGCCTCGTCGGCGATGCCGGCCTCGTGCTCGACGCGCTGCTGGAGGAGATCGGCAAGACCGTCACCGCGGATCGCGATGCATCGGCCGTCGCGGCCGAGATCGCGGCCTTGCACAAGGAATGGCTGGCGAAATGGATGCCGAAGCTGACCAGCAATGACGCGCCCTTGAGCCCCTATCGCGTGCTGTGGGACTTGCAGCACACCGTGGATATCGAGAATACGATCATCACCCACGATGCCGGCAGTCCGCGCGACCAGCTCTCGCCGTTCTGGAAAGCAGTAAAACCCCTCACCTATCTCGGCTGGGGCAAGACGACGCAGCTCGGCTACGGCCTCGGTCTTGCGATGGGCGCCAAGCTGGCAAGGCCCGATAAGCTCTGCATCAACGTCTGGGGCGATGCTGCGATCGGCTTCACCGGCATGGATTTCGAGACCGCGGTGCGCGAGCGCATCCCGATCATGTCGATCCTGCTCAACAATTTCTCGATGGCGATCGAGCTGAAGGTGATGCCGATCTCGACCGAAAAATATCGCTCGACCGACATCTCCGGCGACTACGCCGCGATGGCACGCGCCTTCGGCGGCCATGGCGAGCGGGTGACGCGGCCCGAGGACATCGTGCCCGCGATCAAGCGCGGCATCCAGAAGACGAGGGAGGGCATCCCGGTGCTGCTGGAGTTCATCACGGCCAAGGAGACCGAGGTGTCGCGGCCGGGGGCGTGAGGCGGGCCGGGCATGGCTGCGAGCGCTGGCTCCGGCCGCGAAAGATGTGATAATCCGGCCCGGTGCAGCGCACGTCGCGGCATCAAACTGGATGAGGAATGACCACGCTTTCGCACGACATCGAGGAACTCGAACGCCAATTGCAGTTGGCCGCGGCCGAGAATGCGCAGCTGCGCGCTGAGCTTGCGACTGCGCGGGATCGCCAGAGCGCCAGTGCCGAGATCCTGCGCACCATCGCGGCCTCGCCGTCCGATGCGCGGCCGGTCTTTGCGGCGGTCGCCTCCAGCGCGAAGCGCCTGCTCGGCGGCTTCTCCGCCACCGTGCTTCAGTTCATCGGCGACGAGCTGCACCTCGTGGCGTTCACACCGACCAGCCCGGAGGCGGACGCAGGGCTGAAGGCGTCGTTCCCGCGCAAGATCACGGACTTCCCGACTTTTGCCCTCGTGCGCGACGGCGAGACGATCCAGTTTCCCGACAGCGAGGCCGCCGACGTTCCGGAACTGAACCGGGAGCTGGCGCGGCTGCGCGGCTTCCGCAGTGTGCTGTTCATGCCGCTGATGAACCGCGGCGCGCCGGTCGGCATGATCAGCGTCACGCGCGCCGTACCGGGCGCATTCGCGCCCGATCTGGTCCAGCTGCTGCAGACCTTCGCCGACCAGGCCGTGATCGCGATCGAGAATGCACGCCTGTTCAACGAGACCAGAGAGGCGCTCGAACGCCAGACCGCGACGGCCGACATCCTGAAGGTGATGGCGGCCTCCCCGTCCGACGTGCAGCCGGTGTTCGAGGCGATCGCGACCAATGCCAACCGGCTGATCGGCGGCTTCTCCACCGCGGTGCTGCGCTATATCGACGGCGCCGCGCACCTCGCGGCATTCACCCCGACCGATCCGACCGGCGATCGCGTGCTCCAGGCCTCGTTCCCGGTGCCGTTCGCGCAATTCCCGCCCTATCAGCTCGTGGCCAAAGGTGCCGCGGCACAATTGCCCGACACCGAGCTCGAGCCCGCCGCGCGCGACATCGCGCGCGCCCGCGGCTATCGCAGCATGTTGTTTACGCCCCTGATGAGCGAAGGCGAGGCCATCGGCATCATCATCGCGACGCGACGCGCGACCGGCAACTTCGCCGAGCATCATGTGCGCCTGCTGCAGACTTTCGCCGACCAGGCCGTGATTGCGATCAAGAATGTCAGCCTGTTCAACGCGACCAGGGAAGCACTGGAACGTCAGACTGCGACTGCCGACATTCTCAAGGTGATCGCGGCTTCACCGTCCGATGTCACGCCGGTGTTCCAGGCCATTTCCGACAGCGCCAAGGCGCTGATCGGAGCGCATTCCTCCACCGTCACCCGCGTCGTCGACGGCATGCTGCATCTGGCCGCCTTCACGACCGACAATGAGGCCGGCAATGCGGATCTGCTGAGCTCATTTCCGACACCCGTGTCATCGTCGGGCATTCACAGCCGCGTGGCGACGAGCGGCGAGTTTGCCTTCCGCAGCGACATGCAGAACGAGCCTGGTCTGACCGAGGCCATGAAGGAGCTGGCGCGAACGCGCGGTTATCGCAGCATCCTGGTGGTGCCGATGCTGCGCGACGGCGTGGCGATCGGTACCATCGCCGTGACGCGGCGGGAGACCGGTCATTTCCCGGACAAGGCCATCAACCTGCTCAAGACCTTTGCCGACCAGGCCGTGATCGCGGTCGAGAACACCCGCCTGTTCAACGAAGTTGCGACCCGCACCAGCGAGCTCGCCCAATCGCTCGATGATCTCCGCGCCGCGCAGGACCGCCTGATCCAGACCGAGAAGCTGGCATCACTGGGCCAGCTCACGGCCGGCATCGCGCACGAGATCAAGAACCCGCTCAACTTCGTCAACAATTTTGCCTCGCTGTCTGCCGAGCTGACCGAGGAGCTGAACGAGGCGCTCGCGCCGGTCCCCCTCCCCGAGAACGTCCGCAGCGAGGTCGACGAGCTGACGGGGCTTCTGCAGGACAACCTCGGCAAGATCGTGCAGCACGGCCGCCGCGCCGATTCCATCGTCAAGAACATGCTGCTGCATTCGCGCGAAGGCGGCGGCGAGCATGGGCTGAGCGACATCAACGCGCTGGTCGAAGAAAGCCTCAACCTCGCCTATCACGGCGCACGCGCCGAGAAGCCGGGATTCCACGTGACCCTGAAGCGCGCGCTCGATCCCGCGGCCGGACATGCCGAAATGTTTCCGCAGGAGATCACCCGCGTGCTCCTGAACCTGATCTCGAACGGCTTCCACGCGGTCACCCGGCGCAAGGCCGACGGCGCGGCCGGCTACGAGCCGATGGTGACCGCCGCGACGCGCGACCGCGGCGACCAGATCGAGATCACCATTCGTGACAACGGCACCGGCATTGCCGACGACGTGAAGGAGAAGATGTTCAATCCGTTCTTCACGACCAAGCCGGCCGGCGAAGGCACCGGCCTCGGGCTGTCGATGACCCACGACATCGTCGTGAAGCAGCACGGCGGCACGATCGATGTCGCAACGGAGCTCGGGGCGTTCACGGAGTTCACGATCCGGCTGCCGCGGAAGAGCGGCTTCCCGGACGCAGGCCGCTGAGCCTTACTCGGCCATCTCGACGGATTGCTTGGCCGAGGGCCCGGCCAGGGGGCGCTCCTCCATCGCGATCAGGCACAGCGCGGCTATCGTCATCAGTGCGGTGGCGGCGCCGAACACGTAGCGGAACGCATGCCGCATGTCGTCGGCGGGAATCGCGACGGCGCCCGCGGCGTGATGCTCGCCGGCGAGCGGGATGTCGGTACCTAGGGCGATGAGCAGGATCGCGGCGAAGGCCGCCACCGTGAACGAGGACATCAGCGAGCGGAAGAAGTTCAATGCGCCGGTGATGGTGCCGACCTGAGGCCGCGAGACCGAATTCTGCACCGAGACCACGCAGACCGGAAAAGTGGTGCCGAGGCCGAGCGCAAACGCGGCCATCAGGGTCAGCAGGGCCCAGAGCGGCAGCGTCGCCAGCGTCAGACCAAGGCCGCACAGCACGGCCCAGGAAGTGCCGATGATGGCGACGCGCTTGTAGTGCTTGGCCCGCGCCATGGTCCGGCCGGCGACGGCCGCACCGACGGTCGAGACCGCCGCGAGCGGGATCAGCGCAAGCCCCGCCTCACTGGCGGTGAGATGATAGACGGATTCGTAATAGAGCGGCAGCTGGACCGTGAGGCCCGTGATCGCGCCGAGCGCGCAACCGCCTGCCATCAGCCCGAACGGCACCACGCTGCCGCCGAGCAGGGGCAGTGGCAGGAACGGCTCGTCGGCCCGCCGGGCGTGCCACACGAAGCTCACCGCGAGCGCGACGGCACCGCCCACCATCGCCAGCACGGTCGGCGACAGCCAGGGAAAGCGCGTGCCGCCCCAGGTCAGCACCAGCATGAAGACCACGGCGGCGGCCATCAGCAAGATGCCGCCGAGCCAGTCGACCTTGCGCTTGCGGTGGAACACCGGGATCTTCTTCATCTTCGGCAGCAGCAGCGCGAGTGCTGCGGCCGCGAGCGGCAGGTTGATCCAGAAGATCATCGACCAGTGCAGATGCTCGGCGAACACGCCGCCGATGACCGGTCCGAGGATGCCGCCGACCATCCAGACGCTGGAGAAATAGGCCTGGTACTGCCCGCGCTCGCGCGGGCTCACGACGTCGGAGATCACGGTCTGCACCACCGGCATGATGCCGCCGCCGCCGAGGCCCTGAAGCCCGCGCGCCAGGATCAGCATCGGCATGTTCGGCGCGATCGCGCACAGCACCGAGCCCGCCACGAACAGGCTGAGCGAGATGATGATCATGACGCGGCGGCCGTAGATGTCGCTGAGCGTGCCGAACACCGGCGCGACCGCGGTCGAGGCGAGCAGATAGGCGGTGATCACCCAGGAGAGATTGGAGACGTCCTGGAACTGGCGTCCGATGGTCGGCAGCGCGGTCGCCACGATGGTCTGGTCGAGGGCTGCCAGGAACATCGTCAGCATCAGGCTGATGACGATGGTGCGGACCTCGTCGGAGCTCAGCGGCACCGGCGGGGCGATCGACGGCGCGTCGTCGACGCTGATGACCTCGCTCGGCAGGCGGGACAGCTCTTCGGCAATATCGTCGGGCAAGGCCTGGATGTCGGCAGAATTGCTCTGCCGGTCGAACTTGTTCATCTCGATCGGACGTCGTGACGCGGCGCAACGCCGCGAAGGATTCGTTCTATGCAGGCAATGTAGAGAGGAAAGTTCTTCCCAGGCAGGCACCGCGGCGCATGGGTGCATCCCGCCGATGCATCCTCGCGGTTCCGGGGTCGGCAGAGCGGCGCCGTATTGAGGTACAGCTTGGAGCCTGGGCGCCCCCGAGCCCACTAAAGCTTGATGGGGTCCAGCAAGTTGATCAGATGTGGTTTGCCGGGATCAACGATGACCACTTTCTTGCCGAACTTGGGATTGCTCTGGAACAGAGCGCCGAGGCTGTGCTTTTCCGGCGACCAATTTTCTCGAACCGGCTTCTTGGTCGCCGGATTCTTCTTCTTGCGCGCCTTCTCCTTGGCCTGCTCCTTTTCCCAGTCGGCTTGGCGCTCGATATCTATCTCCTCAATCGGATAGGTTAGGTGGATTGTGTATTCGGCGTCGACGCCCCGCGCTTCCAGCAGCATTTCCAGCGTCTCACGTTCGGGATTGCCGTGTTCGCCATCACCCGAGAAGACGTAGTGGTCGGCAGGCAGGCGCTCGAAAAAGACCTGCTCCAGATTGTTGGAGCTGCCGTGATGCGGCACCTTGAGAAGATTGACGTGGCGCGTCTTTCCGGGGGCAAGCAACCTGGCCAGCTCAAGTCCCTCCAAGACCTTGTCACCACGCGCGTCGCCGGTCAGCAGCATGCACTTGCCGCCCATTTCGGCCAAAACGACGATGCTGGAGAGATTGGGCACCGACTTGTCGACGAATGCCGCCAGCATTGCTTCCGGGCTTTTCTTCCCCTGTTTTTGCTCCCGCAGCCATTTGTCATGGGCTTCCTGTAGGGCCAGCAATTCCGGCTGCATCGGTCCGGCCACGGTCATCTTGAGGCCACCATCCAACATGACCGCGTCCGTATCCTCGGTCGCGAGGATCAGCTCGCCGTCGAATCTGTGGTTCAGTTTCCACTGCCGACGCGCCGGCGAGCGTCGTTGCAACACTTCCCGATCATCACGCAATTGACGGCCCTGCGATATGCCGGCGAGAACATCCACTGTCTGATGCACCTCTTCCTCGTCGGATTCTTCGTCGGGCTCGATTGAGTCAAAATCCGGCCTTCGCGCAGTGCCTGCCTCGAATGACGCCGGCCCAAACCCGGACAACAGTTCTTCAGGCGCAGTCGTGAGCAGATCGTCAAAGCTGTTGTGCCACAAGCTGGCGACCTTCAGACGGAGATCGGGACTGTTCCCCAGCTGATCCGCCGTTAGTTCGAGAATGCCCCTAATGTGATCGTCGTCGATGTGACTGACCATCACAACGTCTATCGGCAAGGGATCATTCGGCTCCAATTCGCGCGAACGGTGAATCTGCGCGATTCTCGGCGCCAGATGTGGCTTATAGACCTTGGCAGGTCCTCCATCGATCAGCATCAGGTGCGGATCGTCAGCTGTTCCGAAATGAAGGATCAGGCAATCGCCCTTGCGGGCGCGCAAGACGTCAAGGCTAAAATGCATCGCATTCCTCCTCAGATCGATTGAAGTGCCCGCAACACGTCGAGCATGCCGTGTCCCTGAAAGCTGCGCTCGCGGCCAAGATCCGTCGCGCTGTCGCACAGGATGCGTTTGACTCGGCGCGGTTGCCCGATCAGCTCTTCGTATCGGGCGAGCAGCATCGCCGCGGCTCCGCTAACCATCGGAGCCGCCATGCTGGTGCCCGATTCCGGAGCCCAATCATCATTCGGAACGGTCGATAGAATCCGCTCGCCGGGCGCGACGAGATCCGGCTTCGCGCGGCCATCGCCGGTCGGACCGCGGCTCGAGAAGAAGCTGACTCCGTATGTATGCGGCCAATTCCCGTGGGTCGATCCAACGGTGATGACGCCGTCGGCATTTCCGGGATCGGTGATACTGAAGGCGGCATAATTTTCGAACGGACCATCCTTCGTTTCGAATTTCTGAAAGCCGCGATTGCCTGCTGCGGCCACGACCACCACTCCGCTTTCGACCAAACGTTCGCATTCGTTGCAAACCGGCGTCCGCCCACATGCAAAATTGCGCACATTGTGCGGAATTGAGAGGCTGAGATTCGCGCCGTGAATCGTGATGTAGTTATGCCGCTCGTTGACGTAACGGATGTATTGCATGGCAGCGATGACGGCGAACTCGGTCTCCTCCAGGCTCGCACCCAGCACGCGGAAATCGTAGAGTCCGATGTCCGGGCACATGCCGCCAGCGTATTTGCCGTCCTTCTGGTCCGCTCCGATGATTCCGGCAACGTGGGTCCCGTGCGAACTGGGCAGCTTTTCAGACTTGTCGTTTGGATCCGGCCTCTTGACCGTGATCAGCCTTTCGACGGTCGCCCAGTTGATGGGGCGCTCCTTCTCGAAGTCTTCGGCAATCTTCTCTAGGCTGACGTCCACCTCGGCTTCAGCGAGCCCGGACGCTCGGATCAGCTTCTCGCGGGTTTGAGCATCGACGTCACCCGTCTCACTGCTAACGATCTCGCGAATATTCGTGAAGTCGAAGATTTTCCTGACACGCGACGCCGGCTTCTCGCCGGACGTCATGAACGCGTCGTGATTGTTCTGAATACCGGAATCAAGAACTGCCCAAACGATATTCTTGCACTGGACGTTGAACAGCGACCTCGCAGCGTCGGCCTTGACCGCCGGCACCGACCGATCGAGCGCGGGAACGGCCGATCGGTTGAGCGATACCTGGAAAATACAAGCTGGTCTTTCTTCCGCCGGCTCGCTCCTGGCATCGACGATGTCGTTCTGCTGCCGAACGTTCTCGTCCGCCTTGACTACCTCATAAAGTGCGAACATGCCGGAGAGAATCTCGTCGGCATAGTCCCGGTATCGTTCCAATGCCTGCTCAAAGGTCAGTGGCTCAAGCGGTTCGTCCCAACCGACGGGACGTTCCAGCTTGCAAATCCAGTAGATCAATCCGGCGAGCGCGATATACCTTTGGAGCGACGTGGCATTGTCCAATGTGCGTTCGCGCGGCGCGTTGGACCTCCTCGGCCCTTGCTGGAGCAGCTTTTTGATCGTCCCCTGATTGTCGCCGGCATCTACGCTTTCGATCCTTTCGGCCACCTTCGGCTCGCGCCACCATTGTGTCCGCGGTACCAGGATGCGAAGCACCTGGTCGAAATAGAGCCGCGCACCGACGAGCCCCTGCAAATAGGCGACCTTGGCCTTTGTTGGAGGCCGGCCAGGCGGGGCAGATTCGACCGGCAGTTTCAGCGCGCCTGCGATGGTACGGGCTACGCTCACCGCGGTCGCATTCTTGTGCGGCGTAATCAGAACGTCCTGGGCGATGCCCGGATCGAGAGCGTAAGCCGCCCAGACATCGCCGAGCAGCGGCGAGTCCTGCAGCACGCGCCTGTCGTCGCGGGGACCCAGGAGGATGTGTTCGACCACTTCGGGCGGAATAGAGAACTGCTTGGGTCTTCCGTCGGCCGAGATCGGCCAAGTCGGCCCGCGGCTTTTGGGTGTGCCGCTTTGCGGTTTTGCGCGCCGCTTACGCCCCTTGTCGTCCGCCATTGTCGTCTTCCTCAGACACCAGACTGCGGATAGGGAAACGCAGGCGCTGGCCTGACCGCCGCAACATGCTTGCGCAGGGCCGCATCACACACGGCGTAGCCCCAATTGATCAATCTTTCCTGCGTCGTCGCGTCCAGCCGTTTCAGACGTGTCGGCACCTCCGCAAGTTGCAACGTACGCTCGAAAGGACACGGCAGAGCATCGGCAAGGCCGTAGTCCGCGATGTCGGTGCGGATGCCCCAGTAGGCGCCCTTGCGCGCTCCCGACTTGAAGGAGTCGATGACCTGCCGCTTGCGCAGCGAACGCACCTGATTGTCGATCAGATTGAGGACGCGGTAGGAATGCCGCGGCCAATCCGTCTCCGGTTGCTCTTCAGCCTCTATCTTGCCGCCGGCATCGCTGACCAGAACGGTCTGGTGGCGCTTCCATGCCGTCTCGAGGCCTAGATTGTCGTAGACGCCGCCATCGCTGAGAACGACGCGCGTTGTAAATGGAGGCCGCTGCAGGTCGAGCCCCGTACCGGGCACGAAATCGCTCTCCTTGAGGCGCAATTCGAATGGAGAGAGGACCGGGGGAAAAGCGGAGGAAGCCGCCACGGCTTGCGCCAGCGGGATTTTGGGATTCTTCACCTCGCCGACGCGGTAGTCGCGCATATAAGGCTTCATGAAACGCCAGAGCGCGCCTGATTGCACGTTCGTTGCATTGATTACGAAGCGCGGCTCGTCAGGCATGTCCTGCAGTGTCTTGCCGTGAAACAGGTGATCGTCGTACGCCTCGGCGATACGGTCGCCGATGCTGCCTGGCAACAGCGCCCCCAGGATCACCGACTCGGCATCGATCGTGACGCCTGCGAAGGTGCGCAACGGCGTGACAAATTTCGGAATGAAATCGCTGTTGATGCTGCCAGGTTTGAAGCTGAGCTCGGGCCACGCCAGCGCCAACATGGCAGCAGTGATCGACCCACCGGAAACGCTCGATATGCGCTTGATGTTCTGCAGCAGTCCCGTTTCGTACAGCCGCCACAGGACGCCGATATGAAACACCATCGCGCGATATCCTCCGCCGGAAAGGCAAAGCGCAGTGGTTGGTTCTAATGGCTTGTTCTCGTCGTCCGTCGGTATCGGATCAACCGGATCGGTATTCATCGGACCCCCAAAAATTCTAGGGTACCTCAATCATTCAAACAACCTAAGTATATACAGATCAAAATCTACAACCAGAATATCACCTCAACCCTTGAATGTGAAGCGTGTCTCCGTGCGACCTCTACGCACAGCTGTTCAAGGTCGCTTCTTCAGACGCGCCCGTTTCGGCAAGGTCGCCGGCCAGTGCACGATGTGGTCCTCGAGCTCCTCGTCCGGGACCTCCTCCTCGCTGCCCTCGACGCGGCCGCGCACGGAGACGCCGGCTTCGTGCACGGTGTTGGGGTCACCCGAAACCAGCGGATGCCACCAATAGAGGTCGCGCCCCTCGGCGACGAGCTTGTAGCCGCAGCTCGGCGGCAACCAGTTCAGGGTGCGGACATTGGCCGGGGTCAGGCGGACGCAGTCCGGAACCTTGTCGGAGCGATTCGGATAGTCCTTGCAGGCGCAGCTCATCCCGTCGAGCAGCTTGCAGCCGATATGGGTGAAGTAGATCTGCCCGGTGTCCTCGTCCTCGAGCTTGTTGAGGCAGCAGCGGCCGCAGCCGTCGCACAGGCTCTCCCATTCGGCCCCCGACATCTGTTCCAACGTCTTGGTTTTCCAGAAGAATCCTTCCTGTCCGGAAGGTCGTTTGGGAGCTGCGGTCATGCGCCTCAACAACGGTTCGAAAGAGCTACGGCAACGCCATCTAGGGCGCGCCGCGGCAAGGGTGCAAGCGAGGCCCCTTTGAGGCCCGCAATGAACCGGGGTCAATTAGGCCTGTTGTTCAAAATCGCGAGCGTGACCATTGGTTTATGGGGCCCGCTCGGCTAGAAGGAACGGCAAGTCCCTCGGATGCTGGCCGGGCGCCTTGGGTTTGCCGCAACATTCCCGCAAGACGTCTCGAGGCCGCCCCGGCCGGGTGCTTGAACGCTTTCGAAGCAAGCCTCAAGGGTTCTAGGTGCGCCAGATCATACCACCACATTGGAAAGAGAGGATCCGGAATTTCTTCCTGGATCTCGATGCGCGCATCGACTCCTCGCTGTTCTCCTCGGCCAAGGGCATCCGCGAGCTCTACGAGCGCTACTCGACCTTCATGGACCGCTTCTATGTCGGGCGGTGGAAGCGCTGGGTGTTCATCGAGCCGCTGTCGGAGGCCGCAACCCTCGGGCTCGGCGGCCTCGTCGTGATGCTCACCCTCGCCATTCCCGCGTTCCGCGAGACCGCGGACGAGGACTGGCTGAAGAAGTCCGACCTCGCGGTCACGTTCCTCGACCGCTACGGCAATCCGATCGGCAGCCGCGGCATCAAGCACAACGACTCCATTCCGCTGGAAGACTTTCCGGACGTCCTGATCAAGGCGACGCTGGCGACCGAGGACCGCCGCTTCTACGAGCATTTCGGCATCGACATCGCCGGCACCGCGCGCGCGCTCGTCACCAATGCGCAAGCCGGCGGCGTGCGCCAGGGCGGCTCCTCGATCACCCAGCAGCTCGCCAAGAACCTGTTCCTGAGCAACGAGCGCACCATCGAGCGCAAGGTCAACGAGGCCTTCCTCGCGATCTGGCTGGAATGGCGCCTGACCAAGAACGAGATCCTCAAGCTCTATCTCGACCGCGCCTATATGGGCGGCGGCACCTTCGGCGTCGACGGCGCGGCGCATTTCTACTTCAACAAGTCCGCGCGCGACGTGACGCTGGCGGAAGCGGCGATGCTCGCCGGCCTGTTCAAGGCGCCGACCAAGTACGCCCCGCACATCAACCTGCCCGCCGCCCGCGCCCGCGCCAACGTCGTGCTGGACAACCTCGTCGATGCCGGCTTCATGACCGAGGGCCAGGTGTTCGGCGCCCGCCGCAACCCGGCCTTCGCGGTCGACCGCCGCGACGAGGCCTCGCCGAACTATTATCTCGACTACGCCTTCGACGAGATGCGCAAGCTGGTCGACACCTTCCCGAAGTCCTACACCGAGCGCGTCTTCGTCGTCCGCACCGCCATTGACACCAACGTGCAGAAGGCGGCGGAAGACGCGGTCGAGAACCAGCTGCGCCAGTTCGGCCGCGACTATCACGCGACGCAGGCGGCGACCGTCGTCGCCGATCTCGATGGCGGCATCCGCGCCATGGTCGGCGGCCGCGACTATGGCGCCAGCCAATTCAACCGCGCCACCGACGCCTATCGCCAGCCGGGCTCCTCGTTCAAGCCTTACGTCTACACCACGGCGCTGCTGAACGGCTACACGCCGAATTCGGTCGTGGTCGACGGTCCGGTCTGCATCGGCAATTGGTGCCCGCAGAATTATGGCCATTCCTATTCCGGCTCGGTGACGCTGACGCAGGCGATCACCCGCTCGATCAACGTCGTGCCGGTGAAGCTGTCGATCGAGATTGGCCGGAAGAACGAGCCGAAGGCGCCGAACCCGGCCAAGGTCGGCCGCGCCAAGATCGTCGAGGTCGCGCGCCGCTTCGGCCTCAAGGCGCCGCTGCCCGACACGCCCTCGCTGCCGATCGGCTCGGACGAAGTCACCGTGCTCGAGCATGCGGTGGCCTACGCGACCTTCCCCAACCGCGGCAAGGCGGTGACGCCGCATTCGGTGCTGGAAGTGCGCACCGGCGCCGGCGACCTGGTCTGGCGCTGGGACCGCGACGGACCGAAGCCGCGGCAGGCGATCCCCGCCTCCGTCGCCGCCGACATGGCCGGCATGATGAGCCACGTCGTCAGCGAAGGCACCGCGCGGCGCGCCGCGCTGGACGGCATTCCGACGGCGGGCAAGACCGGCACGACCAATGCGTATCGCGACGCCTGGTTCGTCGGCTACACCGGCAATTTCACCTGCGCAGTGTGGTACGGCAACGACGATTACTCGCCGACCAACCGCATGACCGGCGGCTCGCTGCCGGCGCAGACCTGGCACGACATCATGCTCGCCGCGCATCAGGGCGTCGAGGTCCGTGAGATCCCCGGCATCGGCATGGGCCAGAAGCTGCCGCCGCAGCCGATGGCCGCGCACGCCAGTGCGGCGCCGAAGGTGCTGGAGACCAAGCCCGGTCCGCCGCCGGTGCTGACCAAGCGCGGCGCCGACATCCTGGTGCGCGTCGAGAAGCTGCTGGATGATGCGGCCAAGGCTGCGAACAAGTCGACGGCAACTGACGGCAAGCCGTCCTCGTCGACGAGCGCGCTCGCCTTCCCGCAGAATTATGCGGAAGAGAACGCCAACACCTCCGCCCCGCGCAAGAACTGATCGAAACCCGTGCGGCTGATCCTGATCACATTGACGGCGCTTCTTCTTGCGACAGTCGTCGGCGTCGGCGCGACGTGGATGACCACGACGCGCGGCACCGAGATCGGCGCGCTGACCATCGGCGCCTGGACCGCGCGGCCGCGCACCGGCACCGCCGACGTCGACCCCTATTCGCGCGCCACCATCGTCCGCAACGGCGAGCTGCCGATCGGCACCGGCGACGGCGTCGCCTTCACCGCCACCACCGACGACAAGAAGAAGGCGCTCGACGGCCGCTGCGACGTAATCGTGTCCGGCGTGACGCCGCCGGCGCGGTTCTGGACGCTGACGCTGTACGACCGCAAGGGCCATCTCGTCGCCAACTCGCTGCAGCGCTACGGCTTCACCAGCCAGGAGATCGTGCGCTCGTCCGACGGCTCGTTCGAGATCCGCATCGCCTCGCGCTCGCGCGCCGGCAACTGGCTGCCGACCGGCGGCATCGAGCGCTACGCGTTGATGCTGCGTCTCTACGACACGCCGGTCGGCGTTGCGACGCGGACCCAGCGCGACGCGCCGATGCCGAGCATCACAACGGTGGGCTGCTCATGATCCGGCTCGTCTTCACCATCGTTGCCGGCGTGGTACTGGGCCTCGTGGTCCATCTCGTCAGCGTGCTGGCGCTGCCGCGGATCGCCACCCAGGATGCCTATTCGCGGTTGACGCCGATGACCAGGGTGAACGCCGTCACCCAGCTTCCCCTCGCCGATCCCAACAATTCGCCGATGCCGTTCATGGATCCGGCCTTCGCGCTGGCGATCTGCCGCTATGACCTCACGGGCGGGCCGATCAAGCTGACCGTGCCGGTGAGCCAGGCCTACACCTCGGTGTCGTTCTACACCCGCAACGAGATCGCCTATTACGCCATCAACGACCGCTCGGCGGGCCGCAAGGTGATCGAGCTCGACTTGATGACGGAAGCGCAGCACAACGAGCTGCCGGAGGACGAAGAGGTCACCGCGGCCGACCGCCTGATCATCGATTCCCCGACCACGACCGGCCTGATCCTGATGAAGGCGCTCGCCCCCGAGCCCGGCCTGATGCAGCAGGCGCAAGGCTCGCTTCAAGCTGCGACCTGCGCCCCGCAGACCGAGCCGCCAGCCAAGGCCGAGGCGCCGCGCGGACGACGCTGAGCGCGGCCGTTTCGGCAGCGCCAAACAAAAGTTGCGAAAACAACCCCATGCACAGTAGCGGGGGTGTTGAATTCATTACGCTCTTCGGATCGGTGACGTTGAGGCTGCTGGCTGTGCGCGCGCCGCTCTTTGACTCGTCGGGCAAAACAGGGGCATACTGCCATCATCGAGAGTTCGTCACACCCGCCCGGAGCCATCCGTCGCGGGTGTTTCATTTGGGGGAGCACGGAGCACCATGCTTCGACAGTGGTTCTCTGAAGCCAAATCAATGCGCGTTTGCAACACGCAAAATTCTGGACTACGCTTTGGCTCAGCCCCACGCCCTGCCGTAAGCAGGTGTGAAGCTCCCCGCCACGACGGATTACGGGCTCGATTCATTTGCGCACCAGCGCATCTTTCCGTCGCGTCCATGCGAAACAATCCTGCAGCGTTCGGCTCGGGCGCAATCATCGGCACTCTGGGCGGCTTGATCGGTCTCGGCGGCGCAGAATTTCGGCTGCCCCTGCTCATCAGCTTGTTCGGATTTCGCGGCCTTGAGGCTGTGGTTCTCAACAAGGCGACGAGCCTGATCGTGGTGGCGAGTGCACTGCCGTTTCGCGCAGGCGCCGTTCCGTTCGCGGAGATACATGCCCATTGGCCGATCATCCTGAACCTGCTGGCGGGCAGCCTTGTCGGCGCCTACGCTGGGGCATCCTGGGCGACGCGTCTCGAGTCCGGGACGCTGTACAAGATCATTGCCGTCTTGCTGCTCCTGATCGCCGGCATGCTTCTGTTCGCGCACGGCAACGAGGCCGCAACCACACCGGCGCTGACCGGCGCGAGCCTGATCATCGCGGGCATCGCAGCGGGCTTTGCGATCGGGAGCGTGGCATCGTTGCTCGGCGTTGCCGGAGGGGAATTCCTGATCCCCACCCTGATCCTGTTGTTCAGCGCGGACGTGAAGCTGGCAGGCAGCCTCTCACTCGCGGTGAGCCTGCCGACGATGCTGGTGGGATTTGCGCGCTATAGTCGCGATCAGAGCTTTTCGGTGCTGCGCGCGAATTGGCGGTTCATGCTTGCAATGGCGATTGGATCCATCACCGGCGCATTCATCGGCGGCCTGCTTCTCGGCGTGGTCCCGAATTCGATTCTTCTGCCGGGATTGGCGGCGATCCTGGTCATTTCGGCCGTGAAGATTTGGCAGCATGAGTAGGCTGGTTCCGGCGACGCGCCCTCGATCGGTTCGCAGATCGAGACGGATCGCTAAGGCGCGATGAATCCAGGCTCGATCGCTGCAAAGACGGAGGTGCGCTCCCTCTCCCGCTTGCGGGAGAGGGTTGGGGAGAGGGTGTTTCCGCAATGGGACAATCCCCTAGAGGAGAAAACCCTCACCCGGCGCTACGCGCCGACCTCTCCCGCAAGCGGGAGAGGTTGCACCGAGCCCGCGGCATCGATTCGACCTAAAGCCATTCCGCTCTAATGGATGATCTGGCCGAGGAAATCCCTCGCCCGCTCCGTCCGCGGCGCGCGGAAGAAGCTTTCGGGGTCGGCTTCCTCGACGATCGAGCCGCGATCCATGAACACCACCCTATCAGCGATCTCGCGGGCAAAGCCCATCTCGTGCGTGACGCACACCATGGTCATGCCGTCCTTCGCGAGTTCCACCATGGTGTCGAGCACCTCCTTGACCATCTCCGGGTCGAGCGCGGAGGTCGGCTCGTCGAACAGCATGATCTTCGGCTGCATGCACAGCGCCCGCGCGATGGCGACGCGCTGCTGCTGGCCGCCGGAGAGCTGCCCTGGATATTTGTTCGCCTGGTCATGGATGCGCACCTTGCGCAGCAGACCGATCGCTCGCTCATGCGCATCGGTGCGGGACAGGCCCCTCACCTTCATCGGCGCCAGCATGCAATTCTCGACGACCGAGAGGTGCGGAAACAGGTTGAAGCTCTGGAACACCATGCCGACCTCGCGACGAACGCCGTTGACGTCGGTCATCCGGTCCGACAGCTCGATACCATCGACGACGATGCGGCCGCCGTCATGCTTTTCGATGTGGTTGATGCAGCGGATCAAGGTCGACTTGCCCGAGCCCGAGGGGCCGCACAGCACGATCTTCTCGCCGGTCGCGACCGCGAGATTGACGTCGTTCAGGGCCGTGAAATGGCCGAACCGCTTCACTAGATTTTCCACGGTGACGATGGACGCCCGATTCCCCGCAGCGAGCTGAAGCATTTTTCCTCTCCAAGGACTGGGATGACCGTGCGCAGCGCTAGCGGCGCATTCCCGCGATCGCATACCGCTTGCGCAAGGACGCCACGCATTGCGATGCCGCCGAGCTGATGGCGAGGTAGACCACCGCAATGACCAGGTACATCTCGACCAGACGGCCGTTGAGCTGCGCGAGCTTCGAGGCTGCGCCGAGCAGATCGGTGAGCGAGAGCACGTAGACCAGCGAAGTGTCCTGGAACAGGATGATGGTCTGGCTCAGGATGATCGGGCTGGCGACGCGGAGCACCTGCGGCAGGATCACGGAGCGATAGGTCTCGAAGGTGGACAATGCGAGCGCCTGACACGCCTCGAACTGTCCCCGGTTCACGGCCCGCAATCCGACGCGGATGATTTCCGAGTAGTAGGCGGCCTCGAACAGGCCGAAGGTGATGAACGCGGTCCAGGTGGCGCCGATCGGGACCGGTCGTCCGCTTCCGCTGAGATGACCGAGCACGATCGGCACCAGGAAGAAGAACCAGAACAGAACCAGGATCAGCGGGATCGAGCGCATCAGGGCGACATAGCCGCGCACGAGCTTGCCGAGCACGGGCAGTTCGAAGTGCTGCACCAGGGCCAGACAGGCGCCGAGGACCAGGCCGACCACGAAAGCAACGGCGGTCAGCGCCAGCGAAAACAGCAAGCCGGACCAGAGGTAAGGCCAGGCCTGAAGCACGACGGAGAAATCGAGGCTGGTCATTTCACGACCTCCATCGCATCAGGCAGAGAGTCAATCGGTTGAGTGGCGCACGCCGCAGCCGGCTTGACTGCATCGTCTGCGGGGCCCGTGCCGGGAATGCGAACGGCCCTGTCGATCAGCGCCATGCCTTGATAGGCGATGAGCGCCAGCGCGAGGTAGACAAGCGTCGCCGCGCCGAAAGCGGTGAAGGTCTGAAATGTCGCTTCGCTGATCTGGCGGGCCTGGGCCGTTAGCTCCATCAGCCCGATCGTGAGAGCGACCGAGGTGTTCTTGTAGATGCCCATCACCTCGCTGGTCAGGCTCGGGATGATCAGGCGCAGCGCCTGCGGCACGATGACATGGCGATAGGTCGGATAGCCGCTGAGCCCGAGCGCGTTTGCCGCCTCGACCTGTCCTCTCGGCAGGGCCTCGATCCCGGCACGAACCTGTTCGGCGATCCGGGCAGCGGTGTAGAGACCGAGGCACAGCAGCGCCGGAACGAACGATCCCCAGGGCGGGGGAATCTGCTTGATGGCGTTCCCGAACGCGAGGGGAAGAATCTCCGGCAGGACGAAGTACCAGAGAAACATCTGCACCAGCACGGGGATGTTGCGGAAGATCTCCACATAGAGGCGGGCAAGTGCCGCGACGGCGCGGTTCGGCACGGTACGGCCGATGCCGACGACGACCCCGACCGCGAAGGCGATCCACCAGCCGAAGAACGCCAGCGCCAGGGTCCAGCCGAGGCCCGACACGAGCCAGTCGACATAGCGCTGGCCGTCCGCGGCCTGTTCAAGAAGCACTGCAAACATGGCGAACCTCAGGGCTCGGTTTGCGGGACAGTCTCCGCCTTGCTGCCGCGATTAGTCGACCGCGTCGCTGGGATGCGCGATCCGTTCCGTGAGCTCGACCGTCAGCGGAAACGCCAGGTTCTCATTCTTGGGCGGAATTGGCCTAGTGAACCATTTGGCGTAGGTCTTCTCGAACTGGCCGGACGCCATTTGCTTCGACAGCACGTCGTCGACGAGTGCTTTGAAGCCGGTATCGCCCTTCGTGAACATCAGGCCATAATAGATCTTGGCGTAACCCTCGGGGAGAAAAATCAGCGCATCCGGCTTCGGAGCTGCGGCCTTGAGTCCGGCGAGCAGAATATCGTCTTCCATGAAGGCGGCCGCGCGGCCGGTGTTCAGCATCAGGAAGGATTCTGCATGATCCTTCGCCTGGACGATGTTGAAGCCGAGCTGTTCCTTCGCATTCACGCCCTGCGCGAAGCCGACGGCATTGGAGCCCTGGGTGACGACGATGGTCTTGCCCTTGAGATCACCGGCCGTCTTCAGGCCGCTGTCCGCCTTGACCAGCCAGCGCGGCTGGCTGACGAAGGTGGCGACGGAAAACGAGACCTGCTCCTGCCGCTTCCTGTCATTCGCCGTGCCGCCGCACTCGATATCGACAGTGCCGCTCTGGATCAGCGGAATGCGGTTGGACGAGTTCACCGGAACGTAATTGACCTTGAGATTGGGCAGGCCGGTCTCCGCCTTGATGCGCTCGACGATGGCCGCGCAGAGGTCGAGCGAGAAGCCGATCGGCTTTTGGTCGGGACCGAGATAGGAGAACGGTATCGAGGCCTCGCGGTGGCCGATGGTGATGGCGCCGTTCGATTTGATCCTGGCGAGCGTGGGACTGTCAGCGGCAGCCGAGGGTCCACTGACGGCGCCGAGGACCGCGAGGCCGGACAGAATGCTCAAGACACACGCAAACTTCGTCATGTACGTCTCCTTGATGGACAGCCTATGCGGCCCTCGATGATGGCTTCACGCCGCGCCGCTGGATCACCTCGATGAGGCGGTCAACGTCGGCTATCGTGTTGAACATTCCGAACGACACGCGAATGCCGTCCCGCTCCGGCGACACGCGGACGTTATTCTCCTCGAAATGGCCGAGCCATTCGGCCGCGGGCAGCGCAATGATGTAGATGTGCGGCGCGCGATGTTGACGCGCGCGAGGGCCGACCAGGCGAACGCCCAGCGCATTGATCCGGGCGATGAGATGATCGCCGAGATCGAAGCAATGGTTCTGGATGTTCTCAACGCCCAGCGCTTCGATCATGTCGAGCGAGGCACTGAGAGCATGGATCGCCGGAAGATTGAAATTGCCGAGCTCGAAGCGGCGCGCGCTCGGGGCAGGCGCGAGCCTGTCAGGACGGGCGATCAGGTCGGCCGGGACTTCCGCGAGGCTCGCGGCCGCAAGATAGGCAGGCTCGAGCTCGGTCCTGGACTTGTCCCAATAGAGCAGGCCCAGCCCCTGCGGCACGAGCAGCCCCTTGTGGCTGCCCGACCCGATGAAGGTCGCGCGCATCGCTTTTGCGTCGATCGGCACGACGCCGATGGCCTGCATCACGTCGACGACGAAATAGAGCCCCTTCTCCGCGCAAAGGGCACCGATGCTTTCGATGTCGAAACGGTGACCAGCATGGAACGTCACCTGCGACATCGAGATCGCCCGCGTGCTCGCATCGATGTAGGGACGAAGACTGTCGGCGTTGACGATCTCCGTCATCGGCGCGAATTCGACCGTGACGCCCTTGCGCTGCAAATTGAGGAACGCGTAGGCGTTGTTCGGATGATCGCCGTGGATCATCAGGACCTTGTCACCGGCGCGCAGCGGCAGCGCATTCGCGGCGATGTTCGTGCTCTCCGAGGTGTTCTTGGTGAAGGCGATCTCGTCGGCCGATACGCCGAGAAACCGCGCCAGCCTTTCGCGCGTTTGCTCGACGCGATCGAGCCAGACGCTCTTGGGGCCGGCGGTCTCGAGACCTTCGCTGAGGAAACGATCGATCGCCGCTTTGACGGGACGCGCAAGCGGCGTCTGGAAGCCGGAGTCGAGATAAGTGATCCGCTCGGCAGCCGGAAACTCCTTCCGCACGGCATCGACGTCGTAGTGGCCTGACATTCCGGTCTCCTCAGCACGTCCGCGGTGGCTCGCACTGCTCAAATCCTGTTCACCACCGGGCAACGCCAACGATATGGGCACAGCACAAAAGCGGCTAGGCAGATTTTCATATTTCAGTAGTTTTCATTCCGAAAAATGATAATTTTCTATTTTTGGTGGAGACTGGCGAGATGCGGCACCAGAGTACCGACGGGCCATTGGACCGCGCCTTCGCGATCATTGGCTATGTCGCAAGCCAGACCAGAGCAGCCTCGGTCGCGGACATCGCCGCTGCGCTGTCCCTGCCGCTGCCGACTGCGCACCGGCTCATCGGGAATCTGGAGCAGCGCGGGCTGCTTCAGAGAGCCGTGGGAACGAAGCGCTATGTTGTCGGCAATCAATTGGTCACGCTGTCGGCCCGCGTCATCGGGGCAGCCTTCCGCACCGCGCGCCGGCACGCGGTGCTCCGCGCCGTCGCCGCCGAGATCGGCGAGCAATGCGAGATCGGGGTCGTGCGGGACAATGTCGTCGCTTACGTCGACAGCGTCCGCGTCTCGCAACCGCAAGGCCTGCAGTTCAATCCCGGCGAAGCGGCCCCGCTCCACTGCACCTCGACCGGCAAGATCTACATGAGCCGGCTGCCGGAGCGCGCGCGCGAGAAGCTGTGCCGCGCACTCGCGCTGACGCGATACACCGAAACCACGATCGTCGATGTCGAGCGCCTCATGGCGGTGATCGAGGAGACCCGCAAGCGCGGCTGGGCCAAGACCAATGAAGAATATGTGCGAGGCGTGGTCGGCTGTGCCGTTCCCATCCTCTCGCCGGATCGCGAGCTGATCGCGTGCCTGGGTGTGTCCGTTCCCGTGGCGCGGGTGAGCTTCACTGAGCTGGATCGGTTCATAGCTCCACTGCAGAACGCCGCTGCACTGCTATCGGAGACGATCCTCGGGGACAATGAGGACGGCGTGAGCGACGCATCCTGATCCGTCCCGTCCGACCCGCGAGCGTGCCCGCCCCTCAAAACTCCAACTTGTCACGAATGGCCTCGATCCCGGCTTTCGCGCACGCTTCGTCCGCGTCACCGCCGGGAGCTCCGGAGACGCCGACCGCTCCGACCAGAGAGGCGCCGGCTTCGACGATCAGCCCTCCCCCTATGATGACCGCTCCGGGAAGATTGCGAATGCCTGACTGCATCATGCCGGGCTGGCTCATCGCGTTCAGCTCCATCGTGCTGGTTTTGAACGACGCGGCTGTCCACGCTTTGCCGGTTGCCGTCGCGGGCGTGTGGGCGCCAGCAAAGCGATCGCGCAGCATCACTTGGGTGACACCGAAGCGATCGACGACGGCGATGGCAACCTGATATCCACGGCTGCGGCAGCTATCCAAAGCGGCGCGCGCGAGATCGAGCGCCAGCTCCGGACTGAGCGATTTGTAGGTGATGAGGGTTTCCTCCGCCCGCACTGGGCCGACAAACGCAGCCAGCAGAATCGTCGCGACCGACAGACGGCGAAAGCTCATGGTGATCTCCGACAGAGGTGGACAATTTCTATTTGGTCTCACCATATGTCAGATCATCGAACAAGGTCACACTATCTGCCTTGGTCCACAGGCCGATCATGCCGGCGTCCGTGATCGTGGCGTCCTCCACCTCGAACAATGGCTTTCCGTCAAAAGTCACCTTGAACCGATTTCCCGCGAAGTCGCAACGCAGCGTATGCCATTGCCCTGATGGCACCGGCGTGCTGACGCCGTAGCCGCCCTTGCGGCCGACGATCTGCAGCGAATTTCGTATGCCCTTGATCGTCTTGTAGAGCACCACGTTGTCCTCCAGCGCGTTTGCCCGGACGACGTAATAATTGTCGGCGTCCTTGGCACGCCAGATGATTCCCGCCGCGCGATCCTCGGACCCCGACGCCGCCTTAAATTTCACTTCGACGAAGCCGTTGCGAATGTTGGCATCGCTCTTGATGGCCACTGGAAAAGTCGCCCGTCCGGATTGCTTGAGGACGTTCGGCTTGCTCGGCGCCGTGGGCTCCGCCTCGATGGTCCATTTCGGTTCACCCTTGCCGGTCATCGTGAGAGTCCACCCTGCCGGCGCCGTTCCAGCAGGAGCGTTGTCGAAATTCAGGGTCTCGGCCATGGCGTTCCCTCCCATCAGCAAAGCCAGCATAAGCGCCAGGACGAGACTGGCCCGTGCTGCGGGCCGCGACGGAAAGGCCAAAGCGGCGCGCATCGTCGGCTGTCCCAACGTCAAACATTCGATCATTGAAACGCCTCACGCTGCAGTTTCCATGCCTCGGTTCAGCTCTTGGTGCTGGCGGTCTTCTCGATCGCCGCACGCAAGCCTTCGGCAAGCTTGACCGCGTCGTCGTTGGCCCAGAAGTGCATGAAGAAGAGCCGCGGCTGTTCGTTCAGCATGTGGCTGTGCAGCGCCGTCACCTCGATGCCATGTGTTCGCAGCGCCGCGATGACCGGATTCACCTCGTCGCTGGTCAGGACGAAGTCGCCCGTGACGGCCGCCTTTCCGCCGCCGGTCGGCTGGAAATTGATGGCGGTCGCGACACCCATCGCGCCGACCGGCGTCAGCAGCATGCCGTCGTCGGAGACAGGGTCTCGCCGTTTGACGTTGAACTGGTAGACGCCGCCATTGGCCTGCCCCTTGACGCCGATGATTTGATCCAGCTTCGCCGTGTCGAAATCGATGGAGGGCGAGTTCGCTGCCGCGGCGACGGTCAGGGGCGTCTTGCTTTCGGCGAGGGCATCATGGATTGCCGACGCCAGCTTGACCGGGTCGCCATGTCCGGCGACGTGCATGTAGAAGGTCGCCGGGCTTGCGCGCAGCAGATGGTTGTGCACGGCGGTGATCTCGAGACCGCTCGCAATCATCTTCGCCATCACAGGGTTGATCTCGGTCTCGAGCAGCACGAGGTCACCCATGACCATGGTTCCGCCATGCGCGGGCTTGAACGCCAGCCAGCCGCCAAGCGCCAGCGCCGGCTTGATCGTGACACCATCCAACGTCACGGTGAGATCGGTGCGCGGAAAGCCGTAGCGATGGACATCGTCCGCAACCATCGGCTTTCGCCCCAGTGTCTCATCGACCTTTTGCCAGTCGATGCCCTGCGCGTGAGCACTCGTGATGAAGCAGGCAGCGATGCCGATCAGTGCCGAAACAGTCTTATGCATGGATCAGCTCCCTTGAGCTCTGGGTCCCTACCCCAGGTGATGTCGGATGGTGAGGCGGCCTCCGGCCGCCGCGCCAGACGCAGCAGAATCGCCGCCGGGGCGCATGCCGTGGCGCTCGGCGGCTGGATGCCGGCAAGTCGGGCGGATTGCGGAATGGAGCTGCGCTATGTGATGACATGCTGCGCCCTTGGTGATCAGGACGCGATGCTTGGGCATGTCGCCTCGCGGGGAGATCGCACATCCCCGTCGCGCCGACTAAAAACCCGCAAGACCGGGCTGTCAACCGGCGCACGGCCGCGCCACGTCACGAAGAGTTCACCCTTCGAAGGAACCCGCCAGCCCATCTTGAAACGACGAGGCAGTTTCACATACATTGTCCGCGTGGGGACGAGGCAGACTCCCCGTGAGACCCAGGTCCAAGCTCTGCGCAGCACGCAAATACGTGGAGCTTGCGCATGGACACCGAACGTCACTCCCCTCCCCTCCGAACCCTAGCCATCCTCTCGCGCGGCGACGCTGCCGCGCGGCGCGAGGCAACGGCGCAGAACAGCCGCTTCGTCCGCGTCTTCGAGGCGCTCGCCGCCGCGGGCATCGACGCCTTCCCAGCGATCTACGACGAGAGCTTTGCAGGCGCGGTCCGCGAACAATTGCTCACAGCCGACGGCGTGCTGGTCTGGGTCGATCCGATCCATCAAGGCAAGACCCGCGCCGATCTCGACGCCCTGCTGCGCGACGTCGCAGCGCAAGGGCCATGGGTGAGCGCGCATCCGGACGTCATCCTGAAGATGGGCGTCAAGGAGGTGCTCTACCGGACACGGCATCTGGGCTGGGGCGCCGACACGCATCGCTACGACACTGCCGCAAGCTTCCGCAGCCAGTTTCCGGCGCGCCTTCGTGGCAGTGGCCCGCGCGTGCTGAAACAGAACCGGGGCAATGGCGGCCAGGGCGTCTGGAAGGTCGAGGCCCTGCCCGACACTCAAGGCACGGTTCGCGTGCTGCATGCGCAGCGTGGCAGCATGCCCGAGGACATGCCGCTCGACGCCCTGCTTGCACGCTGCGAGCCCTATTTCGGTTGGGGCGGCTGCATCATCGACCAGGCGTTTCAACCGCGCCTGCCCGACGGCATGATCCGATGCTACATGAGCGGCGCCAAAGTCGCAGGCTTCGGACACCAGAAGATCAAGGCCCTGATCCCGCCGCCGCCGGAGGGACCGGAGGCGCCCGAGGCCCAGCCCGGGCCGCGGATCATGCACGGGCCTGATGCTCCGCAATTCCAGGCGCTGCGGCGGTCGATGGAGGACGAATGGACGCCGCAGATGATGGCAACGCTCGGCATCGATGAGCCGTCATTGCCGGTGATCTGGGACGCGGACTTCCTGTACGGGCCGACAGATGCGGCCGGCGCAGACACCTACGTGCTCTGCGAGATCAACGCGAGCTCGTGCTTTGCGATCCCCGAGGAGGCGCCGGCGGCGATCGCGCGGACGGTGAAGCAACGTATGCTGCAACCTGAGAGCACACGGACGCGAAGATAGCCTGGTCGCGCTCGTCGGGAATGGCAGCAGCTGTCAGGCGACAGTAGGACGCAATAGCAAATCGACTGCGTTGTTGAAGCCACCGGGCGCGAGAGCTATCGATCTGAAAACTCATGTTCGATCGGAGGAACGCATGAGCACCATCACGGGCGGCTGTCACTGCGGCGCAATCCGTTACGAGGTCGAGGGCGAGGCAATCGTACACGCGCTGTGCCACTGCCGCGATTGCCGGCTTCACGCCGGGGCTCCGGTCGTCGGCTGGACGATGTACCCGGACGGCGCCCTCAAGGTGACCAAGGGCGAGCCAAAGGTTTACCGCTCCTCCGAACACGGGCGGCGGCACTTTTGCGGCGACTGCGGAACCGGACTGTTCTACGTCAATGCCAACATGATGCCGGGGATCATCGACATCCAGAGCGCGACCTACGACGATCCCGAGGCGGTGCCCGCTACGATGCAGATCCAGGTCGCCGAGCGCCTGCGCTGGATGGAGCATGCGCACGAACTGCCGGCGTTCGAGCGCTATCCGCCACAGCCATAGTGGCGGCTAGGCATCGCGCAGCACCCTCAATCAATCGCCTGCGAGCCGATGAAGCGCATGAACGGCTTTTGGCCATCGGCACCGAACAGCACGACCTCGTAACGCTGCGGCGTGCCGCCTTCCATCCCGGGCGAGCCCACCGGCATGCCCGGCACGGCGAGTCCCTTCGCGTTGGGACGCTCGGAGAGGAGGCGCCGCACGGCCGCAGCCGGCACGTGCCCCTCGACGACATAACCGGCGACCTCTGCCGTGTGACAGGCGACCAGGTTCGATGGGATGCCGAGACGAGCCCGGATCGGGTCGAGGTCGGGCGTCTCCTCCACCTCTACGGTAAATCCTGCATCCCGCAGATGCTGAACCCAGCCGGCGCAGCAGCCGCAGCTCGGATCACGGTGCACCGTGAGTGTGGCTGCGTCGGGCGCCGCCGCGGCCGGCCTTGCAAGAGCGGCCGCGGCGATCAGCCCGACAAGCGACCGGCGGGTCATCAAACAGGCGCGTTGCTTCATCTTCGGAATTCCTTTCGCTGTCACTCCAGGGCTTCAACACATGATCGTGCATCATGGCTCGCGTCATCCGGCCGGCTCCACGACGCGCAATCTTGCGCCGATCGGCTTTGGCGTCTCGGTCGATGGCGCCTTGTCCTCGCGCTTGGGCGGCAAGCGGACGCCCTTCACCAATCCGAAGATCGCGGGGATCACAATCAGCGTCAGCAGCGTCGACGATATCATGCCGCCAATCATCGGCACCGCGATGCGCTGCATGATCTCCGACCCGGTTCCGGTGCTCCACATGATCGGCAGCAGGCCCGCCATGATGGCGACGACCGTCATCATCTTGGGCCGGACGCGCTCGACCGCGCCCACCATGATGGCCTCGTGGAGATCCTGCCGGGTGAAGTCCCTGCCCTCGGCGCGGCACGTCGCCTTCATCTCCGCCAGGGCATGCTCGAGGTAGATCAGCATCACGACGCCGGTCTCGGCGGCGACGCCGGCGAGCGCGATGAAGCCGACGGCGACGGCGACCGACAAATTGAAGCCGAGCCACCACATCATCCAGATGCCGCCGACCAGCGCGAAGGGCAGCGACAGCATCACGATGAGGGTTTCGGTCATGGCCCTGAAATTCAGGTAGAGCAGCAGGAAGATGATCGTCAGCGTCACCGGCACCACGATCTTCAGGCGCGCCGCGGCGCGCTGCAGATATTCGTACTGGCCGCTCCAGACCACGTAATATCCGGGCGGGAACTCGATGCTGTCCGTCACGGCGCGTTGCGCATCGGCGACGTAGCTGCCGATGTCGCGATCGCGAATGTCGACATAGACGTAGGTCGCGAGCTGGCCGTTCTCGGTCCGGATCGAGGTCGGCCCCCGCGCCGGCTCGACCTTCGCGACCTCGCCGAGCGGCACCGCGCCGCCTGCGGGCATCGGCACCAGGATATCGCTGGCGATCGCCTTGGGATTGTCGCGCAGGTCGCGCGGATAGCGCATGTTCACCGTGAAGCGCTGCCGCCCTTCCACCGTCGTCGTGACGGTCTGACCGCCGAGCGCGGCCGCGATGGTGTCCTGAACGTCCTGGATCAGGATGCCGTAGCGGGCGAGCGCCTCGCGGTCCGGGACGATCTCGAGATAGTAGCCGCCGATGCCGCGCTCGGCGTAGGCCGATGCGGTGCCCGGGACCGTCTTGATCACGCGCTCGACCTGCTTCGCCAGCCGGTCGATCTCGACGAGGTCGGTGCCCATCACCTTGACGCCGACGGGGGTGCGGATGCCGGTGGACAGCATGTCGATGCGCGCCTTGATCGGCATGGTCCAGGCGTTGGAGACGCCCGGAAACTGCAGCGCCCTGTCCATCTCCGCGATCAGGCTGTCGATGGTGACGCCTGCCCGCCAAAGCTCCTTCGGCTTCAGGCTGACCACCGTCTCGAACATCTCGGTGGGCGCCGGATCGGTCGCGGTCGCCGCCCGCCCCGCCTTGCCGTAAACCGATTCGACCTCCGGGAACGACTTGATGATGCGGTCCTGCGTCTGCATCAGCTCGGCTGCTTTAGTCACGGAGATGCCGGGCAGCGTGGTCGGCATGTAGAGCAGCGTGCCCTCGTTCAGCGTCGGCATGAACTCGGTGCCGAGCTGCCGCGCCGGCCAGATCGTGACGGCGAGCACGACCAGCGAGGCGAGGATCACGAGCGTCTTGGCGCGCAGCACGCCCTTGATGACCGGCCGGTAGATAAAGATCAGGAAGCGATTGATGACGTTCCTGCTCTCGGGCACGATCCTGCCGCGAACGAAGATCACCATCAGTGCCGGCACCAGGGTGACGGACAAGAGGGCCGCGGCAGCCATCGCGAAGGTCTTCGTGAACGCGAGCGGGCTGAACAGCCGCCCCTCCTGCGATTCCAGCGTGAAGATCGGCATGAACGAGACGGTGATGATGAGCAGGCTGAAGAACAACGCCGGGCCGACCTCGGACGCCGCATCGATCAGGATCTGGACGCGCGACTGACCGGGCTCGGCGCGCTCGAGGTGCTTGTGCGCGTTCTCGATCATGACGATCGCGGCATCCACCATGGCGCCGATCGCGATCGCGATGCCCCCGAGGCTCATGATGTTGGATCCGAGGCCCAGCAGCTTCATGGCGCCGAACGCCATCAGCACGCCGACCGGCAGCATCAGGATCGCGACCAGCGCGCTGCGGACATGGAGCAGGAACACGATGCAGACGAGCGCGACCACGATGCTCTCCTCGAACAACGTGTGCTTGAGCGTGTCGATCGCCGCATAGATCAGGCCCGAGCGGTCGTAGACCGGGACGATCTCGACCGACTTCGGCAGGCTGGTCGCGATCTCCTTGAGGCGATTCCTGACGTTTTCGATGACGTCGAGCGCATTGACGCCGAAGCGCTGCAGCACGATGCCGCTTGCGACCTCGCCCTCGCCGTTCAGCTCGGCGATGCCGCGCCGCTCGTCGGGTCCGAGCTCGACATTGGCGACGTCCCGCAGCAGCACCGGCGTGCCGTTGCTCGTCTTCAGGACGATGTTGCCGAGATCGTTGATGGACTTGATGTAGCCCTTGCCGCGAATGACGTACTCGAACTCCGACAGCTCGACCGTGCGGCCGCCGACGTCGGCATTGCTGGCGCGGATCGCTTCCCGGATCTTCTGCATGCTGATGCCGCGGTCGCGCATGCGCTGGGGGTCGAGCACCACATTGTACTGCTTGACGAAGCCGCCGATGCTGGCGACTTCGGCGACGCCTTCGGCCTTGGCCAGCGCGAATTTCAGGTTCCAGTCCTGGATCGTGCGCGTGTCGGCGAGGTTCAATTCCTTCGACATCACGGCGTATTGGTAGACCCAGCCGACGCCGGTCGCATCGGGCCCGATGGTCGGGGTGACGCCGACGGGAAGCCGCGACGTGACGCCGTTCAAAAACTCCATCACGCGCGAGCGCGCCCAATAGATGTCGGTGCCGTCCTCGAAGATCACGTAGACGAACGACACGCCGAAGAAGGAGAAGCCGCGCACCACCTTGGATTTCGGCACGGTCAGCATCGCCGTCGTCAGGGGATAGGTGACCTGGTCCTCGATCACCTGCGGCGCCTGGCCGGGATATTCGGTGTAGACGATGACCTGGGTATCCGAGAGGTCGGGGATCGCGTCGAGCGGCAGATGAAGCAGCGCGTAGAGGCCGGCGGCGGCCGCAAAGCCGGTGCCGAACAGCACCAGCAGCAGGTTGCGCGCCGACCAGGCAATGATGCGGGCGATCATTTGCGCTCTCCCGTCGCATGGCCAGCGTCGGGGGCTTGAGGCGCAGCCTCGGCAAAACCTTTGAGCGCGGCCTTCAAATTGCTCTCGGCATCAATCAGGAAGTTGGCGGATGTGACCACCGCCTCGCCTTCGGCAAGGCCGTCGCGCACCTCGATATAGCCGCCGCCGCGACGGCCGAGCTTCACCTCCCGCGGCTCGAAGCGCCCGTCCCCCTTGTCGACGAGGACGGCTTGCCGCGTGCCGGTGTCGAGCACCGCGCTGTCCTGGATCGCCACGACGGGCGCGCCATCTGCCGTATCGACGTCGGCATCGACATACATGTCCGGCAGCAGCACCGCCTCGGGATTGGCGAGCTCGATGCGGACGCGTACCGTCCGGGTTTCGCGGTTCACCTGCGGATAGATCACCGCGATCTTGCCGGTGAAGCTTCGGCCGGGGAAGCTGCGCGCGCGCACCGCGACGGACTGCCCGACCGCGATGTTGCCGAGATCGCGCTCGGCGACGTCGACCAGCGCCCAGACCAGCGAGGTGTCCGCGATGCGGAACAGCACGTCGCCGGGATTGGCGCGCATACCTTCGATCGCGTTGCGCTCGAGCACGATTCCGTCGCGCGGCGCCGACCAATGGATGGTGACGGGCGCGACATGCGTTTTCTCCATCTCGGCGATGACCCGCTCGGGGACGTCGAGATTGACCAGCCGTTGCCGCGAGCCGCGGCCGTACATCTCGACACCGCCGACGGTCTTGGAGGTGATGGTCGCGAGGTATTCGGCCGCCGCGGAGGCGACCGCCGAGCTGTAGATCTCCATCAGCGGCTGGCCCGCCTTCACGCGGGTGCCGGTGGTGACGTCCGCGATCTTCTGCACGAAGCTCTCGGCGCGCATCGCGATCACCGAGACGCGACGCTCATCCAGTTGGATCGTGCCGGGCGCCTTGACCAGGGCCCGGACCGATCGCCGCGCGACCGGCTCGGACTTCACGCCGCTGCGCTGGATCTTGCCGGGCGACAGCTTCACCGTGCCATCATCGACGTCGTCGCCTTCGTAGACGGGGATATAGTTCATCCCCATCGGGTCCTTCTTCGGCACCGGCGAGGTGTCGGGCAAGCCCATGGGATTGCGGTAGTAGAGGATTTTTCGCGATGAAGCCGCCTGCGCTGGCTTCGGCTCTGCCTGGGCCGCCTTGTCGTCGTCGTAGACCGGCAGATAGTCCCGCCCGCGGTCATCCTTCTTTGGCCCGGCGGACCAAAGCGGCGCGCCACCGGGATCGCGATAGTAGAGCGGAGTCCGGTCCGCTGGCGCCGCAGCCGGGGTCACCTCGGCATGGACCGACCAGCGCCCCCCGTTCGAGGACCAGTACGCGCCCAGGGCGAGGCCGCCGCCGAGAGCGAGAGTCGTCAAGAGACGCAACGTCTTCATGGTTGTATTCGCACGCTCAGAGCGCGTCCATGTGAATGGGAAGAGAAGTTCGGGCGCCACCCGGCGGCGCCCGAAAGCTCACTTGGTCGCGTTGACGATGACCTTGCCGGTGACCGTCTCGGCCTCGCCCTGCACCTTCGCAGAGAGCGTGACCTGATAACGGCCCGCCATCGGCAGGTCTGTCTTGAAGGCGTAGACGCCCGGCTCCTTGGACGGCAGCGGTGCGACCGCCGATTCCATCTCGGCCATGCCGTCCGGAGCCATGTCGACGCGCGTCTTGAAGATGACGGCGTCCGGCACCGGCTTGCCGGTCTGCTTGTTGGTCAAGCGAACGGCAAGCGTGACGCCGTCGCCCTTCTTCATCTCGGGATTGATCGGCTCGAAAGCATAGTCGCCGGCGCCCGCCAACGCGGCCGAGGCGGCAAGCGAAAGGGTGGCGGCAACAGCCGCAGTGCTGAATTTGGAAAGCATTGTCCTGTCCTCATGAATTGATCTCGACCGTGACGCAGGAACGCGCACATCAGTCATCGTCGCGCGGGGCGTGCCCGCGCGCGTCTTTGACGGAGATCAGATTCGAGGAGGCCGGAAGGGAGGACTGCCGCCACGGGAGGCGACGACCTGATCGGCGGGGATAGCCGTTTCCGCTGCCGCGACGGCAAGGAATTCGAAAGCCAAGGGACGAATGTCCGCAAGTGCGACGGTACCGCCGACACAGCAGAAGCCCATGCCGCACTTGTAGCCGCTGTCTGAACCCGTTCCCTTCATGTCGGGACAACAATCGTCCATCGACATATCGCCGTCGCCGCCGACCTGCATGGCGGCCTGCATATCACCCGACGACATCGTAAGGCTGGAAGCGGACGCACCAGCCGGCAGCATCGCCAGGGATATGGCGATGGCGAGTGCCAGGATGGTCCGAACGATCCGCATCAGACGTGCTTTAACCTTTTGGATACCTTTTGGAACCGCGATGCAGCCTGAGTAACATAGTCTGCGGCCGAAAGCATTCTTTGATCCGGGTCAAGCATTCGTGAGCAAGGCTCCGATCCCTGTCAGCCTGATCGCCCGCATCCTGCTCGCCTATTGCGACTTGGATACCAGCTCGTCGGACCGCGCCATCCGCGACCATAGCAACGCGAGCGGACCGAGTGCGATCCCGGTCGCGAGCACGGTGAAGGCCAGCAACCAGCCCTCTGCACTCTGCGGACCGCCAGCGGCATCGAGGGCAACCCCGGTTCCCCAGGCTCCGATCGCCGACAGGCCGAACCCGACGGTCGAATGCAGGGCCAGAGTCGCCCCGCGATGCTCCGAGACAGCTGCAGCCGACATGCCGGCCGTCAATGCACCGGAATCTGCCGGCACCGTCAGGCCATAGATCATCAGCAGCAGCGCCAGCACCCATGCCGGAGCCGTCGCATTGAGGCCGATGACAAGCGCAACGCTGGCCGAGGCGATCATCACCACGGTGATCGCCCGATGCCGCCCGAACTTCAGTGCGGCCTCGTTGCCGAGGATGCTGGCCGGCATGGAGATCACTGCAAAGCAGAAGCTCATCAGGACCGGGCTCAGCCATGAGGGCGCGCCCTGATGCGCCACGACGTAGGTCCAGAAGCCGACCAGCCAGGTGCGAATGCCGTAGAGCTCGAAGCAGTGCGCGCCGTAGCCGAAGATGTAGCCGAGTGCCTCACGGTTGGCGAAAACGGGCGCAAAGTTCAAAAGGCGCCCTGCCCTTGGAGCGGGACTGCGGCTCTCGATCAAAAGACACGCGACCACCATCGCGATCGGACCGATGCCGGTCACGTAAAACGCGGTCCGCCATCCCCAGCCGTCGGCGAGGACTTGCGCGATCAGGAACGACAGGCCGACGCCCACCGAGAAGCTCGACGTGTAGAGCGTGACCGCCCGCGAGCTGTCGCCGGCGGGCAACCGGTCCGTCAGTGCCTTGAGCCCGGGCATGTAGGCACCGGCAAAACCAAGGCCAGCGAGCGACCAGATGATGGTCCCCGACCAGAAGCCTTGCGCGAAGATGCCAAACGCGACGGTCGCTACGCCGCTCACGACAGAGCCGCAGAGGAGCACGAGCCGTGCGTCGATGCGATCGGTCAGCGTCGTGAGCACGGGCACCGCCAGCATGTAGCCAAATGCATAGCCGCTCGCCATCATCCCGCCCTCGGCGGCGGACAAGCCCCACGCCGGCATCAGATGCTGGGCCAGATTCGCTGACAACGTCACGTGCGGCAGCAGGTTGCCGAGCTGGCCGATACACATCACCGCAATCAGTGGCCAGCCGCGCAAGCTACGAATGTTCTCCTCCCGTCGGACAGGGACTCATGCCGTCTGATCCCCACGAAGCAGCAGAAGGGCGAAGAACGCAGAGACCGAGGCCAGGGCGCTGATCCAGAGCGCGCTGCTGCCGAGATGCTCCACCATCAGTCCCAGCGCAAGGGGCGCGAAAGCGCCCGTTGCCCTCGAAGGCAGCGAAATCATCCCGACACGCCTGCCGAACCCGACCGGCCCAAACAGTGCCAACGGCAGCGTACCACGGGCAATGGTGATGATGCCGTTACCCGCGCCATACAGCACCGTGAAGGCCGGTGCGAGCAAAGGGCCGCCTGCGACCAGCGCAAGCACGCCGATCGGATTCATGAGCATGGCGAGCCTCGCCGACAGCAGCGGATGAAACCGGCCAAGCCATCCTGCTTCCAGAAGGCGTGCACCGACTTGCGCCGGTCCGACCAATGCTCCTGCCAACAACGCCTGTGCCGGCGTGGCGCCGAACGCAACCAGCATGGTGGGCAGAATGGCCGAGACTCCGGAGCTGACAAAACTCGCGGCCGCAAACATGTACGCCAGCAGTATCATGACGAAGGTTTCGCTCTGGCGGCCGGATTGCCGGCTTGCGCCCGTGCTCGGTCCGGACTCCTGATGCAATGGAGCGGCACGGGGCAGCGAAAGGTTGAGCGGCAAGGCAAGGCCGATGTGGATCACCGCCCACAGCTGACAGGCCGCGCGCCAGCCGTACTCCGTGGCGAGCCACGTCGTGAGCGGCCAGCCGAGTGTGCTGGCGAAACCGGCGATCAGGGTGATACCGGTGATCGTTCGTCGCGCATTGGCGCCATAAATGCGCGCAAGCGTCGCGAACGCGGCTTCATAGAGGCCCATGCCCATGCCGATCCCGAGCAATATCCAGGCTGCGATCAGCACCGCTATGCCATAGGCCATGGACAGCAGCAGCAAGCCCGCCGCGAAAACGAGGTTCGAGACGGCAAGCATGCTGCGCCCACCGAACGTATCGATGGCATGCCCAACTCTCGGGCCAAGCAGGCCGGAGATGATGAGCGCGCCCGACAGCGCTGCGAACACGTAAGTCGGCGCAAGACCGAGATCGCCCGCAATCGGCGCGGCCAGGATCGCAGGAAGATAGTAGCTCGACGCCCACGCGATGGTCTGCGCGGTGCCGAGCGCGATGACGACGGTGAGCGGGCCCGCAGTGCCTCGGCTCATGAGCAACCGCACCCCACACCGCCCGCCTTCTTCGCGGATTCATCGGCGGCACAGCAGGCCGAGGGTTCGGCCTTGGGCGGACCACCGCAGCATCCTGCCGCGCCGGTGGACTCCACGCCACCGCGTGTGCAGACGCCGGTCTCCGGCAGCACGAGCTCGACCCGTGCCGCCGCCTCCTGGTCGCCGGCGATGTCGGCAACGATCGAGCGGACCTGCTCGTATCCGGTCATCATCAGGAAGGTCGGCGCGCGGCCGTAGGACTTCATGCCAGCCAGATAGAAGCCCGGCTCATCATGCGCCAGCTCGCGCGCGCCGTGAGGCCGCACCGTTCCGCATCTATGCTCATTGGGGTCGATGAGCGGCGCGAGCGCGAGGGGCGCCTCGATCGCCGGATCGAGCCGCAGCCGCAGCTCGGACAGGAACGAGAGATCGGGCCGGAAGCCGGTCGACACCACGAGCTCATCCGCAACCACACTCCGCGCGCCTGCCGAAATCCTGAGGCGGCCTTCGAGCTCCGAAATATGGGTGACACCGAAGCCGGTCTCGACCGCAATCTCTCCGGCAGTCACGAGCGCGGCGAAGGCTGAGCCCAGCTCGCCGCGCGCGGCAAGCTTGTCGTTGCGGCCGCCGCCAAAAGCCTTTGCCGGATCGTCGCCGCGCAGCAGCCAAACCGGCCTGGTGCCGGGCGCCTCCTCGGCGAGCTGCGCGAGATCGATCAGCGTGCCCAGGGCGGAATGGCCGGCGCCAAGCACGGCCACGGTCTTGCCGGCGTATCTGCTGCGTGCGGTGCCGCGAACGGCCGGCATGCCATAGGCGATGCGGCCGGCGCATTCGCGTTCACCGAACGCCGGCAGACCGTTGCTGCCGGCCGGATTGGGCGAGAACCACGTGCCGGAGACGTCGATGACGGCATCGGCGCGCATCACCTCGTCGCCTTTGCCGTTCCGGTAGCGGATTTCGAACGGCGCCTGGTCCCGCCCCTTCGTCTTCGCCTTGTCGAAGCCGGCGCGGCTGATCGCCGTGACGCGGCTCGAGGTCCGGATCGTCTCGCGCAGCGGCGTTCGCGTGGCCAGCGGCGCGAGATAGCGATCGATCAGTTCGCCACCGGTCGGGTAGGAGCTCGGGTCCGGCGAATTCCATCCAGTCGGCGCAAGTAGGCGCGCCGCGGCCTTGTCGATATTGTATTCCCACGGCGAGAAGAGCTGGACGTGCTGCCATTGCCGCACGGCATGCCCGGCCTCCGGTCCGGCTTCGAGCACCACAGGGGACATGCCGCGTTCGAGCATATGAGCGGCGGCTGCGAGGCCGACCGGCCCCGCTCCGATGATGGCTACGGTCTTGTCCATTCCCAATACTCCATCCTTCTAGAATTATCGAATAATTAGCGAAATGAATCAGGCTGCCGTCTGGGCATCCTTACATCCCGCTTCGTCTGCACAGCACTCCGCGGCCAGGAAGTCGACCAGCCCCCGCATGGCATCGAAATTGGCGCGGCAGATCAGGGTCGTCGATTCCCTGCTCTGACCGACCAGTCCGACCGAGACCAGGGTCTTGATGTGGTGCGACAGCGTCGAGGCCGGAATCTTCAGCTTGTCCTGCAGGCGGCCGACCGGCATGCCCGCATGCCCGGCCCGAACCAGCGCCCGATAAATCTGCAGGCGGGTCCGATTTCCGAGGGCTTCCAGGCGTGCTGCTGCGTCGTCGATCTTCATGAACGCCATGATGCGCGCCTGCACATCGAGTGTCAAACGATATTTCTAGAATTTTCGAAATTACGACTCGCGCCGTGGCCGCCGGAGGTTTCCAGATTGACGCGGCCTCGATAATTCCATAAATCTGGATGTATGGAAACAGAGCAAGCCGTCCTGGCGCTCGCCGCGCTGTCTCAACCGACCCGTCTGGAGGCGTTCCGGACGCTGGTCAGGCACGAACCTGAGGGTCTTGCGGCCGGCGACCTCGCGCGCCTCTTGGAAGTCCCGCAAAACACGCTGTCGGCGCATCTGTCGATTCTGAGCCGCGCCCGCCTCGTATCTTCCGAGCGGCACAGCCGCTCGATCGTCTATCGCGCCAACCTCGGCGAATTTCGCGAGGTCGCAGTCTTCCTGCTGCGCGATTGCTGCGGCGGACGGCCGGAAGTTTGCGACCCCGTCGTCGAGACTTTGCAATCGTGCTGCTCGCCAAAACGAAAGGAGCGAAGCCGTGTCTGATCACAGGTTTAACGTCTTGTTCCTATGCACCGGCAACTCGGCGCGATCGATCTTGGCTGAGTCGATCCTGCGCAAGGACGGCGGCGGCCGCTTTCAGTCCTTCTCCGCCGGCAGCACCCCGAAAGGCGCAGTCCATCCGCTGGCGTTGCGCACGCTGGAACACATGGGCTATCCCGCCGACGGAATGCGCTCGAAAAGCTGGCTGGAGTTTGCCGCTCCGGATGCGCCGGTGATGGATTTCGTCTTCACCGTCTGCGACAACGCAGCGGGTGAGGCCTGTCCGATCTGGCCGGGCCAGCCGATGACGGCGCATTGGGGCATCGAGGATCCGGCCGCAGCAGAGGGTTCAGAACTGGAGAAACAGGCGGCATTCGTCACCGCGTTTCGTTATCTGAGAAACCGCATCGCTACATTCGTGAACCTCCCGCTGAGGAGCATCGACAAGCTTTCGCTCGGCACCAAGCTGCGCGAAATCGGCCGCTCCGAAGATGCAACCGATTTGGCACCGAAGGCCGGCTGATGGACGGTTTCGATCTCTCGCGGCGCCTTGCGGCCGAAGCGCTCGGCACGGGCATTCTCGTCGCCACCGTGGTCGGCTCCGGCATCATGGCGGAAACGTTGACCAAGGACGTCGCGCTTGCGCTGCTCTGCAACACCTTGCCGACCGGCGCCATCCTGGTCGTCCTGATCACGGTGCTCGGCCCGATCTCCGGCGCGCACTTCAATCCCGCGGTGACGCTCGTCTTCTCCGGCAAGCGCGAGCTGCCCCCATCCGAGGCTGCGTTCTATATAGTTGCGCAGATCGCCGGCGGGATCGCGGGAACGGTGGCGGCGCATCTGATGTTCGGTTTGCCTGTGCTCGAGCTCTCGACGAAAGTCCGAACCGGAGGGCCGCAATGGTTCGCCGAAGCGGTGGCCGCGTTCGGGCTGGTTGCGACGATCCTGGCCGGCATCCGGTTTCAGCGGACGGCCGTGCCTTGGCTGGTGGGCCTCTACATCACCGCGGCTTATTGGTTCACGGCCTCCACCTCGTTCGCCAATCCGGCCGTGGCCATTGCGAGGTCACTGACCAACACGTTCTCAGGCATTCGTCCCGCCGACCTGCCCGGCTTCGTCATTGCCGAGCTGTGCGGAGCGTTCGCCGGCATGCTGCTGATGAACTGGCTGCTCGGACGCTCACGCGCGTCCGCCTCGGTTGCAATCACGGAGACAATTCGATGACCGTCACGATCTATCACAACCCGGCCTGCGGGACCTCGCGCAACACGCTGGCGATGATCCGGCAGAGCGGCACCGAGCCCGCCGTTATCGAATATCTCAAGACGCCGCCCTCGCGCGACGAGCTCAAGGAGCTGATCGCGGCCATGGGCATTCCGGTCCGCGCGCTGCTGCGCGAGAAGGGAACGCCTTACAAGGAGCTCGGCCTGGACGATCCCAAATGGAGCGATGACGAGCTCCTCGATGTCATGATCGCCCACCCGATCCTCATCAACCGTCCGATCGTGGTGACGCCAAAGGGCACGCGCTTGTGCCGGCCGTCGGAAGCCGTGATCGATCTCCTGGACGCTCCGGTCGGCCGCTTCGTGAAGGAAGACGGCGAAGTGGTGGACGCGCGATAGGCCTGCAAGCGCGCTTCGGAAGCTTCAGCTATCCCAGCAAGCCTTTCAAGCCCGCATAGATCGAGCCGACGGCGGTCGCGGCAACGCCGGCAAGCGGCCCCACGGTCTGCATGAGGTCCTGTATCAAGCGGGCGCGGCGGCGCAGTTGCTCCTCCCCGACATGCTGTCCCAATAGACGCGCCATGCGGAAGGCGAACGCGTTCGGCTTACCGCCCTGGGTCAGCACGCGCGGCAATATCTGGAAGATCACGACGCTGAGAATGTTACCCGAGACGAAGGCGAGCAGGATACTGGCGCCATATTCGAACACCTCCCGCCATTCGATCCACACCGTTGGAAGGATCGGGACACGATCGTGGATCCCGGTGATCGTCAGCATCGCCAGGATGCTGACACTCGCGGTCAGAAACGCGAGCACGAATGCCGCGAGGATGTAGACCCGGTGCAGCGGATAGGCAACGAATCCGAACAGGAGAGGTACGGCAATCGACGCGATCCGAAGCGGGATCGGCGACAGGTTGAAGGTGATGGTCACCAGCACATGCGCGATCACCAGCAGCAGCGACGGAATCGCAACATAGAGCACCGCATGCGTTCCGTAATAGCGCAACGGATTGTTGTAGCGCTCGAGACGGACGTTGACACGATCGAGATCGCGCCTGAGCTTGTCCAGCTCGGCAACGATCTCGTCGATCTCGAGAAGCGTCGGCCGTACGACGCGCAAGTCCCGCGAACAATGCTTGCACGCGATGGCTTCGTCCTTGATCGTCTCGGCGCAGAACGGGCACTCCATCGCTAAAGCGGTATGGCTTTAAGTTGAATCGATTGCGGCGGCTCGTTCACCTCTCCCGCTTGCGGGAGAGGTCGGCATAGGCGGCCCCCGGGCCGCCGTCCTATAAGACGCCGATGCTTCGCATCGGCTATGGCGCCGGGTGAGGGCTTTCGCGTCTTGGAGACAGTCCCATTGCGGATACACCCTCTCCCCAACCCTCTCCCGCAAGCGGGCGAGGGAGCGCACGTTCTTTGTTGCTGCATCAAACCTGATCTCATCTCGCTTTAGCGCGACTTCCTTCGTCTGATGATCGCTTCGATCTCGTCTCTGGCCCGCTTCAGTTCGTCGCGCAGTTCCTCGCGCTTGCGCAAGAGATCGTCGCGCTCGGCAAGCAGCGTGGCAGGAACGGCGATGTCGCGCCCGCACGAGGCACAAACCAGCGCACCCTCGACACTTTCGGACCGGCAGTATGGGCAGGTCACTTGAGAGGTCACTTGGGCAAAGCTCACTTGGGCGCGACCTTCAGGGTGAAGACGGCCGTACCTGGCCGGCCGTCGCTGTCCTTGATATCGACGCGCACCGTATATTCGCCGGGCGGCAGCTCCGCATCCTGCATGTTGATGCCATCAGCCTGCACGAAGGGCTTGACCCTGGGAGTCAGGTCGACGTTCGGCGTGCGGAGGAAGATCACCTTGACCGAGTCCGGGTCGACCTTTGCTCCGCCATAGGACTGAAATTTCAACACCAGCCGCAGCGGCGAGCTCGCCGCATCACCCGGCGAGACGAACTCGACCTTCGGGCCACGCAGGATGCCGCGCTGCTGGACTTCAACCGCTCCCTTGGGAGGCGGCAGCTTGGCTTCCTCCTCCGTGATCAACTGCGTCGCACGCGACGGCGCCGAGACCAGCAAGGCTGCAGCCGCAATTCCGAGCAAGACATTCCGCTTCATTTCCTCTGCACCCCTTCCCGTCTCGTCACCGCAAGCCGCCATCGCCGATGATCGTGTACGGCGCCCAAAACAGCGGATGCGCATAGGCGAACTCGGTCTTGCCTTCGCTGTTGAGATAACCCGGACCATCGACGAGGGCCATTGCCGCCTGGCGCAGCGCCTCGCTGCGTGACAGCTTGGGATCGTCGGCCTGCCGCTTGAACAGGTCGGTCACCAATTGCCGCGCCGACTGCGAATGCACCGACCAGTTCGTCACCAGCAGCGCGCGCGTTCCGGCGTAGAAGAAGGCGCGCCCGAGCCCGGATGCGGCCTCCGCCCCGGCGCCGGCGCCGGCCCCGGTATTGCAGGCCGACAGGACGACCCAGTCCGCATCCAGCTTGAGGCCGAGGATCTCCTCCATGGTCAAGAGGCCGTCGCCGCCCTCGCCCGTCACCGTCGGCGACGACAGAGCGAGTGCCGGCTGCGTCAGCCCGTTCAGCTCGCCCGGGACGAGCCCATGGGTGGCAAAGGCCAGGATCCTGAAGCCGGACAGGTTCATGGTCTTCACCGCGCTCTCGGTCGCGCTCTTGCCGAGGAACAACACCTTCGAGGGATCCGCCTGCAGTGCCAGCGCGATCGATTTCAACTCGTCGGCGGTGTCGGGCAAACGGGGCAACAGACCGAGCTCGGCGCTGTCGACGCCTTCGAGCTTGGGACTGTTGCGCCGCTTCAGCGGACCGCCGCGCGTGATGTTGCCGCCGGCGTCGGCGACCTGAATCTTCTCTCCGCCGCCTTCCGCCTCGGCCTGCTGCTCGCGGTTGAAATAAGGATCGCCAAAGGCCACGAGGTCGCCGCGACCGGGCTTGCCCGGCGGCAATTGCCGCAGCGTACGCAGCGCCGCGGCCGAGGGCACCGTCGACACGGCATGGCTTCGCGCCAGCCACGGTACGTTGCGATAACCGACGAAGAGCGGGTCCTCGTCCGCGGCCACCTCTGCCGGTGCCGTCGGCAACAGGGACAGCGGCAGAAGTCCGAGAGCGCCGTTGGTCACGACGATCAGGTTCTTGGCCGGCTTCCATCCGCTCTCGACTGGCTTCAGCAACAGCTCGTAGAGCTCGTGGCCGAGCTTGAGATCGAACGGCGGAATGTCCGAGATCATCGCCGCCTGCGGCTCGAGCGCTTCGCGCAGCTTACGTATCTTGGTCTCGATGTCGCCGATCCTGGCATTGACCGCGGCGAACGCCACCGGGCCCGATTTCGGCACGGCCCAGACGAAACTGCCGCTCTGGCCGAAATAGAACGACAACATCGCTTCCCCGTCGGCGAGCGTCGCGCGAATTTCGGTGACGCTTGGCGGCTTGGGAGAGACGAGATCGGCGTAGACCGGAAACTTCTGCTTGATCTCCTGGCGCGCCTTGTCGCGGTCGGTGCGCAAGGCGGCGATCGAGGCCTGGATCTGCTGCACGCCCTTCTCGTCCCGCTCGGTGGACGGAAGCGCCAGCACGTTGTTGAGCGTTCCAAGCTGCGCGTTGACCTGCTTGGTGAGGTCCTGTTCCTTGCGGACGAGATCGGCCAGCGCCGGATCCTTGGCAGCCGCCCGCGCACTCGATGCCGCCAGAGCCTGCTGAACCGAGCGGCCGCGGATGGCGTCAGCGAGACTGAAGGTCTCCTCGCCGACCCCGCCGCTTGCGGCTTCGGTACGTGCAAGCAGCACGAAATAGCTTTCAACGATGCTCTGCAGGCGCTGGCTGCGCGCGGCGACCACAGTAGTGTTCTCGTCATCGGCATTTTCCCGCGCACTCGCCATCATGATCGGGATGGCGGCCTTGAACTCGCGGATCGCTTCGGCATCGCGCCGCGCCCGCATCAGGCCGACCGCCAGCGTGCCGCGCGCCGAGGCGGCATCGAAATGATTTTCGCCGACGCGGCCGACCTGCTTCTTCACCAATTGCTCGGCCGCAGCGATGCCGGCCTCGAGCTGGCCGGAGGCGTAGAGCGAGAGAATGCGCGACGGATTGAGCTCGAACACCTGGCGACGCTGCGGCTCCCAATTCGCAATCGCCTTGTCGATCGCCGCGTACATCGCGTTGGCTTCCGGCGTCTTGCGCTGGAGCGCCAGGATGCCGGCCAGTTGCGACAGCCATTGCACGGTGGATTGAGAATCGTCGGGAACACCGACGGTCTTGTTGATCTCCAGGGCCACGCGGCCGAGTTGCTCGGCTTCTTCGTAGCGGCCCTCTTCGACCAGAATGCCCGCGAGGCCCATGACGTAGCGCGGCGTCACCGGATTGTATTTGCCAGTGTCCTTCAGTCGCGCCAGCAGAGCGCGACGGGCATCGACCTCGGCCTCGGCAAGCCGGCCTTGTCGCGCCTTCATGCGGGCCTGACTGAGCACCAGGTTGTCGATCGACTGCAGGAAGACGGTTTCCGCCGGGGGATTGTCCGACTCCATCACGCCCTTCATGCCGGCCCGCTTGCGCTGCTCGGCCACGCGATAGGCAGCCTCGGCCTCCGCGAACTGCCCGCGCGCTTCGAAGATCATCGCCCTGGTCGCTTCGAGCTCCCCTTCCCAGTTCTGCCCGAAGCGCGCATAGTTGGCGCGCCAGCCCGGAAGACCGCTGGTGCGCGCCTCCTGGATTGCGGCCTGTGTGCGACGCAGATAGGCTTCCGCCTGGGCGACATCGCCCATCTGGATGAGGTTGCCGACAACGGACCGGTTGGCGCTCAATTGGAAGCCTTTTGCGCCCGGCTGGGTGGCGGTCTCACGCAACAACTTCTGAATCACATCCATCGACCGCTTTGGATCGCCGGCTGCGGCGTATTGCAGCGAGAGGAGCTGCTGCATGCGGCCCATCAGCCGAGGCTCGACCGCGCCGCGGCCGACCTCGACGGCCTTGCTGGCATCCGCAATGGATTCAGCAAGCCGACCAAGCTGCGCACGCGCATTGGCTCGATCGAAATAGAACTGCGCGAGATCTTCGCGCGATTCCTTGCCCTTTGGCGTGGAATCGGCGTCCGCTTTCAGCTCCACGATCAGCTTCTCGTTCGGCTTCTCGCTATCGAGGATCGCCGTGATGTCGGCGATGGTGCGGGGCGGCGCGATGAAGCCCTTCGGCAGTGCGGTGCCGGGCTCCAGCTTCGGCGCCGCTTCCTTCGGCAGCTCGACGGCGACATTGGCCCGGCCATTGGCGGCGTTGAGAGCCGCCATCACGCAGGCCTTGACCTGCGGCTTGGCCTTGGCGCGGCATCCCTCGATATCGGCACCGGCCTTGCGGCCGCCTTGGGCATGCATGCAGGCTTGCACGATCGGCTTGCCGACCGTCATCCGGCAGTTCTCGATCGCGGCCTCCTGGGTCAGCGCGGCGGCCGGGCCGGCTGATCCCAAGAGAATGGCAAGAACCAGCAGCAGGTTTCGCGCAGGTGTGGAATTTCGAGGGACCTCAAGCCGCATCCCGGAATTGCTGCTCATCGCAAAAGACCTTCGTGCAAAATGACTTGGTGTAACGGTGCAATCCTATCGATGTGGCCCGGGAGAACAAGCGCCAATCGGGGCGATTCGCCCAATATGCTGCACCGCGAGGCCCGTGGCGGGCGCGCGTGCGGCAGCACGTCCCGGCGGAACTGGCAGGCGTGAGGATCGGCGCTCAGCCCTTCGAGATCACCGTGCGGCCGTAAGGCGGCTGGCCTGCGACCGGCGGGTTGGCGGTCTGGGCGGCGAGCTCGCCGATCAGGCGGTCGGCATCGGCGGCCATGCCGTCGGGGGCCTGGATCACCAGGCGTTCCAGCGCCCAGCGGTAGGACGAGACGCGCTGCTCCAGGCACTGCTGCACCCATTGCAGGATCAGCGAGTTCTCCTGCATGCGCGCGACCGCATCGTCCTTCTCCCTCGGCGAGAGCGCGGAGACGCGCGCCATGCTGGCATCGCGCTTCCTGTCGAGGTCGATGACGCGGATCGCGGAGGCGAAGAACGGCTCGAAGCGGGTGATGTCGTTGCGCACGTCCTCGATCAGCTGCGCATAGCGCGAGGAATGCGACCGGTGCGGCTCGTCGATCAGCGTGCGTCCGTACATGGTGCGGTCGAACACGATCTTCTGCCGCCACGGCGAGGGCAGCGCCTTGTAGTCGCCGAACACGCTCTTCCATGCCGGGCGCGACAGCGGCGGCTCGATCATGGGATAGGCGAGATCGCGAAGCTGGCGCTCTTCGTCGGTGAGCTGGAATTGCGAGGGCTTCAGGCCGACGCTGGAGGTGACCTCCGCACCGAGCCAGCGATGCATGTCGTCGCTGCGCATGCTCTCGCGGGTGCGGCCGAAGTCGCCGCCGCTGCACGCCGCGAGCAAGGCGCTTAGCAGCGTGAGCAGGACGGCCGATAGGACAGGCCGGATCTGACGGATGGAGCCCGGCATTGCATGAAGCCGGATGTCAGCGACGGCGACGACGGCGCCCCGGCGCTGTGCCCTGCTCCGGCCCGCGATCGCCACTGGTTTCGTCCGCCTCACGCTCGATACGGATCACGGGAAGGATCACGACCGTTCCCATGTCCGCGCGCGGAGCGACATCCCCCGACGAGCCCACCCGGCGACCGGCCGGAAATTCGATGATGGTCCCCATGTCAGCTCTCTTCAATTGCCGCGCGACCGAACGCGCCCCTGCAACATGCAATTCATTAAGATCAGCTCATGGTTAACGGGGTGTAAACGCGCCCCTTCGACCGTAACCACACGGACCGCGCCGTCCCGTTGCGGCACGACAATTGCTGAATTTGCAGGGCCGGCTTCACGCCTCGTTTTCCTTAACGAGGCTTTAAAAGAAGCTGCGCTAGGCTCGCCCCCAAGTCTCTTTCCCGAGTTGCGTACGCCTCCATGACCAAGTCGCTGTTTCCCGGATTCGACGGGCTGATGACCCTGTCCCGTCGCGAAGGTGTCGATGTCCGTCCGACGCTGCTGCGCGTGCTGACCGACCTTTACGTCCAGACGAGCACCCACAGCGACGACGAGCAGCGGCAGTTCGTCGAGCTCGCCACGCGGCTGATCGACCAGGTCGACGATGCGACGCGCGCGGCCGTCAAGGCGCGGCTCGCGGTCTATCCGCAGACGCCCGTCCCGATCCTGCAGAAGCTCGGCCTGGTCGCGACCCAGGAAGGCCGCAGGGTTCCATTGGCCCGGGAGATCCCCGCTCCGCCGCGCACGCCCGCATCGGCACGCGTGCCGACCGAGGCCGAGCAGCGCATGGCCGCCAACATGGCGATGCAGCCGAAAGAGGCGGCCGAGATCCACGAGATGTTCTTCCGCGCCGGCGCCCCCGAGCGCGCGCTGATCCTGCACAATCTGGCGCAGACCCCGCTCAAGCCCGCCCCCCCGATTCCGACCGTGCGCGCCAAGCGCGCGATCCAGATCCTGGAGATGGCGGCGATCGCGGGTGATGTCGAAAACTTCACCTTCGAGCTCGGCGACAGCCTGATCCTGCCTTCGCGCGTCGCAGCCCAGATCGTCGACGATGCCGGCGGCGAGGCGCTTGCGATCGCCGCGCGCGCGCTCGACATGCCGAGCCCGGTGTTCCAGCGCATCCTGTTGTTCTTCAAGCCGGAGATCGGAACGTCCGTGAACACGGTGTACCGGTTGTCGCGGCTCTACGACCGCCTCGCCGAGCGATCGGCGCTGGTGATGCTGGCGGCCTGGCGCGGCTCGACGCTCGCCGTCACCCGCGCGAAGTACCAATCCGCGCTGCACGACGGCGAACGGCAACGCGCCCGCGCCGGCGCGAGCCAGACGCGGCCGGGCGTGCAGCCCGGGTCCAGCCCAGCGGTGCGCATCGGCACCGGCGGATCGTCGGATCACTGATCGGCTCGCGCTAGCGCCGATGCTGAGTGTTGGGCGCGGACGTGCCCAAACTCGTCATTGCGAGGAGCACTTGCGACGAAGCAATCCAGAGTCTTTTCGCGGAAAGATTCTGGATTGCTTCGCGGAGCCTGTCATCGGGCGGCGCTTGCGCGGACCCGTTGGCTCGCAATGACGGTTGGCGCTAAGCCTTCGCCAATTCCAGAAAATGCCGCCCGGCGCGATCCTCGGTCTCGACGATCCAGGCGTCCGGATCGAACCGGATTTCCTTGGTCAGCCGCTCCTCGATAGTGTGCTCCGGCAGAGGCTGGGGCGCGACGGGCACGAAGAAGCGATCGATGGGCCGGCCGTCGTCATAGACGGTCTGCGGCGCCGGCGCGTACAGCATCGCATTGCCGTCGAGCAGCGACACCTTGACGAACACCGCGCCCGCCTCCTCGGCACCACGTCGCCGCACGGCGCCGAACACGCCCTCGGTCTGGCAGCGGCGCAAATAGGCCGCGACCCAAATGTTGGATTTCAATCGCATGAAACGCACGATAGGCCAGTGCCGCCATCAGCACCAGCCTCGCTCCAAAGCGTGACAATCATTCGACCGGGTGGCCGATCGCAGCGGCGAGCTCGCGCAGCAGGCGGTCGGAGACCTGGCCGGTGACCTGCATCTTGTGCTCGCGCTCGAATTTCTGAATCGCGGACTGGGTCTCGCTGCTCATGCTGCCCGTGATCTTCAAATTGCCGTAGCCATATTCGGACAGCGCGCGCTGCACGCCGGCAATGCGCCGCGCGGCCGGGCTTTGTGCCGGGATCGGCGCCGGCGGACGCACGGCCGCGGGCGACGTCGAGGTCGTCGCCTTGACCAGATTGGTCATCGGATCGTTGGAGCGCGTCGAGGCGGTCGCCTCGACCGGCTTTTCGGGCGCCTTCTCGGCGGCACGCTCGGCAGGCTTGGACTCGGCAGGCTTGGGCTCGACGCGGAACTCGGTCGCGCGCGGCTCGAGCGGCGAGGTATCGGCGCCGACGGGGCGCGGACGCGGCAACGGGTTCGACAGCGGCACGGAGGACGGCGCGGGAAGATTGATCACCGTGCCGAACATCGGCGCGGGGTGCCGGCCAGTCTGGAGGAACAGCGCATTGGCGACGATCGCGGCGATCGCGGCGACGGCGACGAGACCGGCCAGCGTATCCTTGGGACTGTGCAGCAGCACGCGCATCACGAGGTTGCGCTCGGTCTCGACATCGATGACCGCTGCCTTGGCGCCACGGCGGCGCGGAGCGGCTTCGTCCTTGGCAGACTTCTTAGGCACTTTTCTTCACCAGAGCGGGTTGTTCCTGGGACTGGTCGTGAGCTTGGTCTTGAATATCCTGGCGCACCGCCGGCGTCAGCGTCGCGATCTTGCGCTCGGCCGGCTTGACTTGCGGCTGCGTGTAGACGAGCGGCAGATTGACGGTGACGGCCGTGCCCTCGCCCAACCGGCTTTGTACCGTCAATTCGCCGAGATGCAACGCCACGAGGCTCTTCACGATCGAAAGTCCAAGGCCCGTGCCCTCGTGACGCCGCTGATACGTCGTGCCCGCCTGGAAGAACGGCGCGCCGATGCGCTTGAGATCGTCGGGCGCGATGCCGACGCCGGTATCGCTGATGCGCAGCGTCAGCTGCGAGCCGGACACCGCGGCCGAGACGCAGACCTGGCCGCCGCGCTCGGTGAACTTGATGGCGTTGGCGACGAGGTTGAGCACGATCTGCTTGAAGGCCCTGGGATCGCCGGTCATGACGGGCAGGTCCTGCGGCGCGTCGGTGATCAGGTCGATGCCGTTCTCCCGCGCCTTCAGCGCCAGCAGATTGCAGCAATGGAGCAGCGAGGCGCGCGGCGCGAACGGCTCGGACGCGATCTCGAAAGTGCCCGATTCCATCTTCGACATGTCCAGGATGCCGTTGACGACCGACAGCAGGTGCTGGCCGGAATCGTTGATCAGCTGGGCGTATTCCTTGCGCTGGGCCGCACCCAGCATCAGGCTCTGCTCCTGCGCTATCATCTCGGAGAAGCCGATGATGGCGTTGAGCGGCGTGCGCAGCTCGTGGCTCATGGTGGCGAGGAAGCGCGTCTTGGCGGCATCGGCCGCCTCGGCGGCGCTGCGCGCCTGGTCCAGTGCCTGCTCGAAAAGCTTGCGGTCGGTGACGTCGCGCATCACGGCGACGACTTCGGCTTCGCACGTGACGTCACGCGCCCTGTCCTGGTCGAGCGGACGGCAGCGCATCTCGACCCAGATGAAATCGACCTGACCGCGCTCGGAGACGGGCTCGCGCCGCAACCGGAACTCGACGCTGCGCACCTCGCCGCGCGCCGCATCCGACAACGCCGTGAGATAAGCCGGCCGATCGGCGACATGGACGCGGTCGAACAGGCCGTGGCCGAGCAGTTGCGCGACCTGCATGCCGAGCATGGTCTCGGCGGCCGGCGAGATGAACTGCACCGCGCCGTTGCGCTGATGCCGCGAGATGACGTCGCTCATGTTGCGCGCCAGCAGGCGGTAACGCTCCTCCTCGCGCGACAAGAGCGCAACGCTGGTCCGCGCAAGCGATTCCGCGCCGAAGGCGAGGCCCGCGGCATAGAGGGTCGCGGACGCAACTCCGAAGGCCATCAGCACGCCGCGCTCGGCCGCGCTCGGCTCCGCCACCGGCAGCCAGCCGAGCTGGCTGACCAGGATCAGCATTCCGCCGCAGGATAGCGCGAGCAGCGAGGCGAAAGCCGCGACGCGGCGCGAAGCCGACAGCGCAGCTTCGAGTGGAACCACGATCAGCCAGACCGCGGCGAAGGATTCGATGCCGCCCGTCGTGACCGCAACGGCCATGATCAGGCCGGCGAGCGCCAGCGACGACAGCACATGCGCACCCTCGTAGCGGCCGGTGCGCGACAGGAACCAGGACAACATGATCGGCGCGATCAGCCAGGCGAAGGCCGCGACCTCGATCGCGCTCGGCGCGCCGCGCATGGCGAGATAGACCGGGAATGCGGCGAAGGCGGCGAGGCTGCCGAGCAGCCGCGGTGCCATGAAGGCGCGATGGCGCGCGCGCATCAGCGCATCGTAGCGCGCGGAGGGATGCAGCAGTGCATCGAGACAATCGCGGATGATACTCAAAACTGTCACGGGTCTCGCGCTTCGGCTCAATCGTCTTGAGAAGACGCGCCGGAACGCCTCCTTGTCGTTGAGCCACCGTGTCAGAGCGACCTTAAACGAGTGCTAAGGCGGCACAGCGCGCGGCCGGACACCGCGCTATCGCGGAGCTTTTTAGACGATTTGGCGACGTCTTCGCTGCGGATGGTGAACACAGGGTTTCACTTGCTCCCCATGGTTTCGAATTGGTGGATGCGGGACGGCCGGCAAAACCACGGGCGCGGGCGTCAATTGAAAATTTACTGGAAGGTCGCTGCCAAAGAATTTTGGGTCAATTTTCCGCGAATTAAGCTCAAGGCAATCACTTGCGATTTATCGAGGATTGCTAGGTCCGACATCCGCGGGAGATCGCCGCGAGCGGACTCTAACGGACAGGTCGACAAGATGCGCTTTCTGCTCCGCATCACATTCTGGCTCGGGCTGGTGCTGGTGCTCCTGCCGCGGGACAAGACGCCCGAATCGGACAAGCTGCCGCAGATCGGCGCCGCCGATGCGGTGCAGGCCGCGACCGCGGCCGTTTCCGACATGACCCAGTTCTGCAAGCGCCAGCCGGCGGCCTGCGAGGTCGGCGGCCAGGCCGCGACCATCATCGGCCAGCGCGCCCAGGACGGCGCGAAGAAGCTCTATCAGATCATCAACGACAAGAAAGAGCAGATCACCAACGACAAGAACGACGGCAGCAAGAACGACAACAAGAAGGCGCCCGACCATACCGGCTCGATCGCGCTGGCCGGCGAAGGCGATCTTGCCGCGAGCGAGGCGCCGCGCGATACCCTGACCCAGGACGATCTTGCGCTCGAATGGCGCGGACCAGGGCCGGCGAATTAGCGCTCAAACCCTATCGATTTCAGGGCTTCGCGTCTCTATATTGGCCTTAACAGGAACTGTGGGCCGATATGACGACGATCGACGACATCAGGGACAATTTCGAGCTTCTCGACGAGTGGGACGACCGCTACCGGTACGTCATCGAGCTCGGCCGCACTCTGGAACCGATGCCGGAGGCGGAACACTCGGCCGAGAACAAGGTGCAGGGCTGCGTCAGCCAGGTCTGGCTGCAGAAGTTGGTCGACCGCGGCAATGGCGAGCCGGTCCTGAGATATCGCGGCGACAGCGACGCCCATATCGTGCGCGGGCTGGTCGCGATCGTGCTCGCGCTGTATTCAGGCCGCACGCCGCGGGAGATCCTCGATACCGACGCGATCGCCGTGTTCAACGAGTTCGGCTTTCGCGACCATCTGACGCCGCAGCGCTCGAACGGCCTGCGCTCGATGGTCGAGCGCATCAAGACCGATGCGAAAGAGGCGCTCGCGGAAGTTTCGTGACAAGCTTCCAGCGTCGTAGGGTGGGCAAAGGCGCCCTTGCGCCGTGCCCACCATTTTTCTTCGATTGCGCTGGAGCTGGTGGGCACGCTTCGCTTTGCCCACCCTACAAGATCCCCCGACTACTTCCGCTTCCGCTGCTGCTGCCCGAGGCCCATCTGCTTGGCGAGCTGCGAGCGCGCCACCGCATAGTTCGGGGCCACCATGGGATAGTCGGCCGGCAAGCCCCACTTCTCGCGGTATTGCTCCGGCGTCATGTTGTACTGCGTGCGTAGATGGCGCTTCAGCGACTTGAAGCGCTTGCCGTCTTCGAGGCACACGAGATAATCGGGCGCGATCGACTTCTTCAGCGACACGGCCGGCTTGGCAGGCTCCAGCGGCGCGGTTTCGGTGCGGCCTGACGAGACCCGCACCAGGGCGCCGTGCACCTGATTGATCAGGTTCGGAATCTCGGCCGCAGGCGTCGGATTGTTGCTGAGATAGGCCGACACGATGCTCGCGGTCAGCTCGATGAAATTCTTCGCCCCCGCATCCGACATGCGCCCGCCTTCTCCCGCTTGTGGTCACGGGATTGACGACACCGAAGTATTCCCTGTCAAGAATACATTCGGCTGAAACACGACGACTGAGGGCGATGCGCTGATTACTGGTGAAGGCCGCCGCTCTACTTGAATGCCCGCCGCCTCAACCGCGCTGGTCGAGATGGGCGCGGAGCTCGTCGATCGAGGCAAAGCGCATCATGCCCTCCGGCATCTGCGCCTCGATGGAACCATCGGAATAGAGCGAATAGGCCATGCCATCGACGATGCCGGACTTGAGCACCGTCACGGGTGGTGCGGACTCCACGGGCGGCGGCGGCGGCTCGGGCGCCGGCGCCGGAGCGGTCTCCGCGAAGGTTGACGGCGAGCGCGGCGGCGGCGGCGGACGGCGCGGGGCGGCCGGCGGCTCAGGCGGGCGCGTACGGTCCGGCTTCGGCCAGGCCACGTCAAAGCTCGCTGGCGGAAGGTTCGGGGCCTCACTGGGCTCCACAGGCGGCGGCGCAGCTTCACCGGATTTCGCCTCGGCGCGCTCGCGTTCCTTGCGCGAGGTCGAGGCGAACAGCAGGTTGCGCCGGCGCGGCGCTTCCGGAGCGGCAGGCGGGGTCTGGGCTTCCGGCTCCTGCTGCGGTGCCTCGACACGCGGACGCTCGCGCGCAGCAGCTTCGCTCTGCCACGGCGGCGGACTTGCGGGCGGTGGCGGCGCCGGCTCAGCTCTCACCGCCGCAGCGGGCACCGGCTCGGGTGCGACCGCGCCAGGCACGGCGAGGCCCGGCAGCACGGGCCTGACCCGAACCTCGGATGGCGCGACTGCACCGGCCAGCCGGCGCGCGATGCCCTTGAGCTCGAGCAGCACCAGACGCAGGCCGACCAGTAACATTCCGGAGCAGACGCCAATGGTGCCGGAGATTATGAGAGTCCCACCGAGGCTGAATTCCCTGATCGTCATGCCGAAAATGATCGCGAGGAGACCCGCCAGGACGGCGCAAATCCCCACGATCAGCAATGCCAAATTCATCGAATTCACCCCCGGCCGCGCATGCACGCGCGAGAACCGCTACGCCACGATACCGTCATACGCTGTTCCACGCCAACGGCCAATTCTGGGCGGTGTTCCTAAAGGGAAGGAAATCAGGGACTTATTCACATTCCCTTCAGCTGCGGCTCGATACTGCTAGAGCTGCTCTCAAGTCATCGGAATTGGCGCCAACCGGAATTGCTGCGTCGCATCAGGAATTTAGCCATAATGCCCAATTACTTGGTAATGGAACTGCGCTATAGGGAGTCCGGGGTTGAGGCCCGCGCGCACCAGCAGGGCCAAGAGGGGATTCCGGGGCACCGATAGCCATGACATCCATCACGACTTCGGCGATCGACACGCCTTCACGGCGCTCGGTCGAGCGGACTTGCGACGATCTCGCCATGCTGGTGCTGGCCGCGGTCGCCGTCATTGCAGGCCTGACCTTCCGCGATTACGGGCTCGGCTGGGACGACTACACCCACGCCGAATACGCCGACCTGCTGCTGCGCATGTTCGGTTCCGGCTTCAAGGACACCGCGGCGCTCTCCTTCGCCAATCTCTACATGTACGGCGGCGGCTTCGACATGGTCGCGGCCCTGCTGCACAAGGTCATTCCGCTCGAGCTGTTCGAGACGCGCCGCCTGGTCGGTGCCATCGTCGGCGTGATCGGGCTTGCCGTGACGTGGCGGCTCGGCCGCCGCATCGGCGGACCGCTCGCAGGCCTCGCCGCGCTGCTCCTGCTCGCGCTCTGCCCGATCTTCTACGGCCACATGTTCATGAACCCGAAGGATGCGCCCTTCGCGGTCGCCATGATCATCCTGATGCTCGGCCTCGTCCGGCTCGCCGAGGAATATCCGCAGCCGTCGCCGCGCACGATCCTGATCGTCGGCCTGGGGGCCGGCCTCTCGCTCGGCTGCCGCGTTCTCGGCGGGCTCGCTTTGGTCTACGCCACGGTCGGGTTCATGCCGCTGCTGCTGGAGGAATTGCGCAGCGAAGGTCTGCGCGAGTCGGTTCGCCGCTTCGCCCATGTCGTCTATGTGCTGCTGCCCGGCCTCGTGCTCGGCTATCTCGTGATGGGCCTGATCTGGCCGTGGTCGATCATGGAGCCGGGCAATCCCTTCGAGGCGCTGACCTACTTCTCGCATTTCTTCGAGAAGCCGTGGAAGGAGATGTTCGACGGCGCGATCGTGTCGGTGCCCGACATGCCCTGGTCGTATCTGCCGACGCTGTTCGCCCTGCAGCTGCCCGAGGTGATGCTGGTGCTGATGGGCGGTGCCATCGTCAGCACCTTCGCCATGCTGCCGCGGCGCGAGGTTCCGGCGCGCCGCAAGACCATCCTCCTGATGCTGACGCTGGCTGCGACGCTGCCGCTCGCGATCGCGATGGTGAAGCGCCCGGCGCTCTACAACGGCATCCGCCATTTCGTCTTCGTGATCCCGCCGATGGCGGTGCTCGGCGGCGTCGCCTTCGCCTGGACCATGGAGCGCCTGCGCGCCAACCACCGCACCTGGCAGCCGGTCGTGCTCGCCACCTTCTGCTTCGGCCTCGCGCTGTCGCTCGCCGAGATGATCCGGCTGCACCCCTACCAGTACACGCACTTCAACCACATCGCGGGCACGGTGCGCGGCGCCGACGACCGCTTCATGCTGGACTATTGGGGTCTCGCCTTGAAGCAGGCCTCCGACGGATTGCGCGAGCAGCTCGTCGAGCGCCAGGAAGTGCCACCGAGCAACCGCAAATGGAAGGTCGCGGTGTGCGGACCGCAGCGCCCGGCCCAGGTCGCGCTCGGGCCGGACTTCACCATCGGCTGGGATTCCAATGCCGCCGATTTCGCCATGACGCTCGGCGAGTTCTACTGCAAGGGCCTCACGGCGCCGGTCATGGTCGAGATCAAGCGCGACGACGTGGTGTTCGCCCGCGTCTACGACATCCGAGGCCGCGGCATTTCCAGCCTGCTTTCGATCCCGGCTCCGTAATAAATTTCTCCAGGCCGTATTGCTTCGGCCTTCGCTCTTCGAGCTACGGCGGACAAGCATGCGGGCTACGCCGAACTGCCGCGCATTGTGTACCTTGCTGCAAGCCATTTGCAGGACTAGGCTCGCTTCCCGCAACAACGACGTTCGGAGAGATCAGCCATGTCGCCAGCAGAAGCCCGCGTGAGGGAAGTGCCCTCCAACATGACGGAGGCGGAGTGGCAGCAACGGGTCAATCTCGCCGCCTGCTATCGCCTGGTCGCGCTGTACGGCTGGGACGATCTGGTCGACACCCACATCTCCGCACGCGTGCCCGGCCCCGACCATCACTTCCTCATCAATCCGTACGGGCTGATGTTCGAGGAAATCACGGCCTCCAGCCTCGTCAAGGTCGACCTGCACGGCAACCAGCTCTCCGAGAGCGAGTACAGCATCAACCCCGCCGGCTTCACCATCCATTCGGCAATCCACGAGGTGCGCGAAGACGCCATCTGCGTGCTGCATCTCCACACCCTCGACGGCACCGCGGTGTCGAGCAGCGCGGAAGGGCTGCTGCCGCTGAACCAGACCGCCCAGCTCGTCACCCACGACCTCGCCTATCACGACTATGAAGGCATCGCGCTCGACCACGAGGAGCGGCCGCGACTGCAGAAGGATCTCGGCGACCACAACCACATGCTCCTGCGCAATCACGGCACGCTGACGGTCGGCCGCTCGGTCGCGTCCGCTTTCGAGCGCATGTACCACCTCGAACGCGCCTGCTCGATGCAGGTGCGCACGCGCGCCCTCGGCACGCCGGTCTACCCGGTCGAGGAGATCGCGATCGAGAAGAACACCGAGCTGTTGTCGAACCGCGACCGCGCCGAGCTGCGCGCGAACAACCTCGTGTGGCCGCCCTTGCTGCGCAAGCTCGACCGCGTCAATCCCGGCTACAGGTCTTGAGATTTTCGGGATTTGGCGTAGAGTAACACTCAACGAACCTCTACGCCTTTTGGAATGAAACGCCGCCCAATCCCGGGCGGCGTTTTTATTTGAGGCCGGTCGTCATTGCGAGCGCAGCGAAGCAATCCAGACTGTCGCCGCGGAAGATTCTGGATTGCTTCGCTGCGCTCGCAATGACGGGGAGAGGTCTTGTAGGGTGGGCAAAGCGGAGCGTGCCCACGCCTTCTCTCGCGATCCGGGACGAATGGTGGGCACGGCGCGTTGCGCCTTTGCCCACCCTACGGCACCGTGCCTATTTCACCTCCGCCAGCGCGGCGAGGATCCTTGCCCAGGAGCGGATCCCTTTCTGGAAGCTCTGCAGGTCGTATTTCTCGTTGGGCGAGTGGATGTTGTCGTCGTCGAGGCCAAACCCCACCAGCAGCGAGTCGAGGCCGAGCGTGCGCTTGAAGTCGGCGACGATCGGGATCGAGGCGCCGGAGCCCATCAGCACGGTCTGCTTGCCCCATTCCTCCGTCAGCGCCTTGCGTGCGGCGGCGAGCGGCTTCATGGTCCAGTCGAGCGCGACCGCGGGCGCGGCGGAATGGTCGCCGAACTCGACCTTGCAGTCGCCGGGAATGCGCGCCGTCACGTAGTCACGGAAGGCCTTGCGGATCTTTTGCGGGTCCTGGCCCTGGACCAGACGGAACGACACCTTCGCCGAGGCATGTGAGGGAATCACGGTCTTGGAGCCTTCGCCGATATAGCCGCCCCAGATGCCGTTGACGTCGCAGGTCGGACGCGTCGAGGCCTGCTCGACCAGCAGCCTGCCCTTCTCGCCAGCCGGAAGCGACAACCCGACCGGCTTGAGGAAGGTCTCGGGCGTGAAATCGAGCTTCTTCCACTGCTCCAGGATGTCGGGCGGCGTGTCCTTCACGCCGTCATAGAAGCCGGGAATGGTGATGCGGTTGTCGTCGTCGAACAGGCCGCCCAGGATTTTCGTGAGCAGGCGGATCGGGTTCATCGCCGTGCCGCCGAACACGCCGGAATGCAGATCGCGATTGGCGGCGGTGATCTTCAGCTCTTCATAGAGCAGGCCGCGCAGCGAGGTCGTGATCGCCGGCGTGTTGCGATCCCACATGCCGGTGTCGCACACCAGCACGTAGTCGGCCTTGAACTCGTCCTTGTTGGCCTCGATGAAGGGCACGAAGTTCTTCGAGCCGACCTCCTCCTCGCCCTCGATCAGGAAGGTGACGTCGATCGGCAGCGAGCCCGTCACCTTCTTCCAGGCACGGCAGGCCTCGACGAACGTCATCACCTGGCCCTTGTCGTCCTCGGCGCCGCGCGCGACGATGATCTTGCGGCCATCGGCATGATCGGTGACGACGGGCTCGAACGGCGGACGGTGCCAGAGATCGAGCGGGTCGACCGGCTGCACGTCGTAATGGCCGTAGAACAGCACGTGCGGCCGTCCGCCCGCGCCGGTCCTACCGACGACGGCGGGATGGCCCGCGGTCGGCCTCACCTCGGTGGCCACACCGAGGCTGGCGATGTCCTTGGCGAGATGCTCGGCGGCAGCCTTGCAATCATCGGCGAAGGCGGGATCGGCCGAGATCGACTTGATCCGCAACAACGAGAACAGGCGCTCCAGGCTGTTGTCGAAATCCTTGTCGATGTGGTCGAGCACGGATTGGAGCTGCGCGTTGGCCATGAGTGCGAATCCTGATTGTTGGGTCTCAAGAGGTCCCGGGTTTTAGCGCCGGCGCGGCCTCGGGGCTAGCCGCAAGCGGCGGGTGCCGGATGTGCCAAGCGAGGCACCCTGCGACGACCGCCGTCGCAGCGAGGTTGTTGCCCCAGGCCTGGATCACGATGGGAAACCACGGCAGCGACAGCAGCATGAGGATGCCGGCGGCACCCAGGGCGAGCCAGGTTCCCAGGCGCACATGCGCTCGCTCGTCGAAGGCGGCGCGATGCATCAGCACCGTGATCGGGAAGAACAACCACATGAAGTAATATTGCCGGGCCAGAGGCGAGGCCACCGTCATGAGGCAGAACAAGATGCCGAGCTCCTCGGCATCCGAGCGCGCCGACCGCCGCGCTTGCCGCGGCATGATTGCGACGAAGCCGAGCCCGAGCAGCGCCGACAGCGCGAGCACGATCCAGTTCGCCGTCCTGTAGTCGACGTCGATCACGTTCATGGTGCGCGGCGGCTTCTTGGGATCGTCCTGATTGTAGTTGATCGGCCGCACCAGGCGATGCGTGACGGCAATCAGGGATTGGTTGACCCACGACCAGTTCTGCTCGCCACGCTGGCCAAAGCCTTTTTCCGAGCTCGTCCCGACCATGCCCTGGTACCATTTCGCAAGCTCGGCGGCGTTGCGCTCGAAGCCGCGGATGGGCGCCGGCACGAGGTAGAGAAGTATGCCGGTGAAGACGATCGTGCTGACAAGGGCGGCCCATTTGCGCCGCCACGCCAGATAAGGCAGCACCGCGACTGGAAACACCTTGATGGCGATGGCGAGCGCGAACATGAAGCCGGCGAGCCACGACCGCTGATGCCGCAGGCTCCAGAAGCCGTAGAGCATCATCGCCAGCAGCACGAGATTCGGCTGGCCGAGGTCGAACATGTCGAACACGAAGGACACGGTGACGACGACCGGCAGCGCCTCCAGCCACCGACCCGGCGCGCGGCCCGAGCCGGTCATGACCTGGGAGAGCGCCCCGGTGCACCACCACGCCACGGCGTTCAGGATCGACAGGACGACATAGAGCGGGATCTTGCCGAACCAGCTCGGGATCGCCAGCAGGATCGCCGGCAGCGGCGGATAGATGAAATCGAAATAGTCCTCGGGCGCGGCAGGATAGAGCGGCTCACCCTGCAACACCTGCTGTCCAGCCCAGTACCAGAGCGAATAGTCCTTGGTCTTGCCGCGTCCGAAAATCTCGGGAACGAGCACGTCGGCGGCCAGGAGGATGCAGCAGAACAGAAAAAGCAGATCCAGCGGCGCCCGAAACGACGGGCGTCTGGGCAGGTCAGGCTTGGCTAACGGGGAGGACGTGGTCACGGTGCGGTCCTGAGCGGCGATGACACAGGACGTAGCAGACCGGCAAGGGCTTGGAGAGTCCCCTCACCTGAATGTGTGACGTTCGGCCCTTCCCAGATCGCGGGAGCGGTCGATCGATTGCGTTGCCGTGGGGCGTTCTGCCTACCGCCGCAGCAATCCGCCGAGCGCGCCGCGGACCAGCGTGCGACCGATCGAGCCGCCGAGCTGACCGCCGATCGACTTGCCGAGATTGGCGGCCATCCCGCCGATCACCTGGTTGGTGACCGATCGCGTCACGTCGCGGGCGATGACCTGGCCGGTCGACAGACGGCCTCGCTTGACGTTGGTGCCGAAGATGGTGCCGACGATCGAGCCGATCTGGCCGAGAACGCCGCCGCCGCCGCCCGCGGGGCCGTCGGCGGTCGCCGCCGTGCCGGCAATGCGCTTCTGGATCATCTCGTAGGCGGACTCGGCATCGACGGCCGTATCATATTTGCCCTTCACCGGGCTTGCCGCCATGATCGCCTTGCGCTCGTCCGGCGTGATTGGTCCGATGCGGGCCGACGGCGGCCGGATCATCACCCGCTCCACCATCGAAGGCGTGCCGTTGCCCTCGAGGAAGGACACCAGCGCCTCGCCCTTGCCGAGCTCCGTGATCACCTTTGCGGTGTCGAGCCTCGGGTTGGGCCGGAAGGTCTGCGCCGCAGCGGCGACCGCCTTCTGGTCGCGCGGGGTGAAGGCACGCAAAGCGTGCTGCACCCGGTTGCCCAATTGTCCGAGCACGCGGTCGGGCACGTCGATCGGGTTTTGCGTCACGAAGTAGACGCCGACGCCCTTGGAGCGGATCAGGCGGACCACCTGCTCGATCTTGTCCATCAGCGCCTTGGGCGCGTCATTGAACAACAGATGCGCCTCGTCGAAGAAGAACACCAGCTTCGGCTTGGGCAGATCGCCGGCTTCGGGCAGCTCCTCGAACAGCTCCGACAACATCCAGAGCAGGAAGGTCGCGTATAGCCTCGGGTTCTGGAGCAGCTTGTCGGCGACCAGGATGTTGACCATGCCGCGGCCGTCGCTGTCGGTCTTCATGAAGTCCTTGAGCGTCAGCGCCGGCTCGCCGAAGAATTTGGTGCCGCCCTGGTTTTCCAGTACCAGGAGCTGGCGCTGGATGGTGCCGACGGTCGCCTTGGTGACGTTGCCGAACCCCTGAGCGGCCTTGCGGATGGCGGCAAGCGGGTCCTGCTCCGCGTCCGCAGCCTTCTTTCCGCTGTCGGGCACGATGGCGTCGAGCAGCGCCCGCAGATCCTTCATGTCCATCAAGGTCAGGCCGTTGTCGTCGGCGACGCGGAAGGCAACGTTGAGCACGCCTTCCTGCACGTCGTTCAGATCGAGCATGCGCGCGAGCAGAAGCGGCCCCATTTCCGTGACGGTCGCACGCACGGGGTGGCCCTGCTCGCCGAATACGTCCCAGAACACCGTCGAGAACTGATCGGGCTGGAATTTCAGCCCCATTTCGGTGGCGCGCTTGACGATGAAGTCCTTGGGTTCGCCGATCTGGCAGATGCCGGCGAGGTCGCCCTTGATGTCGGCCGCGAAGACCGGAACACCGGCGCGTGCAAATCCTTCCGCCATCACTTGCAGCGACACGGTCTTGCCGGTTCCGGTTGCACCCGTGACGAGGCCATGGCGATTGGCGAGCGCAAGCGTCAGCCAGGCCTGCTCGTCTCCCTTGCCGACGAAGATCTTGGCGTCGGTATCGCCGAGCTTGCTGTCCTGTGCGGTCATTATTCTCTCTGATCTCTCTGCTGAGTTTCGCGTATTGAAACTCAAATGCACCAGTTCCGTAGTTTAACGCATCTCGCGCGCCGATTAAATCGGTCAGCGGCCCCTGCGCATGCGACATTGTCGGACACCGATGGGCGAGATCAGCCGAAAGTCGGAACGCGGCGTTCGCAACGCGGCAATTTTTCGCCGATTCGTTCTAGGCTCTTGCACGGCGGCAACACTTTTCGCGCGTTCGCGACGGCGCATGCGTTCATCGCTTGTATTTCACGTCACACCGGCTCAAGATCGTTTTCGAAAGCAATATTCCGGAATGTAAACCGGCTGAGGGGCGGGTCTTATGGACGAGCTGATCGGACGGCTGGCGACAAACGCCAGCATAGATGGTGCTGTCGCTGAAAAGACCCTCGGCATCATCCTGGCCTTCCTTCGCAACGAGGGTCCTTCCGACAGCGTGCAGGCCCTGATCGACCAGATCCCCGGAGCGGAAGCTGCGATCGAAGCGTCCAAGAGCGGTGGCGCCCTGTCGCGGCTGATGGGCGGCGGCTTGATGGCCGTCGGCACGCGCCTGATGAGCCTCGGGCTCGGCATGTCCGAGATTCAAAACGTCGCCCGTGAACTTTTCCGCTACGGGCGAGACAAAATCGGAGCGGATCAGATGGGCAAGATCATTGCGGGGACGCCGGGCCTCAGCCAGTTCGCCTGAGCGACGCTTTTCATATCGAGCATCATGACATATCCGATCTCCGAGATTGAGGGCCTGCCGGCCTTTGCCGCCAACAAGCTGAAGGCGCAAGGAATCCGCACCACCGACGCGCTGCTCGAGGCGGCCTCCACGGTGAAGGGCCGCAAGGCGCTTTCGGCCAAGACGGGCATCAGCGAGCAGCAATTGCTGGAATGGGCCAACGTCTCCGACTACATGCGCATCCCCGGCATGGGCAGGGCCAAGGTCGGGCTCGTCCGCGCCGCCGGCGTCACCACCGTGCGCGAACTCGCCTATCGAAATCCGGCGAGGCTGGCGCAGAGCATGCGCGAGGCCAACGAGAAGAAGAAGCTCGTCCGCCTCCTGCCTTCCGAGAAGTCGGTCGGCGACATCATCGCCAAGGCCAAGAAGCTGCCGCCGAAGATTACGTATTAAGCCGGACGTGTCGGCGTACGACCTGCAGCATAGCTGTCGGTGTCATACCCCGCGAAGGCGGGGTATCCAGTACGCCGTAGTTCCTCCGTATCACCGCACTGCCTCGGAATACTGGATTGCCCGCCTTCGCGGGCAATGACAGGGAGGGTGTTGATCTTGACACCCTCTTCGCGACCGCGCAAAGCGGGCCGCATGAATGCCTCGCCCTCCCCTTCCGTCCCGCCGGCCGGCTCGGCCGGGATCGACGCGCTGCGGACGCTCGTGGGCCGGCCGCTTCCTGCGGTGATGGGCGTGCTCAACATCACCCCGGATTCCTTCTCCGACGGCGGCGAGTTCGTCGCGCCCGCGCGGGCGCTGGAGCGGGCGCGGGCGATGATCGCCGCCGGCGTCGACATCATCGATATCGGCGCCGAATCCACCCGGCCCTACAAGAGCGCCCGGCCGGTCACGGCGGCGGAGGAGCTCGCGCGGCTGAAGCCGGTGCTATCGGACGTCGTGGCACTCGGTGTGCCCGTCTCGATCGACAGCATGAAGGCGGAGGTGGTGGCCTTCGCGCTCGACCAGGGCGCCGCGATCGCCAACGACGTCTGGGGCCTGCAACGCGACGCCGAGATGGCGCCGCTAATCGCCGCCAGGGGCGCCCCGGTCATCGTCATGCACAACCGCGACAGCGTCGATCCCGCCATCGACATCGTCGCGGACATCAAGACATTCTTCCTGCGCTCGCTGGATCTCGCCGCAAACGCCGGCATCGCGCGCGACAAGATCGTGCTCGATCCCGGGATCGGCTTCGGCAAGACCGCCGAGCAGAGCATGACCGCGCTGGCGCGCTTGCGCGAGCTCGACATGTTCGGCCTGCCGATCCTGGTCGGCGCCTCACGAAAACGCTTCATCGCCACGGTGTCGCCGTCGGAGCCCTCGGAGCGGCTCGCCGGCTCGATCGCGGCGCATCTGATCGCCGCGCAGCGCGGTGCCAAGATCATCCGGACCCATGACGTCGCCGAAACCCTGCAGGCCCTGCGGGTGGCGCATGCCATCGAGAGCAAGCAATGACCGACACGATCTTCGTCACTGGCCTGTCGATCCATGCCCGCCACGGCGTGATGGATCACGAGACCGAGGTCGGTCAGCGTTTCGTCATCGATCTCGAGCTCTATACCGACCTGTCGGAGCCTGCGCGCAGCGACCGGCTCGCCGACACGGTGTCGTACGCTGAAGTCGTGGCGACCACGACGGCAGCGTTCAAGAACACCAATTACAAGCTCCTGGAGCGCGCGGCCGGCGCGGTGGCCGATGCGATCCTGTCGCACTTCCCGCGCATCCGCGCCGTGAAGGTCACGGTGCACAAGCCGCACGCGCCGATCGCCGCGATCTTCGACGATGTCGGCATCGTGCTGACACGCTCGCGGCATCCCTGATGGCGAGCGTGCTGATCGCGCTGGGCGGCAATGTCGGCGATGTCCGTGCGACGTTCAAAAAGGCGATCGCGCATATCTGCGGCATGGCACAGGCGGCGCTGATCGCGCGCTCGTCCGACTATACGACCCCGCCCTGGGGCGACGAGAACCAGGATCCCTTCATCAATGCCTGTATCGAGATCGAGACCAGTCTCGATCCGCACGCGCTATTGTTCGTGCTGCAGAAAGTCGAGCAGAAGTTCGGCCGCACGCGAACCAAGGCGCGGCGCTGGGGTCCGCGCACGCTCGATCTCGACATGATCGCCTACGACGATGTCTCCTTGCAGAAGCCCGACCTGACGCTGCCGCATCCGCGCCTGTTCGAACGCGCCTTCGTGCTGGTGCCGCTGGCCGAAATCGCACCGGACCGCGTGATCTCGGGCATTCGTGTGCGCGACGGGCTTGCCAGCGTCTCGACGCAAGGCATTGAGCGGCTTCCGGATACCGGTTAACGAAAAACAACCGTTTGCAGGAACGGTCCGCCGTGGCAATTTCGCCTGCGAATAACAAGACGTTCGGGAGCCCCGCGCCGCATGACCTCCGTGACTGACGACCTGCCGCTGGCGGCGGATTTTCCCAAGGCTACGCCTGAGGACTGGCGCAAGCTGGTCGACGGCGTGCTGAAGGGCGCGCCGTTCGAGAAGCTGGTCGGCAAGACCTATGACGGCATCAAGATCGAACCGCTCTATCCGCGTGCGACGGGCGTTGCGCCGGTGGTGGGCCGGCTGCCGGCCGCGCCGTGGCAGATCGTGCAGCGGATCGACCATCCCGATGCGGCGCTCGCGAATGCGCAGGCGCTGCAGGATCTGGAGAACGGCGCGACCGGGCTTGCGCTGGTGTTCGCCGGCGCCAATGGCGCGCGCGGTTTCGGCCTGGAACCTTCAGCCGACGCGGTGGCAAAGGTCTTGAAGGACATTCATCTGGACGCCGGGATCGGCATCGAGCTCGAGATCGGACCGCAATCGCGGATGGCCGCGATCCATGTCGCGGAATATGTGAAGAGCAACGGCCTCGATCCCGCCGCCTGCAACATCCGCTTCGGGCTCGATCCGCTCGCGGCCGGAGCGGTGTGGGGCCACAGCCCCTATACCTGGGACGAAATTGCCCCCGCGATCACGGGCGCCGTCAAGGGCCTCGTCGGGCTCGGCTTCAAGGGGCCGTTCGCCTCCGCCGACGGCCGCGTGATCAATGATGCCGGCGGCTCGGAGGTGCAGGAGCTCGCCTTCGTGCTCGCCTGCGGCGTCGCTTATCTGCGCGCGATCGAAGGCGCGGGCATTCCGCTGGAAGCAGCGCAGGGCATGGTCTATGCGCGGCTCGCCGCTGATGCCGACCAATTCCTGACCATGGCCAAATTCCGCGCGCTGCGGCTATTGTGGGCGCGCATCGAGACCGCTTGCGGGCTCACGCCGAAACCGCTGTTCATCGCCGCCGATACGGCCTGGCGCATGCTGACGCAGCGCGATCCCCACGTGAACATGCTGCGCGCGACCATGGCGACGTTCGCCGCGGGGCTCGCCGGCGCCAATGCCATCACCGTGCTGCCGCATACGCTGGCGCTCGGCCTGCCCGATCCGTTCGCGCGGCGCGTGGCGCGCAACACCCAGCTTCTGCTGCTGGAGGAAAGCAATCTCGCCAAGGTCAGCGATCCCGCGGCAGGCGCCGGCGGCATCGAGACGCTGACGGCGCAGCTGTGCGATGCGGCCTGGGCGCTGTTCCAGGAGAGCGAGAAAGCCGGCGGCGCGTTCGCCGCGCTTCAGCAGGGCGTGTTCCAGAGCAAGGTCGCGGCCACTCGCAAGGCGCGCGAGGCCAATATCGCAAAGCGCCGCGACGTGCTGACCGGCGCCAGCGAGTTTCCGAACTTGCAGGAGAGCGAAACCGCGGTGCTGAAGGCAACGCCTGTTACGCTCGCGCCTTACGGGGAACAGAAATACAAGTTCGATGCGCTGCCGCCGATCCGGCTGGCGGCGCCGTTCGAGGCGCTGCGCGACAAATCCGATGCGGCGCTGAAAGCGGACGGGGCGCGGCCAAAGGTGTTCTTGGCCAATCTCGGCACGCCTGCCGATTTCACGGCGCGCGCGACCTTTGCGAAAAGCTTCTTCGAGGCCGGCGGCATCCAGGCCGTCGACAGCGAGGGCTTTGCCGATCCGGCCAAGCTGGCCGCGGCCTTCAAGGCCTCCGGCGCTAGGCTTGCCTGCCTTTGTTCCAGCGACAAGGTCTATGCGGAACACGCCGAAGCTGCGGCGAAGGCCCTGCAATCGGCCGGCGGGCGACATATCTATCTGGCAGGCCGCCCGGCTGAGGCAGAGGCGGCGCTGCGGGCCGCCGGCGTCACGGGTTTTGTCTTCGCCGGGGGTGATGCGGTTGCCACGTTGCAAGACGCCTATCGACGGATGGAAATGGCATGACCGAGACCAGCAAACCCGTTCTCACCGGCGGCTGCCAATGCGGTGCCGTGCGCTTTGCGCTGACGGCGTCGCCGAACAAGATTTCGATCTGCCACTGCCGGATGTGCCAGAAGGCCAGCGGCGCGCCGTTTGCCTCCTTCGCCGACATCGAGAAGACGGACTTTGCCTGGACCAAGGGCACGCCGTCGGCGTTCCAATCCTCGTCGATCGCGATGCGCGATTTCTGCGCCGCCTGCGGCACGCCCCTGAGCTTCCGCCGCATCGACGGTCCTCGCATCGAGATCATGACCGGCGCCTTCGACCGGCCGGACCACGTGGTGCCGACCCGGCAATATGGCACCGAATCCCGCCTCGGATGGGTGGTCGGCATCGCCAATCTGCCGAGCCAGACCACGCAACAGAATTACGGACCGGAGAAGATGGCGACCATCGTCAGCCATCAGCATCCGGATCATGATTGAGCGAATGATGCGAGCAATCTTACGGACGTCATGACCGTTCAGTTCGAGGACAGCATGCGCGCAACGGAAACGTACGGAATGATGGGCCTGTGCGCGATAGCGACGATCGCCGCCGCGCTGACCGGGACACTTTTTGGCGTCATCGTGAGCTTTCCGTTTTCGCTGATCGCCATCATCATCTTTCCGATCCTGCTGATCGGCTTCATCCTGGCGGCCGTGCTGGCCACCCCCGTCACGCTCGGGCTGTTCCTCCTGGCTTATCCGTTCCTGCGTAGCCGGCCGATGCTGGCCCAGCTCGCATTTCCGTTGATCGGCTTGGTCGGCGGTGGCCTCATCATATGCGCCTGGATTGCGCTGGGCGTATTGCCCAATGCACAGCATTCCTGGGAGCTTTTTTCTGCTATCGGAATGATATCTGGACTGGTCGCCGGAGCGTTCTTCGGGCGAGGATTGCACGCATGAGCCGTATACCGAACTTTGCCGACGTCGCCTTCGAGCGGACCGCAACCACAGCGCCAGCCGGCAGCGCCGAGCCGTGGCTGACGCCCGAGGGCATTCTGGTGAAGCCCGCCTATGGCGAGGCCGATGTCGCCGGGCTCGATTTCCTCGAGACCTATCCCGGCATCGCGCCCTATCTGCGCGGCCCCTACCCGACCATGTATGTCAACCAGCCCTGGACCGTCAGGCAATATGCCGGCTTCTCCACGGCGGAGGATTCCAACGCGTTCTATCGTCGCAACCTCGCGGCCGGGCAGAAGGGCCTCTCCGTCGCGTTCGATCTTGCCACCCACCGCGGCTACGACTCCGATCATCCGCGCGTCGGCGGCGATGTCGGGATGGCCGGCGTGGCCATCGACTCCATCTACGACATGCGCACGCTGTTTGCCGGGATTCCGCTCGACCAGATGAGCGTGTCCATGACCATGAACGGCGCGGTGCTGCCGATCCTCGCGCTCTACGTCGCCGCCGCCGAGGAACAGGGCGTGCCGCCGGAGAAGCTGTCGGGCACCATTCAGAACGACATCTTAAAAGAGTTCATGGTGCGCAACACCTACATCTATCCGCCGGCGCCTTCGATGCGGATCATCTCTGATATCTTCGCCTACACCTCCACGAGGATGCCGAAGTACAACTCCATCTCGATCTCCGGCTATCACATGCAGGAGGCTGGCGCGACGCAGGATCTCGAGCTCGCTTATACGCTCGCGGACGGCGTCGAATATCTGCGCGCCGGACTTGCCGCGGGGCTCGACGTCGACCGCTTCGCGCCGCGCCTGTCGTTCTTCTGGGCGATCGGCATGAACTTCTTCATGGAGGTCGCCAAGCTGCGCGCGGCACGCCTGCTCTGGGCGAAGCTGCTGAAACCCTTCAACCCGAAGGACCCGCGCTCGCTGTCGCTGCGCACGCACAGCCAGACCTCGGGATGGTCGCTGACCGCGCAGGACGTCTTCAACAACGTGATGCGCACCACGGTCGAGGCGATGGCGGCCACCCAAGGCCACACCCAATCGCTGCACACCAACGCGCTCGACGAAGCGCTGGCGCTGCCGACCGATTTCTCGGCGCGCATCGCCCGCAACACCCAGCTATTCCTGCAGCAGGAGAGCGGCACCACCCGCATCATCGATCCCTGGGGCGGCTCGTACTACGTCGAGCGGCTCACGCGCGACCTCGCCGCCAAAGCCTGGGGCCATATCCAGGAGATCGAGGAGCTCGGCGGCATGGCAAAAGCCATCGAAGCCGGCGTGCCAAAACTGCGCATCGAAGAGGCCTCGGCCAAGACCCAAGCGCGGATCGACGCCGGCAAGCAGGCGGTGATCGGCGTCAACAAGTACAAGCCGACCGACGAGGACAGGATCGAGATCCTGAAGGTCGACAACACCAATGTCCGCCGGCTTCAGATCGACAAGCTCAAGCGGCTGAAGGCCGAACGCAAGCAGCAGGAGGTCGATGCCGCCCTCGCCGCGCTGACGCGCTCGGCCGGCGAAGGCAACGGCAATCTGCTGGCGCTCGCGATCGACGCCGCACGCGCCAAGGCGACCGTCGGCGAGATCTCTGACGCGATGGAGAAGGTGTTCGGCCGGCACCGTGCCGAGATCAAGTCCATCACCGGCGTCTACAAGCGGGAGGCGTCCAGCATGGGCACCCAGGTCGACAAGGTTCAGGCGCTGATCGACGCCTTCGAGGAGGCCGAGGGCCGCCGCCCGCGCATCCTGGTCGCCAAGATCGGCCAGGACGGCCACGACCGCGGCCAGAAGGTAATCGCATCGGCATTTGCCGATATCGGCTTCGACGTCGACATCGGGCCGCTGTTTGCCACCGCGGATGAGGCCGCGCGGCAGGCGGTCGAGAACGACGTGCACATCCTCGGCGTCTCCTCGCTGGCCGCCGCCCACCTCACCGCCGTGCCGGAGCTGAAGGCCGCGCTGAAGAAGCAGGGCCGCGACGACATCATGATCATCGTCGGCGGCGTGGTGCCGCCGCAGGATTACGATGCGCTCTACGCCGCCGGTGCGGAGGCGATCTTCCCGCCCGGCACCGTGATCGCGGACGCCGCCGAGGAGCTGATCCGCAAGCTGAACGCCCGGCTGGGGCATAGCGAGGCGGCGGAGTAGCTGATAGACTGGCCGTGTGACGGCCAGGTGTGTCCATGACGCGTGACGAAATCATCGCTGCGATACGCAAGAATGCGGACGCCATCAAAGGCAAGGGCGTGTCGAAGCTCGCCATCTTCGGCTCGCGGGCCCGCGACGATTATCGGCCTGACAGCGATATCGATGTTCTCGTCGAGATCGAACCGGACACCTCTTTTTCGTTGCTCAACTTGATCGATGTCGAGCACATTATCGAGGATGCGACCGGCTTGCAGGCACAAGCAACTGTTCGCCGCTCGATCTCTCCCGGATTTGCGGAGCGAATCGCAGACGATATCTACGAAGTATTCTAACGTGCCCCCGACTTTTGCTGACCGCGTTGGCCATATACTGGATGCAACGGACAAGATCAGGCGGGCGGTGGCTGCTCACAGCCGTAAGACCTTTGCCCAAGACGTCTTCATGCGTCTGGCAATCGAGCGATTGCTCGAGGTGATCAGCGAAGCATCACGTTCATACCTGACGATGTCAAAGCGAACAATCCCAGCATCAATTGGAGGGGATTGGCCGACTTGGGCAACTGGCTGCGACACGCCTACCATCGGACCGATGCGGACCTGCTATGGGACATGATCGAAAACGATCTCCCACCGCTGGAAACCTTTATTCGAACGATCGCCGAGGAGCCGAAGGCTTGAACTCCGTCTTAAAACTAAGCCTGGCGCTGCTGCTGATCAACATTTCCCACTCACTCGCCGCCGATCTTAAGCCCGACGCTACCGTCAAGACCAAGAGCATCGAGGCGCGCGTGTTCCTCGATGACGGGATCAAGGCGGATGCGGCGCTGGCGGCGGACTGCCTCGCTGAGGGCAGGAAATGGCTCGACAAGAACGCCCCGGAAGCCGCCGCCGCGCGCAAAGCCGATCCGCAATTCTCCAGGGAGGGCGGCTGGGAGTTTGAGCGCAAATACGAGATCCGCTCCGTCGTTGCCGACCGTTACGTCAGCATCTTGCGCAACGACTACATGAACACACGCGGCGCACACCCCAATTCGGACGTGAACACGATCCTGTGGGACAAGGCCGACAACAAGCGCATCTCGATCCGCCCGTTCTTCGCTGAGACCGCGGACAACGGCGCCACCATGAAGGCGATGGTGAAGGCGATCATCACCTCGCTCAAGGCCGAGAAGAAGAAACGCGACGCCGGCGAGACCGCAACCGACGAATGGTTCAAAGAGCTGAAACCGAGCCTGCTGAAGATCGGCGCGGTGACGCTCGCGCCGTCGACTGAAGCCGGCAAGAGCTCCGGCCTCACGTTCTACTATCCGCCCTACGCCGTCGGTCCCTACGCCGAGGGCGAGTATGTCGCATTCGTGCCGTGGGAGGCGCTGAAGCCTTACCTCACGGCAGAGGGCGCGCGCATCTTCGGCGGTGCGCGGCCGAAAGGCGACGACGACGCTCAGTAAGCGACGCTAACTATCGCGGACGGGTCCGGGCCAGGGTCCGTGCCAGTGAATCCGTCCAATCGGGAATCCAGGAGGCAAACAGGGCTTTCCAGCGCTCGGAGTCCGCAGCTTCGGTTTCGAGCGCGACCGACCATTCGATGAGGGTGCGGTCGCCTTCGACGATCGGACGCAGATGCATGGTGCCTTGATAGCGCGTCGGCGCCGGACTCGGGCCGCCGTCGTCTTGCGGGTATGGTATCGCTTCGAGACCGGCATAAGTCAGGGTGTGCTGCCGGTCCGAGTGATCGACCAGGCGCTGGCGGATCCAGTTTCCGAGATAGCAGAAGCGCCTGATGGCGCCGACTTCATCGCCGCCCTTGTCATCTTCGATCTCGCTCTCGCTCACCCCGTCGATGTAAGCGGGGTAGTTGTTGAAATCGCGGATCAGCGACCAGACGTCGTTCAGCGGATGGTCCAGCACGGCGCTGTAATAGGCTTGGGTCATACGATAGCTTGCCTTTGGTTTTTCGTTACGCGCTGAAGTTGGCTTCGCGCGCAGACAAAACCCACCCGATTTCCGAGCCCCCATTCGCGGTCGTCGGCTTTCACACAACATGGCGCTTCCAGTTGGTAGCGCTACCTTGCAGCGGTGACGCAAAGCCGACTAGAATGCCGGCGTTGACAAGAGCGTCCGACATCACGGGCGCCGCTGGGAGGCATTCAATGTCCAAGATTTCGCGCCGCACCTTTGCGGTTTCCACCGCCGCAGTCGCGGCATCCGCCGCTTTCGGCTTCAAGCCCGCACTTGCGCAAGCCTATCCGGCCCGGCCGGTCACCGTGATCGTGCCATGGGGCGCCGGCGGCGGTACCGATGCCACTGCGCGCATCGTCGCGGCGCTGCTGGAGAAGGACCTCGGCCAGCCCTTCAACGTGGTCAACCGCACCGGCGGCTCCGGCGTGGTCGGCCACAGCGCGATCGCGACCGCGCAGCCCGACGGCTACACCATCGGCATGCTCACGGTCGAAATCTCGATGATGCACTGGCAAGGGCTCACCGACCTGACGCCGAAGAGCTACACGCCGCTGGCGCTGATGAACGAGGATCCGCCCGGCATCCAGGTCTCCTCCTCCTCGCCCTACAAGACCGTCAAGGAGCTCGCCGATGCGATCAAGGCGGCGCCTCCGGGGAAGTTCAAGGCGTCCGGCACCGGCCAGGGCGGCATCTGGCATCTGGCGCTGGTCGGCTGGATGCAGGCGATGGGCCTGCCTGCCAACCAGGTCGCCTGGGTGCCGTCGAATGGCGCAGCACCCGCGATGCAGGATCTCGCCGCCGGCGGTCTCGACCTCACCACCTGCTCGGTGCCGGAGGCGCGCGCGATCATCGAGGCCGGCAAGGCCAGGAGCCTCGCCATCATGGCGCCCGCGCGCAACCCGGTGTTCAAGGACGTGCCGACGCTGAAGGAGGCCATGGGCATCGACTACGCAACCGGCGCCTGGCGCGGCATTGCCGGGCCGAAGAACCTGCCGCCGGAGATCGCAACGAAGCTCACCGCGGCGCTGAAGAAGGTCTACGATTCCGCCGAGTTCAAGGACTTCATGAGCAATCGCGGCTTCGGCACCGTGTGGGGCGATGCGGCCCACTTCACGGGCTTCATGGACAAGGGCGATGCCCAGATGGGCGAGGCGATGAAGGCCGCGGGCCTGAGCAAGGCGTGAAGGACTGAGCTCTTGCCACATCGTCATTGCGAGCGCAGCGAAGCAATCCAGAATCCCTCCGCATAACGACTCTGGATTGCTTCGCTACGCTCGCAATGACGGAGTGCATATTCGATAGGCCCGCCGCGCGCGAGGCAGAACATCTCTCACAGGGCCCCTCCTCATGCGTCTTCCCGACTCCGTCACGGGATCGTTTCTCGTCGTGCTCGGCGCGGCTGCCGCCTATGGCGGCTACATTCTGCCGCCGGTGCCGGGGCAGCCGGTCGGCCCCAACGTATTTCCGCTGGTGATCGGCTGCGGCCTTGCGCTGTGCGGGCTCGCGATCGTGTTCGGCATCGGCCATTCCTTCGAGGAGGAGGAAGAGCTGGTGCCGTTCGAGGACGGCCAGGCGGCAGCTCCGCCACCACAGGGCAGGCTCTATGGCCTGCGCGCGCTGCTGCCGCCGGCGCTGCTGCTGTTCTACGTCTTTGCCGCCGATCGGCTCGGATTCATCATCACCGCGGCGATCATGGTCTACGTCACCTCGACCGCGCTCGGAGCCAAGTGGAAGCTGGCGCTGCCGCTCGCGATGCTCTCGCCGTTCGCCATTCATCTGATCTTCGGCAAGCTGCTGCGCGTGCCGCTGCCCGCCGGCCTGTTGCCGGCGCCCTGGTGATCCCATGCTGAAGACCCTGATTGATGCCTTCGCGCTGATCTCCACCTGGGAGGTCATCATCGCGATGATCGCGGCCTCCGTGTACGGCCTCGTGATCGGCTCGCTGCCGGGCCTCTCGGCCACGATGGCGACCGCCCTGCTCGTCCCCGTCACCTTCTACCTGTCGCCGATCGCGGCGATTGCGACCATCGTCGCGGCCTCCTCGATGGCGATCTTCTCCGGCGACATTCCCGGCGCGCTGCTGCGCATCCCCGGCACGCCTGCCTCCGCCGCCTATGCCGATGAAGCCTACGCCATGACGCGCAAAGGCCAGGCGGAGCTGGCGCTAGGTGCCGGCGTCTGGTTCTCCGCCGTCGGCGGCATCGCCGGCGTGCTGTCGCTGATGATCCTGGCGCCGCCGCTGGCCGAGATCGCGCTGTCGTTCTCGACCTTCGAATATTTCTGGCTGGCGCTGCTCGGCCTGATGTGCGCCACCCTGGTGGCGCGTTCCTCGCCGGTGAAGGCGATCGCCGGCATGTTCATCGGCCTGCTCGTCTCCTGCATCGGCATCGAGAATCCCGGCGGCATCCCGCGCTTCACCTTCGGCCTCACCGATCTGTTCGGCGGCATCGAGCCGATCCCGGCCCTCGTCGGCGTGTTCGCGGTGGCGCAGGTGATGCGCGCGATGCTGACGCCGGAACCACCACCCCTGCCGCGACGAAAATTCGGGAGCATCATGGCCGGCCAGTGGAGGCTGACCAAGCTCTATCACTGGCAGATGACGCGCGGGAACATCGTCGGCATCATCATCGGCGTGCTGCCCGGCGCCGGCGCCGACATGGCCGCCTGGGTCTCCTATGCAATGTCGAAGCGCTTCTCCAAGGAGCCGGAAAAGTTCGGCACCGGCCACGTCGAGGGCCTGGTCGAGGCCGGCGCCAGCAACAATGCGAGCATCGCCTCGGGCTGGGTGCCTTCGCTGCTGTTCGGCATCCCCGGCGACACCATCGCCGCGATCGCGATCGGCGTGCTCTACATGAAGGGGCTCAATCCCGGCCCGACGCTGTTCACCGAGAAGGCGTCGAGCATGTACGCGATCTATCTGATGTTCATCATCGCGAACATCCTGATGATCCCGCTCGGCATCGCCATGATCCGGGTCGCCGCCTACATCCTGCTGGCGCCGCGCTCTGCCATCATGCCGATCATCATGCTGTGCTGCGCGGTCGGCTCGTTCGCGATCGGCAACAACATGTTCGGCGTCGTCACTGTCGCCGCCTTCGGCGTGATCGGCTATGTCATGGAGGCGAACGGCTATCCCGTCGCCGCGATGGTGCTCGGCATCGTCATGGGCACCATGGTCGAGCAGGCCTTCGTCACCTCGCTGATCAAGTCCGACGGCAGCATCCTGCCCTTCTTCGAGCGCCCCGTCGCCGCCATCCTCGCTGCCATGGCGATCGGCGCGCTGCTGTGGCCGGTGATGGTGTGGGTCTGGCGCAAGGTGAAACCAGCGCACACGGTCGCCGCAACGACCCGGTGATATCGCCCGGGCGGGCCTCGCCTGCCCCGCCCGGGCGTTGTAAAGCAGGGCATGACTGAGAAGAAGGCCTCGCTCGACATCAAGACCCTCGCCAAGGAGCTTCGCGCCGGCAGTCGCGCGGCCCTCGCCCGGGCCATCACGCTGGTGGAGAGCCGCCGCGCCGATCATCAGGCGCTGGCGCGGGAGCTGGTGCAGATGCTGCTGCCCGACACCGGCAAGGCGTTCCGCGTCGGCATCACGGGATCGCCGGGCGTCGGCAAATCCACCACCATCGATGCGCTCGGAACGTATCTGATCGAGCAGGGCCACAAGGTCGCGGTGCTCGCGGTCGATCCGTCCTCGGCGCGCAGCGGCGGCTCGATCCTCGGCGACAAGACCCGGATGGCGCAGCTGTCGGCCGCGAACGACGCCTTCATCCGCCCCTCGCCCTCCTCCGGCACGCTCGGCGGCGTCGCGGCGAAGACGCGCGAGGCGATGCTGCTGTGCGAGGCCGCCGGCTTCGGCGTCGTGATGGTCGAGACTGTCGGCATCGGCCAGTCCGAGACCGCCGTCTGCGACATGACCGACTTCTTCCTTGCCCTCATGCTGCCGGGTGGCGGCGACGAGCTGCAGGGCATCAAGAAGGGCCTGGTCGAGCTCGCCGACATGATCGCGATCAACAAGGCCGACGGCGACAATCTCAAGCGCGCCAAGATCACCGCGGCCGACTATCGCGGCGCGCTGCATATCCTCAGCCCCCGCTCCGAGCATTGGCATCCGCCGGTCGAGACCTATTCGGCGCTGACCGGCGACGGCATCGCAAGGATCTGGCAGAAGGTTCTGGATCACCGCAAGGCGATGAACGCGTCCGGCGATTTCGCCGCGCGGCGGCGCGAGCAGCAGGTGAAGTGGATGTGGTCGATGCTGGAGCAGCGCATGCTGGCGCGGCTGCGCAGCGAGGCGTCGGTACGAACGAAAGTCCGCAAGATCGAGGCCGAGGTCGCCGCCGGCCATCTCACGCCGGCGCTCGCCGCCGAGCAGATCCTGGAGTTGCTGCAATGAGCGACAAGCTCCGCATTCTCCTCACCGGCTTCGGTCCGTTTCCCGGCGCGCCCTATAATCCGACCCAAGCGCTGGTGGCGCGGCTGGCGCAATTGCGCCGGCCCGCGCTCGACGATGTCGCGCTGTCGAGCCACATCTTCCCGGTCACCTATGCCGCGGTCGACCGCCAATTGCCTGAGGTGCTCGCCGCGGAAAAGCCCGACGCGCTGCTGATGTTCGGCCTCGCCGCCCGCACGCCTTACCTGCGCATCGAGACCCGGGCGCGCAACGCCGTCACCATGCTCTGGCCCGATGCCGCCAACACCCGCTCGGCTAAGCGCGGCATCGCCGGCCATGCGCACGCGATGATGTTCGGCCCGCACACGGCAAGGCTGCTGCGCGCCGCGCGCCTCACCGGCATCGACGCGCGCCCCTCGCGCGATGCCGGCGCCTATCTCTGCAACTACCTGAGCTGGCGCGCGATCGAGCACGTGAACGCGGGCGGGCCGCGGCTTGCGGCCTTCATCCACATCCCGCTGCTCGCGCGTAGCGGCGCCGTGCGCCGCAAGGGAGCGCCACGCATCACGCTGGAGGAGCTGGTGGATGCGGGGGAAGCAATGCTGATGGAGATGGTGCAATTGGCACGGAAAGCGCGGAACGCGCCGGTCTCGTAGGGTGGGCAAAGGCGCGCAGCGCCGTGCCCACCATGCATCGCTTGGGCGCTGACAATGGTGGGCACGCTACGCTTTGCCCACCCTACGGCACCGTCTCTTGCGTAAACATTTAACCCTACCGCCAACAATCCTCACGGTCCTCGCCCTGCTGCGCTACGAAACCGCTGCGGACCCCCGCGTCCGCCGGAGGACGCATCATGGACCTCAATCGCCGTCATCTCATCGGGGCTTCGACCGCCGGCATTGCCGGTGCGCTCGCCATGCCTGTTGACGCCGCGCGCGCGGCGCCGCTGACGTCGATGCTCGGCCGCGATGCCACGCAATACGGTGTGCGGCCCGGCAGCAGCGAGGACCAGACCCGCGCGCTGCAGCGCGCCATCGACGAGACCGCGCGCGCGCAAATGCCGCTCGCCTTGCCACCGGGCGTGTACCGGACCGGCCTGTTGCGGCTGCCGAACGGCGCGCAGCTGATCGGCGTGCGCGGCGCGACAAAGCTCGTCTTCACCGGCGGTGCCTCGGCGATCCAGAGCGACGGCTCCGATGCGATCGGCCTCACCGGCATCACCTTCGACGGCGGCGGCATTGCGCTGCCGACACGCCGCGGCATGATCCACGTTCTCGGCGGGCGCGATGTGCGCATCAGCGAATGCACTATCACGAGCTCGGGCGGCAGCGGCATCTGGCTCGAGCAGGTCGCGGGCGACATTTCCGGCAATATCTTCAGCGACATCGCCGTGACGGCGGTCGTGTCGTTCGACGCCAGGGGCCTCGGTGTCTGCCGCAACACGATTCTCGGCACCAACGACAACGGGATCGAGATCCTGCGCAATGCGATCGGCGATGACGGCACGCTGGTCGCCGACAATCGCATCGAGAACATCAAGGCCGGCCCCGGCGGCTCGGGCCAATACGGCAATGCCATCAACGCCTTTCGCGCCAGCAACGTGATCGTGCGCGGCAACCGCATCAGGAATTGCGACTATTCGGCCGTGCGCGGCAACTCGGCCTCGAACATCCATATCACGGGCAACAGCGTCAGCGACGTGCGCGAGGTCGCGCTCTATTCCGAGTTCGCGTTCGAGGCCGCGGTGATCGCCAACAACATTGTGGACGGTGCGGCCGTCGGCGTCTCCGTCTGCAATTTCAACGAGGGCGGCCGCATCGCGGTGGTCCAGGGCAACATCATCCGCAACCTGATCCCGAAGCGGCCGATCGGCACCGCGCCTGATGACGATGCCGGCGTCGGCATCTACATCGAGGCGGACTCTTCGGTGACCGGCAACGTCATCGAGAACGCGCCGTCCTACGGCATCGTCGCCGGCTGGGGCAAATATCTGCGCGATGTCGCGATCACGGGCAACGTCATCCGCAAGGCGCTGGCCGGCGTCGGCGTATCCGTGGTGCCGGGCGCCGGCACCGCGCTCGTCAACAACAACATGATCTCCGAGACGCCGCGCGGTGCCGTGGTCGGCCTCGATCACGCCCGTGCGGTGACGTCGGACCTGTCGGCCGACGGCGCACAACGCTTCGCGCAGCTGGTGGTCGGCGGCAATGCGGTGCGAAGGTAGGCGTGGTTGACGGCCGGGCCCCGCATCCTTCGGGGCTCCCCATGGGACGCGCTGCGTCCCATGCCTCGCGCCTCAGGATGACGGAGCGACAGGTGCGGCTGCCTCCCGTTTTGCCCTCGCGACGGAGCGTTAGAACGCGTTCCGCAGCAGCGGGTACTTCGCTTCCAGGCCGTCGAAGCTCAAGGTGAATTCGACGACGCGCTCGGGGGCGGCGACGATTTCCTCGGCGGGCGGAGCGAACTGCGGCAGGAGCGCCGCCATCGCTGCAGGCGCGGTCTTCGGCGGCTTCTCGGCAGGCACCGGCGGCCTCACTTCCGGCGCGGTGAATGGCGCGGTTGCGGCCGGCTCCGCGCGCGGCGATCTCACGGCAGGTGCGATGAACGGTGCCTTCGCAGCGGGAGCCTTGAGCGGCGGCATCTCGGCAGGCGCGGTGAACGACGGCCAAGCCACCGGCATGGCAAGCGGCGCGATCGGGGCTTCGGTGATCTCCGCGAGCACGTCGGGCTTCGGATCGAGCCTGACCGGCGTGGCGGTCTCGGGAGCGATGTGAACGGCCTTTGGCTGCAAAGTCTTGGGCTGCAAAGTCTTGGGCTGCACGGTCTGCGCCTGCTCGCGTGGTGCCATGCGGGGCATCGTCGCCGGCGACCAACCGAATGCCGGCGTCACGCTCGCGGCCGCCTCGGCGACGTCCCCGCCGGTCGCAAGCGCGCGCCAGGTCTGGACAGCGCGCTTGGCTTCCTGGATGTTTTCGAGGAACGCGATCTCGGAATGATAGCGGCGCCAGCGGCCGGTCTCGAACATCTCGGAGAGATGTTGCAGGCGCTGTTCGGCGAGAGCGCACCAGCGCGCCGCGATTTGGCGGCTGCCAGCCGCGTCGCGAACGAACTCTTGGCGATGTGTCATGAACCAGCCCGTCAGGAGAAAACACGGACGCGGGGGACGCAACGCACACGAATCAATTTAGACGCGACATGAATATTTTGTGGAAAAGTTTTGACTTGTCCAGCAACGACGCGGCATTGGTCGTCAAACACCGTAGTCGTGCGGAGAATTGCTGTGTTTTCGAGTCAAGCTTCGCACAAGCATAACGGAGTTGCGGCGCGCCGCGCGCGCGGCGGCGACCGAGGCCGGCGCGATCTTCAACCGAAAGCTGAACGGATGCGAAGCTTCAAAAAACCGGACACTTAGAGCTTCGGCTCTGATTGAATCACAACCGAAGCTCTAGATTCCGGTTTTGGCGCGTTCTCTTCACGCGAACCGGAATCCACTTCGGTCAAAAACGCTCTGAAAAGAAAAGACCCGTCCGGGGGGACAACCGGACGGGTCGAGCCATATGGGCGCTTGGGGTGGATGGGCGCTCGCGCCTGATATGACTGATGGGGAGGGATGACCGCTCCCACATCAGTTGGTCGTGGCAGCGGGCTCAACGTTCAATGCGGGGTCTGATTTTTTGACCATCGGCGCGCGCGCAAAGTTGTCGCAGCGACTATCGCGTCGCCGGCCTATCTGCCTGAGAAATCGCGCCTTTATCGGCTGTGCTCGACAGCGAGGGCTGTTCGATCGCGCGAATGCCGGGCTCGTCGCGACGCTTGTCGGCATCTTCACGTTTTGTTGTACCCGAGGCAGCAGCGACCGGCGTCGCGCTGTCGACGGGAATAGCCATGACGGCGGCAAACGCGTCGGCCTGACCGTCGCCGAAGAGGTCGTCACGCCCGGGGGAGCCGAGGTCGCGCGCGGTCTTCACCAGTGTCATGCGCAGCGCTTCCGGCTTGAGTGCGTAATTGCGCTCGAGCAGCAGCGCCGCGACGCCTGAGACATAGGCGGCGGAGAACGAGGTTCCCGACGTCATCTGGTACTTGCCGTCGGGTGCCGGCAGGAAGATGTCGACGCCGGGGGCCGCGACGGCGATGTAGTTGCCGCGGTTGGAGGCGGCGAACAGCCTGTCCTGCTGATCCGTCGCGCTGACTGCAATCACGTTGGGGTTGGCGGCCGGATAGAGCGGCGGTGATTTCGCGCCGGCATTGCCGGCGGCCGCGATCAGCACGAGACCTCGCGCGGCCGTCGCCGCGATCGCGCGCTCGATCACCGCGTCCTTCGGACCGGCAAAGCTCATATTGACGATCTGCGCGCCGTGCTCGGCGGCGTAATTCAGGGAACGCAGGATGATGTAGGACGAGCTCTCGGCGCCGCCATTGGCACCGCCGAAGGCCCGGATGGCGATGATGCGGGCCTCGGGCGCGCTGCCCATCAGACGGGCATGGGCCGCGATCGCCCCGGCGATGCCGGTACCATGGACGTGCGGTCCTTCGGCACTGCCGAGCGCGTCGAAATTGTCGGCGATGGAATTGGCGAGCTCGGGATGCCGGGCGTCGACGCCGGAATCGATCACGGCGATCGTGACGTTGGCCCCGTGCGCCAGCGTATGCGCCTGCGGCAGGCGGAGCTTTGCCAGCGCATATTGCGCAGGATCGCCCTCGGTCGTGGCAGCCGATTTCTGGTCCTGGAGCACGTAGCGGAAGTTTGGCTGCAGCGAGCGCACGCTGCCGTCGGCCGCGAACTCGCGCCGCACGGTTTCGTATGGCCGGCCATCGGCAATGCGGAACAGGCCGAACGTGGCTCCGATCAGCGGGAAATTCTCGGAAGCGAGGCGGGTCAGGCCGTGGCGACGCGCCAGCTCGTCGGCCTCGGCGGTCGACAGCACGCCGTCGATCTCGGCGACGAATTCGCCTGCGAAGCTGCGCGAAGTCAGCGCGACCGGCGTATCGTTGCCGCGCCCCTTGCCGGCGCTCTTCTTGCCAGATTTTCCGGTGCCCTCGCCGCCGGCGTTCGGCTGCGCCAGACATTCGCCGTCGGCAGCACGGTAGGGCGCGGTGCAGGCCGGATAGAGGTTCGGCGAGTAACGCGCGTAGGGCAGCACCGGCGTCGTCGGGTGGATGCGCGACGTCGTGGTACGCGGAATGGTCGCCATTGTCCGCGGGCCGCGGTCGACGCTTACCGCGCGCGCAGCGATGTTCGGGCTGACCCGCGGGGTGATGTTGGGAGAGATGGTCGGCGTGCGCGAGGGCACACTGATCGTGGGGGTGCGCATGATCGCCTGCGCCTGCGCAACCTCGACGCCGAGACAGGAGGCGACCAAAAAGGCAACGCCGACGGATGAAACGCGGATCCCGGCGCGCACCCAGCTCTCGGATTTGCCCGTCATCGGTTCAGCGGCGCGCCTACGGCGCCGCGACGGCGAGGTTGACGAACTTCTCGCGCTGCATCCTGCCGAGCAGCGAAGCGAGCTCGTCCTGGCTCATCGCCTTGTCGAACTGGAGGCGGAACATGCCGCCCTTGGCATCGCCGATGATCGAAGCCTGGTAGCTGTCGAGCAGTGCGGTGATGTCGGCGACGCGCGCCTCGGGCGTGAAGCGCACCAGCGCACGCGCCGGCGCGGCCGCGCTGCCAAGCTCGCGTGTGATCGGCGCACTGGTCGAGAGCGAGGCGGTCTGGAAGGTCGCCGGCTGCTTCTTCATCAGCACGGCGCCGATGATGCCGGCCTGCAGCACGAGCGCGACGGCGCCGAGGCTCGCCGACCAGGCCAGCGTGCGCGGCGACAGGCTCGCGAAGAAGGTCGAGATGCGCGCCGACAGCGGCAGCGAGCCGCTCGCCCGGGCCGGCTCGGCATCGATCGCAGCGAACAGCTTCTGCATCGCGCGCGCCGACGGCGCCCCCAAACTCTCGTTCAGGTGGATGGTCTCTTCGTACTCGGCGCGGATCGCGGCATATTGCCTGGCAAGCTCGGGATCGCGCCCCAGCGCTTCCTCGACACGGCGCGCATCGCGCGCGTTCAGCGTGCCGGCAGCGTGCCAGGGCAGCAGCAGTTCAATTTCACTGGGCTCTTGCTCCAGCATCTTCTTGCTCAAAGCCATCATGGCCAGCCTCGCTCAACGCCGGCTGCCTTCAGCAGTTCGGCCAGTTTCTTGCGCGCATAGAACAAGCGCGTCTTCACAGTGTTCTCCGGTATCCCGACGATTTCGGCCACCTCTTCCACGGACTTCTCGTGGTAGTAGACGAGATCGACGATTTCCCGGTGATCCGGCGAAAGGCCCGTCAGACACTCCCGCAACGCCTCACTGGTATCCTTCTTCTGCACCACCGTTTCCGGATCGTCGGACGTATCCTCGATCGCGTTGGCGGCGTCTTCGTCCAGCTCGAAATCCTTCCTGCGCCGGAGCGCAGACAGGGCCTTGAATCGGGTGATTGCCAGCAGCCAGGTGGAAACGGCGGATCGGCCCTCGAACTTGCCGGCTTGACGCCAGACGTCGAGAAATACCTCGCTGATGAGGTCTTCCGCCGCCTGCTCGTCCCGCACGAGCCTCAGTCCGAACCTGTAAACCCTGACATGGTGCCGCCCGTACAGCACCTGCATGGCAAGCCGGTCACCTTGAGCGATCCTGGCGATCAGGATCTCGTCCGAAGCCGCCTGTGTCGCGCTCAATGGCCGTCTCGCAAAGTTGGTCGGGTCGATGCGGCGGACGGTTCGACGTAGGGGGCAAAATTGTTCAACCTACCGCAATCGTACGGCGGCCTGTGTGAGCTACCCCACATACGGGCATTTTTCTCGACCCACCCGCGGTGGTCAGTGTCGCCAATCCGAATCGGTACCATAATACTAAGATATTTCCCTGCGGAATGCTCGTCCGGGCACAGGCGGCCCGGCCTCATCCGGTTCCATAGCAGCCCTGCACCACCTTTGTCGCGCCAAGCCCTGCTTTGGCTCGACCGCAGCGCACACGATACCTGATCGCCGGTAAAAATCTTCACACTGGCTTATCGCCTTGTTCCGCGCTGCACGGTTCGGATTCGTTTTCAAAGGATACCAAACCTAAAGGCTTGCCACGTAGGTTTTTACGCTGACATCCACCATTGGCGGGACCATGAGCACGGCTGCGACGTCCTTTCCGGAGAGGAATGCCGCAGAGGTCGCGGATCTCGTCCTCGCGTCCGAGACGACGGCTCCCGAGGTCAAGGTGCGCCGCGCCTGGCAGCGGCGCCAGATGTATATCGGCCAGGTCGCAAGCTACTCGCTGGGCGGTGCGGTCCTGCTGCTCTACGCCTATGACGGCGCGGTCTCCATGGGCGTTCCGACGCTGTTCTGGCTCGGCGGCCTCCTGATCATCGGGACCTTTACCGTGCTGTCGGAAGCCGGTTTCGGCGACCGTTTCGAAGATCATTACCTCACCGTCTATCAGATCGCGGCGCATATGGCGCTGCAACTGGTGTTCCTGCTCACGGTGCCGACGGTCGGGGTCGCGTTCCTCGCCGTGTTGTTTCTGATCTTCGCGTTCGGCACGCTGCGCATGACGTCGAGCCAGGCAATGGTCACCTGGGGCCTTGCCACCTGCGGGCTCACCTTGGTTTTCCTCGGATCGGACCTGCCGATCGGACTGCCGGTCGCGACCCGGCTGCAGCGAACCGCCTCGATGCTCTGCTTCGTGCTGGTGATCGGCCAGTGCGCCTTCCTCGGCCTGTTCGGCGCCACGCTGCGCAAGATCCTGTACCGGCGCAGCATCGAATTGAAGGCCGCCTATCGGCGCATCGAGGAGCTGGCCGAGCTCGACGAGCTCACCGGCTCCTACAACCGCCGCTGCATCATGCGGCTTCTCGACATAGAGATCGAAAAGTCGCGGCAGGCATCCACACCTTGCGCGATCGCGCTAATCGATCTCGACTGGTTCAAGCGCATCAACGACGCTTACGGCCATCCCATCGGCGACGAGGTGCTGCGCACTTTCGCGATCACCATCTTCGCCAACATCCGGCCGACCGACAGTTTCGGCCGCTACGGCGGCGAGGAATTCCTGCTGCTGCTGCCGGACACGTCGGGCGACGTCGCGCGCCGCACGCTCGATCGCCTGCGCGGCATCGTCGCCGATCTGGACTGGAGCGCATTCTCTCCGGGCATGCGGGTGACCATTTCCGCGGGCGTCGTGACGCTGCGCGACGCTGATACTGCCGACACGTTTCTCGCGCGCGCCGACAGCGCGCTCTATTCCGCCAAGGCGCAAGGGCGCAACTGCATTGCAACGAGCTGACCGACTTATTTTCCTCCGGTGCGACAGAAGCCGCCGCCGGCCCGAACGCTCCAGGACAGGGCAATGAGATCAAATTCCGCAAGACCATCCGAAAACCTGATCGAGGAATTGCAGGCTGCCCTCTCGCACGGCACCGTCGCGCACCGGGTGGAGACGCTGCGCCGCGTCACCGACCTCTTCGTGGGTAACGCGGTCGACTATTCCGACGACCACATCCGCGTGTTCGACGACGTGTTCCAATGCCTGATCGAGCAGATCGAGACGTCGGCCAGGGCGCTGCTCGCCGAACGGCTCGCACCGATCGCGGCTGCGCCGCCGCAGATCATCCGCACGCTCGCACTCGACGAGATCATCGAGGTCTCCGGCCCCGTGCTGTCGAAGTCGGAACGACTGGACGAGGCGACCTTGATCGAGATCGCGCGCACCAGGGGCCAGGCGCATCTCAAGGCGATCTCGCTACGGCGGACGCTGTCGGAAGCGCTGACCGACGTGCTGGTGGCACGGGGCGATGAGGACGTGGTGCAGTCGACCGTCGGCAATCCGGGCGCGCAATTATCGGAGGAGAGTCTCGCCGACCTCGTCGTCCGCGCCGAGCGCGATGACGACCTCGCCGGCTGCATCGGCCTGCGGCCTGACCTGCCGCGCCATCACTATCTGAGGCTGGTCGCCAAGGCATCATCCAGCGTGCGCAGGAAGCTCGCGGCCGCACATCCTGAGCTCGCGGACGAGGTGTCGAGAGCCGTCGAGGAAGCGGCCCAACGGGTTCGCGCCGTCACCAGGACGAAACAGACGGAGATGGCTCGCGCACTGGTGAAGTCGCTGCACGAGGACGGCCGGCTCAACGAGCTCCAGATCACGACCTTCGCCGAACAGGGCAAGTTCGACGAGACCAATGCCGGGCTCGCGGCGCTCGCGGGCGTTGCGGTCGAGACCGCCGAGACCATGATGATCGAAAGCCGTACCGAGGGCGTGATGATCCTCGCCAAGGTCGCGGGCATGCAATGGCCGAGCGTGCGCGCGATCATCGCCATGCGCGAGAAGCTCTCCGGCGGGTCGCAGACCGACATGCTGAAGCTGCGCGACACCTACGAGGGCTTGCGCGCATCGACTGCACAACAGGTCCTGCGCTTCCACCGCATGCAGAATGCGACGACGGTGGCCTGAAGCGCGAGGAGAAAGCGTCGCGCGCTTCAGCGCCGCTTTGCTTATGATCTCCCAAAAAATGCATATCCCCCGTTTGTGACGAGGGACCAGCGTTTGCGCATTTTCAGCGAGGCGCCTCCCCAGGCGATCTGCTATTCCGGCCCGCCGCCTATCGCATCGCGGATATTTTTGCCCTACATTCGCCTCGAAATTCGTGGTCGGGGGGTTAGTTGCGTCTCGTCAAGCCAATAACACGATCAGAACTCGAGCTTTGGCGTCTTCAGAGCTTTGCAGTGTGGGGGGCTTGCGTTGGTGCGGTAGCAGCTGGCCTTTCGGCCTATCTGGTTCTGTTTACCGCCCAGCCAGACCTAGGCGCAAACCTCGCACAGGATTTCCCGGTCATTGAGCCGAACTTCTCAAGCAGCGACGCGGTCAAACGCACCGAGAAGATCTTTTACGCGCTGTTCTACGGGTTCGGCACTGCGGCAGGTTTTGCGGCTCTCAGGCTCCGACCGTCATTTGAAGGCCGCTCGCTCGTTCTGTTCTACATCTCGGCGGCGATCATTGTCACGGAGCTACATCCTTTCCTGCGGGCTACGTTTGAGCCAAGATTCCAACGGCTTGCGCTGGCCGCCATTGTCGCTGCCACCTTCATCCCGTTCGTGAAGCGCATTCCAACCTTCATACACATCAAAGGCGATGCCGAGGTCAGGCCAATCAAGTTTTCCGAATTTGGATGGGTCGATGCGGGGCTGATCGCTGCACTATTGGTCCTGATCCTTCCTGCGGACGTGCGGGGCATGGCCACACGGGCCATGGTCGGCAATCATCCCGTATCGTACCTGACGGGACCGGCGCTCTATCACTTTGCAAATGGGATGGTACCGGGGCGCGACTTCCTCTCGTTCTACGGATACGGACCGCCATACCTGTTGAGCAGGCTCCTGACCGCGGACATCAACGCATTGTATGACAATTACATCAAGCTGATTGCCGCAAGCCTCGTGATCTTCCACCTGACGGCCTATTGGGTGCTGCGGGACTTTTTCCAGAGCAGGGCAATGCCGTTTGTTTTGACGGTCGTGTTTCTTGCGCTGTGTCAATACGCCGACGGCGACGCCTATGGCGGACCGTCCGCTCTCGCGATCCGATACGCATTCGTGTTCGTTGCGATCGGCATCCTGGCGCGTCTCATGGTGCAACCGTCCGGCTGGTTATTGGCGGCACTGTCTGTCGCCTGCGCTGTCTCGGTCTTTTGGAATACCGAGACCGGAATTTACACGTGGGCGATAGCCTGTGCCGCATTGTCGGTACGGCTGCTAGAAGGACGTCGGCTTTGGGAAGTCGCCGCCTTCACCGGCATGTCACTGATGTTCCTGCTGGCCTTGTTCGTTGCGGCATACGGTCCGGCTGTCCTTTCGGCGGACTTTCTGTACGCCTTCCTCGCGCCGCTGAGCCTGCACAGCTTCTCGAATTGGGTGGGGGTGCTTCTGGTCTGGCAGCCCGGATTCGGGACGCTCTACCAGATCGTCATGCCCGTGATCGCCATCGGCACCGCCGTCAGCGTCGCCGGTGCGTGGACCGGCTCGCGCACCATCGAGCGTGCTTATCTGCTGGTTCTGTCTCTCGTCGCGCTGGTCTTCATGATGAAATGGATGAACCGATCGCTGGATGCGGTATGGCAGCAAAATGCATTTGCTTATCTTGCCGTCGGCGCGTGGTGGGGCCGATCGGCATTTCGTGCCGCTCTCGGCCGAACGACGTCGCAGCTTGTCCCGGCGATATCGTTGGCGGCGATAGCCGTCGTCTCCGTCACCGTGCTTCTGGATGCCCAGGACCGGCGTCAACCCACGACAATAGGACTGCGGTCGTATTTGGAGTTCCCGAGCATCGCCAGCTTCAGATGGAGAAAGACCTCGGGGCCGGTCCAGGTGGCACTGGACTCCAGTGACATCGACCTGGTCAACAAGATCGTGCCGCGCGACGGCCGCATGCTGCTGCTGTCGGACCAGGATTGGCTTCTTCTCCCGACTCTCGGGAGGGCCCCGAAAGGCTACTTCTTGCCCTTCCGGGACACATTCAGCCGCGAGCAGGTGAACAGGAGCTTTGCAGGAGCTGACTATTTCTTTCTGGATCGCGGCGCGACACCCCAATATGCCTGGTTGAAGGAGATGGTCGAGGGGATCCTGCGGGAGCAGTTCGAGCGCTCGGAGGAATCCACCCGGTTCATCCTCTATCGCAGAAGGTCCTGACACTGGACGCAATGCGGTTCGTCAGCACGGTCAACAACAAGAAGCGACAGGGCCGACACTCAGTATCGCAGAACCCTCGATCCCACCGCCGCGCCGATCGCCGTCACCAGCGCGGTCGCGAGCGTGTACCAGGTCGCGACGAACAGCGGGGAATCGTCGGTGCAGTGCGAGGCATAGAGGGTCGCCGCAAGTCCGGCCGACACCAGCCCGGCGAGCGCTCCGGCGAGCGCGGGGCGGGACGGCGCGCCGTGGCGCAGGCCGAACAGCGCCCCCGCAAGCAGCGGCAGCGACATCGCGGGGATCGCGACCAGGCACACCCTGGAGTTCTTGCCCATCAGGCGCATCGTCATCGGCATGGCCGGCGCCATCATCGCCTCACCGCCGATCGCTACCGCGAGCAGCCCGACGGGAAGCAGCAGCAGCCAGCCCCAGCCGCGCAGCAGGGCTTCGGGACGCGACAAATGCAGGCTGACGATGATGGCGGGGATTGCGAGCGACAGGGTCACCGCGAACTTCATGTCGAAGAACGGATTGCGCATGGCGCTCATCACGTCGGCGCGCATACCGAGGAACGTCGCGAAGATCAGGATCGACAAGGGCGCGGCCACCAGCAGCGCCATGGTCAGCACGGCGCCGACCCGTGGGGCGCGGTGCGCGTTGTCGACCGCAAGCGAGCGAATGAGTTGATCGGTGTCCATGATCAATGGTCCCGCAGTTTGGCCGTCAGCGCCGCAAGTCCGCGATGCAGCGCGACCCGGACCGCGCCCTCGCTCATCGACAACTTTGTCGCCGTATCCTTGATCGAGGCGGCCTCGACCGCGATCGATTGCAGCACGTCGCGCTGACGCTGCGGCAGGGTTCCGAGCTGGGCGGCGACCTCGCCGGCCGAAGCGGTCTCCTGCGGCGCTTCGCCCGGCAGCGTCTCGGCGAAATCGTCGATGTTGACGAACACGCGCCTGCCGCGCCGGCGGAGCGCATCGATCAGCTTGTTGCGGCCGATCGCAAACAGCCAGGGCGCGAAAGGCGCTTCGCTGTCCCAGGTATGCCGCTTCAGATGCACCGCCAACAGAATCTCCTGCACGATATCCTCGGCCTGGTCGGGGGGCTGACCTGCCCGCGCCAGGCCACGCCTCGCGGCGGCCCGCAGCACCGGCGTGACTGCCTTCAACAGGCGATGATACGCGGCATCATCGCCGGCCATGGCCGACCGCATCAGGCCGGTCCATTCGTCCTCACGTCCGCGCACCCGCGCCCCTCACCATGCAATTCGGCCGCTCTTTCAATTTGTTACGCGGGCACCGAACATATCACGAATTCGTGATCGATCCGGGCCGCGCGACCGATGCGGCCGCGAACATCTGCGACGGCTCATAACACCGATCGGTGCGTCCTGCATCGGGCGGGTGGCTGCGGGAGGGGGTTTGCCGCGTTTTTGGCGGGTGTAGCCCGAAGATTCCCCTTTTTTGCCGCGCTGTCGTCACGCCCCGGGGTCTCTGTTCGCTGCCGGGACGGGCGGAATTGGGGAGATCGTCGACATGATGAAAACCAGCGCGCGCGCGGCCCTGATCGGTTTGGCCGGGCTTGTCTTGCTGTCCGGGGGCGTCGCACAGGCGGCGCCGAACTCGGCCGCCGGCAACAAATCGGAGAGCGTGGACAAAGGGGCCGATACGGCCAAGCCCCGGCGCCATGACTCGCGCCGCACCGACAGCAAGAAGGCAGTGCAGAAATCCGACGACAAGGCCGACAAGAAGGACGCGGCGGCCAAGGCCGACGAGGCCAGCAACGACAAGACCGACAGTCAGGTGCCGGCCGCGAGCCAGATGCCCCCGGGGGTCGCCAACGCCAATGCGCAGCTCGCCGCTGAGACGCCGACTGCCGCAGCCGTCTCCGCGATGACGAACCGCGCCAACGACAACGTCCAGGCAGCCGCCGATAATACCAACGCTGAGAACCCGGAAAACCAGGTCGTCGCGCCCGATCAGCTCAACGACATCGATCGCGCCCTGCAGGAGAACCCGCCGCCGCAGAAGACGGTGATCGCCGCGACCGAGGCGCAGCCACGGCCGGCGCCGGTGATGGCCAGCGCCCAGCAGAGCTCGGCCTGGGACCAGAGCTCCCTGATCGGCAAGATCTTCATCGGCATCGGCACATTGCTCACTCTGGCCTCCGCCGCCCGCATGTTCATGGCCTGATTGGCGGTTCCGCGGGACGCGACCCGCGCGCGTCCCGCGTCCGGCCCCCTTGAAGGCACCCGCGCCAGCGGGCACATTGCCCACTCAATCAAAAGCGTGGGTGGAGCATGAGCACGTTCGAACACATCATCGTCGAGAGCATCGGTGCGGTCGGCATCGTCAAGCTGAACCGGCCGAAGATGCTCAACGCGCTCTCGTTCGGCGTCTTCCGCGAGATCGCCGCGGCGGTCGACGATCTCGAGGCCGATGACGCCATCGGCTGCATCGTCGTGACCGGCAACGAGAAGGCCTTTGCCGCCGGCGCCGACATCAAGGAGATGCAGCCCAAGGGCTTCATCGACATGTTCTCAGAGGATTTCGCCGCGATCGGCGGCGACCGCATCGCGCGCTGCCGCAAGCCGACCATCGCCGCGGTCGCGGGCTACGCGCTCGGCGGCGGCTGCGAGCTCGCCATGATGTGCGATTTCATCATCGCCGCCGACACCGCGAAGTTCGGCCAGCCCGAGATCACGCTCGGCACCATTCCAGGTATCGGCGGTACCCAGCGGCTGACACGCGCGATCGGCAAGTCCAAGGCCATGGACCTCTGCCTCACCGGCCGGATGATGGACGCGGCGGAAGCCGAGCGCTCCGGCCTCGTCAGCCGCATCGTACCCGCCGACAAGCTGATGGACGAGGTCATGTCGGCCGCCGAGAAGATCGCCGCGATGTCGCGCCCCGCGGCCGCGATGGCCAAGGAAGCGGTGAACCGCGCCTTCGAGACCACGCTTGCCGAAGGCATGAGCGTCGAGCGCAACCTGTTCCATTCGACCTTCGCGCTCGAGGACCGCTCGGAGGGCATGGCGGCGTTCATCGAGAAGCGCAAGCCGGTGAACAAGAACCGGTAGCGCACAAACCGGTCAGGCTGGTGTAAGGCACTGCGCTTTGCCGCACACATCCTGTGACGCGCCTGCAACAAGCACGGAATACATGGGGGTTTCCCCCGCGGCAGTTTGCCTGCGGGACCTCGGCTGGCTAAACAGTTAAGAGGCCATCGTCGGCGGGGGCGGACAGCCGGGGTTAAGCGGGAATACATGATTGGGCGTACCGCCAGAGCTGGTCGCGGAGGGACGCGACGTCGATCGGGCGCGGGTCCTGTGCTTGCGACATGGACCACGCTGGCGCTCTGTTGCGCGCTCTCTTGCGCCCTGCCCTCCGCGGCATCGGCCGAAGCCCTGCCGGAAGCATTGGCAAAGGCCTACCAGACCAATCCGCAGCTCAATGCCGAGCGCGCGCGCCAGCGCGCCACCGACGAGAACGTGCCGCAGGCGCTCGCCGGCTACCGGCCGCAGATCGTGGCGAGCCTCAGCGCCGGCCTGCAATCGGTCCGCAATCTGTTGCCCGACAACACCATCCAGACCGGCAATCTGAAGCCCTGGATCATCGGCGTCACCGTGACGCAGAGCCTGTTCAACGGCTTCCGCACTGCCAACGGCGTGCGGGCCGCCGAGCTCCAGGTGCAGTCCGGCCGTGAAGCGCTGCGCAATGTCGGCCAGGGCGTGCTGCTCGATGCGGTCACGGCCTACACCAACGTTCTCGCCAACCAGTCGCTGGTCGAGGCGCAGCGCTCCAACGTCGCCTTCCTGCGCGAGACGCTCGCCGTCACCCAGCGCCGCCTCAATGCCGGCGACGTCACGCCGACCGACACCGCACAGGCCGAAGCCCGCCTCAATCGGGGCCTTGCCGATCTCAACGCGGCCGAGGTCGCGCTTGCGGTCAGCCAGGCCACCTATGCGCAAGTGATCGGCAATGCGCCCTCGCAGCTCAGGCCTGCCGAGGCCGTCGATCGCTATCTGCCGAAGAGCCGCGAGGACGCCATGACGATGGCGATCCGCCAGCATCCGGCGGTGATGGCCGCCAGTTTCGACGTCGATGTCGCCTCCACCAACATCCGCATCGCCGAAGGCACGCTGCTGCCGAGCGCGACCATCCAGGGCAGCGCCAGCAAGAGCCGCAACAACGACCCGACGCTCGGCACCTTCGCCGAGGACCAGGCCTCGATCGTCGCCAACGTCACCGCGCCGATCTACGACGGCGGCCAGGCCGCGGCGCAGACCCGGCAGGCCAAGGAGATCACGGCGCAGAGCCGCCTCGTGCTCGACCAGGTGCGCAACCAGGCGCGCACGGCGGCGGTCAGCGCCTGGGTTGCCAATGAAGGCGCCAAGATCACGGTCTCGGCCTCCGAATCCGAGGTGAAGGCGGCCACCGTCGCGCTGCAGGGCGTGCAGCGCGAGGCTGCAGGCGGCCAGCGCACGACGGTGGACGTTCTGAACTCGCAAGCCGATCTGATCCAGGCCAAGGCCCGCCTGATCGGCGCGCAACGCGACCGCGTGATCGCCTCCTACACGCTGCTCAGCGCCATCGGCCATCTCGACGTCAAGACGCTGAACCTGAACACGCCGGATTACCTGCCCGAGGTGCACTACCACCAGGTCCGCGACGCCTGGCACGGCCTGCGCACGCCGTCGGGGCAGTGATTAGATCAATGCGCCGTCACGCGACGTAAGGTCAGCGTAAGGGGGCTCTGGTGGACGGCTCACGTCCGCTTGCTGGTCTCGTCGAGCAGCTATGCAGCGAAGCGGAGCGGTTGCCCGGCTGATGTGATATTCTCCTTCCCACCCGCCTACAAAAAAATAACCGGGAGCGAAACCATGCTCAGCCGACGCAGCGTCCTGCTTGCCTCCCTTGCGGCCGGAGTAGCCATGACCAGCAAAGCCCATTCCCGCGCGGCGCAGCCCGCGACGCCGATCAATTTCGACGTCCCGGCGCATGCCTGCGACTGCCATACCCACATTCATGGCGATGTCGAAAAGTTTCCGTTCTTCGCGGGACGCGTCTATACGCCGGAGCCGGCTTCGCCGGAAGAAATGGCCGCACTGCACAAGGCGCTGCATATCGAGCGCGTGGTGATCGTGACGCCGAGCGTCTACGGCACCGACAATTCCTCCACGCTGTTCGGCATGAAGGCGCGCGGCGCGACCGCGCGCGGCGTCGCCGTGATCGACGACAAGACGCCGGAGAGCGCGCTCGATACGATGCACCAGGACGGCTTCCGCGGCATCCGCCTCAATCTGGCGACCGGCGGCGTCAACGATCCCAATGTCGGCCGGCCGCGCTTCACCGCCGCCATCGAGCGCATGAAGGCGCGCGGCTGGCACGTGCAGCTCTACACCACGCTGGCCATGATCTCTGCGATCAAGGATCTCGTCGAGACGGCGCCGGTGCCGGTCGTGTTCGACCATTTCGGCGGCCTCGAGGCTTCGCTCGGGCTGGAGCAGCCGGGCTTCTCCGACCTCGTCGCGCTGGTGAAGTCCGGCAAGGCCTATGTGAAGATCTCGGGTGCCTATCGCTCGTCGAAGCTCGCGCCCGACTATCAGGACATGGTTCCCTATGCCCGCGCGCTGATCGCGGCCAATGCCGACCGCATCGTCTGGGGCACCGACTGGCCGCATCCGGATTCGAGCCGCGTCGAGGGACGCAAGCCCACCGACATCGCGCCGCTCCATCAGATCGACGACGGCCGCCTGCTCAACCAGCTTCCGGTCTGGGCGCCGGATGCCGAGGTGCGCAAGAAGATCCTGGTCGACAATCCGGCGCGGCTCTACGGGTTCTGACGATCAGCGCGCGCGGCGCGAGAAGAAGGAGATCAGGACCGGCAAGGTCACCAGGATCACGACCGGCGCCAGCATCATGCCGGTGACGACAACGACCGCGAGCGGCTTCTGCACCTGCGAGCCGATGCCTTCCGACAGCGCCGCCGGAAGAAGGCCGACGCCTGCGACGACGCAGGTCATCAGCACGGGCCGCAGCTGCAGCTCGCCGGTGCGCACCACCGCGCTCATGCGGTCCATGCCTTCTTCGATCAACTGGTTGAACTGCGACAGGATGATGATGCCGTCCATCACCGCGATGCCGAACAGCGCGATGAAGCCGATCGCCGCGGAGACGCTGAATGCCGTGCCCGAGATCAAGAGGCCGAGCACGCCGCCGAAGATCGCCATCGGGATCACGCTCATCGCGAGCAGCGTGTCGGTCATCGAGCCGAAGTTGAACCAGAGCAACACGCCGATCAGCGCCAGCGAGATCGGCACCACGATCGAGAGCCGCCGGATCGCGTCCTGGAGATTGCCGAACTCGCCGACCCATTCCATGTGCGAGCCCGGTGGCAGCTGCACCTGCGCGGCGATCTTGTCCTGCGCCTCGCGGATCGCGCTGCCGAGATCGCGTTCACGCACAGAGAACTTGATCGGCAGATAACGCTCCTGCTGCTCGCGATAGATGTAGGCAGCACCGGAAACGAGGCTGATGGTCGCGACCTCGCTCAAGGGGATCTGCGTAACGGTGCCGTTCGGCCCGGGCGCGCCGATCCGCAAATTCTGGATCGCCTCGGCGCTGCGGCGATATTCCGGCGCCAGGCGGACGATGATCGGGAAGTGGCGGTCGCTTCCGGGCTCATAGAGGTCGCCGGCGGTGTCGCCGCCGATCGCGACCTTGATGGTGGCGTTGATGTCGCCCGGCGCGAGGCCGTAGCGCGCCGCCTTGGCGCGGTCGATGTCGATCTGAACGGTCGGCTGCCCGAGCGAGGTGAACACCGCAAGGTCGGTGACGCCCTGCACGGTGGCCAGCACCGACTTGATCTTGTTGGCGGTGTCTGTCAGCGCCTGGAGGTCGCTGCCGAACAGCTTGATCGAGTTCTCGCCCTTCACGCCGGAGACGGCTTCGGAGACGTTGTCCTGGAGATATTGCGAGAAGTTGAACTCGACGCCGGGGAAGCGATCGTCGAGCTGCTTGAGCAATTGCGCGGTCAGCTCTTCCTTGTCGCGGGTGCCGGGCCATTGGCTCACCGGCTTGAGCGGCGCGAAAAACTCGGCGTTGAAGAAGCCGGCGGCGTCGGTGCCGTCGTCGGGACGGCCGTGCTGCGACACCACGGATTCGACCTCGGGCCGGGCCCGGATCACCTTGCGCATCTCGTTGACGTAGCTGTTGCCTTCCTGGAGCGAGATGGTCGGCGGCAGCGTGGCACGGATCCAGAGGTTGCCCTCCTCCAGCTTCGGCAGGAATTCGAGGCCGAGCAGCCGGGCGAGTGCGACCGTCATCAGCACGAGGCCGACCGCACCGCCGAGGACGATGCTGCGATTGGCGACCGCCCAATTCAGCAACGGCGAGTACAGCCGGTGCAGGATCAGCATCACCTTGGTCTCGGTCTCCTCGACATGCGCGGGCAGGATGATCGCGGACAGCGCGGGAGTCACGGTGAAGGTGGCAAGGAGACCGCCGGCCAGCGCATAGGCATAGGTGCGCGCCATCGGGCCGAAGATGTTGCCCTCGACGCCCGACAGCGTGAACAGCGGCAGGAAGGCCGCGATGATGATCGCGGCGGCGAAGAAGATCGATCGCGAGACGTCGGCGGCCGCGCTGAGGATGGCATGGCTCTTCATGCCGAACAGCGTTTCGGGCGACATATGCTCGGATTCCGACATCGGCGTCGTTTGCGTGAGGCGGCGGAAGATCGCCTCCACCATGATGACGGTGGCATCGACGATGAGGCCGAAATCGATCGCGCCGACCGACAGGAGGTTGGCCGATTCCCCGCGCAGCACCAGGGTGATGACGGCGAAGAACAGCGCGAACGGGATGGTGGCGCCGACGATCAGCGCGCTGCGGAGATCGCCGAGGAAGATCCACTGCAACAGCACGATCAGCAGGATGCCGATCACCATGTTGTGCAGCACGGTGTGGGTGGTGAGCTCGATCAGGTCGCCGCGGTCGTAGATGCGCTCGATGCGCACGCCGGGCGGCAGGATGCTGGAGTTGTTGATCTGCTGGACGAGTTCGTGGACGCGCTTGATGGTCGGCGAGCTCTGCTCGCCGCGCCGCATCAGCACGATGCCCTGCACGATGTCGTCGGAATCGTCGAGGCCGGCAATGCCGAGACGCGGCTTCTGGCCCACCGTGACGGTGGCGACGTCCTTGACCAGCACCGGATTGCCGCCTGTCTGCGCCACCATGGTGTTGGCGAGATCGTCGATCGAGCGGATCAGGCCGACGCCGCGCACGACGGCGGATTGCTGGCCGATATTGACGGTATTGCCACCGACATTGACGTTGGAATTGCCGACCGCCTGGAGCAGTTGCGGCAGCGTCAGGCCGTTGGCGACCAGCTTGTTGAAGTCGACCTGAATCTCGTAGGTCTTGCTCCTGCCGCCCCAGCCGGTGACGTCGATCACGCCGGGCACCGCGCGGAAGCGGCGCTGCAGCATCCAGTCCTGGATGGTCTTGAGGTCGAGCACGCTGTAGTTCGGCGGACCGACGAGACGATAGCGGAAGATCTCGCCGATCGGGCTGAGCGGCGAGATCTGCGGCTGGACGTTGCCGGGCAGCGGCGCAAGCTGCGCCAGGCGATTCAGCACCTGCTGCAGCGCCTCGTCATAGGTATAGGCGAAGGAGAACTGGATTTTGACGTCGGACAGACCGTAGAGCGAGATGGTGCGGATGGTCGTGATGTTCTTCAGGCCCGCCACCTGGGTCTCGATCGGGATCGTGATGTAGCGCTCGATCTCCTCCGCCGACAGCCCCGGGCTCTGCGTCACGATGTCGACCATTGGCGGGGTCGGATCGGGATAGGCCTCGATGTTGAGCCGGTTGAACGCGATCAGACCGCCGATCAGCACGGCGGCGAACATGCCGACCATCAGGAAACGCCGGTTGACGGCAAGGGCAACGAGACGATCCATTCAGGTCTTCAATTTTCTTGGGTCGTCGATCAGCTGCCGGACGCCGCACGGTCGATGAACAGACTGCCTTTGGTGACGATCTGCTCGCCGGGCTTCAGATTGCTGGTGACCTCGACGAGATTGCCGTTGATGAGACCGGTCTTGATCTGGCGCAGCTCGACCGACTTGTCCTCACGCGCGACCCAGAGGCGGACCTTGTCGGCCTCGTAGATCAGCGCCTGCTTCGGCACCGCCGGCGCGGCGCGGTCGCCGGCCGAATAGATCGTGACGTTCGCGAACATTTCCGGCTTGAGCAGCCCGTCCTTGTTGTCGATCGTGGCGCGGACCAACAGGCGGCGGGTGGCGGGGTCGATCGCGGCGGCAACGTAGTTGATCTTGGCGCTGAACGGACGGCCCGGCAGTGCCATCACGTTGACGGTGATGTCCTGCCCGATGCACACCGCGGCCGCATCGCTCTCGCGCACGAAGGCGGTGAGCCAGACCGTGGAGAGGTCGCCGACCACGAAGACCGGATCGCTCGCGCCGGAATTGACGTATTGGCCCGGGCCGATCTTGCGCTGCACGACCGTGCCGGAGATCGGCGAATAGATCGTGATCTCCCGGTCGATGACGCCTTTTTCCTGGAACGTCCTGATCGCCTCGTCGGTGAAGCCGAGGATGCGCAGCTTGTTGCGCGCGGCTTCCAGCGCCGTCACAGAAGAGCGCATGTCGTTGCGCGCCTGCACCTGGGCCGCTTCCGCCTGCTGGTAATCCTTCAGCGGAATGGCATGGCCCTCGTAGAGGTCCTTGGCGCGCTTGAACTGGATGTCGGAAAGCTCGAGCGCCGACTTCGCCTTGTTCTGCGAAGTCATCGCCGCTATGAAATCGTTCTGGGCCTGCACGGTGTCGGCGGCCTCGATCGTAAACAGCGGTTGACCTTGCTTCAGCGTCTCGCCCGGCTTTGCGAGCAGCTTGGTGACACGGCCTGCGTAGGGCGAGAACACCGGCGTCGAGCGGTCCTCGTCGACTGCGACCTTGCCCTCGGTGACATACTCGGCGCGGAAGCTCCTGGCGGCGACCGGCTCGATCGTCAGCGTCGCCCATTCGGACGGCGTCGGCGTGAAGGTCTGCGCATTCCTGCGCGACTGGCTGGAGATTTCGGAGTGCTTCTTTTCCTTCGCCCCCGAAGAGAAGAAGCCGTACGCTCCGGCACCGGCGCCGGCGAGAGCTAGTAAAACTACGGATGCGATCACCCGTTGTTTTGTAAGCACCTGCAATCGCTTGGTATTCTCAACTACCATGGGGCCCGGTCGTGTCTGCGACGATCTCGGCAAATGACGGCCTGATCGGTCGCGCTAATAGTGCCGAATTGGGAGTTCAAACAACCTAAAAAACGCCTCGCCCCTTTCCGTTTGCGTTAAAATTTTGCGACACGTCAGCTTCATGTCAGCTTCGCGCCGGCCAGTGTGCCGGATGACTGCCGAGCGGCATCGCCGGACGGCTCCATTGCGCCGGCGTCTTCGACAGCAGTGCGGAATGCTGCACCGCCTTCAACGTGCCGAAGCCAGATTGCATGCGTTCTATGAACGCAGCATGTACGGCCTCGCCCGTAAGATCCGGGGTATTCAATCCGCCCTCGAGCCGGCCGAGATTCCACAGCCAGCGCCCCGTCTGCGCCAGCGACACGCGCACGTGCCAGCTGCCGCCTTCGTACGCTTGGCGTGCCTTGGCCATCATCGCGCCGAACGCCATCAGATAGCCGGTGGCGTGGTCGAGCATCTGTGCCGGCAATTCCTTGGGGCCATCGATGCCGGCGGCCTGGCCTTCGGCATGGTTGAAGCCCGTCGTGGTCTGCACCAGGGAGTCGAAGCCGCGCCGCTCGGCCCAGGGGCCGGCCTGGCCATAGGCCGACAGCGTGACATAGACGATGCCGGGATTGATCTGCGCTGCGTGCTCCGGCGCAAAGCCGAGCGCGGCGAGCGCGCGCGGACGATAGCCTTGCGAGAAGATGTCGGCGTCCTTCAACAGCCCGCGCAGCTGCGCCCTGCCGGCCTCGCTCTTCAGTGCGATGAAGGTGGTGAGCTTGCCGCGGCCGGTGTCGATGGTGAGCCAGTCGATCGCGGGCAGATCCGGGCCTGACACCAGCAGCACGTCCGCACCGTGCGCAGCGAGCGTGCGGCCGGCGACGGGGCCGGCGATGACGCGGGAGAGATCGAGCACGCGAAGACCTGAGAGCGGACGATCGCCTCTTGGCCACGGCTTTGGCGGCGCCTCGCCGATCTTCTCGATCGAGAGCAGCGGCAATTGGGCGAGCGCGCGCGCCTGCGGGTGCGCGGACCATTCGTCGTAGGAGCGCATCAAGGCGACGACGCCGCCCGCGGCATAGGCCGCGCTTTCGAAGTCCTCGCCCTTCCACTGCATCAATGCGGCCTGTACTTTCTCGCGCTCGGGCTCGCAGTCGAGCACCTTGCAGACGGCGTCGCGGTGATGCGGAAAGTTGGTGTGGCAGCGAACGAAGCGGCCATCGCCGGTTCTGTAGACGCCGGCGATGGCGTCCCAAGCCGGTGGCGGCGGCTTGTCGTCGCGGCGCAGATAACGCTCGGAACGGCATTCGGCGACGGCATGGCGCATGTCGACGGAGACGTCCTGCGCCTCGCCGCTGCGCAGCTTCCAGATCTCGGCGGCGGCAAGGCCGGCCGCCGCGATCGTGGTCTGGCCGGCGACGGCAACGCGAAACGAGGACGGGATTTGCGGCTCCTCGCCGGTCAGTTGCACGCGTTCGAGCGCGGCCGCGTCACCACCGGCAGAGGTCCAGATATCCCTAAGAATATCGGCGGGGCTTTGCATCACCCTTCTCTCCCTTTAGCCTTCAGCACCCTATTAGCACATAAGGAAATGCAATGGCCGCCATCGACCCTCTCACCGCAGGTGCCGTGTTCATCGCAACGGCGGCCACAGACGCGGTGTATGTCATGTTCACCTCGGCCGTGATCGCGCGCAAGCGCATGTCAGCGGCGAATTGGAGCGCAGTCTGGTACATGCTCTCCTCCTACGCCGTGATCAGCTACACCGAGAACCCGTTCTATGTCGCTTTCGCCGCGATCGGCTCATGGGCCGGCGCCTACGCCTCGCTGACCTTCCTGCACCGGCCGCCCGGCGGCCCGCCGGTGGGGGCTGCGCCGGAGTGAGGTCTCTCCCCGTCATTGCGAGGAGCCCTTGCGACGAAGCAATCCAGACTGTTTCCGCGGATGCATTTCTGGATTGCTTCGCTGCGCTCGCAATGACGACGTGGAGGCTTCTGGGCGTCTTGCGAAACAGCTACAGTATCTCCGACCAACAAAAAGGAGCCAACAATGGATCTCGGTCTCAAGGGCAAGAACGCCGTCGTGCTCGGCGGCACGCGCGGCATCGGGCGGGCGATTGCGGCGACGCTGGCCAGTGAAGGTGCCAATGTCGCGGTGTGCGCGCGCAACGCCGATCAGGTTGCGGCAACCGTCGCGGAGTTGAAGGCGAGCGGCATCGACGCCACCGGCGGCACGGTCGACGTCACCGACGGCGCGGCGCTGAAAAGCTGGATCGAGACGGCTGGAAAAGCGCTCGGCGGCATCGACCTGCTGTTTTCCAATGCCGGCGCAATGGCGCAAGGGCACGATCCCGCATCCTGGGAGCAGAATTTCCGGCTCGACGTGCTCGGCGCCGTGCACGCCTTCGACGCGGCACGGCCGTTTCTCGAGGCAAGCGGCGCCGAAGGCGGCGATGCGGCCTTCGTGATCGTCTCGTCGATCGCCGCGGCGCAGGCGGACACGGCGAGCTCCTACGGTCCGATCAAGGCCGCGCTGATCCACATGGCCAAGGGACTGGCGCGGCAATATGCGAAGGAGAAGATCCGGGTCAACGTGGTCTCGCCCGGCACCGTCTACTTCAAGGGCGGCGTCTGGGAGATGATCGAGAAGAACATGCCGGAGCGGTACCAGGACGCGATGAAGCGCAACCCGACCGGCCGCATGGCGACGCCGCAGGAAATCGCGAACGCGGCGGTATTCCTGGCAAGCCCGGTGTCGGGATTCACCACGGGTTCGAATCTCGTCGTGGATGGTGCGATCTCGAACCGGGTGAATTTTTGAGGGGCGGCATCATCATCGACGAACTTGTAGGGTGGGCAAAGCGAAGCGTGCCCACCGCTTTCGCGACGAGATCCCAGAAGGTGGGCACGGCGCTTACGCGCCTTTGCCCACCCTACGGCAGCTGAGAGTGTGGCGCGCGATCGCGTCAGCAAACTCGTCATTGCGAGCGTAGCGAAGCAATCCAGCATCTTTCCGCGGGGACAGTCTGGATTGCTTCGCTGCGCTCGCAATGTCGGCGTGGTGGGCAGCCCGCCTCAATGAAAATCCCGCGACGGTGGCAGGATGCGGACGTTGCGGGGGTGACGGATTTTTTGCGCTGGGCTATCCGCGAGGGCGCGGGGGTCTTCGTTGAGCGGCTCCACGACGGTGGCGCCCGCGGGCACCGGATGTTTGCGGCTTAGCGCATCGTTGGCCAATCCGACCAGATCGTGCGAGCGGTCGACCATGCGCTGGGCGATGAGATGCGTCACCTTCTCCGGGCTGCTCTGGATGTAGCCCTCGACCAGGATGAGGCGCGCGCCCATCACCTCTTTCCGGTACTGCTCCATGATCTTGGGCCACACCACGACATTGGCGATGCCGGTTTCGTCCTCCAGCGTCATGAACACGACGCCGCTGGCGCTGCCCGGCCGCTGCCGCACCAGGACCACACCGGCGCAGCGGACGCGCCGCCGCTCGTTCTCATGGCTGATCTCCTTGCAGGCGACGATGCGCTCGCGCGTCAACATCTCGCGCAGGAATTCCATCGGGTGGCCCTTCAGCGACAGCCGGATGGTCTGGTAGTCCGCGACCACCTGCTCGGCGCGCGGCATCACCGGCAGCGGTTTTGCGCCTTCGTCCGGCTGCTCGCGCGCGGTCGCCGCCTCGAACAGCGGCAGCGGCACGTCGTCGGGCAGCCGCCGCACCTGCCACAGCGCCTCTCGGCGGTCGAGCCCGAGCGAGCGGAACGCATCGGCATCCGCCAAGAGGATCAGCGCGCGCTTGGGCAGCCCGGTGTCGCGGGCGAAATCTTCCAGCGTGGTGAAGGGACGGCGGTTGCGGGCGGCGACGATGCGGTCGGCCCAATCCTGGGTCTTCTCGACATCGTCATTCCGGGGCGTCGCGTCAGCGACGAACCCGGAATCCATTTCGCCAGGCGTAAGCGGCCCGATGGATTCCGGGTTCGCGCTTTGCGCGCCCCGGAATGACGATTGGGAGCGCTTCAGCCTCTCTTCATCCTCGTCCAGCCAGTGAAATCCATCAATCTGGCGAAAGCCCAGGCGCACGGCGCAGTATTTTCCGTCAGTGTCCTCCAGCGTGTTCTGCGCAAAGCTGTAGGACACGTCGATGTCGCGCACCTCGACGCCGTTCTTGCGGGCATCGCCGACGATCTGCGCCGGCGCATAAAAGCCCATCGGCTGCGAGTTCAACAGACCGCAGCAGAAGGCGTCGGGATGATAGTGCTTCAGCCACGACGAAATGTAGACCAGCTGCGCAAAGCTCGCGGCATGGCTCTCCGGAAAGCCGTAGGAGCCAAATCCCTTGATCTGGTCAAAGCAGCTTTTAGCGAAATTGGGATCGTAGCCGCGGGCGACCATGTTGCCGATCAGCTTCTCCTCGTACTGGCCGATGGTGCCGACGTTGCGGAAGGTCGCCATCGAGCGGCGCAGGCCGTTGGCTTCCTCGGAGGTGAAATGTGCGGCCTCGATCGCAATGCGCATCGCCTGCTCCTGGAACAGCGGGACACCGAGCGTCTTGTGCAGCACCTTGTAGAGTTCGTCCTTGTCGCCATGCTCGGGCGACGGCGAGGGATAGCTCACCTTTTCCAGCCCGTTCCGCCGCCTTAAGTAGGGATGCACCATGTCGCCCTGGATCGGCCCGGGGCGCACGATCGCGACCTCGATGACGAGATCGTAGAAGGTCCGCGGTTTAAGCCGCGGCAGCATGTTCATCTGCGCGCGGCTCTCGACCTGGAACACGCCAAGCGATTCCCCGCGGCACAGCATGTCGTAGACGTTGGGATCGTCTTGGGGAACGCTCGCAAGCACAAAACGCTCGCCCTTGTGCTGGTCGATGAGATCGAAACATTTCCTGATGCAGGTCAGCATGCCCAGCGCGAGCACGTCGACCTTCATCATATGAAGCGCGTCGACGTCGTCCTTGTCCCATTCGATGAAGGTGCGGTCGTCCATCGCGGCATTGCCGATCGGCACATAGGTATCGAGCCGGTCCTGGGTCAGCACATAGCCGCCGACATGCTGGGAGAGATGGCGCGGGAATTCGATCAGCTCGGTCGCAAGCTCGACCGCGAGGTTGATCATGGGATTTTGCGGATCGAGCCCGGCCTGGCGGACCTGCATGTCGTTGAGGCCCTTGCCCCAGCTGCCCCAGACGGTGTCGGCGAGCGCGGCGGTGACGTCCTCGGTCAGGCCCAGCGCCTTGCCGACGTCACGGATGGCACTGCGCGGGCGGTAGTGGATGACGGTGGCGATGATCGCGGCGCGGTGGCGGCCGTAGCGGCGATAGACATATTGCATCACCTCCTCGCGGCGCGAATGCTCGAAATCGACGTCGATGTCGGGCGGCTCCAGCCGTTCCTTGGAAATGAAGCGTTCGAACAACAGATCGACCTTGGTCGGATCGACCGAGGTGACGCCGAGCACGTAGCAGACGGCCGAGTTCGCCGCCGAGCCGCGGCCCTGGCACAAAATGTTCTGGCTGCGCGCGTATTGGACGATGTCGTGCACGGTGAGGAAGTAATGCGCGTATTTCAGCTCGGCGATCAGCGCGAGCTCCTTGTTCAAGGTCGCGCGCAGCTTGTCGTCGATCTTGCCGCCGAAATATTTGTCGACGCCCGCCCAGGTCAGGTCCTCCAGATGCCCCTGCGCGGTCTTGCCCGGCGGTACCGGCTCGTCGGGATATTGGTACTTGAGCTGATCGAGCGAGAACTCGATTGCGTCCGCAAAGCGCATGGTCTCTGCGATCGCCTCGGGAAAATCGCGGAACAGCCGCGCCATTTCGCGCGGCGTCTTCAGGAAGCGCTCGGCATTGGCTTCGAGCTTCCGCCCAATCGCCTCGATCGTGGTCTTTTCCCGGATGCAGGTCAGCACGTCCTGAAGCGGACGGCGGCGGGGATCGTGATACAGCACCTCATTGGTCGCGAGCAGCGGCACCTTGGCCTTTGCGGCGAGATCATCGAGCCGCGAGAGGCGCCGCTTGTCGTCGCCGCGATAAAGCAGGCTCGCCGCCAGCCACACGCCTTCGGCACGGCTATCCCTAAGCTTTGCGAGAACATCCAGCGCCCGCGCCGGCTCGAAACGATGCGGCAGCGTCAGGATCAGGAGCTGGCCTTCCGAGAATTCCAGGAGATCGGCGAAGGTGAGACGGCACTCGCCTTTCTCGATCCGCGTGATGTCGTCGCCGCGCTTGCCCCTTGTGAGGAGCTGACACAGCCGGCCATAGGCGGCGCGGTCGCGTGGATAGACCAGGATGTCGGGCGTGCCGTCGATGAAGACGATGCGGGCGCCGATCAACAGTTTCGGCTTGTGCAACACCTCGTCATTGTCGAGCTCGTTCCAGGCGCGCACCACGCCGGCGAGCGTGTTGTGGTCGGCGATGCCGATCGCGGGAATCCCGAGCTTGCTCGTCTGATGCACATAGGCGCGCGGATCCGAGCCGCCGCGCAGGAACGAGAAGTTTGTGGTGATGCCGATCTCGGCATAGCCAAGCGTGTTCATGCGAAGAGACCGTGCACATACCAGCCGGGAGACGCAGGCTTGCCGTCACCGTCGAACACCTCGCCTTCATAGAGACCGTCGCGAAAGATCCAGAACCGCAGGCCTTCGGCATCCTCGATGCGGAAATAATCCCGCGTCAGCTGCTTGCCGTCCTGCCGCCACCATTCCATCGCGATGCGCTCGGGGCCCTCCACCCGCACCACCGCATGCAGCGCGCGGCGCCAGGTGAATTGATGCGGCGGGCCATCGGGCACGGTCGCGAACGGCACCTTGATCGGCTCCGGCTTGTCGAACAGCCGCAAGGGGCGCAGCGGCGGCTCGCTCTCGGCACGAACAGGCCATTCCGCCTGCATGGCGGCGGTGAGATGATGCTGCGCCGATGCGGCCAGCACCGCGCTTTCGGGGACATGGGTATCCTGCGGCAGGTGCACGACGACGCGTTTTCCCCCGATGCGCGCGGCGATGCGGTCGATCAGCGCGGCGAGCTCGTCATTGTCGTGGACATGGGCATCGAGATCGCGCTGCTCCTGCACCACGATCTCGGTGCGGCTCGCCGACAACCGCACCATGTCGAAGCCGAAGCCGGGATCGAGGGGATCTGCGAGTGCATCGAGCCGCTCGCGGAACAGGCGGTCGATCACGGCGCTTCGCGTCACCGGACGCCCGGTCTCGACCGTGATCGCGCGCACCACACCATCGGTGCGGAAGAATGCCGCTTCAAGTCGCCGTGCGCCTTTGCCCTGCTTCTCCATGGACGCGATCAACGTGTCGGCCAGCCGCGACAGCGTCATCGCGATCATGGTGTCGGTCGCGATCGGCTCGGCAAAGCGTTTTTCCACGATGTAATCGGGCAGCGGTTTTCGCGGGCTAATCGGCGCATCGCCCTGCCCCAGCGCATGGGCGAGCAGCGTGGAGAAGCGCTCGCCGAACCGCGCCGTGATTTCGGAGGCGCTGCGCGAGGCGACGTCGCCGATGCTCTTCAGCCCGGCGCGACGCAGGCCGGTGGTGATGGCTTCACCTGCACCGAGCGCGGAGACTGGAAACGACCTGATCGCCTCCGCCTCGCCGCCATCGGCAACGATGGTGCCGGATGCCTGCCGCGTCAGCGTGCGGGCGCAGATCGAGGTGCCGGCGATCGCCGCGCTGACGGCAAAGCCTTGCCGACCGAGCGCGCGGACCAGCGTCTTGAGCAGCGCGGCCTCGCCGCCGAACAGATGGGCGCAGCCGGTGATGTCCAGGAACAGCCCGTGCGGCGCATCGAGCGCCACCAGCGGCGTGAAACGGTCACACCAGTCGGCGATATCGCTGAGCGTCTTCGCATCGGCGACAGGGTCGGCGTCGAACACACGCAGGTCCGGACACATCGCCCGCGCATTGGCGAGCGGCTGGCCGATATACAGGCCGAAGCGCTCGGCTGCCTCGTCCAGCGCATGGATCACCAGCGCATTGTTGTCCTTGATGACGACGATATCAGGCTCATGATTGGTTTTACCCAGCCCGGCGCTGCCAAGGAACCGCTGGATCCTGTCGATGGGCAGGCGCGGCAGCCACAGGCTGAGGATACGTCGACGGTTCACTGAACTGGCACTCATCACAATTCCATCCCATGATCCACCGGCCGCACGGGCCATGACGATTGCGCAAGAGCTCGGCATCGAACACCGGCGCGCCCCAGGCACTCCACACCGAGCCCGGCGGCGAATGCGCCGCCCGCAGCATCCATCGTGTTTCCGCGGTCGAAGGCAGCGGCTGCGCCGCCATCCGCAGCAAGAGGCCGGTAACGCCCGAGCCTTGCGCGGCCAGCGTCAACTTGCGGCTTGCCACGAGATCGAACTGTCTGGTCTCGCCCCACAGCTCGAGCACGACGGCGCCCAGCGCATCGCAGGCGAGCGCATCGGCCGAGGTGCGCAACGCGCTCTCGACATCGGCCGCGCGCACCATCACCAGGCGGCGCGGATCGAGGCCGAGTTCGGCAAGCCCGCTCATCGACAGCGCACCGGCTTCGAGCTCTGAAAAATCCTGTCGCACCCACAGCAGCGGCCGACGCGCGCTCACGCGTCCCGCAAGCCCCATGACAAAGCCCGTCGCGGCCGCGCCCTGGCGCCCCTCGCAAAACACCTCGTGGATCGCCGCGCGCGCGAGCCCGCCCTTCAGCGCGCTGTCGGCCTCGCTGTGGCCGAGCGCGACGCGATCGTGTTGATGCACGACCTCCGCCGTCTCGATGCGCTCGATCTGGCTGCGCAAGGTCGCAAGCGCGCTGATGCGTGCGCCGCTCATGCTCGCCGCTCCTTCAGGAATTGGTGCCGTGGTCTTCAAAAGAAGAACCAACGGCTGGCTCATTTGTTCATGATATGTTCTAATATAAAGCTAACGGTGCTCGAAGAGTCAATCGAATTGGCGCGCTGTCGGATTCATGAGTTGAATCAAAGGGATTCCCAAATGGACGTGCAACGCAAACTGGAGATTCTGGCGGACGCCGCCAAATACGACGCATCCTGCGCCTCCAGCGGCACCGAGAAGCGGGATTCCAGCGACGGCAAGGGCATGGGCTCGACTGCGCCTGGCATGGGCATCTGCCATTCCTACGCGCCGGACGGACGCTGCATCTCCCTGCTCAAGGTGCTGCTGACCAACGCCTGCAATTACGATTGCCTCTATTGCGTCAACCGCGCGTCCTCGAACGTAGCACGCGCCCGCTTCACCATCGACGAACTGGTCAAGCTCACGCTCGACTTCTACCGGCGCAACTACATCGAGGGCCTGTTTCTCTCCTCCGGCATCATCCGCAGCCCCGACTACACGATGGAGCAAGTGGTGAGCGTCGCGCGCAAACTGCGCGAGGAGCATCACTTCCGCGGCTACATCCACCTGAAGACCATTCCCGAGGCCGACGATGCGCTGATCGCGGAGGCCGGCAAATATGCCGACCGCCTTTCGATCAACATCGAGATGCCTGAGGAGGCGAGCCTGCAGCAATTCGCGCCGGAGAAGGACGTGCGCGCGATCCGCCGCACCATGGGCCGGCTGCGGCTGAAGCTGGACGAGGCCGAGGAGAACCGCACAACGAAAACAAAGGCCAAGCCGCAGCGCTTCGCGCCCGCCGGACAAAGTACGCAGATGATCGTCGGCGCAGATAGCGCCTCCGATCACACCATTCTCCACACCAGCGCCAACCTTTACGGCGCCTACCGGCTGCGGCGCGTCTATTACTCCGCCTTCAGCCCGATCCCCGATGCCAGCCGCGCACTGCCCATGCGCGCGCCGCCGCTGCTGCGCGAGCACCGGCTCTACCAGGCCGACTGGCTGATGCGGTTCTACGGCTTCGATGTCGGCGAGATCGTCGACGACAGCGCGATGCTGCCGCTCGACATCGATCCCAAGCTCGCCTGGGCGCTGCGCCACCGCGATCGCTTCCCGCTCGACGTCAACCGCGCCAGCCGTGAGGAACTGCTGCGCGTTCCGGGCTTCGGCACCAGGACGGTCGACCGCATCATCGCAACAAGGCGCACCACCACGATCCGCCTCGCCGATCTCGCGCGGCTGCATGTGCCACGCAACAAGGCGCTGCCGTTCATCGTCCTCAGCGATCACCGCCCCTCATCGCATCGTCTCGATTCCGCCGGGCTGATCGAACGGTTCAAGCCGAAGGCAACGCAACTGGGATTTGGCTTCTGATGCAGTACATCACCCTCGACACCGAAACCGATTTCGACGGCTGGCGCAAGGCCGCGCGGAGCCTCGTGCTTCACCACGTGCCGCCCAGCGATATCACCTGGACCGTGCAAGGCGGCGAAGCGGAGTTGTTCGCGCCGCCCGCGCCGTCTCCGATCCTCGAGGTGAACGACGGCACCTTCAACGTATCAGGCAAATTCGTCGAGCTCGCCAAGGCGGCGATCCTGCATCGTGACGGCGAGCGCTTTGCGATCCTCTATCGCCTGCTGTTCCGGCTGAAGGACAACCACGATCTCATCGAGGTCGCGACCGACCCCGATGTCGCGCAAGTCACGGCCATGGCGAAAGCCGTCTATCGCGACGAGCACAAGATGCACGCCTTCGTGCGCTTCCGCGAGATCGGCCGGGAACGCCAGGCGCATTACGTCGCATGGTTCGAGCCGGAGCATCTCATCGTCGAACTCGCCGCGCCGTTCTTCGCCAAGCGCTTTGCCGACATGCCCTGGTCGATCCTGACCCCGGACCTCTGCGCGCATTGGGACGGCCATGCGCTCTCGTTCACGCCGGGCGTCAGCAAGAGCGAGGCGCCGGGCGAAGACCGTCTCGAGGAAACCTGGCGGCGTTACTACGCCAGCATCTTCAATCCGGCCCGGCTCAAGGTGAAGGCGATGCAGGCCGAGATGCCGAAGAAATATTGGAGGAACCTGCCCGAGGCTTCGATCATTAAGCCCTTGATCGAGGACGCCGAACGCATGACCGGTGCCATGATCGCCAATGCCGCAACCGATCCGCATAAGCCTCAGAAGCGGCCGGAGGCTCCGATGAAACGCAAGCCAGCTGCCGACGATCTCGAAACGCTCCGCGAGGAGGCCGCGCATTGCCGCGCCTGCCATCTCTACAAGGACGCGACGCAGACCGTGTTCGGCGAAGGCCCGAAGAATGCCAACATCATGCTGGTCGGCGAGCAGCCCGGCGACAAGGAAGACCTCGCCGGTCATCCCTTCGTCGGCCCGGCCGGGCAGATGCTCGACCGCGCGCTGGAGGAGGCCGGCGTCGACCGCAAGAAGGTCTATGTCACCAACGCGGTGAAGCACTTCAAATTCGTGCCGCGCGGAAAGATCCGCCTGCACCAGAAGCCGAACACCCCGGAGATCCGGGCGTGCCGGCAATGGTATGAGCGGGAAGTTTCGGCAATCCAGCCCGATCTCATCGTGGCGATGGGCGCAACTGCAGCGCAGAGCGTGTTCGGCAAGATCACTCCCATCGGCAAGAACCGCGGCCGGTTGATCGATCTTCCCGACGGGCGCAAAGCGCTCGTGACGGTGCATCCGTCCTATCTGCTGCGGCTGCCCGATCCCGAAGCCAAGGTGCTGGAGTATCGACGCTTTGTCGAGGATCTGAAGATCGCCGCCGGCTTGCAGAAGAAGGCCGCACGCGCCGCCTAAGCGCTGACAGGACAACGGCATACTTGCAGGAAAACGGCTTTCGCGCCTCGGTTGTCATCCAGGGTTCAAATCCATCGCGGACAATGCCTTGACCTGAAAGTTAAGGGGCGTCCAGACATGACCGATGTTGCATTCGACCGCGCGGTAGCAGATCCCGCGCCCGTCCAGCCGGCCTCGCGGCCAAATCTCGACAAGGGCTTCAATCCGCTGACGATGATCCTGTTCTTCGGCATCCTTGCCGCAGGCCTGCTGTTCGTCGCCTACAGCATCTATGTCGACGTCAATGCCACCGGCGCGCGGGTGACGACCTATCTGCCCTACATCCTCCTGTTCATCGCGCTCCTGATCGCGCTGGGCTTCGAATTCGTCAACGGCTTTCACGACACCGCCAATGCGGTGGCGACCGTGATCTACACCCATTCGCTGCCGGCCGAGGTCGCGGTGATGTGGTCGGGCTTCTTCAACTTCCTCGGCGTGCTCCTGTCCTCCGGCGCGGTCGCCTTCGGCATCGTCTCGCTGCTGCCGGTCGAACTGATCCTCCAGGTCGGCTCCAGCGCCGGCTTTGCCATGGTGTTCGCGCTGCTGATCGCGGCGATCCTGTGGAATCTCGGCACCTGGTTCTTCGGCCTGCCCGCCTCCTCCTCGCACACGCTGATCGGCTCGATCATCGGCGTCGGCGTCGCCAACGCCGTCATGCGCGGCCGCGACGGCACCTCGGGCGTGGACTGGACCAAGGCGACCGAGATCGGCTACGCGCTGCTGCTGTCGCCCCTGTTCGGCTTCATCTGCGCCGCCACGCTGTTGCTCCTGCTCAAGTTCATCGTGCGCAACCCGGCGCTCTATTCCGCGCCGGAAGGCAACAAGGCGCCGCCGCTGTGGATCCGCGGCCTCTTGATCGCGACCTGCACCGGCGTCAGCTTCGCGCACGGCTCGAACGACGGCCAGAAGGGCATGGGCCTGATCATGCTGATCCTGATCGGCACCGTGCCGACGGCCTACGCGCTCAACCGCGCGCTGCCGGAATCGCAGGTCGTCCAGTTCCAGAACACCTCCGATGCCGCCGCCAAGGTGATCTCGGCGAAGGGCGCCGGCCACAGCATCATCGGCGATCCCCGCCCCGCCGTGACGCAGTACATCACGCTGCGCCACATCAACGAGGGCACCTATCCCTCGCTTGCCGTGCTGGTGAAGGACGTCGGCGACCAGGTCGCCAAATATGGCACGCTGAACAAGGTGCCCGCGGAAGCCGTCGGCAACACCCGCAACGACATGTACATGACCTCCGAAGCGATCCGCTTCCTGATGAAGGACAAGGAGAACGATCTCAACAAGGAGGAGATCGCGACCCTGAACGCCTACAGGGGATCGCTCGATGCCGCCACGAAGTTCATCCCGAACTGGGTGAAGATCGCGGTCGCCATCGCGCTCGGCCTCGGCACCATGATCGGATGGAAGCGCATCGTCATCACGGTCGGCGAGAAGATCGGCAAGAGCCATCTCACCTACGCGCAAGGAGCGTCCGCCGAGCTCGTGGCCGCCGCCACGATCGGCGCGGCCGACGTGTTCGGCCTTCCGGTCTCCACCACGCATGTGCTGTCGTCGGGCGTCGCCGGCACCATGGCGGCGAACGGTTCGGGCCTGCAATGGTCGACGATCCGCAACCTGCTGATGGCCTGGGTGCTGACGCTGCCGTGCGCGATCATGCTGTCGGCGACGCTCTATGTGATCTTCTCGCGGATGTTCTGAGAGCCTCTCCCTCTCCCCGTTCTTACGGGGAGAGGGCTGGGGTGAGGGGCTCCATCCGAGAAAATAGTGACAGATGGACTCGCGGAGAGTCCCCCTCACCCGGCGCTTCGCGCCGACCTCTCCCCGCAAGCGGGGCGAGGTGACGAAAAGCTAAGACGCAGCGAGCTGCTCCTCGACCAGCTTCACCCAATAGGACGTACCGTAGACGATCGCCTCGTCGTTGAAATTGTAGGCGGGGTGATGCAGGCCGGCGCTGTCGCCGTTGCCGCAGAAGATGAAGGCGCCGGGCCGCGCTTCCAGCATGTAGGCGAAATCCTCGCCGCCCATCAGCGGCGCCATCTCGTGCACATGGGACTCGCCCGCGACCTGCGTGGCGATGCGCCGTGCCACCTCGGTTTCCGCCGCATGGTTGTTCACGACGGGATAGTTGCGCTTGTAGTGCAGGTCGATCTTGGCGCCGGTGATCTGCGCCACGCCCGCCACGACCTCATGCACGCGCTTCTCGACCAGCTTGCGCACCTCCGGCGTCAGCGTGCGGATGGTGCCTCTCAGGATCGCGGTCTGCGGAATGACGTTGCGAGCGTTGCCGGCGTGGAACTCGCAGATCGAGATCACCGCCGATTCCAGGGGATCGACGCTGCGGGAGACGATCGACTGCAGGGCCGTGATTACCTGCGCGCCGACCAGCACGGAATCGACGCATTTGTGCGGACGCGCGGCGTGGCCGCCGAGGCCTTCGATCATGATGTCGACCTCGTCGGTCGCCGCCATGATGGGGCCGGGCCGGATCGCGAACGAGCCGACCGGGATGCCCGGGCCGTTGTGCATGCCGTAGACCTGCTCGATGCCGAAGCGCTCCATCAGGCCGTCCTTGACCATGGCCGCGCCCCCGGCGCCGCCCTCCTCGGCGGGCTGGAAGATCACCACGGCATCGCCGGCAAAATTGCGCGTCTCGGCGAGATAGCGGGCCGCCCCGAGCAGCATCGCGGTGTGGCCGTCATGACCGCAGGCGTGCATCTTGCCGGGTGTCTTGGAGGCGTAAGGCAGATTGGTCTGCTCCTCGACCGGCAGCGCGTCCATGTCGGCACGCATGCCGATCACCTTGAGCCCCTCGCCGGCCGGCTTGTTGCCCTTGATCACGCCGACGACGCCGGTTTGGCCGAGGCCGGTCACGACTTCATCGCAGCCGAACTCCCGCAGGCGGTCCGCAACGAATGCTGCGGTGCGGTGGACGTCGTACAGCAGCTCGGGGTGCTGATGGATGTCCCGCCGCCAGGCCTGGATATCGGGTTGAAGGTCGGCGACGCGGTTCACGATGGGCATGGAAGGTCTCGAGCTGGTTGGAAATACAGGACTGTCTACCATGCAAGCGTCGGTCCACCCAACCGCCGGCAATCGGGGTCTAGCCCTGTTCACCCGGCATGGCCGGGCTTGTCCCGATCGGCTGCGTCGGCCTATTAGACGAACGCAAAGAGACCATTCGGGTGGAAGCAGAATGCCGAGGCGGCTTGAAGGTGAGTTTGACTACATTGTCGTCGGAGCCGGTACCGCGGGCTGCATCATCGCCAACCGGCTGTCGGCTGCCCCAAGCAACCGCGTTCTCATCCTCGAAGCCGGCGGCGACGACAATTGGATCTGGTTCCACATCCCGGTCGGCTATCTCTTCGCCATCGGCAATCCGCGTTCGGACTGGCTGTTCAAGACCGAGGCCGAGCCCGGCCTGAACGGCCGTTCGCTGGCCTATCCGCGCGGCAAGGTGATCGGCGGCTGCTCGGCGATCAACGCCATGATCTCGATGCGCGGACAGGCTGCAGACTACGACCACTGGCGCCAGCTTGGCCTGACCGGCTGGGGCTATGACGACGTGCTGCCGCTGTTCAAGCGCCTCGAGGACCACTTCCTCGGCGCCAGCGAGCATCACGGCGCCGGGGGCGGTTGGCGTATCGAGGCGCCGCGGCTGTCATGGGCCATTCTCGATGCCGTCGGTGACGCCGCCGAGGAGATGGGCATCAAGCGCATCCCGGATTTCAACACCGGCGACAACGAAGGCACCAGCTATTTCCACGTCAACCAGAAGCGCGGCCGGCGCTGGTCGTCGGCGCGCGGCTTCCTCAAGCCCGCGCTCAACCGTCCGAACCTGCGGCTCGAGAAGCACGTGCTGGTCGATCGCCTCATCATCGAGCAGGGCCGCGCCGTCGGCGTGCGCTTCATCCAGAACGGCGAGATCATCGAGGCGCGCGCGAAGCGCGAGGTGGTGCTCTCGGCAGGCTCCATCGGCTCGGTACAGGTGCTGCATCGCTCCGGCATCGGCCCTGCCGACTGGCTGTCGCCGCTCGGCATCGACATCGTCATGGACAAGCCCGGCGTCGGGCGCAATCTCCAGGACCATCTCCAGCAACGCGCGATCTACAAGGTCGAAGGCGTGCGCACGCTGAACGAGACCTATTACAATCTGTTCCGCCGCGGCCTGATGGGGATCGACTACGCCTTCCGCCGCCGCGGTCCGTTGACCATGGCACCCTCGCAGCTCGGCATCTTCACGCGCTCCGATGCGACGCGCGCCCGCGCCAACATCCAGTTCCACGTGCAGCCGCTGTCGCTCGACAAGTTCGGCGATCCCCTGCATCGCTTCCCTGCGATCACCGTCAGTGCCTGCAATCTGCAGCCGACCTCGCGCGGCACCGTGCGGCTTCGTTCGGCGAACCCTGACGAGAAGCCGATCATCGCGCCGAACTACCTGTCGACGGACGACGACCGCCAGGTCGCCGCGGACGCCATCCGCACCACGCGCCGCCTGATGCGGCAGAAGGCGCTGGCAAAATACCGGCCCAGCGAATATCTGCCGGGGCCGACGGTCGGCGATGACGACGCCTCGCTGGCAAAGTCCGCCGGCGACATCGGCACCACCATTTTCCACCCTGTCGGCACCGCGAAGATGGGCACGGCGAACGATCCGATGGCGGTGGTGGATGAGCGCCTGCGCTTCTATGGCCTTGACGGCTTGCGCATCGTCGATGCCTCGATCATGCCGACGATTACGTCGGGCAACACCAATACGCCAACGGCGATGATCGCGGAGAAGGGTGCGACCATGATCGTGGAGGATGCGAAGTAAACGCTATCGTGTCCCGGACGCGGCGCAGCGCGAAGCGGTGCGGCGCTGAGCCGGGACCCATTGCGGCCCTGGGTCCCGGCTCTGCGGCGCACCGCCAAGCGGCGCTGCGCCTTGTCCAGGACACGAGACTGCACTCACGAAATCGTCATCCCATCCGGGAATAAGTCCCTCCCGCCCCCGATCACCTCCCCGAAGCCCAATTCCGGGCGCGTGGAGAGGCGCGATGAGCGGACACAATCACGGGGACGACGGAGTCAGCCGCCGCAAGGTGCTGGAATGCATGACCTGGGCCGGCACCGGGGTGCTCTGGACCGTCACCGGCGGCGTGCCGCGCTCGCTCGGCATCATCGATTCGGCGCAAGCTGCAACCGCGGCCGCGCCCGGCATGAGCTTCCTCCAGATCAGCGACAGCCATGTTGGCTTCGACAAGCCCGCCAATCCCAACGCGCTCGGTACGCTGGAAGAGGCCGTGAACAAGATCAACGCGATGCGGGCCAAGCCATCCTTCATGATCCACACCGGCGACATCACGCATCTGTCGAAAGCCGCCGAGTTCGACAATGCCGAGCGCATCATCTCGCAGACCAAGCTCGACGTGCATTACGTGCCCGGCGAGCACGACTTCATCGATGAGGAGGTGAAGCTCTATCGCGAACGGTACGGCCGCGGCACCAAGGGTCACGGCTGGTACTCGTTCGACGCCGGCGGCGTGCACTTCATCGGCCTCGTCAACGTGGTCGACCTCAAGGCCGGCGGGCTCGGCAATCTCGGCGCCGAACAGCTCGCCTGGCTCGAGGACGATCTGCGTGGCAAGTCGAAATCGACGCCGATCGTGCTGTTCGCGCACATCCCGCTCTGGACCGTCTATCCGCAATGGGGCTGGGGAACCGAAGACGGCGGCCGCGCGCTGGAATACGTCAAGGGATTTGGTTCGGTCACCGTGCTGAACGGCCACATCCACCAGGTGATGCAGAAGGTCGAAGGCAACGTCACCTTCCACACCGCGCGCTCGACGGCCTTCCCGCAGCCGGCGCCGGGAGCCGCGCCCTCGCCCGGCCCGATGAAGGTCGAGGACGCAAGGCTGCGCTCCATGCTTGGGGTCGCCAGCATCAACTTCAAGCAGAACGAGCAGCGGCTCGCGATCATCGACACACCGCTGCAGGGCTAAGGTTGAACGGAAGCTGACAATGAAGACTCTCAATCGCCGCGACTTCGGTTTCGACCTCGGTCTCGCTTTGGCCGCGGCCATCCTGTTACCCACGACAAAAGCCCGCGCCGACGACCTGGACGTGCATATCGACAACTTCGTGTTCCAGCCGGCCGAGCTCAAGATCAAGGTCGGCACCACCGTGACCTGGACCAACCGGGACGACATCCCGCACACCATCGTGTCCGCCGGCAAGTTCAGGTCCAAGACCCTTGATACCGACGACAAGTTCTCCTTCACCTTCACCAATGCGGGCGACTACAAATATTTTTGTTCGCTGCACCCGCACATGACGGGGATGATCAAGGTTGAGTAACGTCTTCAACCAAGGCATCAACGTCCTGCCCGGCCGGTGGTCCCACGCCGGCCGGGCGCATGCGCCCGCGGTCACGGCAAAAGAAGAACCAGAGGCAAAGCGAGGAGGGATGCCCGCCACCGACGATGTGCAGAAGGCACAGCGCTTCCGCGAGGCAGCGCTGCCCTATCTCGACGACGTCTACACGCTCGCACGCTATCTGCTGCGCGATGCCTCTGACGCCGAGGACGCGGTGCAGGAGTGCTATCTGCGCGCGCTGAAGCATTTCGACAGCTACCGGGGGCCTGCGATGAAGCCCTGGCTGTTCGCGATCCTGCGCAACGTCTGCAACGCCGAATATGTGCGTCGCGCGCGCCGGCCCAGCGCGATCGAGGATACGCTAGGTGCCGCCGAGCAGACGCCGCTCTGGCAGGAGACCGAGGCGAGCCCCGAGACTGAAGTGCTGCGGAGCCGCGATGCCGGCGCAATCCGCAAGCTGATCGACGCGCTTGCCGAGCCGTTCAAGGAAACCTTCGTGCTGCGTGAGATCAACAACCTGTCCTACCGTGAAATCGCCGAGGCCGTCGGCGTCCCCGTCGGCACCGTGATGTCCCGCCTCGCCCGCGCCCGCGCCATGCTGCGCGCGGCCTGGACGGAAGAGGAGCAAGCGAAATGACCTGCGACGAAGCAAGGATCCTGCTTCACGCGCTGCTCGATGGCGAGCTCGATGCCGGCCACGCGCGCGAGGTCGAGGCCCATATCGCGAGCTGCCCGGCCTGCGCCGCGGAGTTCGCGGCGCAGCGCGAGATGCAGCGCGTGCTCGCAGGTACCAATTTGCGCTACACCGCGCCGGCAAGCCTGCGCGCTCGCATCGAAGCCTCGTTGTCTGAGCCGCAGCGCCAGCAGCCGAGCCGCCGCGCCGTGCTGCGCGGATTTGCGATGGGCTCGGCCGTCTCCGCGCTCGCCGCCACCGGAATCGTCGCGGTGGTGCTGCGCCAGGATGACCAGCAGCGCATTCTGTCTGAGGTCGTCTCCGCGCATCTGCGCTCGCTCCAGGCCGGCCATCTCACCGACGTGGTCTCGACCGACCAGCACACCGTCAAGCCCTGGTTCAACGGCAAGCTCGACGTCGCACCACCGGTGATCGACCTCACCGCGCAGGGCTTTACGCTGGTCGGCGGCCGGCTCGACTATATCGACGCCCGCGCCATCGGCGCCGTGGTCTACCGGCGCCGGCAACACGTGATCAATCTGTTCGTATCGCAAACTTCGAGCACCGAGCATCGGCCGCCGAAGACCCAGACCATGCAGGGCTTCAACTGCCGCCGCTGGGGCGGCCGCGGCCTGAACTTCTGGGCCGTCAGCGATCTCGGCGCCGACGAACTTGCCGAATTCGTCGACAAGTTCGAGGCGGCAATGAAGGCGAACGTGGAGGGGTAGCGGTCTCCGCCGTCATTGCGAGCGTAGCGAAGCAATCCAGACCGCATCCGCGGAGGGATACTGGATTGCTTCGCTACGCTCGCAATGACGATTGCTGAGATAGATCGGCCTTACGCCGACCTTCGCACCGCGTTGTCCACCAGCGTCTTGCCGAGCGACCAGATCGCGCCGGGGACCTTGTGGCTGCCGGCGATGACGTCGTCGAAGGCGCGCTCGATCCAGGCGCAGTCTTCCTCGGTGATGGTGAGCGGGGGCAGCAGCTTGATGGTGTGGCTGCCGTGGCCAGCGACTTGCGTCAGGATCTTGTGATCCTTGAACAGCGGCACGGTAATGAGCTGGCAGAACAAGCCCTTGTTGGCGGTCTCCAGCACGTTCCAGGAGGCCCGCAGGCGCAGCGACTTCGGCGGGCCGAACTCGATGCCGATCATCAGGCCCTTGCCGCGGACTTCCTTGAGCAGCTCGTAGCCGGGCACCATGCGCGTCAGCGCGAGGCGCAGCTCGGCGCCGCGCTTGGCGGCCGCATCGATCAGCTTCTCCGATTCCATGACGTCGAGCGTGGCGATGCCCGCGGCCATCGCGAGGTCGTTCTTTGAGAAGGTGGAGCCGTGCACCACCGCGCGGTCCATCTGGTTGAAGATCTTGTCGAAGATGCTCTTGCGCGTCAGCACGGCGCCGACCGGCACGTGGCCGCCCGAGAGCGACTTCGACAACAGCACCATGTCGGGCTCGACGTTCCAGTGCTCGACCGCGAGGAAACGGCCGGTGCGGCCCATGCCGGTCTGGATCTCGTCGGCGACGAACAGCGTGCCGTATTTCTTGCAGAGTGCGGCCGCCCCCGGCAGGAACTCGTCGTTGGGCATGTTGACGCCCTTGCCCTGGATCGGCTCGACGACGAAGGCCGCGACCTCGCGCGAGGCCAGCGCCTTTTCCAGCGCGGCCAGATCGTTGAACGGAATCGGGGTGCAGCCCGGCAGCAGCGGCTCGAAGCCCGTGCGGAAATTGGCATCGCCGGTCAGCGACAGCGCGCCGTAAGTCAACCCGTGATAGCCGTGGGCGCAATAGACGATGCCGGGGCGCCCCGTCGCGCCGCGCGCGAACTTGATCGCGGCCTCGACGCATTCCGCGCCGGAATTGGCGAAGAACGCCTTGTCGAGATAGGGAACGTATTTCAGGAGGCGCTCGGCCAGCACACCGGCGAGCGTCGAGACGTCGAATTGAACGAGGTTGGGCAGGTCGGCATCGAGCACGCTCTTGAGCGCCTCGCGCATGACGGGATGATTGCGCCCGATCGCAAACACGCCAAAGCCGGACAACAGGTCGAGATAGCGCGCGCCGTCGCGGTCGTAGAGGTACTGCCCCTGCCCCTTCTGGAAGCCGACATCGTAGCCGATGGTCTTGAGCACCCGAACGAACTGCTCGTTCAGATACCGGTTATGCAGGGTGCTGCGCTGGGCCTGACGGTCCGCGAATAGCTGAGACATGTCTGGATTTGGGCTGTGCATCCGCTACATACTTCGGTTGAGGGCCGTCTCGTCAACTGAAAACGGACCGTTACTGAAAACGGTCTGTGCGGCCTTTTGCCCTTTTTCGGACCATCTTCGCAAGCACAGCTTTAGACCATGTTGCACTGCCAAGGAACACACATGCGTTTGGCCCTTTACACCGGACTAATACTGGCTGGCGGTTACGCCGGCCTGACGCCCGCGCTCGCCGCGGATCCGACCGGCGACTGGCGGGTCGCCGACGGCGTTGCCAACATTCGCGTCGCCCAATGCTACGGCAGCATGTGGGGCGCGGTTTCCTGGGAAAAGCAGCCCGGCGGGCGCGACGAGAACAATCCGGATGCCTCGAAAAAGAACAGGCCGACGCTCGGCATGGCAACCCTGATCGACATGAAGAAGAAGCCCGGCGTCGATCAGTGGGAAGGGCAGGTCTACAATGCCAAGGACGGCCAGCTCTACAGTGCGACCATCACGCCGGCCGGTCCCGACCAGCTCGAGATCAAAGGCTGCGTCATGGGCTTCCTCTGCGGCGGCGAAACCTGGACCCGGGTCGGCCCGCCGATCCCTTCCAGCCCTGCCAACGCCATGGCCAAGGGCGCGGCGAAATCCAGCGGCCCTGCGCCGAAGCCGCAAGCGGGGCAAGGGGCCCAAGCAGCCCAAGCCACGGGCGGCACCACCACGCCTGCGCCCGCAGCTCCCAAGGCCGCCGGCGCAGCCAAGCCCGGTCAGAAGGGCGCCGCCGACCCGGTCGGCGACATCTGCCTACTCCCTGAGATTGCGGGGTTTGCCCATTAGGGCCGGCTGGAACAGCAGCACGGCGGCGAGCGTCGTCACCAGCGAGAGGGCCAGCAGCTTGCCCATGCTGGACGTGCCGGGATGGCTCGACAGCCACAGGCTGCCGAACGCGGTCGCCGTCGTCAGCGCACTGAAAAAGATTGCGCGCGTCAGGCTGGTCTGAAGCAGGTTCGTCCTGCCCGAGCGCCAGGCCACGACATAATAGATCTTGAAGGCGACGCCGACGCCGAGCAGCAGCGGAAACGCGACGATGTTGGCGAAGTTCAGCGGCAGGCCGATCAACACGCAGATCTCGAGCGTCACCGCGCCGGCAACCAGAAGCGGCACCAGCGTCATCAGCACGTCGACGAAGCGGCGGAGCGTGATCCACAGCAGAAGCCCGATCACCAGCAGCGCATAGATGCCGGCGTGGATGAACGCCTTCACCACGGTGTCGCCGGACTTCAGGATCGAGACCGGCCCGCCGATCGCAGTCGGCTCGGCCTGGAGCACCGCCGCTGCGAATTTGCGCAGCGTATCGTTGTCGTTGGGATCACCCTTGGGCAGCGCCTCGACGCGGATGACGCCGTCCTTGCTCTTCCAGGCGCTGACGAGATCGGGCGGCAGCGAGCTCAGGGTGACGGGACCTGCCTGCATCGCGTTCCTGAGCTGGTCGAACACGATCTTCAATGGCGCGACGAACACGTCCTGCGCCTTGTTGCGCGTGGCCTCGTCGCCATTGGCGAGCTTTTCGAGCGCGTTGGCAAGACGGCGCGAGGCGACAGCGCCCGGGCCCTTCGCGTCGCCCGCCGTCCGGCGCAGATTGTCGACCGAGGATTTCAGCGCATCGACATTCTCCTGATCCGTCGGCGCTGCGTCGATCTGATCGGGGTTGAGCGCGGGATTCAGCACCTTGGCGCCCTGCGCGAGCAGCTTCAGCTTCGGCGGCTGGTCCTGCGGCACGAAGCTGTCGAGCGACATCACCCTGAGCACCTCGGGCACCTTCTCCAGCTTCGCCTCGACCTGCCTCGCCTGCTCTTCCGACGCCGTCATCACGTTGACGGCATTGGCGCCGGTGTTCGGATCCTTGCGCAAATCGAGGAAGGTGGCGATCGACTCGGCGTGCGGATTGCGCAGGTTCATCGGGTTGAAGTCGAACTTCATGAAGTAGAGTAGCGGCAGGCCGCCGAGCGCGAGCAGCAGCGTGCCGCCGACGATCAGCACCCGATGCTTCTCCAGGAAGTGATCGAGCGGCGCCAGGAAGGCGTAGCCGACCGGCTCCGGCTCGCCGGGCGGGTTCAGCAGCTTCAGCATGGCTGGCAGAACGGTGATCGACGAGATGAACGCCACCAGCATGCCGACGCCGGCGATCTGGCCGAGCTCGGCGATGCCCTTGTAGTCGGTCGGCATGAAGCAGAGGAAACCGGCAGCCGTCGCCATCGCCGCCAGCGACAGCGGCACCGCCGAGCGCTTGGCCGCCAGCACTAGCGCACCCGCGAGATCGTTGTGCTTGTAGCGCTCCGAGCGGTAGCGGACGCTGTACTGGATGCCGAAATCGACGCCGAGGCCGACGAACAGCACAGCGAACGCGATCGACAGCAGATTGAACGATCCGACCATCATCAGGCCGGCCGCGGTCGTGATCGCGAGGCCGACGAACAGATTGACGAACACGGCGAAGATGATCTTCGACGAATGCAGCGCGAGCCACAGGATGACCAGCACGACGAGAATCGTGCCGACGCCGTTGACGACCGCGCCCTCCTGAACGGTGGCGTATTCCTCGTTGGCGATCGGCACAGGGCCGGTCAGCCGCACCCGCGCCTGGTATTTGCCAGTAAAATCCAGATCCGCAGCGGCCTTGCGGATCGCGTCGGTGGCATCCTTGCCGGGCTCCAGCGCGTTGTAGTCGAGAATCGGCTTGAACTCGATGAAGGTGCGCTTGTCCGAATCCTTGAGCGGCTCGTCGCTGACGAGCTCGCGCCATGAGAAGCTGGCGTTGCCCTTGTTGAGCACGGTCTCGACCGTCTGCGCGATCAGGTTGAAGGGCCGCTCGGTGCTGTCCAGCTTGACCTGGCCGCGCTTGACGCCGGCAAGCCCGGTCTCCAGCGCGCCGGTCAGGCCGCGGATCGAGGGATCGCCGGCCATGATCTCGATCAGGGGCGCTGCGGATTCGAACTGGCCGGTGATCTTGGCGACCTCCTCGGTCGGCAGGAACAACAGGCCGTTCTTCTCGAAGAACTCGCCGCTGCCCAGCTGTTGCAGCGACTGGAAGTTGGTCTTGTCGTCCTTCAGCCTGGCATAGAGCGCGTCTGCCGCTGCGCTCGCCATTTCAGGAGTCCGCGCCTCGACCACGGCAAGGATCGTTTCATTCTGGTCGAACGCCTTGTCGAATTGCTGGTCACGCTTGCGCCAGTCGAGATTCTGGGAAATCAGCGAGTTGATGTCGGTGTTGATGGCGAAGTGGCGTGCAGCGTAATAGCCCGCCCCCACCGACAGCAGGAGCCCGAGAACGACGACGAGGGAGGCAAACCGGGTGCAGGCCCTGACGATGGCAACGACGACGCTTTGCAGCACTTCTTTTCTTTCTGCGGTTTAACAGCTTGCCGGAAACGCCCGCTGTTTATCGGAGTTCCAGGGCGAAACCTATTGCTGTTTTGGGTGGTTCTCGCCGCCAGAAGGTTCGAGGGTAAACGGCGGGAGACCGTGGCAAAATCATGCGGGCCGCCGGTATAGCCGGGGAGTTGAGGCGGGAAAGTGACGAAGGACTACGCAGGAATGTCGCGCAAGCGGACACGTCGTATACCCTACCAAAATACCTCAGAGGCCTGCGCCCGCGGTTCCAGCTTTCCATTCTGCCGATTTTTTGACACAAAGTACTGCGTCTCCATGCGGCGGAGCCCCCAAAGGGGTGGGTGGCTACCGCAGGCGCGAACCAATGGTGCGGATATTGCAACTCATTGGTCAGTATCGGAGTGCCGCTTGGGGACTTACGAGAGCGGATGGGTGCAACTTGCGTGATGGGCGTCCCATGGAAGTTTATCTGGCGCAACCGCGCGGCTTCTGCGCGGGCGTGGTGCGTGCAATCGAGATCGTGGAACGGGCGCTGGAGAAGTACGGCCCGCCCGTCTACGTGCGCCATGAGATCGTGCACAACAAATACGTCGTCGAGAGCCTGAAGAACAAAGGGGCCATCTTCGTCGAGGAACTCTCCGAGGTGCCGCCGAAGGCGGTGACCGTGTTCAGCGCCCATGGCGTCGCCCGCAGCGTCGAGGAAGAGGCCGCCGCACGCGACCTTCCGGTGCTCAATGCCACCTGCCCGCTGGTCACGAAAGTTCACAATCAGGGGAAGCGCTACATCGGCAAGGGCCGCACCCTGATCCTGATCGGCCATGCCGGCCACCCGGAGGTCGAGGGCACGATGGGCCAGGTCCCGGGGCCGGTGCAGCTTGTCCAAAGCGTTGAAGAGGTTAACGCCCTGACCCTGCCGGCAGATACGCCAGTGGCCTACATCACCCAGACCACCCTGTCGGTCGACGACACCAAGGACATCATCGCGGCCCTTCAAGCCCGCTTTACAGACATTCAAGGTCCGGATATCCGGGATATCTGCTATGCGACACAGAACCGCCAATCTGCGGTAAGGGACTTGAGCAAGCTGGTCGACGTGATCTTGGTGGTGGGCGCTGCCAACAGCTCGAACTCGAACCGGCTCCGCGAAATCGGCACTGAGGCCGGCGTCGCGAGTTATTTGATTGCCGACGGCAGCGAGCTCAATCCGGAGTGGTTGAAGGATGCCAGGACCATCGGCGTCACGGCCGGCGCTTCGGCGCCCGAGGTACTCGTGGATGACGTGATTGAAGCGATGCGGCGGATCGGACCGGTGAAGGTCTCGGTGTTGCCGGGCCGCGAGGAAAACATCGAATTCCGGCTTCCGGCCCAACTGGCCGCGAGCTGACCCACCCGAATTGAAAAGCCCAGAAAGAAACCTGTAATGGCTATCCCGTTCTTCAAGGAAATGCGTATCGGCGGCTATTTGCTCAAGCAGAAACTGCTTGGCCGCAAGCGCTATCCGCTCGTGCTGATGCTGGAGCCGCTGTTCCGCTGCAACCTCGCCTGCGTCGGCTGCGGCAAGATCGATTATCCCGATGCCATCCTCAACCGCCGCATGACCGCGCAGGAGTGCTGGGACGCGGCCGACGAGTGCGGCGCGCCGATGGTCGCCATTCCCGGCGGCGAGCCGCTGATCCACAAGGAGATCGGCGAGATCGTCCGTGGCCTCGTGGCGCGCAAGAAGTTCGTCTCGCTCTGCACCAACGCGCTGCTGCTGGAGAAGAAGCTCGATCTGTTCGAGCCCTCGCCCTATCTGTTCTTCTCGGTGCATCTCGACGGCCTGCGCGACCACCACGACAAGGCGGTCTCGCAGAAGGGCGTATTCGACCGCGCGGTGTCGGCGATCAAGGCGGCCAAGGCGCGCGGCTTCACCGTCAACGTCAACGCCACCATCTTCGACGGCCACCCGGCCGAGGAGATCGCCAAATTCCTCGACCTCACCACCGAGCTCGGTGTCGGCGTCTCGATGTCCCCGGGCTACGCCTATGAGCGCGCGCCGGACCAGGAGCACTTCCTCAACCGCACCAAGACCAAGAAGCTGTTCCGCGACGTCTTTGCGATGGGCAAGGGCAAGAAGTGGAATTTCATGCATTCCGGCCTGTTCCTGGACTTCCTCGCCGGCAACCAGGAATACGAGTGCACGCCGTGGGGCATGCCCGCGCGCAACATCTTCGGCTGGCAGAAGCCCTGCTATTTGCTCGGTGAAGGCTACGCGAAAACCTTCAAGGAGCTGATGGAGACCACCGACTGGGATTCCTACGGTACCGGCAAATACGAGAAATGTGCCGACTGCATGGCCCATTGCGGCTACGAGCCGACCGCGGCGACCGCAGCGCTCAACAACCCGCTGAAGGCGATGTGGGTGGCGCTGCGCGGCGTGCGGACCAGCGGCCCGATGGCGCCGGAGATCGACCTCTCCAAGCAGCGCCCGGCGCAGTACATCTTCTCCGAGCAGGTCCAGAAGAAGCTGTCGGAGATCCGCAAGGACGAAGCCGCCGCCGCGCAGGCGAAGGCCGCGCAGAAGGCTTCGACGGCGGCGTAAAACGCGCACGATCAGACCTCACGACGAAAGCCCGGCCGCCAGCGCGACCGGGCTTTTTTCTTTTGCGCAGGGTCCGTGCGGCTTGGGAGCACGCTATCAGTCCCAGCGTCATTGCGAGCGCAGCGAAGCAATCCAGAATCTTTCCGCGGAGACAGTCTGGATTGCTTCGCTGCACTCGCAATGACGGAGAGTGCGGCAGCAGCTTGCTTGCCATTCGCGCTGTCCATCGCAGACACACCTTCGCATTCCCGCGATGCGTTCGCCCGGGCTATGCGTCTCGTTCGCGCCCCTTTGAAGACCAGAGGGCGCAGGGAAGGCCGGGCGCCGGCGGCACCCGCAGATCCGCGTGCATCGAAAACGCACACGGGGTGGATCACAGGTGATGCCGATCGCCCGGCCTTCCCTGCGCGGTTGGTTTTAACGGTGTCCTTCGTGCTCTCCTCGGGAGCGTTGCACTATTGCCCCGTCGTCGTCGCGGCTGATCGATGTGCACACCCGGTCGGGCCGCCGCATCACCGCAAGACTTGACGCCAGAACCCCGGGCGTCGGGACCACACGACTTCTCCGTCCGCGGACGGCCCTGCCAGAAGCATCGGGGGCTCGCGTGTGCTCGCCCCAGAGATCCAGCCTGGCCGCTTTGACGGCGCCGTGTCGTATCGCGTCGCGCATGACTCACGGTTGCCCGCCCTGTCACTGCGTTTCGCGCCGGCGCTGCCGCGTCCACCGCACCCCGGCCCGCATCTCGTGACGACCGCGAAGCGCCCCTCTGGCAGGACCGGGATGACCGTCCTATGCCACAAATCCGAAATTCGGTAAAGTGGAATTTTTTTGCAGGAAGGGATTGACGAGGTCCGCGCTGTTTTGCCCGACGGGCATTTTGACCAGCCGCGTTGAGCTCCTGCGAGCCCATCGCTGTCGTTGCGTGCTGAGTGGAAGGACGCCACTCGCCCGTGACGGGGATCGCGCAGCTCAAAACAAAAGGCCCGGTCAGACGACCGGGCTGTTTTGTCTTGCCAACTCGAAGAACCCGCTCACGCCGCCTTCGAAACCAGCGCCTCGCTCTCGACGAGCTCCGTCCCGATCAGATAATCGCGGCAGCCACGCAAAGACCGCAGCGCGCGGTTGAAGTCGATGCCGGTCGAGACCAGGGCATGGAGCGTTGCCGGATTGCGCACGATGCCGCGCAGCACGGCGGCAAGGTCGATCTGGCCGTTCGGCTTGATCGCGGCGCGGGCGAGCGCCGGCAGCGCGCGGTGGGCGGGGTCGCTGATGACGCGGACCGCGGCGAAAGGCAGCCCGGCCTCGGCGGCGTAGGCGGCCGCGATGTGGCTCTCCATGTCGACGGCCGCAGCCCCCGTCTCGGAATGCAGCGCCGCCTTGCAGGAGCGCTTCGTGACCACTTCCTCGGCCCCGGCGAGGCTGCCGCGCACGACGCGGCGGCGGCCGGAGGTCAGGCGCTCGATCAGGTCGTCGCCGAGTGACAGGCCGGCGGCCCAGCGGGCGTCGCCGGAGAGCACCTCGGTCGCCAATACGACGTCGCCGGAGCGCAAGCTCGGGTCGAGCCCGCCGGCCACGCCGAACGAGATCACGCCGCGAATCGTCTCAGGGTCCACCACCGTCAGAAGCGCCCGCAACTGGGTCGGGCTGCTGGATGAACAAATGACCGCCATGCCAGGCCCGGCCGCAATGCGGGCCTCCTGCACCAGTCCGGTCACGATCAGTATCGGCCGCGGGTCGATGGCATTACCCGCGGTAACATAGTCCCCCGTCCCCAAAGTCACATTCCGACCCCTACCACCCTGCTGTTGGTGTTCCGCAAGTTCCGATACCGCGCCAATGCCCACAGCGGAAAGAACTTTGGGTAACCATGATAACGTAGATAGAACACGCGGGGGAAGCCTGTGGCGGTGTACCGCTGCTCGTCCCACAGCCCTTTTTCGTTCTGTGTTGCAATCAGGTACTCCACCCCGCGGGCGACGGCCGGGTGATCAACCTCGCCTGCCGCCATCAGGGCAAGCAAGGCCCATGCCGTTTGCGAGGCCGTCGAGGGGGCGGCCTCCCATCCCTTGTAGTCGAGCCGGTAGCTGACGGCGTCCTCGCCCCAGCCGCCGTCGTCGTTCTGGATCGAGGCCAGCCAGGCCGCGGCCTTGGGGATCATGGGGTCCTTGTGGTCGACGCCGGCCATGTTGAGGGCGCAAAGCACCGACCAGGTTCCATAGATGAAGTTCATGCCCCAGCGGCCGTACCAGGACCCCTCCGGGTGCTGGGTCTTCCGCAAGTACGCGACGCCGGCGGCGACGTGCTTGCTGGTCTTTGCGGTCTCGCCCAGCTGGGCCAGCATCGAGATGCAGCGCGCGGTGACGTCCTCGGTCGGCGGATCGAGCAGCGCGCCATGGTCCGAGAACGGGATGTTGTTCAGGTAATATTCGAGGTTGTTGACGTCGAAGGCGGCCCAGCCGCCGTCGTCGCTCTGCATGCCCTCGATCCACTCCCGGCCGCGGGCGATCGCCTCGTCATAGCCGGCCGCACCGTGCTCCCGGCGCATGCGGTCCATCGACATCACGACCACAGCCGTGTCGTCGAGATCGGGGTAATGGGCGTTGTTGTACTGGAAGGCCCAGCCGCCCGGGCGGACGTCGGGCCGCTTCACCGCCCAGTCGCCCTTCACCTCGAGCTCCTGCCTCGGGATCAGCCAGTCGAGGCCTTGCTTCGCCGCCGGCACCGCCTTGTCGCCGCCGGCTTCCAGCAGCGCATGCGCTGTCAGCGTCGTGTCCCACACCGGCGAGACGCAGGGCTGGCAATAGGCCTCGTCGCCCTTGATCACGAGCAGCTTGTCGATGCCCCGGCGCGTGATCGCGCGCGGCGGGAAGTTCTCGTCCTTGCCGAGCGCGTCGTACATCATGACGATGTTGGCCATGGGCGGATAGATCGCGCCCATGCCGTCCTCGCCGTTGAGCCGCTCCTCGGTAAAGGCGAGCGCGGCGTCGATCGCGCGCTTGCGCAGGCTCTTCGGAAACAGCGGCTCGATCACGCGCAGGATCGCATCGAGCGAGCGGAACAGCAGGAACCAGGCCATGCTCTGATGCGGCGCCTTGGCGGTCATGCCGATCGAGCGCGGGTCCTGCAGGAACAATTCGTCGATGCCGACGCCCTTCGGATTCCTCGCGCGCGGCTTCAGCGCGGCGATCACCATCAGCGGCACCATGGTGGTGCGCGCCCAGTAGGAGATCTTGTTGAGGTGGAACGGCGACCAGAACGGCAGCAGCACGATCTCGATCGGCAGCACCGGCACCGCGCGCCAGGTCACGACGCCGAAGGTTGCGAGCAGGAAGCGGGTAAAGACGTTGCTGTTGATCGCGCCGCCGCGGGCGTGGATCGCCTCGCGCGCGCGCACCATGTGCGGCGCGTCGATGGAGTCGCCGATCATCTTCAGCGCGAAGTACGCCTTCACGCTGGCGCTCATGTCGAACTCGCCGTCATGCACCAGCGGCCAGCCGCCATGAGCGCCTTGAACGCGGCGCAGGTAGTTGCCGATCTTGGCCTCGAGCACGCTGTCGACCGGCTCGGCGAGATAGTGGCGCAGCAGGATGTACTCGGCCGGAATCGTGCAGTCGGCCTCGAGCTCGAACACCCAATGGCCGTCGGATTGCTGGAAGCCGAGGACGCCCTGGGTCGCCGACGCAATGCTCGATTCCAAAGCTTCGCGGCTGGTCGCGGTCACGGAATCCATGTCGCTCGATTGCTCCGATAGTCGATTGAAAGTTGACCGGGAGATTTGCCCGTCAGGCCGCCTTTCAGGATCCTTTGGCGGCCAGAACCAGATCGGCGGCGCGGTCACCCGACCGGACCGATCCCTCGATGGTTGCTGGCAATCCCGTAGCAGTCCAGTCGCCGGCGAGGAACAGGTTTTTCAGCGCAGTGACCGGCCCCGGACGCAGGGCATTCTGGGCCGGCGTCGCCGCAAATGTGGCGCGGCGCTCGCGCACGATCTGCCAAGGGGGCAGCTCGCCGGAGACGCTGCCCGCCTTGCAGACGTCGTTCCAGATCGCCTGCGCGAGTTCCTCGCGCGGCATGTCGACGAGCCGGTCGCCGTTGCTGATGGTCACCGAGAGCCTGTTCGGGAACGCGAACAGCCATTCCACGACGCCGCCGATCACGCCGAGGATCGGCGCCGAGCCGGGCGGCGGCTCAAAGCGGAAATGCGCATTGACGATGGCGCGAAATTCGGTCGGCGTCTTCAGCCCCGGCAACAGGCTGGCGGCCGCGCGCGGCGGCACCGCCATCACGACGACATCGCCCGCACCGAGCTGGATCACATCCTCGCCGCCGAAATTCAGCGCGCTCACCTTGCCGTCCGTGCTGACGAACGAGCGCAGCTCATGGCCGAGCTGAACGGTGTGGCCACGTTCCTGCAGAAACGTCACGGCGGGCTCGATCAGCACGGCACTGAGGCCATCGCGCGCGATCAGCGGACGACAGGCCTGCCCGCCCGCAAGCAGCGTCTCGCGCACGATCGCGCCGGCAAGCCCGGCCGAGCCTTCAGGCGGATCGACGTTGAGCGCGGCGAGCAGCAGCGGCTGCACCAGGCGCTGATAGAGGATGCCCTCGGTCGGAATCGACTTGCCGACCAGCGTCTCCTCCGACGCCCAGATCAGCGGCGCCAGCTTGAGATAGTCGGTGAGGCCCGTGTCAGGCACGCGGCGGCCTTCGTCGAGCACCCAGGTCGGCCACCGGCCCTCGCCGAGATCGATCTGCCAGCGCTGCCCGGTCTTGATGTCGACGAAGGGAAATTGCGCGCGCTCCGGGCCGACGAGGCCCGCCTCGGCGCCGATCGCGCGCGCATAGGCACGCGCATGGCTGTTGCCCGACAGCAGCAGATGATTGCCGTTGTCGATGGTGAGATTGGTCGCACCGTCGAAATAGGACCGGCAGCGGCCGCCGGCCTGGTGCGTCGCCTCGTGCACGGCGACCTTGAAGCCGGCATTGGCGAGCCGCACGGCGGCGGAGAGGCCGGAAATTCCAGCACCGATGATGTGAGCTGTGTTTTGCATCAGATGAAAGCGTAACGGAGCAGGATCAGGATCCGTGTGATCTTCGACACACGTACCGGCGCGCGTGGCGCGGAGAAGCCACGCGCGATCAGGAGGTCCAGAATGGAATGATAATATTTCGACATGATCCGCGGCGCGCGCACGGCGCGGCGCCTGTTGCGGTTCATGATCTCGTCCGACTTCTCGAAATGCACCTTGGCGCGCTGCGCCAGCGGCAGGCAGACTTTCGGCAGCGCGCGCTCGGCGATCACGCGGTGCGGATCGTTGGAGGTGATGCCGGCATGCAGCAGCGCCTCGCGCGGCAGATAAAGCCGGCCGAGGCCGGCGTCCTCGTCGATGTCGCGCAGGATGTTGGTGAGCTGCAGCGCACGGCCGAGATGGTGCGCGAGCAGAATGCCGTCTTCCTCGGGCATGCCGAACACCCGCACCGACAGCCGCCCCACGGCGCTGGCGACGCGGTCGCAATACAGATCCAGCGTCGCCATGTCGGGCGCGCGGATATCCTGCGGCACGTCCATCTCCATGCCGTCGACGATGGCGAGGAAATCCTCTCGCTTGAGCCCGAACCTCTTCACCGAGGCGACGTAGTCCTTCAGCCGCGGCGGGGGATGGCCTTGATAGAGCGCGTCGATGTCGTTGCGCCATTCCTGAAGTGCTGCGAGCCGCTCCTCGCGCGGGCCGTCGGAATCGGCGATGTCGTCGACCTGGCGGCAGAAGCTGTAGATCTGGAACATCGCGTCGCGCTGGTCACGCGGCAGGATGCGCATCGCGGCATAGAACGAGCTGCCGGATGCGGTCGACCCGTAATTGGCGCCGGGCGTGGTCGCCTCAAGCGTCATGGGCAGTCCCCGGTCTGGAAATGGCCTTGCGGCCGACCGCACGGCGGCCGACTTCGCCGATCATCCCGGCGAGGCTGAAGGCGAGCAGCTCGAACTTGTTCAGATGCACGCGCTCGCGCAGGGGGTCGCGGACCTTGAGCAGGCGCACGATGCGGTCGGCATAGGCCTGGATGACGGAGACATCGACGCCGAGACGGAAATCCCGGATTTCCGCAGCGAGCGACCTGCCCTCCTCGAGCAGCGCCTCGTTGCGCGCGGCGAGCGATTGCAGGCAGGCCAGCATCGCCGGCGGCGATTGCGCAAGGCCGAGCTGCTCGACCGAGGCGCCGTGTGCTGCCAGCGCATCGCGCGGCAGATAGACGCGGTTGAGCTCGCGGAAATCCTTGCCGCAATCCTGCAGGTGATTGTTGATCTGCAAGCCTGCGCAGAGCGCGTCCGAGGCGGCCCAGGTCGAGGTGCTCTCGCCGTGAACGTCGAGCATGAAGCGGCCGACCGGCATCGCCGAGTAGCGGCAATAATGGATGACCTCGTCCCAGGTCTCGTAGCGCAGCTTGGTCACGTCCATGCGGAACGCGATCAGCACGTCGAGCGCGTGGCGCGGCGGCATGCCGCGCTCGGCCAGCGCGCGGCGCAGGCTGACGGCCTCAGGCTGGGTGTCGCCCTTGCCGAGCAGCTCCGCCTCGAGCAGGTCGAGAAAGCTAAGCTTCTGGTCGGCGGGCAGCGTCGCGTGGTCGGCGATGTCGTCGGCGGTGCGGACGAAATTGTAATAGGCCAGGATCAGGGCGCGATGACGCGGGTGAATGATCCAGGACGCGACGGGAAAATTCTCGTCGCGGTCACCCTTGCCGGATCGCAATTCGCTCGCAGAGGTCATCGAGGGGCTGGTTTACAATCGGTTGGACAGGAAGGGCTTTTTCGCTCGCGCGGGCTCATGCCGGCGATGCCGCCGCGGCCCCCATATAGGGGAATACGGCCGCAAAACCAATCCTGTCCGTCGACGGCCGCCCCTTCGCGGATCGCGCCCGGAAAAAGCGGCCGAGGGCCGCCTTGGGGGCCAATGGCCGAGTTTATTGATTGTGGTTCTTCAGGACCTGGTCGCAGGCCTGCGAGATCTTGGCCCGGTTCTCCTTGAGGCAGGCCAGGATCGTGAAATCGCCCTGGTCGATGACCGGACGGCAGAACTTCTGCACATCGCGGGTGCAGGCCTTCTGCTCGGCGTCCGTGCCACGCCCTTGCTGGGCGAACGCCGCCGTCGAAAGGGAGGCCGACAGCAGGGTGAGAGCGACGAGAAGATTACGCATTGTATTCCTTCATTCTGACGGCAGAATCGCACCGATCCCGGACTGCACAGGGCGGATGACCGGAACGGATTGTTCTGATGGCAAGTCGCCGCTTGTAGCGGCCTCAGAGAAGGCACAAGCACTGGCAAATGCGGCCAAATTGGCGCCGCACCCGCCAAACAGGTCTTCCCCGCATTTTCAATCGCAGATGTAAGGGTTTGATACTACATCATAATTCGGAAGCGTTGCGTTTTAATGCAGACCTGTTGCCGCGCTGCATCTCTTCGCCCGCCCTTGGTCGCCGCAAACATGCCGAAACACGGCAAATCGCGGCCCTGAAGCGCGGCGGGGCTGCGTGAACCGCCGTCTCTGGCCGCCGGGCGTTGAACCTGCGACTTGCTCGGAGCACTAAACTTTCGATGTGGCGAGACGTTCTCAATGGTGAGCGAACGTCGTTCCAAAACGGGATATTTGCGATGAAATTCTTTGGGCGATCTGGACTGGCAATCACGGCGGCCGGCATCGGGGCGGCGCTGCTCTTTTCGGTTACGGCAAGCCATGCTCAGTCGTCCGGACCGTTCGCCGGTTTTGACGGCGCGTGGACCGGCACCGGCACGGTGTCGTTGTCCGACGGCTCCACCGAGCGCATCCGCTGCAAGGCGGATTACAAGGTCGCCGGCAGCGGCCTCAGTCTGAAGCAGGCGCTGCACTGCGCCTCCGACAGCTACAAGTTCGACCTCACCAGCGACGTGACGAGCCAGGGCGACCGCATCTCCGGCAATTGGAGCGAGTCCAGCCGCAACATCTTCGGCAACCTCCAGGGCACCGCCGGTGGCGGCCAGATCGAGGTCTTCGTCGAGGCCAACGGCTTTGCCGCCAATCTGTCGCTGCGCACCAACGGCACCAAGCAGACCGTGCAGATCTCGTCCAAGGGCGAAATCCGCGGCGTCAACATCACCATGACGAAGGGCTGAAGGCTCTTCGCCCGCAACGAGGAACATGCCCCCGGTTCTCGCGAGCTGGGGGCTTTTTGCTGACACCAACGTGACCGGCTGGATTTTGCTGAGGTGGACCCGATCCGCAGACATCTGCTGAAAGCCGCCGGACTCTTCGTCGCCAGCCGCGCCTTCGCCGGTGATCAAAAGGGAGCGAACATGCAGCCTTCGTCCGTGAAGCCGCGTCACGTGCTCTGCTTCCTCGGCAAGAATGAAAGCCTGCTGCATCCGCCGAAGGCGGTGGCCGAAACGATTGCCGAGTTCGGCTTCGAGATCGACCGCACCTATTCGCGAGCAAAGCCCGATCCGCGCATGGAGCGGTCGTTCGGCGTGTGCTGGGACCGCGTCTTCCCGAAGGCATGGTCCGCGTCCGACGAAGCGGCCGTGGCCAACCACAAATCGGTCCTCTATCTGCGGAGCCCGCCGATGGCTCAGCAGAAGACGGCCGCCTACTCGGCCGCCGCCCTGCAGATCGTGGACGAGATGTTCGACGCGGGAGCGGTTGCCGCAAAAGGTGAAAGCGCCGGCGTCGCCCACGGCCTCGCGCGGTGGCGAAGTCTGATGGACCAAGCGCGCAAGGGCTCCATCACCAGCCAGGGCCTGCGCATGACCCCGGCCGTCACCAAGGCGTGCCGGCTGGCGTTCGCCAAGCGCCCGCTCGCCGGCGACCGCTATTACGAGACCGTCGGCTATCACCTCGTCGGCCTGCCGGAGGTCTATGTCGCGAAATCGCCCGGCAACGAATGGTCCGCGGTGATGCTGATGGAAGAGATCGCCAACGCCATGGCCGAGCACGGCATCGATGCAACGCTGCGCGACCGCAAGCTCGCGCTATCGCGGGAGCAGGACTACGCCGAGGACGACTTCAAGTTCAACCCCTACGGAATCGTCCGCGTCGAGGCGTGAGCGCGAGACGGCGTCTGCCGCCCCGGACTCAGATCGCCGGCTTGTCCGTGCCCTGCAGCTTGTCGTGCAGGTTGATCAGCCACATCGCCGTCGGCCGGAGGATGAAGAGGTCGGCGACCAGCGCCATCACCATCGAGAAGGCGCTGAGCCAGCCGAACAGCCGCAGCGACGGCAGGTCGGAGAAGACGGTGACGACGAGGCCGCAGGCCAAGACTACCGTGGTCAAGATCAGCGCCGGTCCCACCAACACGGTCGCCCGCTCCACCGCGAGCGCGGAGCCGACGCCCGGCTTGTTCTCGAGCCTGAGGCGGTTGAGGAAGTGGATGGTGGCGGAGAGGCCAAGGCCGAACGAGACGGTGAGCGCGACGACGCTGGCGAATTGCAGTCCCTCGCCCATCGCCCACAGCACCGTGCCCGACATCACCACCGGGAAGATACCCGGCAGGATGCAGGCGAACATCACCACCCAGGAGCGGAAGGCGAGGCCAATGAAGATCGCGACCAGCGCGAACTCGACGGTGAGGCCGCGGTTCAGCTTCTCGATCATGCTGGCCGAGTTGCGCGCCGCAATCGCAGCGAGACCCGTCACCGCGACCTCGTAGCCGGGATGCTTCTTGCGGACGGCGTCGAGCTCGGTATCGAGCTTGTCGACGATCGGCAGGAGCTGGCTGGAATCCTTGTCTGGCACGCGGCCCGCCACCACGACGGCGTCCTGCTCGGCGTCGATGAAGCGACGCACCAGATGCTCCGGGATGACGCTGACATATTCCTTCAGCGTCGCGACGTCGGCACTGCCGGCCTTTTCCGCCAGCCAGCGGCGCAACGTCTCCAGCGACCAGACGTTGCCGACGCCCGCGGCCTTCTCGACCGTCGCATGGACTTCAGCGATGGTCTGGAGCGTCTGCGGTGAATAGAGCGATTCACCCTTGGGGAGCACGATCAGCACGTTGACCGGATTGGCGCCGGTGAGCTTGGCATCGAGCCGGTCGCTGGCGGCGACTGCCTGGCGCTTGTCAGGCACCTGGTCGGCGAGCCGGTAGCGCGGCTCCAGATTGGCGTAGATGACGCCGAGGCCGCCGACGAACAGCACCGCGATCAGGCTGAACAGGCCGGGCCGGCCCACCATGCGCACCGCGATCCAGTAGCAGAAATTGCGCAGCGCCTGGACGCCGGCATCGGCCCCCTGGAACTTGACCGCGAAGACCTTCTCGTTGCGCACGAACAGCACGCCGAAAACGGGCACCAGCGACAGCACCGCGACCAGCGCGATGATGGTGGCGGCAAGCCCAGCCTCGCCGAACTTGCGGATCAAATCGGAGTCGGAGAATTGCAGCGCGATGAAGGAGATGCCGGCGGTGCCGTGCGTCAGCACGCAGGCCGGCCCCACCACCAGCACCGCGTTCTTGAACGCGGTGAACTTGTCCTGGCCAGCGATCAGCCGATCGCGCGCGGCGAAGGTCAGCTGCATCGAGTCCGAGAAGCTGATGACCATGATGAGCGGCGTCATCACGTTCAGGAACATGTTGAGGTTGAAATTGGCCCAGCCGAGCGCGCCGAGCGCCAGCAGAATCGCGATCATCGGCGGGAATGCCGCCGCGATCATGAACGAGATCTTGCGGAAGAAGATGATGGCGATGATGCAGCCGGCGAGAATGCCGAGGATGTTGTAGGTGAGCCCGTCGCGCTCGACCGCGTTGCGGATCTCGAGCTGCATCACCGGCACGCCGGAGAGCTGGACGTTGAGCCCGGTGTCGCCGAGATCTTCCTTCATCAGCGCGCGGATGTCGCCGACGGTCTTGGTCAGCTTGTTGGAGCCGACCACTTCGGGATCGAGCGACAGCACGATCAGCGCCAGCGTGCCGTCCTCCGACAGCAGCTTGCCGCGGATGATCTCGTTGTTCTTGACCGTCTCGATGAACTTGTCATAGGCCGCGCCCTCGGGCAGCTCGGCCGGGAATAGGGCCGCCGGCAGCTTGCCCGGCGCCGGGGCCTGGCGCGCCGAGAACAGCGAGACCAGGCCGCGCGTGCCCTCGACCAGCTGCAGGTCGGTGACGAAGTCGCGCAGCTTCTCCAGGTTGTTCCGCTCCAGCAGGGTCTTGCCCTCGACCACGACGAGGACGTCGAACTCCTCCGCCGGGAACTTCTTGGTCACCTCTTCATACTGGCGGAATTCGCGGCTGTCGGAGCGGAACAGTTGCGACAGCGAATCGTCGATCTTGATCCGGTAGATGCCGAACACCGCGCCGACAATCAGCGCGAGCAGGACGATGCAGGAGACGATCGGGGCCCGGACGGCGATCAGCCCAAGACGCTCCAGCCCGAAGGCGATGGAGGACGCAGGTCCCTGCTCGACCTTGTCGACATGAACCTCACTCTCGCTGTGCTTTTCGAGCATGCCTTGTCCAGTTCCTAAATCGGCTCGGCCTGTGAGCTTATTGCGCCCCGCGAACGGCTTGAAAACGCCATACCAATGGGAGGCTTGCCCCTTGAAAATGCGCGGAAAATCGCCGCGAGGGGTTTAGCAGGTCAATCACCCCTCTCGCAAGCAGGCGAAGTGTGGGCAAATCGATCAAGATGCGGCGATTTCGGGTCCGGTCCCGGTCAGCCGGCCGCGAATGTGCCAATTTGGCGCGGCGCGCGGTCTGCGCTCTCGTCCTTCAACGCGACGCCGGTGACCTCCCGGGCCAGCCCCTCGCGAACCAGCCAGGCGATCTTGAAGGCGGCCTCGTGATGGCTCAACCCAGCGTGGTGGATGTTCGAGACGCAATTGCGCTCGGCATCGGTGCGGCCTGGCTGCGGCGCGAAGGTCAGATAAGCCCCGAGGCTGTCGGGCGCGGACAGGCCGGGCCGCTCGCCGATCAGCATCAGGACCATGCGCGCGCCGAGAATGGCGCCGATCTCGTCGCCGAGCGCGACGCGCGCGCCCGAGGCGACGACGACATGGCCGACCGCGGCAACATCGCCCTCGGCAAGCGATTGCAGCAGGCGCCCTACCACGATCGCCGCATGGCTGTGGACCGCCGCCGCGGACAGGCCGTCTCCGATCACGACGGCGAGCTGGCACGGCGCCGAGACGCTTCGTGCCAGACGCTGCGCCGAGTCGGGCTCGAGCCGTCGTCCCAGATCCGGCCGCCGCAGATAGTCGCTGCGATCGACCGCCCGGCTCCTCACCTCGGTCACCGCAAGACCGAGCGCGTCGAGATCGGCGATCAGACGCGGCGTATCGAAGGCCGCATGCACGGCATCGCGCGCACGGGCATGGTCCAGCGTGAAATCGAGCAGCGCCCTCGTCGGCAGGCTCGCGCCGCTGCGCCCGAGCGCGACGCGCGCGGGCGTGAACGCCCGCAGATCGAGGACGGGGCGGCGCGGCGGGGCCGGATCAGACATGTGGCATCATTCGGCGGGAACGGCGGCTTCGCGCAGCCGGATCGAATAGTTCGAAGCGTTCTGCTTGCCGCTGGAGGCCGCCCGCGCAAAGGTGATGAGGTGGTGCGCGATCAGCGTGCAGCCGATCAGGCCTTCGAGATCGCCGCGCTTGATGCGCCCCAGCGCGAACTTCCAGAACACGCGCTTGTAGTCGCCGAGCACGCCGACCTTCCAGAAGATGTTGCGCAGCATGACGAGGCCGCGCCGGATGTTACGCCAGGTCTTCATCTCATCCGGCACCGGCATCTTCAGGCGGTTCACATAGACGTTGTCGCATTGATGCTGAAAGCGCGCGTAAACCTTCTCGGGTGCGTAAGCGACCGCCATGGCGTGCTTCCAGGACGCGACGACATCGTCATAGGGCAACAGGAAGTCGACGTTGGAATCGCGGCCGTCGTCATCGACCAGGCGCCCCTCGCGCTCCAGCCGGTCCCACAACGGCGTCTTCGGCAGCGCCTGAAGCAGGTTGATGGTGAGCAGCGGAATCCGGGACTCCTCGACGAAGGCGAGCAGCGCTTCCGAGGTGTTCGGCTTGTCGGTGTCGAGGCCCATGATAATGCCCGAGACCACCTCCATGCCGTAGGAGTTGATGGTGCGCACGCCCTCCAGGATCGGGACCATCATGTTGTGGTCCTTCTGCATCGCCTTCAGCGCGTCAGGATCGGGCGTCTCGATGCCGCAGAAGATGGTGATGAAATAGGCCTCGCGCATCTTCTCGAGGATCTCGGGGCGCTTGGCGATGTTGAGCGTGGCTTCGCAAGCAAGCCGGACGACATAGCCGGTCCGCTTCTGCCACTCGATCAGGTGCGGCAGCAGGTCCATAGCCGCCTTGCGGTTGCCGATGAAATTGTCGTCGACGAAATAGACCGTATCGGTCATGCCGCATTCGCGCAGGCGGTCGAGCTCGGCGATGATCTGCTGCGGCGTCTTGATGCGTGGATTGCGGCCGTAAAGGCCGGGGATGTCGCAGAACTCGCACTGATAGGGACAGCCGCTGGAATATTGGATGCTGCCGAGGAAGTATTTCTTGACCTCGGCGAGCTCATAGGCCGGGATCGGGAACTCCGTCATCGGCACGCGGTCCTTGGTGGTCAGCACCACCTGAGCCTCGGGACGCGAGGTGTCGCGCGACAGGATCTCGATCAGCTGGTTGGTGGCGTCGCCGAGCTCGCCGACATGCAGATAGTCGAAGGACGGATAATAGTCGGGGCAGGCGCTGACGGAGGGACCGCCGAGCGCGACCGGCAGGTCGAACTCATGGGCGCGGCGGCAGATGTCGTTCATCTGCTGGCGCTGGATGTGCATGCCGCTGACGAAGACGGCTTCCGCCCATTCGAACTCCTCCCGCGTGGTACGGCGGAGGTTCTCGTCGACGAATTTGACCTGCCAATCTTTCGGAAGGTAGGCGGAGATCAGCAACAGCCCCTGCGGCGGCATGAAGGCGCGGACGCCATCGGTCAGGGGATAGGAATGCTCGAACGTGCCGAAGGACGAGGTGTAGCGCGGAAACACGCAGAGAATCCGCCGGGACGTTCCGTTACTTTCAGCTCGCATCAAAGCTCCCCCGCCACGACCTGGTTGCGGAAATTGCCAGCCAGACACATAGCGTAATGCTGCCGCCGGAATTTCTCAACATTGTGGCACAAGCACAATCCCGGGCAGCGCCGACGGTTTCCCCAAAGGAGAAAGTTTGACGCTTTGTGCCGCCTCACGCGATCAGCCGCGAGGCAAAATCGGGCAGCAGGCCTGCATCGGCCGCAATCCGGAAATCGCCGCCCGTGATGCCCGACCGCGCCAGCCAGTCGTCGAATTCCGGCGCGCGGCGCAAACCAAAGACGTCCCGGACATAGAGCGCGTCGTGAAAAGAGGTCGACTGGTAGTTCAGCATGACGTCGTCGGCACCGGGAACGCCCATGATGAAGGTGACGCCGGCGGCGGCGAGCAGCGTCAGCAGATTGTCCATGTCATCCTGGTCTGCCTCGGCGTGGTTGGTGTAGCAGATGTCGACCCCGAGCGGCAGGCCGAGCAGCTTGCCGCAGAAATGATCCTCCAGCCCGGCGCGGATGATTTCCTTGCCGTCATAGAGATATTCCGGGCCGATGAAGCCGACCACGCTGTTGACCAGCAGCGGGGCGAAGGCACGGGCGACCGCATAGGCGCGTGCCTCGCAGGTCTGCTGGTCGACGCCGTGATGGGCGCCCGCCGACAGCGCCGAGCCCTGGCCGGTCTCGAAATACATCACGTTCTGCCCTTCGGTGCCGCGCCGCAGCGACAGCCCCGCCTCGTGCGCCTCCTTCAGGAGCGCAAGGTCGATGCCGAAGCTGCGGTTGGCGGTCTCGGTGCCCGCGACCGATTGGAAGACGAGGTCGACCGGCACGCCCTGCCCGATCAGCGACAACGTCGTCGTGACATGGGTCAGGACGCAGCCCTGCGTCGGGATTTGCAGCCGCGCGATGATCTCGTCGAGCAGCCGCAGCAATTGCCCGATGATTGCGGGATCGTCGCTGGCGGGATTGATGCCGATGCAGGCATCGCCTGCCCCCAACAGGATGCCGTCGAGGATCGAGGCAGTGATGCCCCTGGCATCGTCGAACGGGTGGTTCGGCTGGAGGCGTGTGCTCATCCGTCCCTTCAGGCCGATGGTGTTGCGAAAGGCGGTGGTGACCTCGCATTTCCGCGCCGCCAGGATCAGATCCTGGTTGCGCATCAGCTTCGACACCGCGGCGGCCATCTCCGGGGTGATGCCGGGCGCCAGCCGCTTCAACATGTCGGGCGTTGCGGCGTCCGACAGCAGCCAGTCGCGGAAGGCGCCGACCGTCAGCGATGCCACCGGCGCAAACGCCTTGGCGTCATGGCTGTCGATGACGAGGCGGGTGACCTCGTCGGCCTCGTAGGAAATGACGGCTTCCTGCAGGAACTGGCCGAGCGGCACATCGGCGAGCGCCATCCGTGCTGCGATCATCTGCTCGGAGCTGGCAGCGGCAATGCCGGCCAGCCGGTCGCCGGAGCGCGGGGGTGTCGCCTTGGCGAGCAGGTCGCGCAGATCAGGGAAGCTGTAGGTCGTGGCGTCGATGCTGTGGCGGTAGACCAAGGGTCTCTCCGGGGTTGCTCGGCCAACGGCCGACTCCAGGACTATCCTGAAGGACTATCCTGAACTAAACCCTGGGATCAAGACGCTGAAATGACTTGCCTTTCCTTCGGCTTGGGACAGCGATCGCCAGGCCGCGCGTTAACGCGGCGTCCATCTTCGTTCTGCATAAGTTTTGCATCGATTTTGCCTGACCCCGTTCACCGGCCGGTCAGGCCAGTCCGGGCTCCTTGAACACCATGACATCCGACCGATCTGGGAATGCCGCCAAGCTGGCAGGCCGCTTCACGCTTGCCGGCAAGCTCTACGCGATCTTCGCGCTGTTCGCGCTGCTCACGGCGGCGATCGCGATATTGTCGGACTACAACAGCCGCCGCAGCGCCGACCTCGCAGGCGCGATCGAGACCGCCAATGCCGCCGCGCTGAACGTCGAGCGGGTCAACTCGCTGGTCTATGCGGTGGTGATGGAATCGCGCGGCGTCTACATGTCGACCGAGCCGGCCGTGGTGAAGAAATACGGCGACGGCCTGCTCAAGTTCAACACCCAGATCCTCGACGTCGTGAAGCGCTGGGAGACCATCGTCAAGGCCGACGATGCCGAGCAGTTCGCCACGTTCAAGAAGCGTATCGAGCAGTTCGTCGAGTTCCGCAAGGAGCTGGTGCGCCGCGGCGTCGAGATCAACGCGGCCGCGGGCCGCGAATGGGGCGACAACGACGCCAATCGCAGCGTGCGCTCCGCGCTGAACAAGGACCTCGAGGCGCTGTCCAAGGTCTATGCCGAGCGCGGCAGGCAGATCGCGCAGCAGACCGAGACCAACCGCACATTGACGTTCATCCTCACCTGCCTCGGCGGCGTGGCGCTCGCCCTCGTCGTCGTCGGCATCGTCATCATCGCCCGCTCGATCGCCCGGCCGCTCGCCGCGATCACGGCCACCATCAAGCAGGTCGCCGACGGCGCCGAAAATGTCGTGGTGCCGCACTCCAACCGCGCCGACGAGATCGGCGCGCTGGCCCGCGCCATCCAGGTGTTCCAGGACGCGATGGGGCGCAACCGCAACCTCGCCTCGCAAGTGTCGCAAGACGCCGCCGCGCGCGAGGAGCGCGCCCGCCACGTCGAGCAGTCCGTCGAGCAATTCCGCGAGGCGATCGGCGCGATCATGCGCGGCCTCAGCGACAACGCCTCGGTCATGCGCGAGACCGCGCAGACCATCACCCGGGTCACTGCGGATGCGAGCAGCCGCGCCGGCAGCGCGGCGAACGCGACCGAGCAGGCCTCGCACAACGTCACGGCGGTCGCGGGCGCGGCCGAGGAGCTTTCGGCCTCGGTGGTGGAAATCGGCCGCCAGGTGCGGCAGAGCGCCGGCGCAGTCGAGCAGACCGGCCAGCGCACCGAGAAGTCGATCTCCGAGATCGAGAGCCTCGCTGCGGCCACCCAACGCATCGACGGCGTGCTCAATTTGATCCAGGCGATCGCCGAGCAGACCAATTTGCTCGCGCTGAACGCCACCATCGAGGCGGCGCGCGCCGGCGATGCCGGCCGCGGCTTTGCCGTCGTCGCCCACGAGGTGAAGGCGCTCGCAGGTCAGACCGCCAAGGCCACCGCCGAGATCAGCGAGAACGTCGCGATGATCCAGGCCTCGACCCGCAACGCGGTCGACGCCGTGCGCGAGATCGGCGGGGCGGTGCGCGAGATCAACGAGGTCACGTCGGCGATTGCCGGCGCCGTCAGTCAGCAGGACCAGGCCACACGCGAGATCTCCTCCAATGCGCAAAGCGCCGCGCAGGGCAACGAGACGCTGGTTGCGAACATCACCTCGCTGCGCGATGCCATCGGCGAGACCGATACGGCGGCGGCTTCGGTGCTGACAGCAGCCAGCAGCCTGACCGAGACGGCGCAGACGCTGTCGCGCGAGGTGGAGACGTTCTTCCAGAACCTGCGTGCGGGGTCGGCGGACGGCCGCATCGCCAGGGCGGGGTAGCGGCTGGACCACCGCGGCGAAACCGATCGCCCCAACAAAAACTGAAAAACAACCCCATGCACAGTAGACGGGGCCAAGCTTTTCAATGGCTTGGCAGCCGGGGCGGTGGAAGCTTGCTGTTTTTACGAATCGATTTTGACTCGTCGGGCAAAACACTGGCATGATGTCAGCATGGCGAGCGTGGCGCCGGTGCCGCTGCCGGCACACGACCGAACGGGTTGTTACCGCTCCGAACCCGATCGAGCGATCAGGATCCGGACGCGGCCGCCGGCATCTTCGACCTCGCGGTAACGGCTTAGCTCCGCCTCGATCTCGGGATCGGACCTCGCCCAGGCCAGCCAGTCGAACGGGACCGCGCTCAGCAGCTGGGTATCCACGAGGATCACATCCGGTCGACCGGCGCGCAGGTCCGCGAGCAAGTGCCGTCGCTCGAAATCGATGATGCTGTCCAGTCTTGCGCGCTCGCCTTGGGTTGGCTGCGTCGTCTTCTGGAGCATCATCGCGCCGGCCGCCAATAGCTGCACGCAGGAGCTGCCAACCCAGGTCCCGTTGACCTCACGGACGAGCGGATGCCCCAGCGCGATGTGATCGCCGATCGTGATCAGCCGCGGATGCGTTGCGAGAGCCTGGATGCGCTCCTTGAGCGGCGGAAACGGCCGGACCTGCAAGGACAGGCAGTAGGCGATGAGCGCAACGGCCGCAAGGCCGGCGATCATGACCGGCATCCGCATCGTCCTCACGCGCGCATGCAACAGCGGCGCGGCAATCGCAAAGACGCAGAGCGCAAACGCCGTGTAGGTCCAGTGCTTGCCCTGGAGAACGAAACTCGCAGCTCCGCCGAGCGCTGCGGCCAGCCACGGGGTCGCGTTGCCCCCGATCTTGAACTCGTGCGGGGCCAGCAGGCCGAGAAACACGATGGATCCGGCCATCACCGTGGCCGGGAAGGACAGCAGATCGCCCAGATTCAACCGCAGCGGCAGATAAGCGGCAGAGACCATCGGCGCATAGTCGAACAGGTAAGCGGGGAAGACGATGACGAGGATCGCTCCGTAGCCGTTGACGACAGCAGCCGCCGTCATCGCTTCCGGAGAGAACAACGGCCTGAGAGAGCGCTGGCGGAAGACCGCGAGGACGATCGGAAGTCCTACGACCAGGGCAAGGTGGGGCTTGATGCTCAAGGCCAGCCCGGCGCCAAGTCCTGCCAGGACCGCCACCGGTCCGGGGCTGAGGCCGCGCCAGCGGATCGCCGTGACGGCGACGAAAGGGGTCAGCGCAATGACGGCGATGTGCTCACGCTGTCCGAAGACGCCGCTCGGAAGTATCGCGAACAAGAACGCGAACAGGCAGGTTGCGACGACCCGCTCTTCAGTCCCCAGCCTTGCTGCCGCAGCGGCACGATCGATGATCAGAAGCGCGACGACGATTTCGACCAGGATCAGGATGATCACGATGAGCTCAGGCGCAATGCCGGTCGTTCGCGCCAGCATCGATGCCGGCATGTACAGATAGACCGACAGCGGCGGATTCAGCTCCAAAAGGTCGACGCCGGGCTTGCGCCCATCCAGGACCTGCTCGCCTTCCGTCAGCAGGCAGGCCAGATCGGGGTTCAGAACGACGGGGATCTGGACGAGCAAGGCGGCCAGGAGGAGCGCCGCAACGATCAGCCAACCCAGGCTCATGCGGAAATGGCTTGCCGGCATATCGGGGGCGCGAGCGCTTCCCGTGACGTCGGCAGCAGACGTTATCTCGCGCGAAAGCGATCTATGCTCTTTCACCTGGGTGAACCCGCCATGGCGTGCAGGGTCACTCTCGGCCAGCAGTAGTTACTATTGTACTACGGTGATCTGAAGCGCTGCATCACGGCTAAAGCGGGGGCTTCCTCTTGCATATGGTCACCGCTGCGGGAATGTTCGCCAGGAGTTGATCGCGCCGGTGTACCTGATCCCGACAATTCCGGCTCACGGCTACGGGCACGTTGCAGCACCACGCCAACTGACGCGAAGGGCCAATAAGCGACATCAGAGTGCCTACTCGATTACTGCATCGGCCCGCGTCAGCAGGGTCGGTGGCATGTTGATGTCGAGTGCCTTGGCGGTCTGGAGGTTTATAACAAGTTCGTACTTGACCGGCCGTTCAACCGGCAGATCGCCAGGTTTCGTACCCTTGAGAATCTTGTCGACAAGGATTGCAGACCGGCGAAACTGATCTGGCAAATCAGTCCCGTAGCTCAAGAGGAAGCCCGCTTCCGCGTATTCTCTCACCGCCGAGATTGCAGGCAGCCGATTTCCGACGGCCATGACGCCAACCAGACCGCGGTGGTTGAACAGTACTCCATCGCTCAACACGACGAGTACCTGAGCGCGTTCCCTCACCATTGTCGCGAACGCTCGTTCAAGCATATCCGCGCCGCGCGCCTCGGCCGGGACAAGCGTCAACCCCAGCGCTTGGGCAGCTTCCCGCAGCGATGCCAGCCGCTCCTGATTGGGCGCAAAGTCCGGATTCCACAGAACGCCCACACGCGAGAGGTTCGGCAGAGTGTCCTTCAGAAATTCGAGCCGCTTGCCGTTGATCTCATCGCCGGGCTCCGAGCTGAACCCAGTGACATTGCCACCCGGGCGCGCCAGACTGGCGACAAGTCCGGCACTGACAGGCTCAGCACTGTTGGCCATCACGATCGGGATCGTCCGGGTCGCCTTCATGGCTGCAACCGTGGTCGCATTGGTCCCGGACACGATGACGTCCACGCCGAGCCCGACCACCTCTGTGGCAAGCGCCGCCAGCCGCCCCATGTCTCCGTCGGCAAAGCGGTACTCGATGACGACATTCTCGCCAGCGCGGTAGCCAAGGCTCCGCAGACCCGCTTCGAAGGCTCCAACATTACGAAGTGTTTGCTCCCGCGACGCGCTCGCGAGATAGCCTACCCTGTAGCGCCACCTTGCCGGTTGCTGCGCACGCGCTCCGAGCGGCCACGTCGCCGCCGCGCCGCCGATCAGCCCCATGAACTCGCGTCGTCTCATCGAGCACCGCGGAGGAAAGGCCCATCCATGTCCGAAGCCTAGCACTTTGCGGCAACACGGCTAGTGAGAATGGACAACCAATCCGATGTCCGAAGCCGCGTCCCAATGTCCGAGATGGGTCGCAAGCGAAGTGTGCAATCCTTGCGCGGGTCCAATGCATCATCTATGCCCACATCCTGGCGCAGGACATCACCTCTACCGCGCCATCACCCCGCCGCGCCTGATCAGCTCCTTGCCGACCGCGGCGAGGTGCACCTGGTCCGGGCCGTCGCCGATGCGGATGAAGCGGGCGTAGACGTAAGCGCGGGCGAGGAACGTGTCCTGCGACACGCCGGCGGCGCCATGGATCTGGATGGCGCGGTCGATGACGCGGGCTGCCATGCTGGGCACCACGATCTTGGCCGCGGCGATCAGATCGTGCGCGGCCTTGTTGCCCTCGCGGTCCATCCTGTCGGCGGCCTGCAAGGTGAGCAGCCGCGCCTGTGCGATCTCGCAGAAGGAGTGCGCGATGTCCTCGCGCACCGAGCCCTGCTCCGCGAGCGGCTTGCCGAAGGCGACGCGCGAGACCGCGCGCTGGCACATCAATTCCAGCGCGCGCTGGGCGCAGCCGATCAGGCGCATGCAGTGATGAATGCGGCCGGGACCGAGCCGGCCCTGCGCGATCTCGAAGCCGCGGCCCTCGCCGAGCAAAATGTTCTCGGCGGGCACGCGGACGTCGTCATAGACGATCTCGGGATGGCCGACCGGCGCATCGTCATAGCCGTAGGTGAGCATGTCGCGGACGATGCGCACCCCACGCGTATTCTTCGGCACCAGGATCATGGATTGCTGGCGATGGCGGTCGGGATGGTCCGGAGCAGTCTTGCCCATCACGATCAGGATCTCGCAATCCTCGTTCATCGCGCCCGAGGTGAACCATTTGCGGCCGTTGATGACGTAGTCGTCGCCGTCGCGCTTGATCTCGCACTGGATGTTGGTGGCATCGCTGGAGGCGACCTGCGGCTCCGTCATCGAGAAGCCGGAGCGGATGCGCCCCTCGAGGAGCGGCGTCAGCCAGCGCTCCTGCTGCGCCTTGGTGCCGTAGTTTGCGAGCACCTCCATGTTGCCGACATCGGGCGCGGAGCAGTTGAAGATTTCGGGCGCCCAGAGGATGCGGCCCATGATCTCCTTCACCGGCGCGTATTCGAGGTTGGTCAGACCCGGCCCGTGCTCGCCGGACAGGAAGAGATTCCAGAGCCCCTGCTCACGCGCGAGTTGCTTCAAGTCCTGCAAGACGGAAGGTGTTTTGTAACGCGCGGCCTCGGGCTTCACCTGCTCGTAGTAGAGATCCTCGACAGGCTCGACGTGTGTCCGCATGAACTGGCGGACGCGCTCCTGGAGCTCCAGCGAACGGGCGGAGTGGTGGAAGTCCATTTTAATCCTCCGCTGGCCGACGCTCGCGTCAGTCCCGTAGGGTGGGCAAAGCGACTTGTCCGCCGTAGCTCGCAGAGCGAAGGCGGAAGCGTGCCCACGCATTCTCTCGACAATCATTGATAGATGGTGGGCACGGCGCAAGGGCGCCTTTGCCCACCCTACGATTCTACGATTCCGAGTTCGCGGTGAGAGCCCCCAGCTCACGTCCCGCGTAAGAGCTCGCTCGCCACCACCCAGTCGTTCCCGTCGAACTGGAGCATGTAGCCGTCCTTGATCGGGCGGAAATCCTGCGGCGTGGTGTTGAGGGTGATGCCGGGCATCAGAAGCGACAGCGGCACATTCTTCAGGTTCGCCGCCTGCGCCATGATGTTCTCGCGCGTCAGATTGTCCTTGCATTGCTTCAGCAGCACCACCAGCGCCTCGGCGACGGTGTAGCCGTAGAGGCCGGCGACGTTGTTGATGTCGGCATTGGGCAGGCGCTTCTTCATGAAGTCGATATAGGCCGCCATCGCCGGATCGTCCTTCGGTGCCTCGACGAACGGCTTCAGCGCGCCCAGCGACAGCACGCCCTTGCCGGCCTCGAGCCCCGCCGGCACCATCACGGTGGCCTTGTTGGCGCAACCGCTGGCCAGGAAGCGCGTCGGCTGCCAGCCGACCTCGTGCGCCTTGCGGATCGCCTGCGCGCAGGCGCGCGGCGTCACCGAATAGATCATGAAGACGTCGGCCTTGGTGTTGGCGAGCGTCAGCACCTGGGAATCGACGGTGGGGTCGGCGACCTCGAAGCTCGACGCCATCGCGATCGCCTTGTCGGCGTCGGCACCGAGCGCCTCCTTGACGCCGCGAAGATATTCCTTGCCGGCGTCGTCGTTCTGGTAGAGCACCGCAAAGCGCGCATTCGGGTTCTTGGCGCGGGCATAGGCGACGTCGATCGCGGCCTCGCTGGTGTAGTTCGGCGCCCAGGGCAGCGCGATCGACCAGGGCATGTTGGCCGGATCGTTCCACTTCGAGGCCGAGCTGATCAGGAAGATCTGCGGCACCTTGTTGCTGTTGAGATATTTTGCGATTGCCGAGCTCGGCGCGGTGCCCATGGTGGCGAAGATGAAGGCGACGCCGTCGCCTTCGACGAGGCGCCGCGCGGCTTCCATGGTCTTGGGCGGCGAGAACGCATCGTCGAGCGAGATCAGGTTGAGCTTGCGGCCGCCAACGCCGCCCTTCTCGTTGATCTCGTCGAAATAGGCGGAGATCACCCGTCCCGTGATGCTGAGCGGCGAGGCCGGGCCGCTATAGGGCATGGTGTTGCCGATCTTGATCTCGGTGTCGCTGACCCCGGGGCCGTAGGATTTCTGCGCCGAGACAGGGTCGGACAAGCAGGCGGCAGCCAGCGCTGCGGCCAAGGCCAAAGCGGCTTTCATGGTTTCTCCCCGGGTGAACATCGCCGCGCGAGACGGTCGCGCGGCGTGCTGCTTGTTGTCAGCACGTTCAGCTCAGCGGAGTTCCGCAAGAGGGTCTTGCGTCGAGTTGCTGATGGCGTTGCGCTAGCCGCGCCGCTTCAAGGCAAAGCCCAGGCTGATCCAGCCGGCGCCGGCCATCATCAGATCGATACCGAGAAACAGGCCGAGGATATAGACGCTGTTCACCGGCCAGCGCGCCACGATCAGGAGGCCGAGCAGCAGCGTGATGGCGCCCGAGAGCGCGACCCAGACCCACGGGCTCTCGCGCTTCATGCTGAAGGCGAGAAACAGCCGGACCACGCCCGAGGCGATCAGCGACGCGCCCAGAAACAACGTCAGCAGGACTGCCGCGAATAGCGGGTTCGCGAAGGTCAGGAAGCCGGCGACGACATAGAGCACGCCGAGCAAGGCCCAGATCAGAAACTTGCCCCAGCTCTTCATCTGGAATGCGCCGATGATCTCCGTCACGCCGGCGACGATCATCATGGCGCCGACCACGATCACGCTCGCCACCGTCGCCATGACCATGCTGCCGAGCGCGACGAAGCCGGCGATGACGTAAACGACGCCGAGCGCAACGATCCAGCCCCATTTGCCGTGTAGCGCAGAGATACCCGAGCCGAGACCGGGATGACGGGACGCATCCGAAGCACTTGTCATGGGCCACTCCTGCATGCGAAGCCCGCGGGCACGCGCCAGGATAGCACGCCCCATGCCGGGACGACAGTCAGTAGAGCAGCCCCCACCTGTGGCAACGTTGACACAAATCAAGATCGAATGCGGCGCGTCAGCCGCGTGGCCGCTCCATTTCGAGCTCGGCCTTGAGATTGTCGAGATCGCGATAAATTGAAGCGACGGCAAGCACGCGACCGCCCTTGCGGTACTTCAGCAGGCAGTCCCTTCCCGAAATACTGCCGTCGATCGCGATGTCGTCGAAGTTTTCGGCGTGACCGACATAGTTGATCGGCACGTCGTAGTGCTGGCTCCAGAAGAACGGCACCGCATCGAAGCGCTCGCGCCTGCCGAGCATGTTGCGCGCCGCGGTCTGCCCCTGCCGCTCCGCCACCACCCAATGCTCGACGCGGATGGTCTGCCGCGAGTGCGAGTCAGGCCAGCGGGCAATGTCGCCGGCCGCGAAGATGCCGGATACACTGGTCTCCAGATATTCACTCACGCTGACGCCACGATCAGCCGCCAGTCCCGCCTGCTCGGCGAGCGCAAGGCGCGGCTTGACGCCGATGCCGACGACGACGAGGTCGGCCTCGATGACGGCGCCGCTTTTCAGCGTCGCGCGCAGGCCATCGAGATGGTCGACGGTGTCCTTCAGGTGGAAGATCACGCCGTTCTCTTCGTGCAGCGACCAGATGAAGTCGCCCATCTCGGCGCCGAGCACCCTCTGCATCGGCCGCTCCTCCGGCGCGACCACGTGCACCTCGATCTTGCGCGCCCGCAAGGAGGCGGCGACTTCGAGGCCGATGAAGCTGGCGCCGATCACCAGCGCGCGCCTCGCACTCCCTGCGGCCTTGATGATGGCGCGGCTGTCGGCGACGGTCCGCAGGGTGTGAACATGCGGCTGGTCCGCGCCCGGAATCTGCAGCTTGACCGGCTCGGCGCCGGTCGCGAGCAGCAGCCGGTCGAATGGCAGCTTGTCGCCATTGCCCAGCGTCACACTGCGCGTCTTGAGACCGATGGCAGCGACGTCGGTGTTGAGCCTGAGATCGATACCGGCGTCCCGGTAATAATCCTCGCCGCGCAACGGCAACCAGTCCTCCGGCGCATTGCCAGCGAGGTAATCCTTCGAGAGGTTCGGCCGGTCGACCGGCATCGCGCCGTCATTGCTGAGCATGGTGATGGCGCCGGCAAAACCCTCACGCCGGAGCGTCTCGGCGGCAGCGAAGCCGGCAGCACCGCCGCCGACAATGACGAATTTGTCGGGCGTTGCCGCGCTGCGATGTGCAGCCGGCGGCTTCGGTGCCTCGCGCTTGCGCCGAACGACGATGTTGTCCCGATCGCGCTCGACCTCCCACACCGCCAGCGCATTCAATGCCGGCGGACGACTGGCTTCGCCCGTGCGCAAGGAGAAGCAGGCATGATGCCAGGGACAGCGGATGCTGTCGCCCACCACCAAGCCGTCCGCAAGCGGGCCATGATAATGGCTGCAGGCCGGCTCGATCGCAAAGATCTCGCCGCCGGCTTGCACCAGCAGAACGTCGTCCTCGCCGACGTGACCGAGCAATTTGCCATCCTTGAACGCGGTCAGCGACACGCCTTTGCTCAGGTCGGGTCCGCTCGGCTTGTTGTCTTCGGCCATGGCAAACGCCTCCTTGCGCGCGCGGGGTCAATCGTCCGAATTGGCGAGCCCCAGCAGTTCCTGGCGCGTCAGCGCATTGTCGCGGAACACACCCAGCATGCGGCTGGTGACGAGGTCGGTCCCGGGCTTGTGCGCACCGCGCGTGGTCATGCAGTGATGTGTCGCCTTGATGATGACCCCGACGCCTTCGGGCTTGAGCACGTCGTTGATGGTATTGGCGATCTGTGCGGTCATCTTCTCCTGGATCTGGAGCCGTTTCGCGTAGACGTCCACCACGCGCGCAAGCTTGCTGATGCCGACGACGCGCCCCTGCGGAATATAGGCGACCCAGGCGCGACCGACGATCGGCGCCATGTGGTGCTCGCAATGGCTCTCGAAGCGGACGCCGCGCAGCACGATCATCTCGTCATAGCCTTCGATCTCCTCGAAGGTCTTCTGCAGGATTTCGGTCGGGTCCTGCGCGTATCCGGAAAAATATTCCTCGAAAGCGCGTGCAACGCGATCAGGCGTCTCGCGCAAACCGTCGCGCTCGGGATCATCGCCGGCCCAGCGGATGATGGTCCGGATCGCCTGCTCGACCTCCGCCTTGTCAGGCCGATCGGACGGCGCCTGCGCCACCGCGACACGTTCCAGCTTGCGCACTGATGACTTCATCAAGATCCTCCCTGCAACGAGCCCGCCTATGGAAGCGGGCCCACAGCTTGGACGGCTGCAATCGGAAAAGGTTCCCGCAGATCAGGGAAATTTGGCGAACGGGGTCGTTGACCCGGCGCCCGCGCGCCATGGCCTCAGGTGAGGAGCGCCGAAGGCGCGTCGGCGCTGCCTATGACGCAGCCGCTTTCCGGACGTCGATCACGGCCTGCGCCCATTCGGCGGGCCGCTCCTGCGGCAGGTTGTGACCGGCATCGGTGAAGACGCGGCGCTCGAAAAACGCCTCGAACTTGCGCGCGTGGTGGGCGGTGCCGGGATTGACGCCGTCGCTGTCGCCGTCGATCGCAATCGTCGGCACACGGATCGGCGGCTGCGCGGCGAGCTTTGCCTCTATTCCCCCATAGGCGGGATCGCCTGCCACCAGCGCATAGCGGTGGCGGTAGGAGTGGATCACGACGTCGACGAAGTCAGGATTGTCGAACGACAAAGCGCTCGTCTCGAACGTCGCGTCGTCGAATGTCCATTTCGGCGACCACATCGTCCAGAGCTGACGCGCGAAGCCGCGGCGGTTGCGCTCCAGCGCGCGGCGGCCGCGCTCGTTGTGGAAGAGATATTGATACCAGAGCGCCGCCTCCTCCGGTGGCGAAGCCGGCTCCATGGATCGGGCGATGTTCTGGATGTTGTAGGAATTGCCGGAGACGAGACCGATCACGCGCTCCGGATAAAGCGCCGAGACCACGCAGGCCGCACGCCCGCCCCAATCATAGCCGCCGACGATTGCGCGCTCGATCCCGAGCGCATCCATGAAGGTCAGAAGATCGGCGCCGAGCGCCGCCTGCTCGCCGGAGCGCAGCGTCCCGGCGAAGCGAAACCGCGTCGGGCCGTAGCCGCGCAGCCAGGGCACCAGCACGCGTGCGCCGGCCGCGGCGAGGATCGGCGCGGTCTCGGCATAGGCGTTCACGTCATAGGGAAAGCCGTGCCCCATGATGCAGGGCCAGCCGCCCGGCGCACCGTATTCGCGATAAGCGATGTCGAGGATATCCGTGGTGACGGTTTTTTGTTGCATGGTTTGCTCACGGCGTTGGGGCCACGTGGATGAAGCGCAGCGCAAGCCGGGACGCCAGCATCCTCAAATCCCGGATTTCGCTTTCGCTCCATCCGGGCTACGAGAGCCCGATCTATTTCTGCGGACCGGACAGCGAGATGTCGCGTTCGGCGCGGAACACGTTGCTGTAGAGGTTGGCGATCCATTGCCGGCCAATCTCGGTCTTGTTGAGATAGCCGATCTCGGTCTGGATGTGCGGTGCGACGCTGTTCCAATAGAATTGCGGGTAGCGGTTTACGATGTCGGCGGGCGAGTCGTAGCCGAGCTGGCGGTTGATGCCGACCTCCTCGAACTCGTAATAGAGCGCATTGGCCTTGCGCAGATAATTGGGATCGCCGAGCTGGCCGATGAAGTCGGCCGCACGCAGGATCGAAGCTTCGTCGTCATAGTCCTGGCCCTGCTGAGCGGGGAACCGGGTGCCTTCGATGGCACGGGCGACGCGTTCCGGATCGAGTCCCGGAATATGCCGCAGTCGCCGCGTCACGTACAATTTCGAGCGATCGACGTGATACATCATCAGGCTGGCATCGGATGCGCCCCGCGGCAGGGAAACCTTGGTGCCGGCCGCGTCGACCAGGAAGCCGTCCTCATCGTCCTCCTCGAACAGGCCCCGCACATAGCCGATGTCGTGAGCGAGGCAGGCGATCAGGACGTGGACGTAGTCCTCGGCCGACAGATGGGTATGAAGACTTCGGCCGCGGAGGATCGCCTGGGCTGCCAGCGTCACCAGCATCGTATGCTCGATGTTGTGATAGAGCGCATCGCTGTTGCCGATACACTCCATCGCGGTGCGGGTCGCACTCTCCACGATGCTCGCGGCAGTTTCATCGAACCGGCGACGCAGGAACTTGCCGAGGAATTCCTCCAGGGATTCGGCCGCCAGTCTCGGTAAGGTTATCATGGATGCAGCCCCGTCCGCCGCTGGTGTCCCATGCCGTCTCCCGACGTCTCATTCTTGTCCTCGACGCAGCGGGGAGCATAGCCCATCTTGGGCCGGGTAACCAAACGTCGGGGACGAAAATACGAAAATACCGCGCCGTTTCGCTGCGCAACATCACGGTTGCGGCCACATTTTAACACAACCCAAAGCAGCCGGAAAGCCGCTGCCGCCGCTCGGGGCGCGGCACCGCAGGGAATTGGACGCGCGGGCCGGCTACTCCACCTGCAGCACGTCGACGGCGACGGCGAGCTTCTGCTTGGGCGAGCCGACGATGATGCCGTCGACCGGCGAGACGTCGGAAAAATCGCGCCCCATTGCGAGCACGATGTGATCGTTGCCGATGAGGAGATCGTTGGTCGGATCGAGATCGATCCAGCCAAGCTCGGCCCCGCACCACAGCGACACCCAGGCGTGGGTGGCGTCGGCACCTTGCAGCCGCGGCTGGCCCGGCGGCGGAATGGTGCGCAAATAGCCGCTGACATAGGCCGCGGGCAGGCCGAGCCCGCGCAGCCCGGCAATCATGACATGGGCAAAGTCCTGGCAGACGCCGTGACGCTTGTCGAAGACCTCGTCGAGCGGCGTCGAGATCACGGTCGCCTTGGGATCGTAACGGAATTCGCCGCGGATGCGGCGCATCAGGTCGACGGCGCCGGTGAGGATGCCCGCGCCGGGCGGAAAACTCATCCCGGCATAGGCGCTGACCGGGCGCAGCACCGGCACCAGGGGGCTGGCAAAGACATAGCCGACGGGCGAGGACGGCCCGAGGCTGGTTGCTTCGAACGCGATGTCGCGAATGCTCTCCCAGGGCGGGCTGACCGCATCGCGCGCCGGCGGCCGGCGCGAGATCGAAACCCGCGAACGCGAGTCGATGCGCAGACTGCGATGCGCGGCTTCGATCGTCACGCTCTCGGTCAGCGTGCCGAAGAAGTCGCGCCGCACGTTGCGCTCGGACGGGCGCGGATGGATCTCGATGTCGTGCGAGATCAGCTCCTGGCCACCGCCGCTGCTGGGCTCCAGCCGCAGCGTGCAGCGGGCGAAGCTGACGGAATTCTCGTACTCGTAGGTGGTGACGTGACGGATGTCGTAGATCACGCCAGCCCCGTCAGCTTTTCCGGCCGGGCGGCATTGGGGCCATGCGGGAAGTAGTGCTGCCCGATCGCTTCGGCGAGGCTGAGCAGATCCTGCTCCAACGCGAACAGCGTCTTGACCTCGAGCTTCTCGGCCTCCGCGGTCGCGAGCATCGCCTGCATCGCCACTGCGAGACGCTGTGGCTTCTCGATCAGGCCGTGCTCCTTCAGGCTCGGCAGCGCGGCAATGTGCTCGTTCAGCGTCGTCACCTGAAACGCCACCGAACGCGGATTGTAGCCGTCGAGCACCGCGAGGTCGCGCACCGGGGCCAGGATCGGCGCCAGCAGATAGCGCGAGCGGTAGGTGATCTGGCAATCCACCAGAGTCAGCAGGATGTCGAGATCCTCGTCGCCAGCCTCGTCATAGGCGAACTGGCGGGTGAAGCGCGTGGTGTTGATGGCGCGCTCGACGCGGCGGCCGATGTCGAGGAATCGCCAGCCGGCGGCGCGGTTCATGTTCTCCTGCGCAAGGCCTGCGAAGCTCGCCAGCTCCTGCAAGGTCAGCTCGGCCGCGCTCAGCACGCTGTCGTCGTCCTCCACCTCGATGGCGAGGCGCTCGGCCATCTCGGTGATCACCTGCCAGGCATCGGGCGACAGCCGCTCGCGCAAGGAAGTCGCGGTGCGCTGCGCCGCGCGCACCAGCGACAGGGCCGAGCCGAAACGCTCCGCGCTCTGCAGCGCTTCGGCGACGATGCGCCCCGCGGCCGTCCGCGAGGTTTGCGAGACCGCGCCCCAGGCCACCAGCAGGCGCTGGATGCGTTCGGCCGATTGCGCCGAGGCCGCCGTGCCCTTGTTGGGCCCGCTCGGCGAACCAAGCGCGCGCACCAGGCGCAGCGTTGCCTCGGCGCGCTCGAGATAGCGCCCGAGCCAGAACAGATTGTCGGCGGCGCGGCTCGGCAGCACGCCGGCGATGCGGCGGATGCGCACCTTGTCGGTCGCGGGCAGAAGCGTCGCGGTCGCGACCTGCTTGTTGGAGACGACCCAGACGTCGGCGGCGCGCGCGCCGTCGCCCATCGACACCGCGCGCGCGTCCGGCTGCTCGGCGATCCGGCAGAAGCCGCCGGGCATGATGGCCCAGCCGTCGGGCGTGGCGGCGGCAAACACGCGCAGCACGAAGGGGCGCGGCGTGATCTGGCCCTGCTCCCACACCGGCATGGTGGAGAGCCGCACCACCTCCTGGCCGACATAATCCATGCCGCGCGCGCTGATCGCATCGATCAGGCGCTGCCGTCCGCCCGCGTCGAGCTCACTCGCGAGCACCGGGCCGAGCGAGTCGAAGCCGGGAACGCCGCGGCGATAGGCGCCTTCGATCGCGACTTCGTCGAGCCGCGCCAGCACCTCGTCGCGCGCCAAGCGCTGGCCGCACCACCAGGTCGCGATGTGCGGCATCTTCAGGTCTTCGCCGAGCAGGCGGCGGCTCAGCGCCGGCAGGAAGCCGAGCAGCGCCCGCGCCTCCAAGACGCCCGAGCCCGGCATGTTGGCGACGACGACGCCGTCCTTGCGCAAGACGTCGATCAGGCCGGGCACCCCGAGCCGCGAGGAGGCATCGAGCTCGAGCGGATCGAGCGAGTTGGAATCGACCCGGCGCAAGAGCACATCCAGCCGCTTCAGGCCGGCCACGGTGCGGATGTGGACGCGGCTGTCGCTGACGGCGAGGTCGTCGCCCTCGACCAGCAGGAAACCGAGATAGCGCGCCAGCGTCGCGTGCTCGAAATAGGTCTCGCTGAAGCTGCCGGGGGTGAGCACGCCGATGCGCGGCTCGTCGCGATCGGCGCGCGCGCGAAGACTGTCGCGGAACGCCTCGAAGAACGGCGCGACACGTGGCACGTTCATCGACTTGTAGAGATCGGAGAAGGCGCGCGAGAGCACCAGGCGGTTCTCCAGCGCGTAGCCCGCGCCCGACGGCGCCTGGGTGCGGTCGCCGAGCACCCACCAGCGGCCGTCGGGCCCGCGGCCGACATCGGCGGCATAGATCGAGAGATAGCGTCCGCCCGGCGGTGGCACGCCGCAGACCGGACGGAGATATTCGGGACTGCCGGCGATCGCCGCGGCCGGCAGCGCGCCTTCCGCCACGAGGCGCCCCTCGCCATAGATGTCGCGCAGCACACGCTCGAGCAGCTCGGCGCGCTGGGTGATGCCGGCGCAAAGCTGCTGCCAGTCGGCTTCATCGATCAAAAGCGGCAGATGGCTGAGCGACCAGGGCCGGTCGGCGCTGTCGCCGGGCGCGCGGTAGGTGACGCCGGCCTCGCGCAAGTGACGGTCGGCCATGCCGAAGCGCCGCTCGATCTCGTCGGGCGCCAGCGCGCCGAAGGCGTCGAAGAAGCGGCTCCAGACCGCGCGCGGGGTGCCGTCCGGGCTCAAGAACTCGTCGGGGATACCCGGCAGCCGGCTATAGTCGCGGACCCATTGCGCGAGGCGGCGCTGGCCTTCACGTTGACCTTGCGCCTTTCCCGCCTTGTCGTCCTGCTCGGCTGCGCCCTCGGCCATGCGCCTCTCCCTGCCCCACCATCATACTCATTGCAGGAGCGGGGTTCGCAAGTCGAGGGTCAGCGGAAACTCATTTGTGCGTTCCTCGGGCGGCGGCTGCATCGGACCCGGGGTGTGGCCGTGGTCCTGGAAGCGCGCCAGCCGCCGCGCCTCGGCCTCGTAGGTGTTGACCGGCTTGGTGTCGTAATTGCGCCCACCGGGATGGGCGACGTGGTAGACGCAGCCGCCGAGCGAGCGGCCGTTCCAGGTGTCGATCAGGTCAAAGGTCAGCGGCGCGTGGACGGGGATGGTCGGGTGCAGGCCGGACGCCGGCTGCCAGGCCTTGAAGCGGACGGCGGCCACAGCCTCGCCGGAGCGGCCGGTCGGGGTCATCGGCAGGCGGCGCCCGTTGCAGGTGACGACGTGGCGGCCCTCGACGAAGCCTTCGGCCTTGACCTGGAGCCGCTCGACCGAGGAGTCGACATAGCGCACGGTGCCGCCGGCCGAGCCCTCCTCGCCGAGCACGTGCCAGGGCTCCAGCGCCTGGCGCAGCTCCAGCGTCACGCCGCCATGATGGATGCGGCCGAAAGCGGGGAAGCGGAATTCGAGCTGGGCCAGATACCATTCCGGCTCGAACGGATAGCCCGATTGCTTGAGCTCGCCGAGCACGTCGAGAAAATCTTCCCAGATGAAATGCGGCAGCATGAAGCGGTCGTGCAGCGCGGTGCCCCAGCGCACGAACTTGCCGCTCAGCGGCTCGCGCCAGAGCTTTGCGATCAGCGCGCGGATCAGGAGCTGCTGAGCCAGCGACATGCGCGGATCCGGCGGCATTTCGAGCGCGCGGAATTCGACGAGGCCGAGCCGCCCCGTGGGCCCCTCCGGCGAATAGAGCTTGTCGATGCAGATCTCGGCGCGGTGGGTGTTGCCGGTGATGTCGACCAAGAGGTGCCGGAACAGCCGGTCCACCAGCCACAGCGGCGTCTGATAGCCGGGCGGCGGCACGTGCGAGAGCGCGATCTCGAGCTCGTAGATGCTGTCGTGGCGGGCCTCGTCGATGCGCGGCGCCTGGCTGGTCGGGCCGATGAAGAGACCGGAGAAGAAGTACGACAGCGACGGATGCCGCTGCCAGTACAAGACCAGACTCTTCAGCAGATCCGGCCGGCGCAGGAACGGCGAATCCTGCGGAGAGGAGCCGCCGACCACGACGTGATTGCCGCCACCGGTGCCGGTGTGGCGGCCGTCGACCAGGAAGCGGTTGGCGCCGAGCCGCACCTTGGCCGCATCCTCGTAGAGGCCGGTGGTGATCTCGACCGCATCGCGCCAGCTCTGCGCCGGCTGGATGTTGATCTCGATGACTCCGGGATCGGGCGTCACCTTGATCACCTCGATGCGCGGATCGAACGGCGGCGGATAGCCCTCGACATGGACCTGGAGCTGCATCTCCTCCGCGGTGGCTTCGAGCGCAGCAACCAGTTCGAGATAGTCCTCGATGCGCTCGACTGGCGGCATGAAGGCGCAGATCACGCCGTCGCGGATCTCGATCGACATCGCGGTGCGGACCGGGATCGCGGTGTTGAGCTTCTCGGGCGCTTCCCGGGGCGGCGATTTCGGGCGCGCCGGCGGCGTGAACACCGGTAGCTTGGCGCGCGCCTCCATCGGGTCCTGCTCGACGATGTAAGGATATTGATTTGGCGGCACGTAGCTGAGCGAGCCGATCGGCAGGCGCAGGCCGAGCGGTGAATCGCCAGGCATCAGGAACAGATGACTGCGCCGCAGCGGCCAGCGCTCGCTGCGCCAGCGTGGCGGCGCATTCCAGCGCTGGATCGGCAGCACGAAACCGCGTGGCGTGTTCAGGCCCTCGTCGAACACGCGCGCCATGCGGGCGCGCGCCTCGGCGTCGGACAGCTTGGAATCGGAGGGATCGACGTTGATCGGAAGCTCGGCTTCCTTCATCAGCCAATAAGCGGTGTCCTCATAGGCCGGCATGATGTAGCCGAGGTCGACGCCGAGCCGTGCCGCGGTGCCTTCCATGAAGGCCTCGGCGTCCTTGACCACGGGCTTGCGCGGATTTTCGATCTTGGCAATGAGGTCCGCATTCTTCCAGATCGGCACCCCGTCCTTGCGCCAGTACAGGCCGAAGGCCCAGCGCGGCAGGCTCTCGCCGGGATACCATTTGCCCTGGCCGTAATGCAGCAGTCCGCCCGGCGCGAAGCGCGTGCGCAGGCGGCGGATCAGATCGTCGCCGAGCGCGCGCTTGGTCGGGCCGACGGCTTCCGTGTTCCACTCGCCCGCCTCGAGATCGTCGACCGAGACGAAGGTCGGCTCGCCGCCCATGGTGAGCCGCACGTCCTCAGCGGCGAGATCGCCGTCGACCTGCTCGCCGAGGTCGTTGAGCCGCGCCCAGGATTCGTCGGAGAACGGTTTTGTGATGCGCGGCGCCTCGCGGATGCGCTTCACGCTCATGTCGAAGGAGAACTCGACCTCGGCAAAGCCGGCCCCGCCCGAGATCGGCGCCGCCGAACGGTAATGCGGCGTGGCTGCGACCGGGATGTGTCCCTCGCCTGCGAGCATGCCCGAGGTCGCGTCGAATCCGATCCAGCCTGCGCCGGGCAGATAGACCTCGGCCCAGGCGTGCAGATCGGTGAAATCGTTCTCGACTTCCGGCGGTCCCTCGATCGGATCGATGTCGGGACGGATCTGGACCAGATAGCCGGAGACGAAGCGGGCGGCGAGACCGAGATGGCGCACGGTCTGTATCAGCAACCACGCGGAATCGCGGCATGAGCCTGCGCCGGAGACAAGCGTCTCCTCCGGCGTCTGCACGCCCGGCTCCATGCGGATGATGTAGCGGACCTTCTTCTGGATTTCGCGATTGAGGTCGACCAGGAAGTTGACGGTATTCGGGGCCTCGTGCGGGATCGAATCGAGGAACTTGCCGAACAGGCGATCGGGCTTGATGGTCTCGAGATAAGGCGCGAGCTCCGTCTTCAGATCCTTGGGATAGTCGAACGGAAAGCTGTCGGCATAGGGCTCGACGAAGAAGTCGAACGGGTTGACCACGGTCATCTGCGCGGTAAAGTCGACCTCGAATTTCAGCTCGGTGGTCTTCTCCGGAAAGACGTAGCGCGCCAGCCAGTTGCCCTGCGGGTCCTGCTGCCAGTTCACGAAATGATTGGAAGGCGTGACCTTGAGCGAATAGCTCAGGATCGGCGTGCGCGTATGCGGCGCCGGCCGCAGCCGGATGGTCTGCGGGCCAAGGTCGATCGGGCGGTCGTATTTGTAGTGCGTGACGTGGTGTAGCGCGACGTAGATCGACACGGGGTGCGGTGCTCCAGCAGCTTTTTTGAGCAGAACACCTGAGGTCAGCGCGATCAAGCACTAACAACGGGCACTGGGTGCCTAGGAAGTATCCCGGCTACGCGGGCAGTATCGTAGGGTGGGCAAAGGCGCGCTCTTGCGCGCCGTGCCCACGACTTCTGTTGCGTGGGCACGGCGCAAGTGCACCTTTGCCCACCCTACGATTCTGAAGCCTCCATGGCGTCATGCCGTGCGCGGCGCGCGCCGAGCGCGACTACATCGTCGCGCCCAGCACCCAGGGCGCGAACTCGGCCCCGCCGAAATCAAAGCTCTCGCTCTTGGTCGGCTGGCCCGAGGCGGTCTTGAGGATGAGCTCGAAGATGCGCTGGCCGCATTGTTCGACGCTCTCCTCGCCTTCGAGGATGGTGCCGCAATTGACGTCCATGTCCTCTTCCATGCGCTTGTACATGGGCGTGTTGGTGGCGAGCTTGATCGACGGCGCCGGCTTGCAGCCGAATACGCTGCCGCGGCCTGTGGTGAAGCAGACGAGGTTGGCGCCGCCGGCGACCTGGCCGGTCGCCGCGACCGGGTCGTAGCCGGGCGTGTCCATGAACACGAACCCCTTCTTGGTGACGGGCTCGGCATAGCGCAGCACCTCGACGAGGTTGGTGGTGCCGGCCTTCGCCATCGCGCCGAGCGACTTCTCCAGAATGGTGGTGAGGCCGCCGGCCTTGTTGCCGGGGCTGGGATTGGCGTTCATCTCGGCGCCTTCGCGCGTCGTGTATTCGTCCCACCAGCGCATCAGATCGACCAGCTTCTCGCCGACCTCGCGGCTGACGGCGCGGCGCGTCAGCAGATGCTCGGCGCCGTAGGTCTCCGGCGTCTCCGACAGGATCACGGTGCCGCCGTGACGCACGATGAGATCGCTGGCAGCGCCAAGCGCGGGATTGGCCGACACGCCGGAATAGCCGTCCGAGCCGCCGCATTGCAGCGCCACGGTGAGCTCGCTCGCCGGCACCGTCTCGCGCTTGACCTTGTTGGCGTCAGTCAGCGCCTCGCGCACGAAGGCGATCCCGGCTTCGACCGTCTTGCGGGTGCCGCCGACCTCCTGGATGTCCATCGCGCGCAGGCGTCCGGCGAGCTTCTGCTCTTCCATCAAGCCGCCGATCTGGTTCACCTCGCAGCCGAGGCCGAGCACGATGACGTGGGAGAAATTGACGTGCCGCGCATAGCCGCCGAGCGTGCGGCGGAGCAATGCCAGCGGCTCGTTCTGCGTCATGCCGCAGCCGGTTTTGTGGGTCAGCGCGACCACGCCGTCGACGTTGGGGAAGTCGGCGAGCGGATTGTCGCCGGTAAAGGGATTCTTCTTGAAGACGTCGGCGACGAGGCTGGCGACATGCGCGCTGCAATTCACCGAGGTGAGGATGCCGATATAGTTGCGCGTGGCGACGCGGCCGTCCGGACGGCGGATGCCTTCGAAGGTCGCCGGCAGGTCGAAATTCGGCGTCGGCTTGACGTCGACGCAATAGGCATAGTCCTTCGAGAAATCACCCATGCCGCAATTCTGCACGTGCACGTGCTGGCCCGGCGCGATCGCTTGCGTGGCAAAGCCGATGATCTGACCGTAGCGCCTGATCGGCTCTCCTACCGCGATCGGCTTGATCGCGACCTTGTGGCCGGAGGGAATGCGATCGACCGTGGTCACGCCGTCGGCGACCAATGTTCCCGGCGGCAGGCTCGCGCGCGCGATCACCACGCCATCATCGGGATGCAGGCGGATGACGGGGCTGATGGTCATGGGAGTCTCCTGTATCGAAACGATCGTGCCCCGGACGCAGCGCAGCGTGAAACGGTGCGCTGCTGAGCCGGGGCCTAGTGTTGCGTCAAGTGCTTCTGGGTCCCGGCTCTGCGAAGCGGTGCTACGCACCGCATCGCGTCCGGGACACGCAAGCTTAGGCCTTGCCGCCCGAATCCTTGCGGGTCGCGTTCACCTGCATCTTGGCGTAGGTCGTCATCAGGCCGACTTCGTTGGACAACGTCACCAGCTTGAAGCCCATGTTGATGGCGCGCGCCGCGCCTTCGGCGCCGCTGCAATGGATGCCCGGGTTGAGGCCGCGCTTGCTGCATTCCTTGATAATCTTCTCGTAGATCGCGAGGATCTCGGGCTCGCTGCGGTCGAGCTTGGGCTCGAGGCCGTAGGAGAAGCCGAGATCGGACGGGCCGATATAGACGCCGTCGATGCCTTCGACGTCGAGGATCGCTTCCATGTTCTCCACCGCGGTCCGCGTCTCCATCATCGGCAGCAGCACGATCTCGTCGTTGGCCGTCTTCTGGTACGAACCCGCGGTGCCGTACATGCCGGCGCGGATCGGGCCGTTGGAGCGCACGCCCTTGGGCGGATATTTCGAATAGGAGACCAGGTTCCGGGCTTCCTGCGGCGTGTTGACCATCGGGCAAATCACGCCATAGGCGCCGCCGTCGAGCACCTTGCCGATGATGCCGGGCTCGTTCCAGGGCACGCGCACCATCGGGGTGATCGGATGCTTGTCCATGGCCTGGAAGCACTGCACCATCGAGAGATAGTCCTGCACGCCGTGCTGCATGTCGACCGTGACGCTGTCGAAGCCGCATTGCGCGATCATCTCGGCCGAGAAGCCGGAGGGTATGGCAAGCCACGCGTTGACGACGGCCTTGCCCGACTTCCAGATCTCTTTGACTTTATTCGCCACGTTGCCTTTCCTTCCCTGTTGCTCTCACTCGCCGCGGATCGGGTTGGGCCGCACTTTGAGCGAAAAAAAGCGTGAATGTCCATGGCTCTCGCCGCGCACGCACGCATATCTGGTTTCACTCCTCGGCTATTGTCTCGTCCGCGCCTCCGAGCCCCGCAAGGCTCCGTTCGAGCTCGCCGAGCATCTCCTGCAATTCGGCGAGCTTGCGTGCGCCAAAGCGCCGCGTGATCTCGGCATAGATCGCCTCCGACGTCGGCGCGACCGACGCCATCAGCTTCAGCCCTTCCTTCGAGATCGAGACCATGCTGCGGCGCTGATCGGCTTTCGCCGTCTTGCGCTCGATCAGGTTGCGGGCCTCGAGATCGCGCAGGATGCGCGACAGGCTCGGCCCGAGCAGGAACGCGGTGCGCGCGAGTTCCGTGACCTCGACCGCCTCGATCGCCGCCAGCGCCCGCAGGATGCGCCATTGCTGCTCGGTCAGGCCGTGCTCGCGCAGCGAGGGACGAAACTGCCGCATCACCGCTTCCCGGGCCCGCAGCAACGACATCGGCAGCGAACGCGAGAAATCGCGCATCGGCACCTGGCGCGCGGCCGGCGGGTGACCGTTGGCGGGATCGGCGGATTTCTTGGTCATGACGCCCTTTCAAGCCGCAAAACGTTTGCAGTGCAGCAAGTCGAATTTGTGTTTGACGCATTCACTTAACATGTTAAGTATCTCGCCGCACCACGATTTGTCAGATCACCAATGGCGCTTTCCAACGACGATATCCAGGCTTGCGCGAGGCGTCTGCACCAGGCGGAGAAAACCCGCACGCAGATCCGGCAGCTCTCGCAGGACTTCCCGGACATCAGCATCGCGGATGCCTACGCGATTCAGAAGGCCTGGATCGACGTCAAGATCGCCGAGGGGCGCGTGGTCAAAGGCCACAAGGTCGGCCTCACCTCGAAGGCGATGCAGAGCGCGCTTGGCATTGACGAGCCGGATTCCGGCGTGCTGCTCGACGATATGTTCTTCGCCGATGGCGGACTGGTGCCGACCGAGCGCTTCATCGCGACGCGCGTCGAGGCCGAGCTCGCCTTCGTCATGAGCAAGCGCCTTTCAGGTCCCGACTGCACGCTATTCGACGTGCTCAACGCCACCGACTTCGTGGTGCCGGCGCTGGAGATTTTGGATACGCGCATCGAGCGCGTCGATCCCAAGACCAAAGCGACGCGAAAGATTTTCGACACCATCGCAGACAATGCAGCGAATGCCGGCATCGTGCTCGGGGGGCGGCCGATCCGCCCGCTGGATGCGGACCTGCGCTGGATCGGTGCGCTCTGCTTCAGGAACGGCCAGCTGGAAGAGACCGGCCTTGCCGCCGGTGTGCTCAATCATCCCGCGACCGCCGTGGCGTGGCTTGCGAACAAGATCGCGCCGCTGGGGCTTGCGCTTGAGCCCGGCCAGGTCGTGCTCGCCGGATCCTTCATCCGTCCGATCGAGACCCGCAAGGGCGACACAATTCAAGCCGACTATGGCGCCTACGGCTCGGTGAGTTGCTACTTCGCTTAGACGAACAAGAAGACAGGGAGTGAAACCGCGATGCCGCATTTCACGATCGAATATTCGGCCAATCTCGATGGCCGCCTCGACATCGACACTGTGTGCGAGGTCGTGCGCAAGGCAGCCGTCGAGACCGGCATCTTCCCGCTCGGCGGCATTCGTGTCCGCGCGATCAGATGCGAGCATTATGCGATCGCGGATGCGCGCCAGGATTACGGCTTTCTCGACATGGTGCTACGCATCGGCGAGGGCCGCGACCTTCCCACGCGCCAGAAGGCCGGCGAGCATGTCTTCCAGGCGCTGTCGAAACATCTCGATCCGGTCTTCGCCGCCAGCAAGTTCGCTTTGTCGTTCGACATGCAGATCAACGACAAGGACACCAGCTGGAAGCGCAACAACATCCACGACGCCCTGAAGGCGGAGGCCGCCCATGGATAAGCCGACCCCGAAAGCCGATCTGTTCCAGGCCAACCGCGACCGCGTCGCGCCGCTCTTGAAGACGCTGCGTGCCGACGGCATCGGTCACATGATCGACGGCAAGACCGTCGCCTCGATCTCCGGCGAGACGTTCGAGACCAAATCGCCGGTCGACGGCGCCGTGCTCGCCAGCGTCGCGCGCGGCAATGCGGAGGATATCGACGCGGCGGCGACCGCGGCGGCGCTCGCGTTCAAGTCCTGGCGCGACATCGGGCCGGCGATGCGGAAGAAGCTGCTGCATCGGGTGGCCGACGCGATCGAGGACAATGCCGACGACATCGCCGTGCTCGAATGCATCGACACCGGACAGGCCTATCGCTTCATGGCCAAGGCCGCGATCCGCGCCGCCGAGAATTTCCGCTTCTTCGCCGACAAGTGTGCGGAGGCGCGCGACGGCCTCAACACGCCGAGCGACGAGCACTGGAACGTCTCCACGCGCGTGCCGATCGGTCCCGTCGGCGTGATCACGCCGTGGAACACGCCGTTCATGCTCTCGACCTGGAAGATCGCCCCTGCCCTCGCCGCCGGCTGCACCGTCGTGCACAAGCCGGCCGAATGGTCGCCGGTGACGGCCTCTATTCTGGCCAAGCTCGTCAAGGACGCCGGCGTTCCCGACGGCGTGCTCAACACGGTGCACGGCTTCGGCGAGGAAGCGGGCAAGGCGCTGACCGAGCATCCCGCCATCAAGGCGATCGGCTTCGTCGGCGAGAGCGCGACCGGGTCGGCGATCATGATGCAGGGCGCGCCGACCTTGAAGCGCGTGCATTTCGAGCTCGGCGGCAAGAACCCGGTGATCGTGTTCGACGACGCCGATCTAGACCGCGCGCTCGACGCCGTCGTGTTCATGATCTACTCGCTCAACGGCGAGCGTTGCACGTCATCCAGCCGGCTGCTGATCCAGCAGAGCATCGCGGACAAATTCGTGGAGAAGCTGACCGCGCGGGTGAAGGCGCTGAGGGTCGGCCATCCCCTCGATCCCGCCACCGAGATCGGGCCGCTGATCCACGAGCGGCATCTGGCCAAGGTGTGCTCCTATTTCGACGTCGCGCGCCAGGACGGCGCCACGATCGCGGTCGGCGGCAAGGCCTATGACGGGCCGGGCGGCGGACATTATGTAGAGCCCACCTTGGTCACCGGCGCGCACGGCAAGATGCGCGTGGCGCAGGAGGAGGTGTTCGGGCCGTTCCTCACCGTGCTGTCCTTCAAGGACGAGAAGGACGCCGTGGAGATCGCCAACGACATCCGCTATGGCCTGACAGGCTATGTCTGGACCAACGACATGGGACGCGCACTGCGCGTTGCCGACGCGCTGGAGGCCGGCATGATCTGGCTGAACTCGGAAAACGTCCGCCATCTGCCGACGCCGTTCGGCGGCATGAAGGCCTCAGGCATCGGCCGTGACGGCGGCGATTACTCGTTCGACTTCTACATGGAAACCAAGCACGTCTCGCTGGCGCGGGGCACGCACAAGATTCAGAAGCTGGGGATTTGATTGTCATTCCGGGGCGCGCGGAGCGCGAACCCGGAATCCATTCATCCACCAACTCTGCTGCGCGATGGATTCCGGGCTCGGCTCTGCGAGCCGCCCCGGAATGACAGGACCTAGGGGAAACGCCAATGCCCATACCGCAACACATCTTCGAGCCGCCGTTCAACATCATCCGCTCCAGTCACGTCGTGCTCGACGTCACCGATTTGAAGCTGAGCCGCGAGTTCTACGAGACCATTGTCGGCCTCCACGTCGAGGACGCCGACGATAACGCCGTCTACCTGCGCGCGGCCGAGGAGCACCAGCATCACTCGCTGGTGCTGCGCAAGGCAGCCGTGCCGGCTTGCGCCCGGCTCGGCTTCAAGGTCGGCAATGACAAGGATCTGAACAAGGCCGCCGCGTTCCTGTCCGAGAACGGCCTCGCCTACGCCTTCGTCGATCAGCCGTTCCAGGGCCGCACCCTGCAATTCACCGACCCCTTCGGCTTCCAGATCGAGCTCTACGCGGCGATGGAGCGGCGGCCGCATCTCCTGCGCCGCTACGACCTCTACCGAGGCTGCCACCCGCAGCGGCTCGACCATTTCAACGTCTTCGCGGCCGAGGTGCAGGACACGATGGAATTCTACGCGCGGCTCGGCTTTCGCCTCACCGAATATGCCGAGGAGGACGGTCCGAACGGGCGCATTGCCGCGGCCTGGATGCACCGCAAGGGCAACGTCCACGATTTTGCGATCACCAACGGCAAGGGTCCGCGGCTGCACCACTTCGCCTATTGGACGCCGACGGCGATGAACATCATCCATCTCTGCGACGTCATGGCCTCGCAAGGTTTTGTGAAGAACATCGAGCGTGGCCCGGGGCGTCACGGCATCTCGAATGCGTTCTTCCTCTATGTCCGCGATCCCGACGGACACCGCCTCGAGCTCTACACCAGCGATTATTTCACCGGGGATCACGACCACGAGCCGCTGCGCTGGTCGCTGCGCGATCCGCGCCGTCAGACGCTGTGGGGCGCCCCTGCCCCGCGTTCCTGGTTCGAGAAGGGCTCGCCTTTTACGGGCCAGGCCGTGCGCGAGCCGAAATTCGTGGCCGATGTGCTGGTGGCGGACTGATGAAGCTGCCTCGTCTCGCCACCTATTCCGTCAAGGGTGATGTCAGCTATGGCGCCGTCCTGGAGGGCGGCATCGTCGATCTCTCCGCACGCTATGCCAAGACCTATCCGACGCTGCGCGAGGTGATCGCCGCGGGCAAGCTCATCAGCTTTGCCGAAGAGGCCGCAGGCCGCACGCCGGTTCACGCGCTCACTGAGATCACCTGGCTGCCGCCGGTACCGGCGCCAGAGAAGATCATCTGCATCGGCGTCAACTATCCCGACCGCAACGCCGAGTACAAGGACGGGCAAGAGGCGCCGAAATATCCGAGCATGTTCATGCGCTCGCCCCGCTCCTTCGTCGGCCACGACACGCCGCTGGTGCGCCCGCGTGCCTCCGCGCAGCTCGACTATGAAGGCGAGATCGTGCTGGTGATCGGCAAGCAGGGCCGGCACATTCCGGAAAGCGCCGCGCTCGACCACATCGCCGCGCTCACGCTCTGCAACGAGGGCTCGGTGCGCGACTGGCTGCGCCACGCCAAGTTCAACGTCACGCAGGGCAAGAATTTCGATTCCAGCGGCAGCCTCGGGCCGTGGCTGCTGCCCTACACGCGGGAATCGCAGATCGCCGACATCCGCCTCACCACGCATGTCAACGGTGAGCTCAGGCAGGACGACCGTACCAGCCGGCTGATGTTTTCGTTCCGCTACCTCATCAGCTATATCTCGACCTTCGCAACGCTCGTTCCCGGCGACATGATCGTCACGGGGACGCCGACCGGCGCGGGCGCGCGGTTCGATCCGCCGCGCTATCTGAAGCCCGGCGACGTCGTCGAGGTCGAGGCCGAGGGGATCGGACGCTTGCGCAACGGCGTCGTCGACGAGGCCTGACCAACAACCGAAATGGAAGTGCCAAAATGACCACCCTCACCGGCGGCGAAGCGATCGTAAGCGGGCTTGTCGCCCACGGCGTCGACACCGTGTTCGGCCTGCCCGGCGCGCAGGTCTACGGCCTGTTCGACGCCTTCCATCAGGCGCAGCTCAAGGTGATCGGCGCACGGCACGAGCAGGCCTGCGGCTACATGGCGTTCGGCTATGCGCGCGCCAGCGGCCGGCCCGGCGTGTTCAGCGTCGTGCCCGGCCCGGGCGTGCTCAATGCCAGCGCGGCGCTGCTCACTGCCTATGGCTGCAACGAGCCGGTGCTGTGCGTCACCGGCCAGGTGCCGACGCAATTCCTCGGCAAGGGCCGCGGCCATCTCCATGAGATGCCGGACCAGCTCGCGACCTTGCGCACCTATGTGAAATGGGCCGACCGCATCGAATATCCCGGCAACGCGCCGACAATCGTGGCGCGCGCGTTCCAGGAGATGATGTCTGGGCGGCGCGGTCCCGCCTCGGTCGAGATGCCCTGGGACGTCTTCACCCAGCGCGCGGCAACAATGCCTGCGCAGGTGCTGGAGCCGCTGCCGGCGCCGCAGCCCGACCCTGATATGATCAAGCAGGCGGCAGCGCTGATCAAGGCGAGCAAGGCGCCGATGATCTTCGTCGGCAGCGGCGCGATCGAAGCGGGTGAGGAGATCCTCGAACTCGCCGAGATGATCGATGCGCCCGTGGTCGCCTTCCGCAGTGGCCGCGGCATCGTCTCCAATGCGCACGAGCTCGGGCTCACCATGGCCGCCGCCTACAGGCTGTGGCCGAACACCGATCTCATGATCGGCATTGGCACGCGGCTGGAGCTGCCGACCATGTCGCGCTGGCCATATCGGCCCGCTGGCCTGAAGAGCATCCGCATCGACATCGATCCGGTCGAGATGCGGCGGTTCTCGTCCGACACCGCGATCGTCGCCGATGCCAAGGCCGCCACCCGCGAGCTCGCCGCCGCCGTGCGCAAGGCCGGCTACAGCAAGACCTCCGGACGGCGCGGCGCGATCCGCGAGGCCACCGCGGCAGCGCAAGCCGAGATCCAGCGCATCCAGCCGCAGATGGCCTATCTCAAGATCCTGCGCGAGGTGCTGCCGGCGGACGCGATCGTCACCGACGAACTGTCGCAAGTCGGCTTCGCCTCCTGGTACGGCTTTCCGATCTACCAGCCGCGCACCTTCATCACCTCGGGCTACCAGGGCACGCTCGGCTCGGGCTTTCCGACTGCGCTCGGCGCCAAGGTCGCCAATCCCGACAAACCGGTCGTCGCCATCACCGGGGACGGCGGCTTCATGTTCGGCGTGCAGGAGCTTGCCACCGCCGTGCAGTTCAACATCGGCGTGGTGACGCTGGTGTTCAACAACAACGCCTATGGCAATGTCCGCCGCGACCAGCGCGAACGCTTCGACGGCCGCGTCGTGGCCTCCGACCTCGCCAATCCGGATTTCGTCAAGCTCGCGGAGTCCTTTGGCGTCGCCGCCGCGCGCGTCACCGCGCCGGAGCAGTTCAAGGCGGCGATGGAGAAAGCGCTCGGCCACGGCGGGCCGGTGCTGATTTCCGTCGAGGTGCCCAGGGATTCCGAAGTCAGCCCCTGGGCCTTCATTCACCCGCCGAAGCCGTAGACTGTCATTCCGGGGCGCGTGTAGCGCGAGCCCGGAATCCATAACCACGATCGGGAGTATGGATTCCGGGCCTGCGCCTTACGGCGCATCCCGGAATGACAAGGTCAGCGCGTCCTGCGAAAAGTCAGATTGATCCGCTTCCTTCCCAGCAGCGGATGCTCGCCGTCGGCGAGCGGCGCGACGCCGTGGTAGGCGAGCCTGCTGGCCCCGCCCCAGACCACCGCGTCGCCATGGACGAGCCGGAAGCGGCGCGGCTTGTCGCTGCGCGCGAGGCCGCCGAACAGGAAGGTCGCGGGCAGGCCGAGCGAGACCGAGACGATCGGTGCGGAATAATCCAGCTCGTCCTTGTCCTGATGCAGCGACAGCCGCGTGCCCGGCTCGTAGCAATTGACGAGGCAGGCATCGGGGCCAAAACGTTCAAAGCCGCCCTGCTCCGCGGCGCGGCGGGCGAGATCGGCGAACAGCGGCGGCATCGCCGGCCATGGGGCAGCGGTGCGCGGATCGATGGGGTCGTAGCGATAGCCGGTGTGATCGGTGATCCAGCCGCGCTCGCCGCAATTGGTCATCGCCACCGACATCTGATGGCCGCCGGGCGTCGTCATCCGTCGGAACGGCGACTGCGCCACGATGGCGCGCACGGCGTCGATCAGCCCGCTCTCGATCGGCTTGACGAAGCCGCGCAGCAGCACGGCGCCGTCGGCGATCGCCTCGCGCGGCGGCTGCGCCTCGGCGACGCTGTCGAACAAATCACCCGTCAATCCAGCGCTCATTTGGCCTCGTGGAAGATCACACCCAGCGTGTGGCGCTGGCCGGACCTGATCCGGCTGACGCCGTGGCGGAGATTAACGCGGTAGGTGCCGCGTGTCCCCTGCACCGGGCGATGATGCACAGCGAAGGCGACCGCATCGCCCTGCGCCAGCGGCACCACTTCGGCCCGCGACTGCATGCGTGGGCGCTGCTCGGTCAGCACGAACTCGCCGCCGGTGAAATCGCGTCCGGGCTCGGAGAGCAGAATCGCGACCTGGAGCGGGAACACGTGCTCGCCATAGAGGTCCTGGTGCAGACAATTGTAGTCGCCGGCCTCATATTGCAGCAGCAGCGGCGTCGGCCGCGCCTGCCCGGCGTCGTGGCAGCGTTTCAGGAACGCCGCATGCGAGGCGGGATAACGGATGTCGATCCCCATCGCCCCGTTCCAGCGATTGGCGACGGCTTGGAGATGCGCGTAGAGCGCGGGGCGGAGCTGCGCGATCAGATCGGGCAGCGGATAGGAAAAGTACTTGTACTCGCCGCGGCCAAAGCCGTGGCGGCCCATGACGATGCGGCTGCGGAAGTGCGCATCGTCCGGGTAGAGCGCGGCGATGGCGCGGCATTGGTCCGGCGTCAGCAGGTTCTTCAGGACGGCGCAGCCCTGGGAATCGAGCTCGGCGGTGATTTGGGGCCAGTCGAGGGCATCGACGTGGGCGACGAGGTCGGCGGATGGCTTCTGGGGCGATTTGCGTGCTGTTGCTGTCATGGCTGCGACCTTCGCAAAGCAGACTCGCCCTCCGCCACCCGATTTCCGATGACTATCTCCCCGTCATTGCGAGCGAAGCGAAGCAATCCAGAATCTCTACGCGGAGACAGTCTGGATTGCTTCGTCGCAAGGGCTCCTCGCAATGACGGAGGAGAGAGTCGCGCTCGCAATGACGGTGAGGAGAGAACTCAGCCCCGCACCGGCAGCGTCGTCACGTCATACCCGTGCCGGATCGTCCGCTTCAGCACGGGATCCTCCAGCTCGAAGTCGAAACGGTCGGCGGGGCGGATGCCGCCCTTGGCGGCGAAGGTGCCGCCGAACATGGCGCTGCCGTCGGGGAACTTGCCACCGCCAAAGCCGCGCGCGATGAGGTCAGCGACCGGCAGCATCGCATCCAGCGTGCCCTCCTGGTAGAGTACACGCTCGCCCTTGATGGTGGCGTAGGAACGCAGGATCATCTTGTCCCAATGGCCGATCACGTCCTCGAGCTCCCAGAGCGTCGAGGCGATCGGCTTGTCGCACATCTGCTTGGAGACCGTGACGCTGTAGGCCTCGACCTTGCGGTCGGTGTGATCGGAGCCGCAGCCGACGAAGATGCGGCCCTGCCAGCCGATCAGCACGAACTCGACCTCGCCGGAGGAATCGCCACCGGTGCATTCGATGCTGTCTTCCTGGGTCAACCGCCGCGCCGAGGCGCGGTAGTAGATCGGCGTCGAGGCCGGGCGGGCGATGCCCATCTCCTCCAGCTCGGCGATGTGCTTGTCGCGCGCGACCGTGTCGCGGCCGGTCCAGCCGGCGATGACCAGCTGGTCGATCGCCAGCGTCAGCGGCGTGGTGGCGTCCTTGGCGTCGATGGTGAAAGTCAGGTCAAACACGAATGACGGCCTCCATGCCGGCGGCAAGTTCGAAAATGCGATGGTCCGAGCCGCCTGCGCCCGCCAGCATCAGGCCGACGGGAACGTCGCCCTCGCGATGACAGGGCAGCGAGATGGCGCAACCGTCGATCAGGTTGATCAGGCTGCAATTGCGCAAGGCGCGGATGTTCTCGCGGGTGAAGGCCTGATCGTCGGCGAGGTCGGCGATCTTCGGCGGTGTGTTGGGCGTCGTCGGCAGCACCAGGGCATCATAGGGCGCCATGCGCGCGTTGACGCGCGCGATCAGCGAGCGGCGTTCGTTGAGCAGGTCGATGTAGTCGGCTGCGCTCTGCGCCTCGCCGCGCATGATGCGCACGGCGACCCTGGGATCGTAGACGTCGCCCTTGGCCGTGATGAGATAGCGGTGCCAGGCATAGCTCTCGGAGGCCGCGAAGCCGCCCTTGGCATTCATCGGGCCGACGTCGTGGAACTCCGCCATCTCGATCCGCTCGATGATGGCGCCGTGATCGGCGAGCGTCTTCAGCGCGCGTTCGAAGGTCTCGGAGACCGCCGCGTCGAGATCGTCGAGCGCGATCGTGGTGGGCACCGCGAGCCGCATGCCCCTCACGGGCCGCGGCTTCAGCGCGACGATGGGCTCGCTCGCGAGCACGGCATCGAGTATGGCACAGCAGCTGACCGATCGCGCCAGCGGCCCGATGCTGTCGAGCGAGAACGACAGCGGCACCGCGCCGTCCAGCGGCACGCGGCGCTGCGTCGGCTTGTAGCCGACGATGCCGTTATAGGCGGCCGGAATGCGGCAGGAGCCGCCGGTGTCGGTGCCGAGCGCGCCATGCGCCATGCCGTCGAGCACGGACACCGCGGCGCCCGAGGAGGAGCCGCCGGGCACATGGCCCACGGCCCGGTTCCAGGCGCCTTTCGGCGTGCCGTAATGCGGATTGATGCCGATGCCGGAATAGGCGAACTCGGTCATGTTCGTGCGCCCGATCAGCACGAAGCCGGCCTTGCGCAGCCGCGCGACCGCCGCCGCATCGTGCTCCGCCGGATCGGAATCGTCGAGCGCACGGGAGCCGGCGCGCGTGGTCTGCCCCTTGATGTCGAAGAGATCCTTGATCGAGATGGGAATCCCGGCATAGGGCGACGGCGCCGCCTTGGCCTTGCGCAAGGCATCCATCGCATCGGCGGCCGCAAGCGCGGCGTCCTTGTCGACATGGATGAAGGCGCGCTGGCCCTCGCCGGCGGGGTCGGCGATCCTGGCGAGGCAGGCCTCGACCAACTTGCGGGAGGTGGTGCGGCCGCTTTCGAGGTCTTCGGCGAGCTGCGCCAGTGTCGGAAAATCGGGCATGTCTGTCTCACGGAATATTCGCGCGCAATCTATAGCGCTGGCTCAGCTCGACACAAGCATTGTGCGCATGATGGCATGCATGCGCATTGCTGGACCGTTGACGCGCCATGGTCGATTGTCGCATCAAGTTCGAAACCGGCGGGCGCGAGGCCTGTCGCTCGGGAGACTCTTGGGAGGAGCCGCCAACATGGCCGAACCGCAGCGCGCGCGACCGAAACCGACGCCGGAAACCCAGCATTTCTGGGATGGCACCAAGGCCGGCGAATTGCGCCTGCAGCGCTGCGATGCCTGCGCCCACGTCTATTTCCCGCCGCGCCCGTTCTGCCCCTCCTGCGCCTCGCGCAAGGTCAGCATCTTCAAGGCGAGCGGCAAGGGCTTTCTCTACAGCTACGTGATCAACCACCGGCCCGCCGCGCCCGGCTTCACGCCGCCTTACGCCATCGCGGTGGTCGAGCTCGACGAAGGCCCGCGGATGATGAGCAACATCATCGACTGCCCGCAGACGCCTGAGGCGCTCGCGCTCGACATGAAGCTCGAGGTCGCGTTCCAGGAGCTCGACGACAAGATCACCCTTCCCGTCTTCCGTCCGGCGAAGGGGTAGACCATGCGCAAGAACCAGGTTGCCGTCGTCGGCGCAGCCGAGACCACCGAGCTCGGTGTCATCCCCAACGCCTCGCAGCTCCAGCTGCATGCGGACGCCGCGCTCAACGCCATTGCCGACGCCGGGCTGAAGCTCTCCGACATCGACGGCTTTGCCACCGCGGTCGAAACGCCGCAGCAGGTCTGCCATTATCTCGGCATCAAGCCGACCTGGGTGGACGGCACCTCGGTCGGCGGCTGCTCCTTCATGCTGCATGTCCGGCACGCGGCGGCGGCGATCGAGGCGGGTCTCTGCAAGACGGTGCTGATCACCCACGCCGAGAGCGGCAAGTCGATGATCGGCAAATTGCCGCGCTCGACGCCGGCCGACAGCCTCAACGGCCAGTTCGAGGCGCCCTACGGCGTCTACGGCCCGCCCAGCATGTTCCCGATCCCCGTGCTGCGCTTCATGAAGACCTACGGCATTACCCACGAGCAATTGGCTTCAGTGGCGGTGGTGCAGCGGGAATGGGCGGCGAAGAATCCGCGGGCGATGATGAAGGATCCGATCACGGTCACTGACGTCCTCAACTCGCGCATGATCGCCTATCCGTTCCGGCTGCTGCAGTGCTGCCTCGTCACCGACGGCGGCGGCGCGCTGATCCTGACCTCGGCCGACCGCGCCAGGGATTTTCCGCGGAAGCCGGTCTACATCATGGGCACCGGCGAGAGCGTCGAGACGCCGATGGTCAGCCAGATGGAGACGTTCAACTCCTCGCGTGCGTTCAAGACGGCGGGGCCGCTGGCCTTCAAGGAGGCCGGCATCGCGCACGGGGACGTCGATCATCTCATGATCTACGACGCATTCGCGCATCTGCCGCTGTTCGGCCTCGGCGATCTCGGCTTCATGCCGTACGAAGAAACCGGCCAATTCATCGCCGACGGCAACACGCGGCCTGGGGCCAAGCTGCCGCTCAACACCAACGGCGGCGGATTGAGCTACATGCATTCGGGCATGTACGGCATGTACGCGCTGCAGGAGAGTGTCCGCCAGATGCGCGGGATCGCGCCGGCGCAGGTGCCGAACGCGAAGATTTCGGTGTGCCACGGCGTCGGCGGCATGTTCGCCGCGAGCGGCACGATCGTGTTCACGAACGAGAGGTAGTTGCTGTCATTCCGGGGCGGCGCGAAGCGACGAGCCCGGAATCCATCGTGCAGCGAGCGAGGCGGAGAAATGGATTCCGGGCTCGCGCCAAGTGGCGCGCCCCGGAATGACGGCGGAATTTAAGGCGAATAGCGGAGAACCCACATGAGCAAATCACTGCAAGACAAGGTCATCATCGTCACTGGCGCAGGGCGCGGCATCGGGCGCGACATTGCGCTCTTGTGCGCGGCCGAGGGCGCCAAGGTCGTCGTCAACGATCCCGGCGGAGCTGCCGACGGCGCGGGCGCGAACGCGGCGCCCGCCGAGGAGGTGGTCGAGGAGATCAAGAAGCGCGGCGGCACGGCGGTCGCCAATTTCGAGAGCGTTGCGGAAGCTATTCCCGCCAGCAAGATCGTGAAGACCGCGACCGATCATTTCGGCCGGCTCGACGGCGTCGTCAACAATGCCGGCATCTTGCGCGACATGATCTTCCACAAGATGAGCGTGGAAGCCTTCGAGGCCGTCATCAAGGTGCATCTGATGGGCTCGTTCTACGTCAGCCACGCCGCGGCGCGCATCTTCCGCGAGCAGGAATCGGGCTCGTTCGTGCACTTCACCTCGACCTCGGGCCTGATCGGCAATTTCGGCCAAGCCAACTACGCGGCGGCCAAGCTCGGCATCGTCGGGCTGTCGAAGTCGATCGCGCTCGACATGGGCCGCTTCAACGTCCGCTCCAATTGCGTCTCGCCGTTCGCCTGGACGCGCATGATCGGCACCATCCCGACCGAGACCGACGCGGAGAAGGCGCGCGTCGAGAAAATCAAGCAGATGGGCCCGGAGAAGATCGCCCCGCTCTGCGGCTATCTGCTCGGCGATTCCGCCAAGGACGTCACCGGCCAGATCTTCGGCGTGCGCATGAACGAGATCTTCCTGTTCAGCCAGAACCGCCCGATCCGCTCGGTGCAGCGGAGCGAAGGCTGGACGCCGCAGTCGATTGCGGAACACGGCATGCCGGCGCTGAAGGGCTCGTTCTACAAGCTCGACCGCTCCGCCGACATCTTCACTTGGGATCCGGTGTAACCGATCCCTGCCTTTGCTGCATCGCGATCTCCGGTTGTCCAGCCGGAGATCGCCCGCTTTACGCCCGATTGCGGGCGGATGGTTTGCTCCCAATAAAAAAATCGGGAGGCAACCATGACCAAAACCACTGACCATTCCCGCAAATAGCAGCGAGCCCTCTCTCGCGCGCCGCACGCTGTTGAAGGGCGCTGCCGCCGCAGTCGCGGCGACGGGCGTCACCATGAACGGAGCCTTGAACGGAGCCTTGGCGGCTTCCGTCGCGCCCCTTGGCCAGACCGGCGCACCGACGAGATCGACGGCGCCGCTGCCGCTCGGACCATTGCCGGGCAGCCGCTACCCCGACTCTCATCTGGAATCGGCCAAGAAGGGACCGCCGACTTTCGGTCCTTCCGGCTTTCCGGCCTTCGCCGGCACCATGGCGGTCGAGCGTGTCGCAACCGGCTTCCGCTGGGCCGAGGGGCCCGTCTATTTCGCAGCCGGCCGATACGTGCTGTTCAGCGACATTCCGAACAACCGCATCATGCGTTTCTGCGAGGACGACGGTCACCTCAGCGTCTATCGCCAGCCCTCGATGAACTCGAACGGCAACACGATCGATCGCGAGGGACGCCTGATCACCTGCGAGCACAGCGGCCGGCGTGTGACGCGGACCGAGCTCGACGGCTCGATCACGATCATTGCCGACAAATACAACGGCAAGCGGCTGAACTCCCCGAACGATGCGGTGGTGACTGCCGATGGTGCGATCTGGTTCACCGATCCCGCCTACGGCATCGGCGGTTTCTATGAGGGGATCAAGGCCGAGCCCGAGCAGGACAAGAAGAACGTCTACCGCGTCGATCCGAAGTCCGGAGAGGTCAAGGTCGTGGTCGACGATTTTGTCGAGCCCAACGGGCTTGCCATCTCACCCGACGAGAAGAAGCTCTACGTCTGCGACACCGGGTTCACCGACGGGCCGGACAATCCTTCGCATATCCGCGTGTTCGACCTCGACGTCGCGGCAGGCAAGGTCTCCAACAGCAAGGTCTTTGCAGACATGCCGAAGCCCGGCATCACCGATGGCGTTCGCTGTGACACCGAGGGGCGGGTCTGGTGCTCGGTTGGCTGGGGCGATCCGAACGAAGACGGCGTGCGCTGCTATACGTCCTCGGGCGAACTGCTCGGCAAGATCCACATTCCCGAGACCGTGGCAAACCTGTGCTTCGGCGGCCAGCAGCGCAACAGGCTCTATATTTGCGGATCGACCTCGCTTTATGCCGTCTACACCAGCGTGCAGGGCGCGATGAAGCCGTGAGTTGGTGACGTCGAGGTTCCGGGTTCGCCCTTCGGGCGCCCCGGAACGACGTTGCAGCTACCCGGTATTCCGCAACCCCGCCGAGATGCCGTTGATCGTCAGCTGGATCCCGCGCAGCACCTGCTCGTCAGGGTTCTGCGCGCGGTGCTCTCTCAAGAGCTCAACCTGCACGTGGTTGAGCGGATCGAGATAGGGGAAGCGGTGGCGCACGGAGCGCTCCAAGAGCGGGTTGCCCTGGAGCAGCCGGTCCTGGCCCATGATGTCGAGCAGCGTTTCGATGCAGGAATGCCATTCGCGGCGGATGCGGCCAAAAATCTTTTCGCGCAAGGCCTCGTCCGGCACGAGCTCGGCATAGCGCGAGGCGATCGCGATCGAGCTCTTAGCCAGCACCATGTCCATGTTCGACAGCAGCATGCGGAAGAACGGCCATTCCTTGTAGAGCTCTTTCAGGAACGGCATGCCCTGCTCTGGATGCTCCGCGATCCACTGCTCGACCGCGCTGCCGAAACCGTACCATCCCGGCAGCATCAGGCGGCATTGCGCCCAGGAGAACACCCAGGGAATGGCGCGCAGATCCTCGATCGCGCGGGTCTTCTTGCGCGAGGCCGGACGGCTGCCGATGTTGAGCGTGGCGATCTCGTTGATGACGGTGGACGACCAGAAGTAATCGACGAAGCCTTCGGTCTCGTAGACGAGGCCGCGATAGGCCTTGAAGGCGAGATTCGAGAGTTCGTCCATCGCGGTCAGATATTCGCGGCGCGGCGCGCTCTGGCGCGGATGCAGGAGACTCGCCTCCAGCGTCGCGGCGGCGAGAATTTCCAGATTGTTGCGGCCGACCTCGGCGTTGGAATATTTCGACGAGATGATCTCGCCCTGCTCGGTGATGCGGATCTGGCCGTTCACCGCGCCGCCGGGCTGGGCGACGATGGCGTCATAGCTCGGCCCGCCCCCGCGCCCGACAGAGCCGCCGCGGCCGTGGAACAGGCGCAAGCGCACGTGATGGCGCTCGAACACCTCGACGAGGCCGATCTCGGCCTTGTAGAGCTCCCAGCCCGAGGTGACGAACCCGCCGTCCTTGTTCGAGTCGGAATAGCCGAGCATGACCTCCTGCACGCTGCCGCGGCTGTCGACGAGGCGGCGATAATCGTGCAGCGACAGCATGCGATCCATGATGCTGCTCGAGGCCTGCAGGTCCTCGATGGTCTCGAACAGCGGCACGATGTTGATGGCGCTGCGCCCGGAAGGATGGACGAGGCCGACCTCCTTCAAGAGCACGGCGACCTCGAGCATGTCGGACATGCCCTTGCACATCGAGATGATGCATTGGGGAATGGCGTCCGAGCCGAACTTCGCATGCGCTTCCGCGGCGGCATGGAACACGTTGAGCTCGCCCATGGTCTCGTCGCTGTATTTGACGAAAGGAGAGACCAGCGCGCGCGTCGAGCGCAACTCGTTCGTCAGCAGCGAGATGCGGGCCTCCTCGCCGAGCGCGAGATAGGACATGCCGGGGTTGGCGGCGTCGATCAGCTCGGCGATGGTGCGCTCGTGCACCGCCGAGTTCTGACGGATGTCGAGCCGGGCAAGATGGAAGCCGAAGCAGTCCACCGCGCGGCGCAACAGCCGCAGCCGGCCGCGGGCGATGACGCGGGCATTGTTGGAAATCAGCGAGCGGTGCAGCACGTCGAGATCGGCCTGCAACTCCCTGACGCTCTCGTAAGGCGCCGCCTTGCCGACCGGCCGGCGCGTGATCTCGACTTCGAGCTTTTCAGCCGTCGCGGTGAGCCGGGCATAGATGCCTGAGACCGCGAGGCGATAGGGCTCCCCGCTCCGATGCGGCGAGGTGTCCGGCGAGCGCTCCGCCAAATTGCGCAGCTCCTCCGAGACGTCGGCGAGATGGGCTGCGATCGACAGCTCGGCGCCGAGCACGTGCAGCTCGTTCAGATAGAACTGCATCACCCGGCTCGACTGCAGCCGCAGCGTGCCGCGCATCACGTCGGCGGTGACGAAGGGGTTGCCATCGCGATCGCCGCCGATCCAGCTGCCCATCCGCAGGAACGAGGCAAGCTCGCTCGCGGCCGCCTCGCCGCCCTCCTCAAGCCGGTCCTCCAGCACGTTGACGAGGCGCGGCACCTCGCGCAGGAAGGTGTAGTCGTAGAACGACAGGCCGTTGGCGACCTCGTCCAGCACGGTGAGCTTGGTCCGGCGCAAGAGATTGGTCTGCCACAGCGTCAGCACCTCGCGGCGCAGCTGCTCGTCGCCGGCATCGGCCTCCTCCGCGGTCATGGCGACACGCTCGCGGCGATCGAGCAGGGCTGCGATCTCCATCTCGCGGTCCATGGTGCTCTTGCGGCGGACCTCGGTCGGGTGCGCGGTCAGCACCGGGCTGACCAGCGCGGTCTTGAAGAAGCTGCGGAGCTGATCGGGACCGATGCCCGCCGCCTTGGCGTGCGCCAGCGTTTCCGCCAGCACGCCGGAGCCGCCGTTCTTTGCGGCGCTGCGCGCACGCATCTGGCGGATGTTGTTCTGGTCCTCGGCGATGTTGGCAAGATGCGAGAAATAGCTGAAGGCACGGACGATCCGCACCGTCTCGGAGGTCGACATGCTGTCGAGGATCTGCTCGAGCTCGCGGCGGGCGAGCCGGTCCTCGTCGCGGTGGAACCGGATCGAGGTCTGGCGGATGCGCTCGACCAGGTCGAACAATTCGGCGCCCTCCTGGTCGCGCACGGTGTCGCCGAGAATGCGCCCGAGCAGGCGGATGTCGTCCCGCAGCCGGGCATCGGCCTCCATGGCCTGAACATCCTCAGGGCGGTTGGGGCGAAGCTCAGTGGCGTCGGATGGTACGGTCTGGAGGGACATGGCTCGCTCCCCTGCTCGCGCCCTTGGCGGCCCGGTCCGGCGGAGTGTGCGATATTTTTCTGCCGCAGTGCAAGATGAAGTTGGGGGCGGCGCGGCGGGGCGAAGATTTCTTGTCCCGGACGCGCTGCAACGCCCCTTAGCGTTGCAGCGCGTCCGGGACCGAGGAGCGACAGAGCACATGTGCCGCGACATGGGCCCCGGCTCTGCAGCGCATCGCTGAACCGGACGATGCTTCGCATCGCCGGGGGAGCGCTGCGCTGCGTCCGGGGCACGAGAATGACCGGCCTTGTCAACAAACATGCCTTCGCGGTCTCGCAGTGCTCGGGACATCCCGGCGAAGCGAAACTGATCATGTTTCATCATCAGATGAGCAGATGATGGGTTTCGCTTCGCCCTACCCATCCTACGTGTTCTGCGCCTTCACCCTATGCCGGCACGATCACCTTGCCGATCGGCCAGAGCGCGATGCCGGCGAGCTTCAGGTGGGCCCAGGCGAAGGGGATGCCGATGATGGTGATGGCGAGCGCCAGTGCGGTCAACAAGTGGCCGAGCGCCAGCCACCAGCCGGCCAGAACGAACCAGATGATATTGCCGATCACCCCGAGCGGGCCGGTGCCGATATCGCTCATGCCGGTGACGTCATAGCGATTGACCGCCCGCGAGCCGAACGGCAGCAGCGTGTAGACGGCGATGTTGAACGCCGCCCGCGCCCAGGGCAGGCCGATGATGGTGATGGCCATGATGACCGCAGCGATCACCCAGCCGAACGCCATCCAGGCGCCGCCGATGAGGATCCAGAGGATGTTGAGGAGAATGGATACGGGAGCCATGGGATTTAGGAGCCTCGAGATTATATCCACGTGGAGCAGGCTGGCATATATAGGCGCGATCTCCGGAATCAAAGACCGTGGCGACGACTGCGTTCGGCTCGCAGTGACGTGCCGACGAATCCAACATCCGCGATCCCTCGCAAAATCTCCTTCGCACCGAGACAAAGCGTCAGCGCGGCGACGCCAACCGCGGCAAGTCCCGAGATGAGAATGGAATTCGGGCAGAATATGACAAGAAACAGGTCGAGCGGAATGTATCCAATTGGCATGTGCGGCCAGCAAGCAAATGCCAACGCCCAGCCGCACAACAGCACTGCAGCAGCGTTCGCTCCGGCCAGGGCCGGCACGACGACCGCGAGCCCCTTTTTCATAGAGAGCGCGAGATCGACCATCTTCACGACGGCACAGCATGCGACCACGATGACGACCAGCAGCCCCCATGCGGAAGCGGCGGTAGCGATGCTCTGAGCCGGACCGCTCCAGACCCACAGCGCGATGACGCAGGCTAGCAGGGTCAGGTTAACCTTGACGATCTCGGGAAACTTGCAACGAAGCGTCCAGGCATTCGCTTTTTCGACAAGGTCGAGCAATGCGCAAGTGATCAATCCGGCTGCAAAACCGCCGAGATGAACGCCCCAGTCGACCCTCGAACTGCCGAACGCGAACGCAATGTTCAATCCGATGTTTATAGCGAAGAAGTCGAACCCGACGTCGAGCTTGCCGAGTATCCACAGGCAGAGCAGCGCGCCGAGGATGCCCGACGTGGCGCCGGACGCCCCGACTGTCAAATAAGGCGTGGAATGGATGCCGTTGCCGATGACGGCACCGAACACCATCGCGCAAAGGTAGATGATAAGAAAATAGGCTGGCCCGACTCGCCGCTCGAGATGCGCCCCCCACAGCACCAGGCACAACATGTTCATGGTGAGGTGGACGAAATCAACGTGCAAGAAGCCATACGCGACGAGGCGCAAGTATTCGTGCCGCGCGATTGCGGCCGCATACATGCCGCCGGACCGATACAGCAACTCCGCCGGCGCCGACGTGCCGCCCGCCAGGATGAAGCAGAAACCCGACGCGAGGACAGTGACCGTCATCAGCACGTAGACGGCGGCATGGGGGACTTCGAAGAAACCAGGACTGGCACGGTACGAGGGCATGGATGATCGCAGCGGGGTTGGCGTGGGTACGCCAATCTAGCCGAGCCGATCGATGATTGCTACTCCAGCGCGTACCAGGAAGTCTCGGCTACCGCTCATCGATCTTCGGCTCGCGCTTCTCTATGAAGACCTTCATGGTTGATCGCGGTCGGCGATGACGCGGCGCTGCGGCCGTTGCCGTCGCGCTCCTTGCGCAGGTCGAGCCCGATGCAGGACGTAAGCGAAATTGGTGGGCACGCTTCCGCTTTGCCCACCCTACGATATCGTCAGATCTTCCGGCCCGCCTGCTCCCAATAGGGATCGCGCAGGCGGCGCTTGAAGATTTTTCCGGAATCTTCGCGCGGCAGGCCGCTGCGGATCTCGATGTGCTTGGGCACCTTGTAGTCGGCCAGATGCGCCTTCAGCGCGGCGCGGACATCGGAGGCAGCGAGCGCGATCCCGGGTTGCGGCTCCACCACCGCCATCAGCGCTTCGCCGAACTCGGCGTCGGGGATGCCGAACACGGCGCAATCATGCACGCCTGATACGGCGTGCAGCACGGATTCGATCTCGGCCGGATAGATGTTGACGCCACCCGATATCACCATGTCGCGCTTGCGGTCGCAGATGAAGACGTAGCCGTCATCGTCGATATAGCCGACGTCGCCGGAGGTGATGAAGCCGTCGCGGTCGATCTCGGCGCGCTTCTCCGGCTTGTTGTGATAGGTGAAGTCGGCCATCTCGGCCATGCGGGAATAGATCTCGCCGATTTCGCCGACGCCGAGCACGCGGCCGTCCTCGCCGATGAAGCGCAGCTCGGCGCCGGGCGAGATCTTGCCGACGGTGCCGGGCTTCTTCAGCGCATCCTCGGAGGTCGCGAAGGTCACGGCGCTGGATTCGGTCGAGCCGTAGAATTCGTAGATCACCGGCCCCCACCAATCGATCATGGCACGCTTGACGTCGGCCGGGCATGGCGCGGCGGCATGGATGACGTGGCGGAGCGAGGAGACGTCGTACTTTTTGCGCACCGCCTCCGGCAGCTTCATCAGGCGGATGAACATGGTCGGCACCATGAAGATGGTGTCGATCTCAAAGCGCTCGATCGCCTGCAGGAATTCCTCCGCTTCGAAGCGCGGCATCAGCACCAGCACCCCGCCGAGTTTTCCGGCGCGGATGCCGAACGAGTTCGGCGCGGAATGATAGAGCGGGCCCGGCAGGATTGCGCGGGCGCCGGGCTTCAGCCCGTAGATCATCGCGCGCATGCGCTCGCCGGCGGCCTGCTGATCCGGCGTCGGCGCCTTGCGGCGGACGCCCTTGGGATGGCCGGTCGTGCCCGACGTGTAGATCATGTTCATGGGCTGCGGCACGATCGGACCGTCATAGGGCGGATGTTGCGCGAGCCAGGCTTCGAAGTCGATCGCGAAGCTCGGCGTCGTCAGATGATCCGGATCGATCTTGTAGTTGGAGCGGATTTCGGGCGGCGTCGGCACGCTGAGCACGGTGACGCCACGCGGGATCGCATAGCGCAAACCATGCAGCATGTCGGCATGGGCGATCAGGACTGCGGTGCCGGAATCCCTCAGGATGTAGGTGATCTCCTCCGGCTTGAAGTGCCAATTGATCGGCACGCCATAGGCGCCCAGCCGCATCGCGGCGTAGGCAGCTTCCAGGAAGGCGATGTCGTTGCGCATCAGCATGCAGACGCTATCGCCTTGGCGGACGCCGATTTTGGCAAGGCCGCTCGCGATGCGGTCGGCGCGGTCAGCGACCTCGGCGTGGGAACGGCGCCGCTCGCCGGAGACGATGCCGAGGAAGTGGGACGTTTCGTTCATTTGTTGTTTTTCTTTGTTGGGGTTTGTGTCGTCATTCCGGGGCGATGCGCAGCATCGAACCCGGAATCCATTTCACAGCGGACGATGCGGCTCGATGGATTCCGGGCCTGCGCCTACGGCGCATCCCGGAATGACAGGAGGCTAATCCACATACTTCGGCGCGCGCTTCTCCAGGTTGGCGCGCACCGCCTCGGTCTGGTTCGGGCTGCCGATCAGCTTCTGCTGCTCGACGGATTCGGCGAGCAGCGCCGGGCCCGGATCGACCGAAAGATTATTCAGCATCCGCTTGACGGCGCGGATCGCATCGGGGCTTTTTCCTGCGATCTCGCGCGCGACGTCCAGCGCCGCAGCACGCGGATCGTCGCAGATGCGCGTGGCGAGGCCGTAAGCCATCGCCTCCTGCGCGGAGAAGATGCGCCCGGTGTAGGTGAGATCGCGCAGGATGTCGTCGCGCACCAGCGAGGCCAGGATCGGCGTGCCTGCCATGTCGGGCACGAGGCCCCATTTGATCTCCATGATCGACATCCGCGCATCCGGGCTGAGAAAGCGCATGTCGGCGCCGAGCGAGAGCTGGAAGCCGCCACCGAAGGCGACGCCGTGCACGGCGGCGATCACGGGCATCGGAAGCTGGCGCCAGCCCCACACCGCCTGTTGCGCAAAATTGGCCTTGCCATAGGTGCGCACCGTGAGATCGCGATTTTCGCCACCCGGAATTCCGTTGCCGCCCTTCTCCTTCATGGCGGCAAAACGCCCCATGTCCAGCCCGGCGCAGAAGGCGCGGCCTTCGCCCGAGAGCACGACGGCGCGCACGCCTTTTTCCTTCGAAAGCCGATCGGTTGCGGCGACCAGGGCCTCGAACATGGGCTGATCCAGCGCGTTCATCTTGTCGGCGCGCACCAGGCGCACGTCGGCGACGCCTTCCGAGATCGAGATCGAGACGCGATCTTCCATGGATCAATTCTCCCCTGTTCTTGTTCGGTGCCGCTTTACAGGACGACGGCGGCCGGATTTAGTCAATCGACCAATTAACGGACAATCCCTACGGGGGAAACACCCATGTTCAAGGAAAATCTTCTGGCCGGCCGGCGCATCCTCGTGACCGGCGGCGGCACCGGTCTCGGCAAATCGATGGCGGAACGATTCCTGCAGCTCGGCGCCGAGGTGCACATTTGCGGCCGGCGCAAGATCGTCTGCGACGAAACCGCGACCGAGCTGATGGATCGCTACGGCGGCCGCGTCACCAGCCACGCCGTCGATATCCGCAACGCGCTCGCGGTCGAGGAGATGATCGAGACCATCTTCCGCGATGGTCCCCTCACCGATCTCATCAACAACGCGGCCGGCAATTTCATCTCGCGCACCGAGGAGCTCTCGCCGCGCGGCTTCGATGCGGTCGCCAACATCGTCATGCACGGCACGTTCTACGTGACACATGCGGTCGGCAAGCGCTGGATCGACTTGAAGCAGCCCGGCAACGTCGTCTCGATCACCACGACCTGGGTGCGCAACGGCTCGCCCTACGTGGTGCCGTCGGCAATGAGCAAGTCGGCGATCCACGCCATGACGATGTCGCTTGCCACCGAATGGGGACGACACGGCATCCGCCTCAACACCATCGCCCCGGGCGAGATCCCGACCGAGGGCATGAGCAAGCGCATCAAGCCGGGCGACGAGGCCGGCGCGCGCACCAAGGCGATGAACCCGATGGGCCGCGTCGGCACCATGGAGGAACTGCAGAACGTTGCCGTGTTCCTGATCTCCGGCGGCTGCGATTGGATCAACGGCGAGACCATCGCCATGGACGGCGCCCAGGCGCTGGCCATGGGCGGCAACTTCTACCAGCTCCGCGACTGGAGCGACGACGATTGGAAAACGGCGCGCGAGAGCATCATGGCGCAGAACGAGAAGGACCGCGCGAAGCGGGGATGATGCTTTCTCGTGCCCCGCACGCAGCGCAGCGCTTCCCCGGCGATGCGAAGCATCGTCCGGAGCGACGTGGTGCGCTGCAGAGCCGGGGCCCATCTCTCTTCGCACAAAGTAGCCTGCTGGGTCCCGGCTCTGCAGCGCATCACTACGTGCTGCGCAGCGTCCGGGACACGAACCGCGGCTGATGTTGTCCCATCTTGTCTTCACCCGCGGATGACGCCACACTCCCCGGTATAAAAACAAAACTCCACGGGAGAAACATGTCCGCTTCACCGAAACTGGCGAACCTCGCCGACATGGTGCGCGAGCGTGCGAAGAGCCGCGGCAGCGCCATCGCCTACGAGTTCGAAGGCCGCACCACCAGCTTCGCCGAGTTCGACATCAAGACCAACAAGGTCGCCAACGCGCTCCTGGCAATGGGCGTGACGAAGGGCGACCGCATCGCCTATCTCGGCAAGAACAGCGACATCTATTTCGAGCTCTTGATGGGTGCGATGAAGGCTCGCGTGGTGATGGCGCCGGTGAACTGGCGGCTCGCGGGGCCCGAGGTCGCCTTCATCGTTTCGGATTGCAAGGCGCCGGTTTTGTTCGTCGGGCCCGAATTCATCACACAGGTGCGCCAGATCAGGGACCAGATACCGGGCGTGCGCACCATCATCACCACCGAGGGCGGCGCGCCGGAATGGCCAGATTTCACGGCGTGGCGCGATGCGCAGCGCGGCGACGATCCCAAGGTGCCGATCGCGACCCGCGACATCGCGATCCAGCTCTACACGTCGGGCACCACGGGCAAGCCGAAGGGCGCAATGCTGAGCCACGCGAACTTCCTCAACCTGGTGCAGACCGGCAACGCCGAGGACAAGCCGGAATGGAACCGATGGTCGACCGACGACGTCTCGCTGGTTGCGATGCCGATCTTCCACATCGGCGGCTCCGGATGGGGCGTGATGGGTCTCTATCACGGCGCTCGCGGCGTGATCGCGCGCGAGTTCGATCCGACCAAGGTTCTGGATTTCTTCGAGCAGTCGGGCATCACAAAGCTGTTCATGGTACCGGCGGCGATGCAATTCGTGGTGCGGCAGCCCCGCGCCAGGACGGTCGACTTCTCGCGACTGAAATACATGCTGTACGGCGCCTCGCCGATTCCCGCAGCACTGCTGAAGGAATGCATCGAAGTCTTCAAATGCGGCTTCGTGCAGATGTACGGCATGACCGAGACGACAGGCACCATCGTCGCGCTGCCGCCGGAGGATCACGTCGAAGGGCTGGAGCGGATGCGATCGGCCGGCAAGGCGCTGCCGGGCGTCGAGGTCGCGATTCTGGATCCGGACGGCAAACCGCTGCCGCCGCGCCAGGTCGGCGAGATCGCAACGCGCTCAGGCTCCAACATGGCGGGCTATTGGAATCTGCCGGAAGCCACCGCCGCGACGCTGCGCGGCGACGGCTGGCTGCGCACCGGCGATGCCGGCTACATGGATGAGGACGGCTATCTCTACATCCACGACCGCATCAAGGACATGATCATCTCGGGCGGCGAGAACATCTATCCGGCCGAGGTCGAGAGCGCGCTATGCGACCATCCCGACGTCGCGGAAGCCGCCGTGATCGGCGTGCCCGACGACAAATGGGGCGAGGCGGTGAAGGCGGTCGTGGTGATGAAGCCCGGAAAGGAGGCGACCGCCACCGACATCATCAACTTCACCCGCACGCGCATCGCCGGCTACAAGACGCCGAAGAGCGTGGAGTTCCTGCCGGCGCTGCCGAGGAATCCGTCAGGCAAGATCCTGCGACGGCAGCTGCGCGAGCCGTATTGGGCGGGGAAGGATCGACGTGTGAATTGATCGCGAAATGGCGAAGCAATCCACAGCACCACCGCGGTGACATTTCTGGATTGCTTCGCTTCGCTCGCAATGACGGTGTGGAGACAGTGCGCCTCTCTCCCCGTCATTGCGAGGAGCTCGCGACAAAATTGCGTAGCAATTTTGCGCTGATGCGACGAAGCAATCCAGAGTGCCTCCACAAGAAGCGGTACCGTAGGGTGGGCAAAGGCGCAAAGCGCCGTGCCCACGATTCTTCATTTGCAAGAAGAACGGTGGGCACGCTCCGCTTTGCCCACCCTACGATAGCGGTGCATGCCTCAATGCTTGCCCGGTCCCATATAGCCGAACAAGAACCCCGCCACTTTCCGCATCTGGATCTCCTCGCTGCCCTCGGTGATTCGATAACGGCGGTGATGGCGATAGATGTGCTCGAACGGCTTGTGGCGTGAATAGCCCATGCCGCCATGGACCTGCATGGCGCGGTCGGCGGATTCGCAAGCGAGGCGGTTTGCCCAGTAATTGCACATGGAGACGCGGTCGGACAGCGTGCGCTCGATCTGCTCCTCGTTGAGCTGGTCCATCTCCCAGGCGGTCTTGCGGATCAAGAGGCGCAGCATCTCGGCTTGCGTGGCGAGCTCGACCAGCGGGAACTGGATCGCCTGGTTCTCGGCAAGCGCCTTACCGAACGGCTTTCGCTCGCGTGCATACTTCACGCTCTCATTGATGCAGAAGACGGCGGCGCCGAGCGAGCTCGCGGCCTGACGGATGCGGTTCTGGTGCACGAAGCATTGCGCCAATGAGAGTCCACGGCCGACCTCGCCGAACAAGGCATCCTCCGGCACGAAGACGTCGGTGAAGCTGACGCGGGGATGGTCGGTCGGCATGTTGAAGGTCCACATGTACTCCTCGACCTTCACGCCGGGACTTTTGGCCGGCACCAGAAAGCAAGTGATGCCGCGGGCGTCGCCGTCATTGCCACTGGTGCGCGCGAACAGCGCGCAGTGCGTGGCGACATGCATGCCCGTGGTCCACATCTTCTCGCCGTTGATGATCCAGCCCTTGACGTTGTCGCGCGTCGCGGGCACGGCGCGCGTCTCCATGTGGGTTGCGTCCGAGCCGTGATGCGGCTCGGTCAGGCCGAAGGTGATGCGGTACTTGCCCCTGATCGAGCCGTCGATCATCGCCTTCTGGTCGTCGCGGCCGTAGCGGTCGAGCATGGTGACGACGGGAAAGTTGCCGACGATGGAGTGCTCGTTCTGCAGGTCGTTGTGCAGGCCGAGACCCTTTGCGGCGAAGTGCTCGCGGATCACGGCCATCCAGAGATTGGAGCCGTCCTTGCCGCCATATTGCTTCGGCACCGGAAAGCGCAGATGCCCGGCAGCGTCGGCGAGATCCTTGGCCTTGCGCAGGAGCGCCTCCCATTCGTGGCGCGGCAGACCGCCAGTCTCGAAATCGGTGCGCGCCCATTCGCGGCGGTGGTCGAAGAAGCGGATGTTGTCGTCGGCTTGTTCGAGCGGCTTGATCTCGCGCTCGATGAAACGGTCGAGCTCTCCGAGATAGGCGACGAGATCGGCAGGCAATGAGAAATCCACAGGTTCTCTCCCGGATTGATTTTATCGTTTTGCGTTAAGGCGCTAGGCGCATTCTTTCTTGGCACGATTAAGGTGAGAAGAGCGCGTGCAAGTCAAGCAAGCCGAGACGTGACGATGGCGCAAGGCGCACCAGCGCAATTCGATGGTGCTCAGACGCACCCGCACGGTAGTATGGCGCCAATATTCCTTCGAAAGAAAATCCGGGAGCGCGCGATGGAGCTGAAATTCTCAAAGGTGGAACGCAAGGGGCCGATCACGATCGTGACGCTGTCGCGCCCCGAGGTCTACAACGCGCTGCACACCGACGCGCATTTCGAATTGCAAAAAGTATTCGACGATTTCTCCGGAGATCCCGAACAGTGGATCGCGGTCGTCACCGGCGCCGGCGACAAGGCGTTCTGCGCCGGCAATGATTTGAAGTGGCAGGCGGCGGGAGGAAAGCGCGGCTGGGACAAGGGCGGCTTTGCCGGCCTCACCTCACGCTTCGACTGCGACAAGCCGATCATCGCCGCCGTGAACGGCGTCGCCATGGGCGGCGGCTTCGAGATCGCGCTGGCCTGCGACCTCATCATCGCCGCGGAGAACGCAACCTTCGCCCTGCCCGAGCCGCGCGTTGGACTAGCCGCACTCGCCGGCGGCCTGCACCGCCTGCCGCGCCAGATCGGGCTGAAGCGCGCCATGGGCATGATCCTCACCGCGCGCCATGTCAGCGCCAAGGAAGGTTTCGAACTCGGCTTCGTCAACGAGGTGGTGCCGCAGGGCGAGGCGCTGACGGCTGCGCTGCGCTGGGCGGAGATGATCGCCAAGAACTCGCCGATGTCGATCCGCGCCTCGAAGCAGGCGATCCAGAAGGGGCTCGGTGTGTCGCTGGAGCAGGCCATCGCGGAGCAGCGCGACTATCCGGCCGTGCAGGCGATGGTCGCCTCGCAGGATTACATCGAGGGTCCGAAGGCGTTTTCCGAGAAGCGACCGCCGAAATGGGTGGGGAAGTGACCGCGCTCTGCGCGGTCATTCCGGGGCGCGCCCCGCTTGGGCGCGAACCCGGAATCCATCGAGGGTCCGAGGCGGTGGATGAATGGATTCCGGGCTCGTCGCTTCGCGACGCCCCGGAATGACGACTTGAGAGAACCGCGCGCCTGTTTCAACACTGTCATTGCGAGCGCAGCGAAGCAATCCAGACTGCCTCCGCGGAGACCATTCTGGATTGCTTCGTCGCTGCGCTCCTCGCAATGACGGAGAGAGACCTACTTGCCTCTCCCCAGCTCCCGCTTGTAGGACGCATAGTTCGGCTGATCGACCGCGAGCTTGTCCATCGTGGTTGCCCACAGATGCTCGGTGAGGCCGGGGGTTGCCAGATCGACCTCGCCCCTGGCGATGCGATCGGCGAGCGCGCGGTTGAGCTCCATGACCGAGCCGTCGATGCCGAGCAGCGCGCGCAGGCGCTCCACCTCCTCCGCGTCGCTCCCCGCCTCCCGCGTCAGCTGCCGCGTCACGAGGTCGAGGATGTTGATGGCGACGCGCAGCTTGAAGGCCTGGTGGCCGGAGATCAGCGGCGTGATGTCGTTGCGGAGGAAATCGGCGACTGACTTGGTCAGCTCGATCGGGGTCGGCTCGTCCTGCATGTGTCAGCTCCCGCGCGGCGCCAAGAGGCGCAACAGATCGATCTCGGTCTCGCTGGCGCGGCGGCCGATCATGGCGCGCTCCATGGAATGGTCGGGCCCCTCGCGAAAGCGCTGCATCATGCCGCCGCACATGATGCCCCAGCGCAGCGTGCCCATCACTTCCCAGAATTTGACGCGTTCGGGGTCGACCTTGCGGCCCGCAGCCTCGTAACCGGCGAACAGCTCCTCGCGCGAGCCAAAGCCGCCGACGGGCTTGTCGATCTCGCCAAAACGCCACGAGTTGACGCAGACCCAGCCGAGATCCTCCATGGGGTCGCCGAGATGGGCGAGCTCCCAATCGAGCACCGCGCGGACGCCGTCGGCGCCGATGATGAGATTGCCGTTGCGGAAATCGCCATGCACCAGCGTGGTCTCGGCCGAGGGACCGGGATCGTGGTCGCGCAGCCAGCGCAGCCCCAGCTCGAACACAGGCTTGGGCCAGTTCAGGCTGCGATAGTCGCGCTCGAACTCGGCGATCTCCTGGGTCGCGCCCCTGCTGCGCAGCTGAGGCAATTTGTCGTGCGGCAGCCGATGGAGACCTGCGAGAATTCCGCCGATCTGCCGCGCCAGAATGGGGCGCGCCGCCGCGTACTCCTCATCGCGAAGAATCTTGCGCGCGATCGTCTCGCCCTCGACCCGCTGCATGATAAAGCCGGTGCCGAGATCGTCTTCCGGCGTGAGCACATGCATCACGCGCGGCGACGGCACGCCGGCTTCATAAGCAAGCTGCATCAGCTGCGCTTCAGCCGCGAGGCCCGCAGCGCGCGTCGGCGCCGCGCCATAGCCTTTTGGCGAGCGGCGCAGGATGGCGCCGATCGGCCCGTTGGGATGCCTGATGTCGAAGCGCCAAGTTTCCTGGCTGGCGCCGCCGGACAGTTTTGCCGCAGAGGTGACGCCGGTCGCCCCTTCGCACCAGCGCTGGACGCTGCGTGAAAGCGCCGCCTCGATCATTTGCCCTTGAACTGCGCGGGCCGCTTCTCGAGGAAGGCGCCGACGCCCTCGCGGAAATCCTCGGTGTCGCCGGCCCGGAGCTGGCACTGGAATTCCAGATTGAGCTGATCCTCGAAGGAATTCTCTGGGCTGTCCCAATAGAGCTTGCGGATCAGGGACAGCGCCACGGTCGGCCCGCTGGCGAGATCGCGCGCCAGCTTCATCGCCTCCTCCATCAGCACGACGTCATCGTACACGCGGTTGACGAGGCCCCATTCCAGCGCCTTCTCGGCCGGCAGCCGCTCGCCCATCAGCGACAATTCGATCGAGCGCGCGCGCCCGACGAGCCGCGGCAACAGCCAGGTCGAGCCGCAATCCGGCACGAGCCCGATGCGGCGGAAGGCCTGCAGGAAATAGGACGAGCGCGCGCACAAAATCATGTCGCCGAGCAGCGCGAAGCTCATGCCGGCGCCGGCGGCGGGGCCGTTGACCGCGGTGATGATCGGGCAATGCAGATTGCGGATGCGGCGCAGGAAGGGATGAAAGCCGGTCTCCAGCGTCAGGCCGGCCTTGGTCTTCTTCGACTGGTTGTTGCGGCCCTGCAGATTAGCGCCGGTGCAGAACGCGCGCCCTGCGCCGGTCAGCACCACGCAGCGCACCTCGCCCTTCTTCTCCTCGATCGTATCGAGCGCTTCGGCAAGGCCCCCCAGCATGTCCACGGAGACCGCGTTCATCACCTCCTGATGGTCGAGCTTGAGGATCGCGACCGAGCCATCGAAGTCGAGCGTGACGTGTTTGAACTGCATGGTTTCCTCGTCAGTTGCGGCCCGCGTCAGTTTCGCAGACCGGAATTTGGTTTTGCCGGGGCGCATATTTGATTTTTGGCGCGGTCTTGTCCATGGTGATCGGAGCATAGCAAGCAATCTTGTGCGCAGCGGCTGATGGGCCGCAGACCAAGAAACAGGAAACGCGCCATGAACCTCTTCGACCTCTCCGGCCGCGTGGCCGTGATCACCGGTGGCAATGGCGGCATCGGTCTCGGCATCGCGCAGGCGCTCGCGGGCCAGGGTTGCAACGTCTCGATCTGGGGCCGCAATGCTGACAAGAACAAGGCCGCTGCCGCGAGCATGGCGGGCCTCTCGGGCAAGGTCGACAGCCGCGTCTGCGACGTCAGCGACCGGGCCTCGGTCGATGCCGCGATGAAGGCGACGCTCGACACCTTCGGCCGGGTCGATGGCTGCTTCGCCAATGCCGGCATCGGCGGCGGCGGCCGGCGCGCCTTCATCGAGCGCACCGAGGAGGAATGGCGCACGATGTTCGCGACCAATCTCGACGGCGTGTTCCACGCCTTCCAGGCCGCGGCGAAGCACATGACGGATCGCGCCAATGCCGGCGATCCCTTCGGCCGGCTGGTTGCGACTTCGAGCCTCGCCTCGATCTTCGGCACCGCGCGCAACGAGCATTATGCCGCGACCAAGGCCGCCATCAACGCGCTGGTGCGCGCGCTCGGCGTCGAGCTGGCGCGCCACGGCGTCACCGCCAATGCGATCCTGCCCGGCTGGATCAAGAGCGACATGACATCAGGTCTCATGGCCAACGACAAGTTCGTCGCCAACGTGATGCCGCGGATTCCGATGCGGCGGTTCGGCGAGGCGTCGGATTTCGGCGGCATCGCGGTGTATCTGATGAGCAAGGCGTCGTCGTATCACACCGCGGACACGTTCGTGATCGACGGCGGCTATACCGCGTTTTGATTTTTCGTAGGGTGGCCAAAGGCGCTCTTGCGCCGTGCCCACCATCAGCATTTTTTCGAATGTCGTGGTGGGCACGCTGCGCTTTGCCCACCCTACGGCTTCTCGTTTGTGAGCGCAGAGGGGAATGGGCAAATGTTCTCGCACGTGATGATCGGCACCAACGATCTCGACAAGGCCAAGACGTTCTACGACAAGCTGCTCGGCACGCTCGAGGTGCGGCCGGCCAGGGTCGACGGCCATCGCATCTTCTACATCACCAAGACCGGCGTGTTCTCGGTGTCGAAGCCGATCAACGGCGAACCGGCGACATGCGCGAATGGCGCCACGATCGGCTTTGCCGCCAATTCGCCGGAACAGGTCGATGCGTGGCACGCGGCGGGCGTCGCAGCCGGCGGCAAGCCGATCGAGGATCCGCCCGGCATCCGGGAGGGCTCCGGGGTGAAGCTCTATCTCGCCTATCTGCGCGACCTCGACGGTAACAAGATCTGCGCGATGCATCGGATGCCGGCGTGAGGCCGACCGATCTCTCCTCGTCATTGCGAGGAGCTTTTGCGACGAAGCAATCCAGACTGCCGCCGCGGTAAGATTCTGGATTGCTTCGCTACGCTCGCAATGACGGAGTCCTGGGCTCGGACGGCGCTCCAGCCCAGCGCGCCTCCCCCATTCAAACAACATTTCAAACGCTCCTCGCGATATTCCATCGCATGGCATGGCCTCGCGCGTGAAAATGCGCGCTCGCACTTTGCCGGCGCTGCGACTATTCTTGCGCTCAACACAATTCTAGCGATCCCGGGAGGACCAATGACAAAACACACCTACATTCCGCGCACCACCAACTACACGCTCAATCCCGGCGACGAGCTCAACGATCTCAGGATGTCGGACCAGGTCCGGCCGCTCTACGATCACGTCAAGAAGTTCATCCGCGACACCGTCGAGCCGATGTCGATCGAGTTCGCCAAGGCCGGCGAAAGCAAGGAAGATCGCTGGAGCTTTACGCCGAAGCAGCTCGAGGTTCTGGAGAAAGCCAAGAACAAGGCCAAGCAGGAAGGCCTCTGGAACTTCTTCCTGCCCGATGACGAGACCGGCCAGGGCCTGAAGAACCTCGACTACGCCTATATCGCCGCCGAGCTCGGCAAGAGCCCGCTGGCGTCCGAGACCATGAACTGCTCGGCGCCCGACACCGGCAACATGGAGGTGCTGGAGCGCGTCGGCACCAAGGAGCAGAAGGAGACGTGGCTGAAGCCGCTGCTCAACGGCGAGATCCGCTCGGCCTATGTCATGACCGAGCCGAACGTCGCCTCCTCCGACGCCAAGAACATCTCGACCACCGCCAAGCTCGTTGGCGACGAATGGGTGATCAACGGCGAGAAGTATTACATCTCCGGTCTCGGCGATCCCCGCTGCAAGATCCTCATCGTGATGGTGAAGACCAATCCGGACGCGGCGCCGAGCAAGCAGCAGTCGCAGATCCTGGTGCCGCGCGACACGCCCGGCGTCGAGGTGCTCGGTCCCATGTACGTGTTCGGCCAGGACCACGCCCCCCGCGGCCACATGCATATGCGCTTCAACAATGTGCGGGTGCCGAAGGAGAACATCCTGCTCGGCGAAGGCCGCGGCTTCGAGATCTCGCAGCTCCGGCTCGGACCGGGGCGCATCCATCACTGCATGCGCACCATCGGCAAGGCCGAGAAGGCGCTCGACCTGATGGTGCAGCGGGGCCTGACCCGCGAGGCCTTCGGCAAGAAGATCGCCCATCTCGGCGGCAACATGCAGATCATCGCGCAAGCGCGCTGCGAGATCGAGGCGATGCGGCTGATGGTGCTGAAGGCCGCCAAGGCCATGGACGTGCTCGGCAACAAGGAGGCCCGCGTCTGGGTCTCCATGGTCAAGGCCATGGTACCCGAGCGCGCCTGCAGGATCATCGATCAGGCGATCCAGATGCACGGCGCCACCGGCATCTCGCACTGGACCCCGCTTGCCGAGATGTACCAGGACGTGCGGCACCTGCGCTTCGCCGACGGTCCGGACGAGGTGCACTGGATGGTGGTGGGCCGCCACGAGCTGAGCATGGCGTGACTTCCGAGATGCGTAGGGTGGGCAAAGGCGCGCTCTTCGCGCGCTGTGCCCACCAATGCGGCCTACGAGAGAGGTGGTGGGCACGCTTACGCTTTGCCCACCCTACGAGACCTCTACAAGATTTCGATCGAATTCGGCCTCTCCCTGCAAGCGGGGAGAGTTGAAGAAGAAAGCGCCTACGTCGCGGGCACGAGCTTGTCCTGCGTCTTGGTCTCGAAATCGGACGCATCGTGGCGCTCGTGGAGCTGGCTGGCAGGATCGCCGGAGACGCGGTTGACCATGCGGCCGCGCTTGACGGCCGGACGCTTGGCGATCTGGTCGGTCCAGCGCTGCACGTTCTTGTAGTCCTGCACCGACAAGAATTCGCCGGCGCCATAGACCAGGCCCTTGGCGAGCGCGCCGTACCAGGGCCACACCGCGATGTCGGCGATCGTGTAGTCCTTGCCCGCGAGATATTCGTTGTCGGCGAGACGCCGGTCGAGCACATCGAGCTGGCGCTTGGTCTCCATCGCGAAACGGTCGATGGCGTATTCGATCTTGGTCGGCGCGTAGGCGTAGAAATGGCCGAAGCCGCCGCCGAGATAGGGCGCGCTGCCCATTTGCCAGAACAGCCAGGACATCGCCTCGGTGCGGGTCTTGATGTCCTTCGGCAGGAAGGCGCCGAACTTCTCGGCGAGGTAGAACAGGATCGAGCCTGACTCGAACACCCGGATCGGCTCCGGGCCGGAGCGATCCATGAGCGCGGGGATCTTGGAATTCGGATTGATGTCGACGAAGCCGCTGCCGAACTGGTCGCCGTTGCCGATCCTGATCAGCCAGGCGTCGTATTCGGCGCCCTTGTGGCCCAGCGCCAGGAGCTCCTCCAGCATCACGGTGACCTTCACCCCGTTCGGCGTCGCCAGCGAGTAGAGCTGAAGGGGATGCTTGCCGACCGGCAGCTCCTTGTCGTGGGTGGGGCCGGCGATCGGCCGGTTGATGTTGGCGAATTGACCGCCGTTCTCCTTGTTCCAGGTCCAGACTTTGGGCGGCACGTAGGGGGCGTCGGTCATGCGGGGCTCCAGCAAAAAAGATGCGCCTGCATTAATTAGCCCGCGAATGCCGAATGACAAGGCCTCTAAGACGCATTGCCGGGCGGGGCATCTCACCGTTTTGTCATGGCAAGCTCCCTCCCGTCATTCCGGGGCGCCCGGAGGGCGAACCCGGAATCCATCGGTCGCCAGGAATGCTCCGAGGAATGGATTCCGGGTTCTCGCTGACGCGAGCCCCGGAATGACGGCGTCCCCTGGGACGCCGATCGAGCGCGACGTCTCCGCACAAGATGCGCGGCCGAATCCGGCATGTCATCGATCGGCTCGCGTCACTTTGCTTTGCCAGCGAAAGCAACGAGAATGCGAAGCCTGCCGCCGGGAGAGAGCCATGAAATCGCCGATCTGCGACATGCTGGGGATCGATTTCCCGCTGCTCGCCTTCAGCCATTGCCGCGACGTCGTTGCCGCCGTCAGCCGCGCCGGCGGGTTTGGTGTATTGGGGGCGACGGTGCATACGCCGGATACGCTCGAACGTGAGCTGAAGTGGATCGACGATCACGTCGACGGCAAGCCCTACGGCATCGACGTGCTGATCCCGGAAAACATCTCGACCGCCGGCGAGAAGGACGTCACCTGGAAGAGCCTGGAAGCGCGGGTGCCGCAGGAGCATCGCAACTACACGCGCGAGCTCCTGAAGAAGTACGACATCGAGCTGACCGCTACTGAAGTTGCGGACAATCAGCCGCAGCCGTTCGACGGCAAGACCGCGCTTCAGCTGCTCGAGGTCTCCTTCGATCATCCGATCCGCCTGATCGCCAACGCGCTGGGCGTGCCGCCGAAGGCGATGATCGAGATGGGCAAGAAGCACGGCGTGCCGGTTGCCGCGCTGGTCGGCGCCAAGGAGCACGCGCTGCGCCAGGTCGCGGCCGGCGTCGACATTCTCGTGGTGCAGGGCACCGAGGCCGGCGGCCATTGCGGCGAGGTCTCGACCATGGTGCTGGTGCCGGAGGTGATCAAGGCGATCAAGCCCATTCGCGACGTGCCGGTGCTGGCGGCCGGCGGCATCATGACGGGACGGCAGATGGCGGCCTGCATGGCGATGGGCGCGGCCGGCGCCTGGACCGGCTCGGTGTGGCTTGCGACCGTGGAGGCCGAGACCACGGAGATCTTTCGCGAGAAGATGATCGCGGCCTCCTCGCGCGATGCGGTGCGCTCGAAGGGCCGCACCGGCAAGCCGGCGCGGCAGCTCCGCTCGGTCTGGACCGATGCCTGGGACCGCGCGCCCGACAGCCCGGGCGCGCTGCCGATGCCGCTGCAAAGCATCATCAGCCGCGACGCCTTCCATTCGATCGACCGGGCCGCCGCAAGCGGCAACGCGAGGGCGCGCGATCTCGTCAGCTATTTCGTCGGCCAGGGCGTCGGCCTGATCGACAGCGTGAAATCGGCGGGTGCCGTGGTACAGGAGTTCAAGCAAGATTTCGCCGAAGCCGTCGAGCACATGAATGCGCTGGTGGCGGAGTAGTCACGACCTCGTCATTGCGAGGGCAGCGAAGCAATCCAGACTGCCTCCGCGGAAATATCCTGGATTGCTTCGCTGCGCTCGCAATGACGAAACAGACATCGTGAATTGAAGCATGACAGATAAGAACAAGAATCCCGAAGACCGCATTCCCGTCATCGTCGGCATCGGCGAGATCGTCGACCGCCCGAAGGAGATCACCGACGGTCTCGAGCCGCTCGACCTGCTCGAACAGGCGTTGCGGCGCGCCGAACAGGACGCCGGTGCAAAGCTGCTCGGCCAGGTGCAATCGCTCGACGTCGTCAATTTCCTGAGCTGGCGCTATCGCGATCCGGAGCAGCTTTTGGCGCAACGCCTCGGCATCTCGCCGGCGCATTGCTATTACGGCCCGGTCGGTGGCGAGAGCCCGATCCGCTACATCCACGAGGCGGCCAAGCGTATCGCGCGCGGCGAGTGCAGCGTCGCGGCGGTGTGCGGCGCGGAGGCGCAATCGACCGCGACCAAGGCGGAGCGCGCCGGCATCAAGCTGCCGTGGACGCCGTTCGCCCATGACGTCGAGGAGCCCAAGCGCGGCGCGGCGTTCCAGAAGCCCTTGGCAGTGAAGCTCGGCGTGTTTCGCCCTGTGACCGTCTATCCGTTCTACGAAGCGGCCTCCTCGGCGCATTGGGGCCAGACGCCGCGCGAGGCGATGGCGGAATCAGGCACGCTGTGGTCGCGCTATTCGGAAGCCGCCGCGCAAAACCCCAATGCCTGGCTGAAGCGGCGCTACGCGCCCGAGGAGATCACGACGCCGACCGCGGACAACCGCCTGATCGCCTGGCCCTATAACAAACTGATGGTGGCCAACCCCAGCGTCAACATGGGCGGCGCGCTGCTGCTCACCAGTCTTGCCAAGGCGCGGGCGGCCGGGGTCGCCGAGGACAAACTGGTCTACCCGCTCGGCGGTGCTTCGGCGGAAGAGCCGCGCGACTATCTGCTGCGCGACCAGTTTTACGAGAGCCACCCGCAGAACGCCGTGCTCAAGAGCGTGATGAACCTGGCCGGCGGCGGCAACAAGTTCGACGCGATCGAGCTCTACAGCTGCTTCCCCTGCGTGCCCAAGATGGCGCGGCGGACGCTGGGCTTGGGACCCGACGTGCAGCCGACCGTGACCGGCGGCCTCACCTTCTTCGGCGCGCCGCTCAACACCTACATGACGCATGCGGCCTGTGCGATGGTGCGGCGTGTGCGCGACGGCGCCAGGCTCGGCCTGCTCTACGGCCAGGGCGGCTTCGTCACCAAGCACCACGCGCTGGTGGTGTCGAAGACGCCGCCGCGCGAGGCGCTGGCGCAGGAGACGAGCGTGCAGGACGAGGCCGATCGCAACAAGCGCGCGGTGCCGGAGTTCGTGACCGAGGCTTCGGGCAAGGGCAAGGTCGAAAGCTTTACCGTGCTTTACGGCCGCGGCGACGACGTCGAGCACGGCGTCGTGATGCTGCGGACAGAGGACGATCGCCGCACGCTGGCGCGGATTCCGGCAAGCGATGGCGCGACGCTGGCGCATCTGCTCGACATGGACCGCACCCCGGTCGGCTCGCTCGGCGAGATCGCTATGGCAGAAGATGGCGTGCCGGAGTGGCGCGCGGCGTGATCTCGTAGGGTGGGCAAAGCGAAGCGTGCCCACGACCTTCGTGTGATCCGGAAAGAATGGTGGGCACGGCGCAAGAGCGCCTTTGCCCACCCTACGAGATCTCAGCCCTTCGGCGCCTGTTTTTCCGACGCGGTCGAGACTCAGGCAGCGCGGACGCTCGTCAGGAACCTGCCGACCTCGGTCTTCAGCCGGTTCGAATCGTTCGACAGCATCTGCGCCGCGGACAGCACCTGCGATGACGCCGTGCCGGTCTCGGTCGCGCCGCGCTGCACGTCGGTGATGTTGGACGAAACCTGCTGGGTTCCCTGCGCCGCCTGCTGCACGTTGCGGGCAATCTCCTGCGTCGCGGCACCCTGCTCTTCCACCGCAGCCGCGATGGCGGACGAGATCTCCGACAGGCGCTCGATGGTCGAGGAGATCTCCTTGATCGCACCGACCGAATCATTGGTCGCCGTCTGGATGCCGGAAATCTGCTGGCCGATCTCGCCGGTCGCCTTCGCGGTCTGCTCGGCGAGCGCCTTCACCTCGGAGGCGACGACGGCAAAGCCGCGGCCGGCTTCGCCTGCGCGTGCTGCCTCGATGGTGGCGTTCAGCGCCAGCAGGTTGGTCTGGCCGGCGATGGTGTTGATCAGCTCGACGACGTCGCCGATGCGCGCGGCAGCCTTGGACAATTCGCTGACGCGCTCGGTGGTGGCACGGGCCTGACCGACGGCATCGCCGGCCATCCGCGCGGATTCCTGCACCTGACGGCTGATCTCGCCGACCGACGAAGCCATCTCCTCGGTCGCCGAGGCCACCGATTGCACGTTGGTCGAGGCTTCCTCCGAGGCGCCGGCAACCGTGGTCGCCAGCCGCTGCGAGCGGTCGGCGGTCGCGGTCAGCGTCGAGGCGGAAGCCTCTAACTGGGTCGAGGCCGACGACACGGTCTGCACGATCTCGCCGATCATGGTCTCGAATTCGCGGGTGATGTTGTCGACGCGGCGACCGCGCTCGATCTTGGCTTCCGCATCGGCCGCGGCGGCTTCGTCGGCGGCCTTCTTGGCGATCAGCGCCTCCTTGAAGATCTGGAGCACGTCGGCCATGGCACCGATCTCGGTCTTCTCGCCCCGGTGCGGGACTTCGGCGGAGAGGTCCCCCTTGCCCAGCGCCTGCATCGGCAGTGTGATGGAGTTGATGCCGCTGGAGACGTCGCGGACGAGATAGAAGCCGACGCCGATGCCGATGACGACGGCAGCGCCGAGCATGATCGAAACCAGCAGGAACGCATGATAGTAGCTGTCGGCCGCGTCGCTGGCGGCCTGGTCACCGCCTTTGGTGTTGAGATCGATGTCCTTCTGCAGGACCTCGTCGGACTTCAGCCCGATCTTGTTGACCGTCTTGGTGTTGAGCTCATGGGACCCATGCGGAACCTTGCCGAACTCCATGCGCGACAGTTCCATGACGTCCTGGGCGCCCTTTTGGTACTCGGCCCACAGCTTCGACCACTCCGCATAGAGCGCCCGCTCTTCCGGCGAGGTGATCATCGGCTCGTACTTCTTTCGAGCCTTGGCCAGCATCTCGGTGACGGTCGCGGCGGTCTGTTCCGTCGCCAGCTTGTCATCTAGCGTCTCGGACAACATGTGCTCGCGGACCACGTTGCGATAGGTGATGACGGCGGCCCGGATCTCGCCCAGCACCCGCACGCTCGGCATCCAGCTCGTCGTGATGTCGACCGTGTTGGCGTTCATCGACCGCATCTTCATGACGGCGAGCAGGCCCATGCCGGCCATCGCGACCAGCAGGAACGCCACGACACTGATGATCTTGGCGCGGATGGAAATGGTGGCGAGCATAATAGAAGTCTCTTTGTGCTGGCGGCGGTGCCGCGCCCGGAAGTTCTACGAATCAACCAAAGGGAGCAGCACCGACATCCGACAGCAGAGCACCCGTGCAGGTGTCAGCAACGACTCCGTGCGAGTTACGGAGCCCGAAACAAGTGAACAGGCAGCTAAAAATGCCCTGCGTTCAGCGCATGAGCCTAAGCGCATCCGTGAAGAACTCTGCGCCGCCGAAATTTCCGGACTTCAGGGCGAGCAACATGTCGCCAGCTTCCGAGCCGACCGCGCGCAGGACCGGAACTCCCGCAGCGATTTCCACTCCTACGAGAAATCCGGGAATCCTCAACCGATCGACCACGGCGCCGGATGTCTCGCCACCGGCGACGACCAGGCGCCGGACGCCGGCCTGAACCAAGCCCTCGGCGATATCGGCCATGGCCTGCTCGATGGCGTGGCCCGCGGCATCGCGGCCATGGCGCGCCTGCACGGCGGCAACGGCTTCCGGCGTCGCGCTCGAAGCGATCAGCACCGGACCTTCCGCAAGCCGCGGCCTTGCCCAGTCCAGCGCGCGCTGCGCTTCGCCGGCGTCCGCGACGATCTGCTCGGGATCGAGATGGAGCACCGGCATGATGCGCTCGGCGACGGCAATCTGCTGAAGCGTCGCCTGCGAGCAACTGCCGGCAAGGCATGCAGCCGATCCGCCGACCGCAGCGCCGGTTTCGCTGCTCGGCGGCGCCGACTTCACCTTGCCCGTCGACACCAGCGCGCGCGCAAGCCCGAGGCCCATGCCCGATGCGCCGACCGACAGAAGGTGTTCGGCGGCGACGAGACCGATGGTTTCGAGGTCGCGGTCGAATACGGCATCGATGATCGCGACACCGATGCCCTTGGCGGCGAGCTCGGCCAGCCGTGCCCGCACCGCCTCCGCGCCGCGCGTGACGGGGGCGAGATCGACGAGGCCAACCTGCGTCCTGCTCTGGCGCGCCAGCACGCGCACCAGGTTGGAATCATGCATCGGGTTGAGCGGATGGTCCTTCAGCGGGCTCTCGTTCAGCGGCACGGCGCCGACGAACAAATTGCCCTGATAGACGGTGCGCCCGGTCTCCGGAAAGGCCGGCGTCACCAGTACGGCTCCCTCGCCGCAATCGGCACGCAGCGCGTCCATGACGGGGCCGATATTGCCGGCATCGGTGGAATCGAAGGTCGAGCAGATCTTGAACAGCACGTGACGCGCGCCGCGACTGCGCAGCCATTTGTCCGCTGCGCGCGAGCGCGACACGGCAAGGCCGGCCTCGATCGAGCGGCTCTTCAAGGACACCACGACGGCATCGACCTCGGGCAGCGCCAGATCGTCGGCAGGTATGCCGATGGTCTGGACGGTGCGCAGGCCCGCGCGGGTCAGCGTGTTGGCGAGATCGGAAGCGCCGGTGTAGTCGTCGGCGATGCAGCCCAATGCAAGTGTCACGGCTTCACTCCCGCATAGGGCTTGAACCAGGCGAGGCCATCGGTGGTCTTGCCGCGTGGATTGTATTCGCAGCCGACGAAGCCGGCATAGCCGAGCCGGTCGAGCTCATCGAACAGGAACGGATAGTTCAGCTCCTCGCCGTCCGGTTCGTTGCGCGAGGGAATGCTGGCGATCTGGATGTGGCCGATGATCGGCATCATCTCGCGCAGCCGCATGGTGACGTCGCCATGGATGATCTGGCAGTGATAGATGTCGAACTGAAGTTTCAGGTTCGCAAGCCTCAGTTCCTGGATCAGATCCCGCGCGAAGCCGAAATCGTTGAGGAAGTAGCCGGGCACGTTGCGGGCATTGATCGGCTCGATCACGACGTCGATGCCGTGCGGCGCGAAGAATTCCGCAGCCCAGGCCACCGATTTGTAGAAGACCTCGATCGCGGCGCGCTCGCTGCGGTTGGCGATGCCGGCCATCAGGTGCAGGCGCTTGACGCCGGTCGCCTTGGCATAAGGCAGTGCCCTCTCCAGGCTCGCCTTGAGATCGGAGAAGCGTGATGGCAGCGCGGCAAAGCCCTTCTCACCGGCGTTCCAGTCGCCCGGCGGCAGGTTGAACAGCGCCTGGGTCAGGCCGTTGCGCTTGAGCCGCTCGCCGACGGCCTCGGCGGGATGCTCGTAGGGAAACAGGAACTCGACCGCGGTGAAGCCCGCTTGCGCAGCGGCGTCGAAGCGGTCGAGGAACGACACCTCGGTGAACATCATCGAGAGATTGGCGGCGAAACGGGGCATTGGAGATCCTCTTACTTGTCGCCGGGCAGCTTGACGCCGGTGACCTGCGCATACATCCGCGCCACCGATGCGTCATCGTCACGGCCCATGCCGGCAGCCGACGTCATCAGGAACATCTGGAGCGCGGCGGCGGAGACCGGCACCGGGAATCGGGCGCTGCGCGCCATGTCCTGGATGATGCCGAGATCCTTGACGAAGATCTCCACCGCGCTGCGCGGCGTGTAGTCGCCGTCGAGCACGTGCGGCATGCGGTTCTCGAACATCCATGAATTGCCGGCTGAGGCGGTGATCACCTCGTAGACCTTGCGGATGTCGAGGCCCTGCTTGGCCGCGAACGCCATCGCTTCGCTGGCGGCGGCGATGTGAACGCCGGCGAGCAGCTGATTGATCATCTTGAACGCAGCGCCCTGCCCGGCGGCATCGCCGAGCTCGTAGAGCTTGGCAGCCATGGCATCGAGCGCCGGCCGCGCTTTGGCAAAGGCGGCCGGGCTGCCGGAGGCAAGAATCGTCAATTCGCCTTGCGCGGCGCGCTGTGCTCCGCCGGAGATCGGCGCATCCAGATAATGCCGGCCGGTCGCCTCCAGCTGCGTGGCCAGGCGCCGCGCCACATCCGGGTCCATGGTCGCCGAGGAGACGAAGACGCTGTCCTTCGGCATGGTCTCGGCGGCGCCATCCTTGCCGAACAGGATCGCCTCGGTCTGCGCGGCATTGACGACGACGCTGACGACGATATCGGCGTCCTTGGCCGCTTCGGCCGGCGTCTTGGCTCCCGCGCCGCCGTCCTTCACGAGGCGCGCGACGGCATCCGCCGAGACGTCGCAGCCGGTCACGGCGTGGCCGGCGCGCTTGAGCGAGGTCGCCATGCCAAATCCCATCGAACCGAGCCCGACGACGGCGATACGCTGACTTTGTGACGTGGAGGCGGACATATGCAACTGACCCTTGCGAACGTTTCCCGGATGGCCGCCCTTTTGCGGCAGCTTGGCAACCGAATAACACGGCTTGGCCGCGCTGCCAAAGCGTGAGACAAGCAGGCATGACGGCCATGAGAACCGAAACGAGCAACGAAACAAGGCTGCGCGAGGAGATTTGCCGCTTCGGACGATCCCTGTTCGAGCGCGGGCTGACGCCGGGCTCCTCCGGCAATATCAGCGTCAAGCTGGACGACGGAGGCTGGCTGGTGACGCCGACCAACGCCTCGCTCGGTTTTCTCGATCCCGCAAAACTGTCACGGATGGATAGCGGGAGCCGGCTGGTCTCGGGCGATGCGCCGACCAAGGAAGTTCCGCTGCACACGGCCCTCTACGATACGCGCGGAAGCGCGCGGGCCATCGTGCATCTGCACTCCACGCATTCGGTCGCGCTCTCGATGCTCCCCGAGATCGACCCGCGCGCCGCGCTGCCGCCGATGACGGCCTATTACCTGATGAAATGCGGCGCCACCGCACTCGTGCCCTATTACCGCCCCGGCGATCCCGCGGTCGCGGATGCGATCAAGGGGCTGGCGGGGAAATATTCATCCGTGCTGCTCGCCAATCACGGTCCGGTCGTTGCCGGCGACACGCTGGAAGCCGCCGTGTTCGCCACGGAGGAGTTGGAAGAGACGGCGAAGCTGTACCTGCTGCTGCGCGGGATGAACCCGCGGTATCTGTCGCCGGAGCAGGTGAAGGATCTGGTGAAGGTGTTCGGGGTGACGCTGCCGGAGCATGGGCACTAGGCCCTGCCCTATCCTCGTCATTGCGAGCGCAGCGAAGCAATCCAGAGTCCCTCCGCGGAAACACTCTGGATTGCTTCGCTGCGCTCGCAATGACGGAGATTGTGGCGGCACCTGTAGCCCGCATGAGCGCAGCGACATGCGGTAAGGCCTACCCCGGATATCGCTTCGCTCATCCGGGCCACGGCGGCTGCGAATGCGGCGGCAGTCCAGCTACAGCCCCAGATACGCCTTCCGCACGTCAGGGTTGCCCTTAATCTCCGCGGACCGCCCCTGCATCAGCACGCGGCCGGTCTGCAGGATGTAGGCGCGGTCGGCGATCTCCAGGCACTCGGCCATGCGCTGCTCGACGATCAGCACCGTCATGCCGGCGTCGCGGATGCGCTTCACCGCCTGGAAGATCTCGTCCACCAGTTTCGGCATGATTCCTTGCGAGGGCTCGTCCAGCATCAACAGCCGCGGTCGCGTCATCAGGGCGCGGCCGATCGCGAGCATCTGCTGCTCGCCGCCAGAGAGCGTCTCGGCGCGCTGCTCCAAACGCTCCTGAAGGCGCGGAAACAGGTTGAAGACGAGATCGAGCGGCCCTTCGCGGTCCGCCTCGCCGCGGTAGAGATAGCTGCCGAGACGCAGATTGTCGCGCACCGACAGGCGCGGGAACAGGCGGCGGTTTTCCGGCACATAGGCGATGCCGGTGGCCGTGATGTGATGCTGCGCCATGCCGTCGAGGCGCTTGCCGTCGAACGTCACCGTGCCCGAACGCGGGCGTTCGGCACCGGCGATGGATTTGAGCAACGTCGACTTGCCCGCGCCGTTGGCGCCGGCAACGCAGACGATCTCGCCCTTCTCCACCTCGATCGAGACCGCGGAGATCGCGACCAGGCCCTGATAGGCGGTGGTGACTTCACGCACCGACAGCATGACGATCTCCCAGATATGCCTTGATCACCTTGGGATCGCGCACGACGTCGGCGGGCTTGCCCTCGACCAGCACCTTGCCGAGATCGAGCACGATGGCGCGGTCGACCAGCGGCATCACGATCTCCATGACGTGCTCGACCATCAGCACGGTGATGCCGGCATCGCGCACCTTGCGCACCAGGGCAACGCCGGTCTGCGCCTCGGTCGGCGTCAGGCCAGTGAGGCACTCGTCGAGCAGCAGCAGCTTCGGTTCGGTCGCGAGCGCCCGTGCGACTTCGAGGCGGCGCTTCTCGGCCGGCACGAGGTCGCTGGCGAGCACGTCGGCGCGCGCGGCGAGCCCGGTGAATTCCAGCACCTCATGCGCCTTGCGCCGCGCCTCACGCATCACGGTGTTGCGCACGAGAGCGCCGACGATGACGTTGTCGATGACCGTCATCGTCTCGAAGCTCTTGACCACCTGGAAGGTGCGCCCGATCCCGCGCTGGCAGCGCGCGGCCGCCGGCAGAGTGGTGACGTCCTCGCCGTCGAAGATGATCGAGCCCTGGGTTGGCGGCAACACGCCGGCGATCAGATTGAACAACGTCGACTTTCCAGCGCCGTTCGGGCCGATCAGGCCGACGATCTCGCCGCGGCCGACCGAGATCGAGACGTCGCTGTTGGCGATCAGGCCTCCGAAGCGCTGCCAGACGCCGCGGGTTTCGAGCAGCGCGGTCATCGCGTGGCCTCCTTGCGCCGGCGCGAGAACAGGCCGACCAGCCCTTCCGGCCGCGCGAGCGCGATCAGGATGATCAGCGCGCCGTAGACGATGAGGTCGACGCCGCGGCCGGAGCCGCCGATATAGGAGCGCGTCAACTCGGTGATCGGGATCAGGATGACGGCGCCAAGCAGCGGTCCCCACAGCGTGCCGATGCCGCCAAGCACTGCCGGCAGCGCCATCAAGAGCGAGAACTGGAAGCCCATGACGCTTCCGGGATCGATGTAGGAAACGAACTGCGCATAGAAGCTGCCGCCAACCGCGACCAGGAAGGCGGAGACCGCCGCCGCGCCCATCTTCGAATTGAACACGACGACGCCGAGGCTCTCGGCCGCCTGCGGGTTGTCTTTCACCGCGCGCCACCAATAGCCCCATTTGGAATCTTCCAGCCACCAGGTGACGAACCAGGCGACGCAGGCGAGCACCAGCGCGAAGTAGAAGTATGGCAGTTTCGAGCGCGTGAACTGGAATTTCAGCCAGCTGTCGCCCCGCACGGGAATGTCGATGCCGAGGGCCGCACCGGCCCAGTCCCAGTTCTGGATCAGCAGCAATCCGATCTCGGCGATCACGATGGTGGCGATCGCAAAGTAGTGGCCGCCGAGGCGGAAGCAGGGATAGCCCAGCGCCATCGCGATTGCGGCGGAGATCAACCCGCCGCCGATCATGCCGAACCACGGCAGCACGCCGAACTTGGTGAACAGCAGCGCGGTGGTGTAGGCACCGAGCCCGAAATACAGCGCGTGTCCGAGCGATATCTGCCCGCAATAGCCGGACAAGATGTTCCAGCTCTGCGACAACGCCGCGTACATCAGCGTCAGCACCATGATGTTCTGGACGTAGACGTCCTTGACGAACAGCGGCACGATCGCGGCGACGGCCGCAAGTCCGGCGGCGGTAATGAGGTCGCGGCGGCGCCGCGCGACGAATTGCTTGTCCATCACATCGACCCGAACAGGCCACGCGGCCGAATGAACACGACGAGCAGATAGACCGCGTAAATGCCGACCGACTTCAGCGATGGCGGCAGGATCAACGCGGTGGTGGCTTCGACCAGGCCGACGACGATGCCGCCGGCGAAGGCGCCGAACACGCTGCCAAAGCCGCCGAGCGCGACTGTGACATAGGCGATCAGCGCAAAGGATGCGCCGACGTCGGGATAGATGTAGAAGAAGGTCGCCATGATGGCGCCGGCAAGCCCGACCAGCGCACCGCCGAGGCCCCAGCCGAGCGCGAACACGCGGTTCTTGTCGATGCCGACGAGGGCCACCGCGCCGGGATCTTCACGGGTCGCTTCCAGCGCGCGGCCGAAATCGGTGCGGTTGATGAACAGATAGAGCCCGCCGAACGCGGCGATCGCGACCAGCGCGCCGAACAGCTGCGGCTGCGGCAGGTAAATCCCGGCGAGCGATACCGTCTTGCCGCCGAGCCATGAGTTGGGAACGCTGCGGTAGTCGGCAGTGAAGAACAGCTGCGCGAGGCCCCGCATCACGATGGCGAGGCCGAAGGTGGCGAAGATCTGCACCATGCCGACATTGGCCTTGGCACGCATCGCAAACCGCACGATCAGGAGATAGACCGCCGCCCCCAGGACAAACAGGGCGGCGGCGGCCAGCGGCGCCGACAGCAGTGGATCGATGGCGAAGAACGCGAACAGGAAGAATGTCACGTACATCGCCAGCATCAGGAATTCGCCATGGGCGAAGTTGACGACGTCCATCAGGCCAAAGATCAAGGCCAGGCCGACGGCGATCAGTCCGTAAAGCAGCCCCATCAGCAGGCCGCTCGCAAGACTCTGGATAATCGTTTCAGCTGTCACGTCGCTCGTCCCCCGCCCGCAACCTGATCGCTTACTTCATCGGCCAGACTGCATCGGCCACCGCCGCCTGCGACGGGAAGATGGTGACGAACTTGCCGCCGACATATTGCAGCAGGACCGGATCGGCATCGTTGTTCTGGCCCATCTCGTCGAACTTGACGCGCTTCCAGGGCATGATGGTCTGCTCGCCCGGCATCTCGGTCGCGGCCAGCGCGTCACGGATCTTCTCGCCCTCGGTCGATTTGGCACGGTTGATGGCGTCCGCCATGATGATCATCGCCATGAACTGCCGCGACGTGTTGTCGTTGAGGTCCTTGCCCGACTTCGCCTTGAACAGGTCGTTGATCTTGCCGACCATCGGCCGCTTGGCGGCGAGATCGAGCGAGAAGCTGCCGCGGGTGATCGCGCCCTCGAGCTTGTCGCCGACCGCGTCGTAGAGCGCTTTCTCGGAGAAGCCGGCCGCCTGGGCCACGATCGCGTTCGGCTTGTACCCGAGTTCGGCCATGGTCTTGACCAGCAGGATGCCGTCGGTGGTGTAGCTCGACGGCATCAGCACGTCGGCATTGGCAGCCTTGAGCTGCTGCACCTCGGCCGACAGCGACGGCGAGTTGGCGCGGTACTTGATGTCGGCGACAATCTTGTAGCCGCGCTCGTTGGCAAGCTTGGTCTGGGCGTTGGCGGAGTCGGTGCCGAAGATGGTATCTTCGTGGAACAGCGCCAGCGTGTTGGCCTTGGCGCCCTTCTTCTTCATCGCATCGAGGAAGTCGAACATTCCGGCCGAGAACATCTCGTCATGCGGCGAGGCGCGGAAATAATACTTCAGACCGCGGCGATGCAGGCTCGGCGAGGAGTTGTCCGCCGAGATGAACGGGGTCTGGTAGCGTTCGCAGATCTGGCTGATCGTGACCGCGACCGCGCTCTGATAGGAGCCGAGGATGGCGCAGACCTTTTCCTGCGTGATCAGCCGTTCGGCTTCGGCGCGCCCCTTCTGCGGATCGCCCTGGGTGTCGGCATAGACAATACGGATCTTGGCACCGCCGAGACCGGGCAAACCTACGCCCTTTGCCAGCGGAAGATCGAAATCCTGGTCGTTATTGATGATGTCGATCGCAGTCTCGAAAGCACGCTGCGCATCGACACCCACCTGCGCGCCGGAGCCCGACAGGGGATAGGTTGCGCCAATCACCACTTCAGACGTTTGCGCGCGCGCAGCTAATGGCAGCAGCGCAGCGGCGGCGGTGGCTCCGAGCAGTACGTCGCGGCGAGTCATCGTCATTGGCTAAAGTCCCCTGTTGTCCGAATTTTTGCGCGTATCGAATGAAGCGATTGGCAAAGAGCGTAAAGCCCGAAGAAACAGCAAACGCTGCCTACTAAATCACGGCCATGGTCTTGTTCTTCAGATCCGTCACCAGCATCAGGCCGGGCGAATGCGTGATCGCGAACGGCAGCTTGGCGGCGTTGATAACCGATTGCGGCGTCACGCCGCAGGCCCAGAATACCGGAATCTCGTCTTCGGCAACAGGTACGGGATCGCCGTAGTCGGGCTTGGCAATATCCTTGATGCCGATCAGATGCGGATGGCCGAGATGCACGGGCGCACCGTGCACGGCGGGATAGCGCGAGGTGATCTGCACCGCGCGGATCGCGTCGGCCGGCTTGAACGGGCGCATCGACACCACCATGGGGCCGGCGAACGGACCGGCCTCGCCGCAGGCGATGTTGGTGCGGTACATCGGCACGCGCACGTTCTTCTCGATGTGGCGGATCGGCATGCCCTCCTCGAGCAGCGCCTCCTCGAATGAGAACGAGCAGCCGAGCACGAAGGTAACGAGGTCGTCGCGCCAGTAGCTCTTCACGTCGGTCGGCTCGTCCACGACCTCGCCGTCGCGCCAGACACGGTAGCGTGGCACGTCGGTGCGGATGTCGAGGTCGGTGCCGAGCGAGGGGATGTAAGGGCTGCCGACGTCGGACATGCCGATGATCGGGCACGGCTTGGGATTGAGCTGGCAGAAGCGGTGAAAGGCGCCGGCATATTCCGCCGGCAGGATCGCCAGGTTGCCCTGGACACATCCGGGGGCGACGCCAGCGGTGGAGGCAACCAGCCCCTCTCGGTAGGCGAGCCGGGCCTTGCGGCTCGGGAGGGTGTCGGGTGTTTCAGTTTGCTGCGCTGCCACCAAAACAGTCATGTGATCGACCTGCCTATAAACTCGACAAAGACAAACCAACACCAAGCGTGCTATAAAGTCTAATCGTCGTTTCTAATCAATCTCGATAAATATGATTTATCGATCGGGAAAATCCTTCCAATGCTGGACTTCAGGTCGATCGAGACGTTCCTGTGGGTTGTGAAGCTCGGCAGCTTCCGCGGCGCCGCGCAACGGCTCAACACCACCCAGCCGGCGATCTCCCAGCGCATCGCCCAGCTCGAGCGCGAGATGGGCGTGAAGCTGCTGAACCGCGATCATCGCGTGGCGTCACCGACACCGAGCGGCCGGCAGATGATGGTCTACGCGGAGAAGCTGATCGGCCTGCGCGCTGCGATGATGGCGGAGATCGGCGACCGCTCGGCGATGCGCGGCGTGATGCGGCTCGGCGTCGCCGAGACCATCGTGCACACCTGGCTGCCGCGGCTCGTCAAGAGCGTGAACGAAGTCTATCCGAACCTGTCGCTGGAGATCGAGGTCGACATCACGCCGAACCTCACCGCGCGCCTGCTCGCGCAGGAGATCGAGCTCGCTTTCGTCGTCGGACCGCTGTCCGCCTCCGGCGTGCACAACCGCGTGCTCGCCGATTATCCGATCGGCTTCCTCGCAAGTCCCTCGCTCGGGCTCGGCAAAGGCCCGCTGACGCCGGCGGAGCTCGCGCGGTTTCCGATCATCACCTTCCCGCGCAAGACCAAGCCTTACGAGGTCGTGCGCGAGGTGTTCGACCGGCCCGAGCTGCCGCCGATCCGCCTGCACGCGTCCGCCTCGCTGGCGACCGTCATCCACATGGCGGTCGAGGGACTCGGCATCGCCGTGATTCCCGACGCCATCGTCGAGAACGAGCTCGCCGACGGGCGCCTGCAGCTGCTCGACACCGACCTCGCCATCGCACCGCTGACCTTCACCGCGAGCTGGCTCGCCTCTCCCGACGTCGTCGCCGTGGAGCGCGTCGCCGAGCTTGCACGGCAAATTGCGCAGAGCAGCCTCGCGGTTGACGCGCCCGCACAGGCGCGTCATTGAAAAAGGCGCCGGACAAAAAGAGAGAACGACCGCATGAGCCGAGCCGCCACCAACCTGCAAATCGATTCCGCCCGCCTGTGGGGCTCCATCCACGAGACCGCGCAATTCGGCGCGACGGCTAAAGGCGGCGTGCGGCGGCTGACGCTGAGCAGCGAAGACAAGCAGGTGCGCGATTGGTTCCGCAAGGCCTGCGAGGATGCCGGACTGGAAGTCCACGTCGACGCGCTCGGATCACAGTTCGGCCTGCGCAAGGGCCGCGACATGTCGAAGCTGCCCGTCGGCATCGGCTCGCACCTCGATACCCAGCCGACCGGCGGCAAGTATGACGGCATCCTGGGAACGCTCGGCGCGCTGGAGGTGATCCGCACGCTGAACGATGCCGGCATCGAGACCGAGGCGCCGATCTGCGTCGTCAACTGGACCAACGAGGAAGGCTCGCGCTTCGCACCTGCGATGATGGCCTCCGCCGCCTATGTCGGCGACTTCACCACCGACGACATTTTGTCGCGCAAGGATATCGATGGCACCACCGTCGGCCAGGCGCTCGACAGCATCGGCTATCGCGGCGACAAGCCGGTCGGCTTCCAGAAGCTCGGCTGCTTCGTCGAGCTGCACATCGAGCAGGGTCCAATTCTGGAAGCGGAAGGCAAGACCATCGGCGTGGTCGATTCCGGCCAGGGCGTGCTCTGGTACGACGGCAAGATCTCCGGCTTCGAGAGTCATGCGGGCTCGACGCCGATGCCGCTGCGGCGCGATGCGCTGGCGACCTTGTCCGAAATCGTGCTGGCGATGGAGTCGATTGCGAAGAAGCACGGACCGAACGCGGTCGGCACCATCGGCGAGGCCGTGATCGCCAATCCCTCGCGCAACGTCATTCCCGGGGAGATCGCCTTCACCATGGATTGCCGCAGTGCCGACGGCGCCATCATGGATGCGCTCGATCGCGATCTGCGTGCGACAATCGCCGAGATCGGCGCGCGCCGCAAGGTCGAGGTCAAGATCGATCTCGTCTGGCGCAAGCCGCCGACGCATTTCGATCCGAAGCTGATTGCTGCCGTCGAGAATGCCGCGACGACGCTCGGCTATTCCTCGCGCCGCATCACCTCCGGCGCCGGCCACGACGCCTGCAACCTCAACACGGTCATGCCGGCCGCGATGGTGTTCGTGCCCTGCAAGGACGGCATCAGCCACAACGAGCTGGAGGATGCGACGCAAGGCGACTGCGCCGCGGGCACCAACGTCCTCATGCATACCGTGCTGGCGATCGCCGGCGTCGCGTCCTGACCGGAGAGAATTATGCGCGGAGTTTTCGTCGACGCCAATGAATCGCTGGCCGTGATCATGGAGCGGCTGGAGAAGCCCGGTGATCCCAAAGTGCGGATCAACAGGAACCCCGACATCACACCCGAGCAATATCCGGAAGTTCTCGACGGCGCCGAGATCGCGATCGTCGACCACACCGCACTGCCGACCGAGGTCGCGAAGAAATGCACCGGGCTGAAGCACGTCGTGTTCCTCGGCACTGGCGCGCGCAGCTACATGAATCCGGAAGAGCTCGCCGAGCTCGGCATCTCCGTGCATCTGATCAAGGGCTACGGCGACACGGCAGTTGCGGAATCCGCGATCGCGCTGATGTGGGCGTCGGCCCGCGTCATCGCGATGATGGACCGCGAGATGCGCGCCGGGAACTGGCTGCGCGAGGACGGCATGCAGCTCACCGGCAAGACGCTCGGCCTGATCGGCTTCGGCGGCATCGCCGCGGAGGTCGCGCGCATTGCGTCCGGTAGCGGCATGAAGGTGATCGCCTGGAACCGCTCGCCGAAGAGCCATCCCGCCGTCGAATTCACCGACCTCGACAGCGTGCTTGCCAGAAGCGACGTGGTGTCGTTGCACCTGCTGCTCAACGACGAGACGCGCGGCATGATCACGCGCGAGAAGATCTCTGCGATGAAACGCGGCGTCATCCTCATCAACACCGCCCGCGCCGCTGTGGTCGACGAGGCCGCCATGATCGACGCGCTGAAGTCGGGCCATATCCGCCACGCCGGCCTCGATGTCTTCAACATCGAGCCGCTGCCCGGCGATCATCCGCTGACGAAGCTGCCGAACGTGACGCTGTCGGCGCATTCGGCCTTCCGCACGCCGGAGGCGAGCGAGAACCTGATTGAAGCGGCGCTGGTTCACTGCCGCCGGATCGTGAAGGGATAAGAGCAACAACAATGGCCGACTATCGCATCGTCAAGGCTGAGCCGCTCACCAATGTGGTCCGTGCCATCGTCAAGGCCGGCGGCTCCTCGGAGCGCGAGGCCGAGCTCGTATCGACCAATCTGGTCGAGGCCAATCTGAGGGGACATGACTCCCACGGCGTCGGCATGATCCCGCGCTATGTCCAGAGCGTCACCAATGGCGGCCTCGCCGTGAACCAGCACGTCAAGATCGTGCTCGACACGGGTCCGCTTCTCACGCTCGACGGCCTCACCGGCTATGGCCAGGTGATCGGTCATGAGGCGATGGAGTTGGCGGCTGAGCGCGCCAAGCGCGACGGTGTGTGTCTCGTCGGCCTCTCCAACTCGCACCACATCGGCCGCATCGGCCACTGGGCCGAGCAGTGCATCGACCACGGGCTGGTCTCGATCCACTTCGTCAACGTGATCTCGCGTCCGATCGTGGCGCCCTGGGGCGGCAGCGACGCGCGTCACGGCACCAACCCGTTCTGCGTCGGCATCCCGCGCGCCGGCAAGGACCCCATCGTGCTCGACTTCGCCACCAGCAGGATCGCGCAAGGCAAGACCCGCGTTGCCCACAACAGGGGCGTCGAACTCGAGCCCGGCACCATCATCGACAACGAAGGCAAGCCCACGGTCAACCCGCGCTACACCGTGATCCCGCCGTACGGCGCCATCCTGCCCTTCGGCGAGCACAAGGGCTCGGGACTCGCGCTCGTGTGCGAGATCCTCGGCGGTGCGCTCTCCGGCGGACAGGTGGTCAAGGGCCCGTCCGACGGCAAGTACAACGTCCTCAACGGCATGCTGTCGATCGTCATCGACCCGACGAAGCTCGGGACCGCCGAAAACCTCGCGCGCGAGGTCGAAAGTTTCGTCGCCTGGCACACCGGCTCACCGCCCGCGCCCGGGGTCGACAAGGTGCTGATCGCCGGCGACCCGGAACGCGAGACCAGGAAGAAGCGCCTTGCCGAAGGCATTCCGGTCGATCCAACGACGTGGCAGGAGATTCTGGAGGCCGGGAAGAAGTTCGGGCTGGATCAGGCTGCGATCGAGAAGATCGCAGGCTAGTTGCGACCGCAGCGCATCCGCAGCGTCGTTACGACCTCATGGATGATTGCGCACGGGAGTGTGGACGACGGCGAAGCATCGGTTCGCCCGCGGGGCGAATTTGAACCGGCCCGCGTTGCCTCGCGACAACGCGGATATCCCGGCTCATATCCGCTTTCGAGGTTCACATGCTCTCCCGTCTCGCAAAGTTCATGTCCGGCTCCGCAGAGCCATCACCCGCAGCCGACCTCTACCGGCAACGGCTCGCCATCTATGAGAGCGAGCTTGGCGAGCCCGAGCACACGTTCGCGGACAACGCAGAGCGCCGGATCGACATCCACGCCTTCGGCCGCGATTTCGTCCCGGTCTGCCGGGAGGGCTCCGACGAAGGCTATGTCCTTCTCACCAACGGCATGAGCGAGCAACGGATGCACGGCGTCCCAGGGGACGCGAAGCCACGAGCCGAGCTGATGTGGTACGTCCGCGAGCCGACCGAGGAGGTCTGGGCCAATCTGCGCTGGCTGGCCAATCTGCCGTTCATCGACACGACCTGGTTCGGCTTCGGCCATCGCGTCGCGCTTCCGTGGCCGCCGGTTGCAGGAACAGACTTCCAGACGTTCCTGCTTCTCACACCGATCATCGGCCCCGACAAGGAGATCGCCGAGGCGCTGGAGATCGCGGGCGATCCCGTGGAGATTTTGACCGTGAACCTGATCTCGCATCAGGAGCTCGGGCTGATCAAGACCAGTGGGCTCGACCCGTTTCTCGACCTGCTCGATGACAACGACTACCCGCCGATCTTCGATCCGGCGCGGAAGTCGTATGTGTAATCGTAAGGTGGGCTAGCCGAGCGGATGCGCGAAGCGCAACCGCTTGGCGTAACCCACCACCGTTCGCATCCGCGGAGACAGAAGAGGCGGGTTACGCCCAGCGGACCACGCTTCGCGCGGCCGCAGGGCTAACCCAACCCACCCTACGGCAGGATCACTCCCGCCTCAGTCCACCATCTCGGCGACCGCCTTGCCGCACGCCGTCGTGTCGGCGTTGCCGCCGAGGTCCTTGGTGCGCAGCGTGCGCTCTGCCAGCGTGCGCTCGATCGCCTCGACGATCGACTTGCCGGCTTCCTTCTCGCCGAGATGCTCGAACATCATCGCGCCGGACCAGATCGCGCCGATCGGGTTGGCGATGCCCTGACCTGCGATGTCGGGCGCCGAGCCGTGCACCGGCTCGAACACCGAGGGGAAATCCCCCTCCGGGTTGATGTTGCCTGACGGCGCGATGCCGATCGTGCCGGTGCAGGCCGGGCCGAGATCGGAGAGGATGTCACCGAACAAATTCGAGCCGACCACGACGTCGAACCAGTCCGGATGCAGCACGAAGTTCGCCGTCAAGATGTCGATGTGGTACTTGTCCCACTTCACGCCGGGAAACTTCTTGGCCATCGCCTCCACGCGCTCGTCCCAATAGGGCATGGTGATGGAGATGCCGTTGGACTTGGTCGCCGAGGTCAGGTGCTTCTTGGGCCGCGACTGCGCGAGCTCGAAGGCGAATTTCAGGATGCGGTCGACGCCGGTGCGGGTCATCACCGTCTGCTGCGTCACGAACTCGCGGTCGGTGTCCGGGAACATGCGGCCGCCGACCGAGGAATATTCGCCTTCGGTGTTCTCCCGCACCACCCAGAAATCGATGTCGCCGGGCTTGCGCCCCGCCAGCGGCGACGGCACGCCGGGCATCAGCCGCACCGGGCGCAGGTTGACGTACTGGTCGAACTCGCGGCGGAACTTGATCAGCGAGCCCCACAGCGAGACGTGGTCCGGGATCTTGGCCGGCCAGCCGACCGCGCCGAAATAGATCGCATCGTGCTTGCCGATCTTCTCCTTCCAGTCGTCCGGCATCATCTGCCCGTGCTTCTCGTAATAGTCCCAGGACGAGAAGTCGAAATGGTCGAAATGCAGCGAGACGTTGTGCTTCTTCGCCGCCGCCTCCAAAACGCGCAGGCCCTCCGGCATCACCTCCTTGCCGATGCCGTCGCCGGGAATGACCGCGATCCGGTATTGTTTCTTGCTCATCGAGAACGTCCTTGGTTGGTCCGGCAGTCGCCGCCTTCTGACTGCACTGCAATGGACCAAACGCGGCGGCAGTGCAACGCTGCACTGCAATGTTGACCATGGCGCGGGCGAGCGCCTACTGATTTGATCCTGTTCCCACGAACGAGTACCCCCATGGATCTGCATCTGCGCGGCAAGCGCGTCCTGATCACCGGCGCGTCCAAGGGCATTGGCGCAGCCGCCGCCGAGGCCTTCGCCGAGGAAGGCGCGCATCTCCTCCTCGCGGCGCGCAGCGGCGATCAGCTCAAGGCGCTGGCCGACCGCTTGCGCGCCGCGCACCAGATCGACGCCGCAACGAGCATCGTCGATCTGCGCAAGGAGGACGACGTGGCCCGGCTGGCGAAAGAAGCCGCCGACATCGACGTGCTCGTCAACAATGCCGGCGACATCCCCGGCGGCTCGATCGACAAGATCGACGAGGCGGCCTGGCGGCACGCCTGGGAATTGAAGGTGTTCGGCTATATCAACCTGACGCGCTACATCTACGCGCAGATGAAAGCCAGGGGCGGCGGCGTCATCGTCAACGACATCGGCGCGGCCGGCGAAAAGTTCGACGCCAACTACATCTGCGGCAGCGCCGGCAATGCGGCGCTGATGGCGTTCACCCGTGCGCTCGGCGGCAAGAGCCTCGCCGACAACATCCGCGTCGTCGGCATCAATCCCGGCCCCGTCGGCACCGACCGTCACGTCACCCTTTTGAAGACGCGGGCCAGGCACCAATTCGGCGACGAGAGCCGCTACAAGGAATTCCAGAAGAGCCTGCCGCTCGGCAGGCCCGCGCATGCGCGCGAGATCGGCGACCTCATGGCGTTCCTCGCCTCGGATCGCGCCGGCTATACCTCGGGCGTGATCTACACGGTCGACGGCGGCATCAGCGCGGGGTGGGGTTAACTCTATCCTCGTCATTGCGAGCGCAGCGAAGCAATCCAGGAATGCCTCTGTAGCAACCAGTCTGGATTGCTTCGTCGCTTCGCTCCTCGCAATGACGAGCTTCGAAATAAGCACAGGAGTAAGCTAATTGTCCCAAGATCTGATCCGCGAAACCGCCTGCACCGTCGTCGACAAGCTGCGCTCCGGCGACGTCTCGCCGCTCGAGCTCTTGGACGTGCTGGAGAAGCGCATCAAGGAGGTCGACGGCAAGGTCAACGCGCTGCCGACGCTGTGCTTCGATCGCGCGCGGGAGAGCGCGAAGACACTTATGCAGAAGCCGGCGGGTGCGCGCGGACTGCTCGCCGGGCTGCCGGTGCCGATCAAGGATTTGACCGATGTCGCGGGCGTGTTGAACACGCAGGGCTCGCCGATCTTCAAGGACAACATCCCCGCGAAGTCCGACCTCATGGTCGAGAACCTCGAAGCCAACGGCGCGGTCGTCTACGCCAAGTCGAACACGCCGGAATTCGGCGCCGGCGCCAACACGTTCAACGAGGTGTTCGGCGCGACGCTCAATCCCTGGGATACGAGGAAATCGGCCGCGGGCTCCTCCGGCGGCGCAGCGGTGGCGCTTGCCACCGGCATGGCCTGGCTCGCGCAGGGCTCCGACATGGGCGGATCCTTGCGCAGCCCGGCGGCCTTCTGCGGCGTCGTCGGCATGCGGCCGAGCATCGGCCGCGTCGCACATACCCCGAAGTCGGGCATCGATCGCAATCTCGGCGTGGTCGGACCGATGGCGCGCAACGTCGAGGATCTCGCGCTGCTGCTGGATGCAATGAGCGGCGACTATGCCGACGATCCGCTGTCGCTGCCGGCTCCGGCAACCTCGTTCCTGTCGGCGGCCCAGGCGGGCAAGAGGCCGAAGCGCATCGCCTATTCGCCCGATCTCGGCATCACCCCGGTCGATCCCGAGGTGAAGGCGATCACGCGCAAGGCCGCCGAACGTTTCGCGGAGGCTGGCGCCATCGTCGAGGAGGCGCATCCGGACTGGCGCGAGGCGCATGAATGCTTCCACGTGCTGCGCGCCTTCGATTTCGCGATCACCAAGGCCAATCTGCTGCGCACCAAGCGCGACCTGCTCAAGCCCGAAGTGATCTGGAACATCGAGGAGGGCCTCAAGCTCAGGGTCGAGCAGCTCGCGCGCGCCGAGGCGCAGCGCGTCGGCATGACGGCGCGGGCGGTCGAGTTCTTCAAGAGCTACGATCTGCTGCTGACGCCGACCACGATCGTGCCGCCCTTTCCGATCGAGCATCGCTATGTCGCCGAATGCGCCGGCAAGAGGTTCGACAACTACATCGAATGGCTCGGCATCGTCTATGCCATCACGCTGGCCTGCTGCCCGTCTCTCTCCTTGCCCTGCGGCTTCACGGCCTCCGGCCTGCCGATCGGCATCCAGGTGGTCGGCGCGCCGCGTGCCGATGCGCAGGTGATTGCCGGGGCGAAGGTGCTGGAGGATATTCTGGGCCTGCGCGCGACGACGCCGATCGATCCGAAGGTGAAGAACTAGCTGCGCTCTCGTGCCCCGGACGCAGCGCAGCGCTATCCCGGCGATGCGAAGCATCGTCCGGTCAGCGTTGCGCTGCAGAGCCGGGGCCCATCTCTCCGCGACCTCCACTGCAGCCCTGGGTCCCGGCTCTGCGGCGCAGCGCTGAAGCGCTGCACCTTTTCCGGGACACGAGGCCTCACCTCCCGCGCGTCGCCTCCAGGCTCCGGCTGTAGCGCGACATCGCAAAGCAGAAGACGAAGTAGATCGCGGCAACGAAGATATAGACTTCGACGGAAAACTGCTGCCAGGCGGGATCGATGATCGCGGTCTTGGCCGTCGTCAGCAGGTCGAAGATGCCGATGATCAGCACCAGGCTGGTGTCCTTGAAGAAGGCGATGAAGGTGTTGACCAGCGGTGGGATGACGTGGCGGATCGCCTGCGGCAGCACGATCAAGCGGTGCTTACGCCAGTAGGACAGGCCGAGCGCGTCGGCGGCCTCATATTGCCCGCGCGGCACCGCCTGAAGCCCGCCGCGGATCACTTCGGCGAGGTAGGCGCCGGCGAACAGGATGATCGCGATCTGGGCGCGCAACAGCTTGTCGATGTTGAATCCGGCCGGCATGAACAGCGGGAACATCACGCTGGCCATGAACAGCAGGCTCACCAACGGCACGCCACGGATCAGCTCGACATAGAGCACGCTGAGCGAGCGGATCGCCGGCAGTTTTGAGCGCCGGCCGAGCGCGATCAGGATGCCGAGCGGGAAACCGAACGCCAATCCGAACGTCGCCAGGATCAGCGTCACGGGCAAGCCGCCCCAGCGGTCCTGCGAGACGAAGGACAGGCCGAACACGCCGCCCCACATCAGCACGCTGATCAGCGCAAGCGCACCGATCCAGAGATAAACCAACTCGCGTCGCCACAGCGCGCGGCGGGTCGAGAGGTAGTACAGCGCGATGAACAGCACGACCGACAGCGCCGGCCGCCACTGCTCGTCGAACGGATAGGTGCCGAACAGGATGAAGCGGTACTTTTCGGGGATGATGGCCCAGCAGGCGCCGAGGCCGCGCGCGGCGCGACAGGCGCTGGAATCGTTCGTGGGCGTCAGCCAGACCGCGTTGGCAATGCCCCATTGCACGAAGCTGAAAATGCCCTTGCCGAGCAGCGCCAGCAGCAGGACGGTGAGGATCCCATTCGGGATCGAGGAGAACAGGTTCTTGCGCAGCCAGTGCAGCACCGGATTGCCGGGCTGCGGACGGCGGGCAGCTCGGGGCGTCTCCGGCATGTCGGTGATTGCCGTCATGATCAGCGCTCCACCAGCGCGATACGCGAATTGTACCAGTTCATGAAGAAGCTGATGGACAGGCTGATGGTCAGGAACACCGCCATGATCAGCGCGATTGCTTCGATCGCCTGCCCGGTCTGGTTCAGCGTGGTGTTGGCGATCGAGACGACGTCCTGGTAGCCGATCGCGACCGCGAGCGAGGAGTTCTTGGTCAGGTTGAGATACTGGCTCGTCATCGGCGGCACGATCACGCGCAGCGCCTGCGGCAGGATGATCTGCCGCAGCATGAAGCTGCGGCGCAGGCCAAGCGCGTTGGCGGCATCCCACTGGCCGCGCGGCACGGACTGGATGCCGCTGCGCACGATCTCGGCGATGAAGGCCGAGGTGTAGGTCACCAGTGCGATCAGCAGCGCGAAATATTCCGGCGCGAGCGTCAACCCGCCGACGAAATTGAAGCCGCGCAGCTGCGGCCACTCGATGGTCCAGGACACGCCGAGCACCAGCGAGACCGCGGCCGGCACCACGACGATGAGGCCGAGCGCAGACGGCCAGACCGGCCGCGGCTTGCCGTCGCGCATCTGCTGCGCGACCAGCCACCGACGGAAGAGGAAGAACACCGCGCAGCCCAGCAACGCGGTGCCGAGCACCGTGAGCTGCGGCGGCCCGAACGGGATCGCCGGCAGGATCAGACCGCGATTCGACAGGAATACACCCTCGATCGGCCGCCACGCAGCGCGCGCGGCCGGCAGCGCCTGCATCAGCACGTACCAGAACAGCAACTGCAGCAGCAGCGGGATGTCGCGGAGCGTTTCGACATAGACCGCCGCAAGCCGCGACAACAGCCAGTTGGCCGACAGCCTGGAGATCCCGATCAGCGTGCCCAGGATCGTCGCGAGCACGATGCCGATAACGGCGACGCGCAAGGTGTTGGCGACGCCGACGACGAAGGCCCACAGATAACTATCCCTCGGATTGTAGGCGAGCAGGCTGTCGGCAATCGGCATGCCGGCCTCGCGGCCGAGAAAGGCGAAGCCGGTGGTGATGCGCCGCGCCGAGAGATTGGTGACGGTGTTGGACCAGAGGAAGGCGATCACCCCGACCGCGATGCCGACCACCAGGACCTGCCAGAACAGGCCCTTCAATTCGTTGCGCCCGAGCACAAAGCGGCGACGCGGCGGTGCTCTGGGATGATCGGCGGTCACAGCACAAAAATCCTTCTTCAAATGCAGCGATTTCCGGCGACGCACGTCAAGTGTTGCACCGAACTGTAATTCATGCAACAAATGTTTCATGGCCGAGCCCGCGAAATCCTCGCCCCTGAGCGAACTGCGCATCGCATTGCCATCGCTCCCCCTGCGCTTGCAGGAGGTCGGCCGTTTCGTCGCCGCCAATGATTACGACGCCACCACCCGTTCGATGCGCGATCTCGCGGCGGAAGCCGGCGCCGATCCCGCCGCGTTCACGCGGCTTGCGAAGGCGATCGGCTATTCCGGATGGGACGAGCTGCGCGCGGCGCTGACCGAGGCGCGCCGGCCGTCGCAGACCGCGCCCTTCTCCGGCCGCACAAGAGGCCGCCGTCACGGGCCGAACGCCGATGTTACGCTCGTCATCGACAAGCTCGAGGCCGAGGCCGCCGGGCTTCCGCGCATCCCGGCCCAGCCGATCGCGGAAGCGGCGCGCGCGCTGCACGAGGCCAAGCGGATCTGGATCGCGGGCTACCGCAGCTGCCGCAGCGTCGCGGAGCTCCTGAATTACGAGCTGCGCCTGTTCCGGCCCGAACAGGTGCAGCTCGTCGGCACGTCCGGGCCGGACGACCTCGATCTCGGCGCGTTCCGGCCCGGCGAAGCCGTCATCGTCATCGGTTTCCTGCCCTACACCCACGCCAGCGTCCGCGTCGCGCAGGCCGCTCATCGCAGCGGCGCAACGCTGATCGCGATCGCGGACAGCCTCGCGGCACCGATGGCCGAGGGCGCCGACCACGTGCTGCTGTTCGAGGCAGCGTCCTCGCCCGGCTTTTTCCCCAGCCTCACCGGTGCGATCGCGATCGCGCAGTCGCTCGCGGCGGTCACGTTCTCGCTCGGCGGCGCCGCCGCGAAAAAGCGTCTGGAAAATACCGAGGCGCGGCTCAGTGCTGTCTCCACCTACGTTTCGGAGAAAGGTTGACCCATGAGCACTCGCACCAGCCGCGTGCTGCATCGCTCGCTGCGCGAAACGCCGCCCAAGGCGATCGGCGGGGAAGGCGTTTATCTCTTCGCCGAGGACGGGCGTCGCATCATCGACGCCTCCGGCGGCGCGGCGGTGTCCTGCCTCGGCCACCAGCATCCGCGCGTGATCGCGGCGATGGCCAAACAGGCGTCCACCCTCGCCTATGCGCATACTGCTTTCTTCTCCTCGGAGCCGGCGGAAGCACTTGCTGAAACACTGGTCGGGCACGAGCCCGGCGGGCTCGCCTACGCCTATTTCGTCAGCGGCGGATCAGAGGCGATCGAAGCCAGCATCAAGCTGGCGCGGCAATATTTCATCGAGCGCGGCGAGCCGCAGCGGCAGCACTTCATCGCGCGGCGGCAAAGCTATCACGGCAACACGCTCGGCGCGCTCGCCGCCGGCGGCAATGCCTGGCGTCGCGCGCCCTATGCGCCGCTGCTGTCGACTGCTTTCAGCCACGTCACGCCGGCCTTCGCCTATCGCGAGAAGCGCGAGGGCGAGTCGGACGCACGGTTCGTCGCGCGCCTCGCCGCCGAGCTCGAAGCCGAATTCCAGCGGCTCGGGCCCGACACCGTCGCGGCGTTCCTCGCCGAGCCCGTCGTCGGCGCCACCGCCGGCGCGGTGACCGCCCCGGAGGGCTACTTCAAGGCGGTGCGCGAGATCTGCGACCGGCACGGTGCGTTGCTCATTCTCGACGAGGTCATGTCCGGCATGGGTCGCACCGGCACGACGCATGCCTGGGAGCAGGAGGGGGTCGCACCCGACATCCAGGCGATCGCAAAGGGGCTCGGCGGCGGCTACCAGCCGATCGGGGCCATGCTCGCAAGCGGCAAGATCATCGACATCATCCGCTCGGGCTCGGGCGCCTTCCAGCACGGCCACACTTATCTGGCACATCCCCTCGCCTGCGCCGCCGCGCTCGCGGTGCAGGACGTGATCCGCGAGGACGGCCTGCTCGACCAGGTCAAGGAGCGTGGCAGGCAGCTCGAGCAGCGCCTGATCGAGCGCTTCGGCAATCACCGCCATGTCGGCGACATCAGGGGCCGCGGCCTGTTCTGGGCGATCGAGCTCGTCGCCGATCGCGCTAGCCGCGCCTCGTTCGATCCGGCGCTCAAGCTGCACCAGAAGATCAAGGCGGAGGCCTTCGCAAACGGCCTCGGATGTTATCCTGGCGGCGGCACCGTGGACGGGGTGCGCGGCGACCATGTGCTGCTGGCGCCGCCCTATATCGCCTCGGCGGACGAAATCGACCTGATCGTCGACAAGCTCGGCACGGCCGTCGACAACGTGTTGCGTAGTGTCAATCACTGAGGGGAGAGTCATATGAGGAAAGTGGTTATCGCAGCGGGCCTGCTCACTGCATCGACGGTGATCGCATCGGCCGCGACGCTCGATACGGTGAAGAGCCGCGGCACGCTGGTGTGCGGCGTCAGCGCCGGCTTTGCCGGCTTCTCGGCACCGGACTCGCAGGGCAATTACAAGGGTCTCGACGTCGACTATTGCCGCGCGCTCGCGGCCGGCGTGCTCGGCGATCCCACCAAGGTGCGTTACGTCTCGCTGACGGCACAGAACCGCTTCACCGCCCTGCAATCGGGCGAGATCGACGTGCTCTACCGCAACTCGACGCAGACCTATTTGCGCGGCGTGACGCTGGGCCTGCGGCAGGGCCCGATCAACTTCTACGACGGCCAGGGTTTCGTCGTGAAGAAGGACCTCGGCGTGAAGGAGCTGAAGGACCTCAAGGGCGCCACCGTCTGCGTCGCGCAAGGCACCACGCACGAGGTCACGCTCGGCGATTACGGCCGTGCGAACGGCATCGATTGGAAGCCGCTGGTGTTCGACCGCATCGACACCATGTACCAGACGTTCTTCGGCGGCCGCTGCGATGCCATGACCCAGGACGCGTCCGCCCTCGCCGGCGCGGTGACCACGGCGGCGCCGAACGCGGCCGACTATGTCGTGCTGCCGCAGACCATCAGCAAGGAGCCGCTCGGACCCTTCACCCGCAACGGCGACGAGGTCTGGACCGACATCATCACCTGGCTGCATTACGGCCTGATCGAGGCCGAGGAGCTTGGCGTGACTCAAGCCAATGTCGAGGAGATGATGAAGTCGCAGACGCCCGCGATCCAGCGGCTGCTGGGCGCCAGCGGCGATCTCGGCTCGCGGCTCGGGCTCGACAACAAATGGCTGGTCACGGCGATCAAGGCCGGCGGCAATTACGGCGAGATCTTCGAGCGCAATGTCGGCAAGGCAAGCCCGCTCAAGCTCGATCGCGGCCTCAACGGCCTCTGGAGCAAGGGCGGCCTGATGTACGCCATTCCGTTCAAGTAAAGGTGCTCCGTGTCCCGGACGCGCTGCAGCGTGCAACGCTGCTGCGCAGAGCCGCGACCCAGCAACGACAATGGGCCCCCGCTCTGCAGCTCAATACTGCGCATTGCGCTGCGTCCGGGGCACGAGACCTCCCAAGGTAGTCACCTTCCATGACGACGTCCCCTCGCATCGCCCTGATCCACGCCCTCAAGCATTCCATCGCCCCGATCGAGGCGGCGTTTGCGCAGGCCTGGCCCGAGGCGCGGCTGATGAACCTGCTCGACGACAGCCTGTCTGCAGACCTGGCGCGCGACGGCACGCTCACTGATGCCATGACCGAACGCTTCCTGGCGCTCGGCGATTACGCGGCGGCGACGGGAGCGGATGGCATCCTGTTCACCTGCTCCGCCTTCGGCCCTTGCATCGAGGCCGTCGCGCGCGCGCATGCGCCGATGCCGGTGCTGAAGCCGAACGAGGCCATGATCGAGAGGGCGGTGACCATGGGCCAGCGCATCGGCCTGCTCTCGACCTTTCCGCCGACGCTGGCATCGATGCCGCCCGAATTTCCCGCTTCGGTCGAGGTCGTGCCGAAACTTGCCGAAGGCGCACTGGCCGCGCTCGACCGCGGCGACCGCGCCACGCATGACCGGCTGATCGCTGACGCCTCAAGGAGCTTGCGCGATTGCGACGTCATCGCGCTGGCGCAATTCAGCATCGCCGCGACCGCGCCGCTGGTCGCGGAGGCCACGGGCCGCCCCGTCGTGACCACGCCGAACAGCGCAGTCGAGAAGCTGATGAGGCTGTTGAAGGCGAAGCCCTAAAGCGCGATGCGATTGGGATGGATCGTCATCGCGCTTTAGGTTATGCTTGAGCATATCTTTTCGGAAAACCGCTACACACTTTTCCGGATCATGCCCTAAGCGCCGGCCTTGGTCCGACGCCGTGCATCCTTGATCGCGACCGCAAGCGCAGCCTTGGTCTCGTTGACGAAATCTTCGACCAGCTCCTCGCGCGTGGCGTGCGCCGCCTCGCCGGTGAACAGGCCCTGCTCGGCCAGCATCACCACCCCGTGCAGCGCCGCCCAGATCTTCAGCGCCTGCCGCTCGCGCAAATAACCCACGGCGGGCGCTTCCAAAGCTTCGATGACGAGCGCAAAGGTCTCCCGCGTCGCTGCGTGCAACTCGCTGCCCTTGGCCGCGCAGGACACCGTGCGTGAGGCGAACATCAAGCGGTAAATGCCATTCCGGCGCAGACCGAAATCGAGCGTCGCCTGTGCGAGCCGCGAGAGCTTCGATTGCTTCGACGGCTTTGCCATCGCTTCGCGCAACAGCGCTGAGAGCTGCCGGAATGCTTCCGCGGTGACGGCGGCGAGCAGCGCCTCGCGGTCGGCAAAATGCCGGTACGGCGCCGGCTGCGAGACGCCGAGCTTCTTGGCAAGCGCCTTGATGCTGATCGCCTCGGCGCCGCCCTGCTCCGCCTCGTGCAGCGCGGCCTCGATCAACGCATCGCGGAGATCGCCATGGTGGTAGGTCTTCTCGGGCTTGCGGGCTGGTCGTGAACGCATGTCGGGGCGGAGCCTATAAGTTTGCGCTTGACAGGGGAAGCCCGCCGCGAATGTAATAGCATATAACTTAAACAAAGCCGGGATGAGGAAACGCGCCGCCCTTCGGGCCCTCGCGCGCACACGACCAAGGAAGCCGAAAATGGCAGAGCGACTGAAGGTTCACGTCGATCCGGACAAATGCCAGGGCCATGCCCGCTGCAAGGCGCTCGCGCCGGAGCTTTTCGAGCTCGACGAATACGGCAACGCGCACGAAGCCGGTGACGGCACCGTCCCGCCGGGGCTCGAGGACAAGGCCTGGCTTGCGAAGTCCAACTGTCCGGAAATCGCAATCGATGTGATCGAGGAATAACGCGGCCGCGGCCGCCCCGCGTGCTTTCAGCGAACACGAGCCAAGGGATTCCCTGCCATGTCCGATGTCGACCAGCCCGCCGCCCATCCGCCCGTGACCGACTGGGTCCATGATTTCGACCACACCGATCCGCAATGGACGGAGGACCCCTTCCCGATCTGGGACGAGCTGCGAGCCGCAAGCCCCGTGGTGCACACGAAACGCTTCCTCGGCTGCTACCTTCCGACGACCTATGAGGCCGTGCGCGAGATCGCCAACGACTCCGAGCACTTCTCCTCACGCCGCATCATCGTCCGTGACGTGCGGCCGGAAATCACCAGCCGGAACGCGGCCCCGCCGATCACCTCCGATCCGCCCGAGCACAAGCCGGCCAAGCAATTGTTGCTGCCACCCTTCACGCCGGATGCGATGAAGAAGCTCGAGCCGCGGGTCCGCGCCATCTGCAACGAGCTGATCGACGACTTCATCGCCGAGCGGCGAGTGGACGCTGCGGCGCGCTACACCAAGCACATTCCGGTTCGGGCGATCGCGCACATGCTCGGCATTCCCGAGAGCGACAGCGACCTTTTCATCAATTGGATCCACATGATCCTCGAGCTCGGCATCAGGGACGAGAGCAAGCTGCTCCAGGCCGTGCAGGAGATGACGGCCTATTTCGGCGGCCACATCGAAGCGCGCAGGAACGAGCCCACCGACGACCTGATCTCCTACCTGATGAACGCCAGGGACAAGAACGGCAATCCGCTCGAGGACAGCCATGTGATGGGCTCGCTGCGCCTGCTGCTGATCGCCGGCATCGACACCACCTGGAGCGCGATCGGCTCCTCGCTCTGGCATCTTGCGAAGACGCCGGCCGACCGCGAGCGGCTGATCGCCGAGCCCGGGCTGATCCCGACCGCCGTGGAGGAGCTGCTGCGCGCCTATTCACCGGTGACGATGGCGCGCGAGGTGGTCAAGGAGACCACGGTGTCCGGCTGTCCGGTCAAGCCGGGCAACATGGTGCTGCTGTCGTTCCCGGCAGCCAACCGCGACCCCAAGATGTTTCCGGACGCTGACAAAGTCGTGATCGATCGGCGTGAGAATCGCCACGCCGCCTTCGGCCTCGGCATCCACCGCTGTGTCGGTTCCAACCTCGCGCGCATGGAAATGCAGGTGGCGCTGGAGGAATGGCTGAAGCGGATTCCCGACTTCCGGCTCGATCCGGCAGGCACCGTGACCTGGTCACAGGGAACGGTGCGAGGCCCGCGCCAGTTGCCATTTTTGCTCGGAAAGGCGATGTAAAGCCTTCCCGAAGCGAAGGAAGCGGACAGGCCTGTCATGGCATGCGCGACACCAAGCACGCCTCCGCCATGCATCGCCACGAGCTGGCCATGACCGACGAGACGCCATCCGACAGCAAGCTGACGCGCACCAAGGAGAAATGGGCGCGCGAGGGCCGCTTTCTCACCGGTAAGATCACACGGCCGGAGGATCAACGGCTTCCACCCGGGCAGCACCTCACCAAGGACTGGCCGGTGCTCGATCTCGGGGTCACCCCGCCGGTCTCGCGCGAGCGCTGGCGGCTCGACGTCTATGGCGCGGTCGAGGTGCCCGTGTTCTGGAGCTTTGCCGAGTTCGCCGCGCAGAAGCAGTCCCGGTTCACCTCGGACATCCATTGCGTCACGACCTGGTCGCGCTATGACAACGAGTGGGAAGGGCTCGCCACGCGTGAGCTGCTGGCGGCCTGCCAGCCGCGCGAGGATGCCCGCTTCGTCGTGCTGCATTCCTACGACGGTTACACCACCAACCTCGCGCTGGAGGATTTTGCCGCCGAGGACGCGCTGCTCGCCCACAGCTGGTCCGGCCAGCCGCTGACGGAGGAGCATGGTGGCCCGGTGCGGCTGGTGGTGCCGCACCTCTATTTCTGGAAGAGCGCGAAATGGCTCCAGGCCATCGAATTCCTGACCGAGGACGCGCCGGGCTTCTGGGAAGTCCGCGGCTACCATAACCGCGGCGATCCCTGGGCCGAGCAGCGCTATTCGGGCGATTAAATTCGAGCAAGAACGGGGGAAGCCCATGCCGACGGAACGCTTTCAATTCACTGGCGAAGGCGGCCATCAGCTCGCGGCCGCGCTGGAGCTGCCCGACGGCGAGCCCGCGGCTTTCGCGCTGTTCGCGCACTGCTTCACCTGCGGCAAGGACACACTGGCGGCCAAGCGGATTTCCGTGGCTCTGGCGGCCAGGGGCATCGCGGTGCTGCGCTTCGACTTCACCGGGCTCGGCTCCAGCGAAGGCGATTTCGCCAATTCGACGTTCTCCTCCAACGTCGCCGATCTCTTGCGCGCGGCCGATCATTTGCGTGACACCCGCAAAGCACCCTCGATCCTGATCGGCCATAGCCTCGGTGGCGCCGCGATCCTCGCCGCCGCCGAAAAAATTCCCGAGGCAAGAGCGGTGGCCACCATCGCGGCGCCCTCGGATCCCGCCCACGTCACCGGGCTGTTCAGGGAGCATCTCGACGACATCCGCGCGCAGGGCGAGGTCGAAGTCTCGCTCGCGGGACGGCCGTTCCGGATCAAGCGCGAATTCCTCGACGACATCGCCGAGCACGCGCTGATGAAGGACGTCACCGGCCTGCACAAGGCGCTGCTGGTGATGCATTCGCCTGTCGACGACACCGTCGGCATCGACAACGCGACGAAGATCTTCGTTGCGGCAAGACACCCCAAGAGCTTCGTCTCGCTCGACCATGCCGATCATCTTCTGACCAAGCCTGCCGACGCGCTCTATGCGGCCGACGTGATCGTGGCCTGGGCGAGCCGTTATGTCGATGCAGCGAAGCCCGCGAAGGCGATGGATCTACCGGAGGAGCCGCGGAAGGTCGTGGTGCAGGAGACCCGCAAGAGCAAGTTCAACCAGGCCATCACGGTCGGCCCACATCATCTGGTGGCTGACGAGCCGCTCGCGGCCGGCGGCGCCGATGCCGGACCCGGCCCGTACGATTTCCTGCTCGCCGGCTTGGGTGCCTGCACCTCCATGACCATGCGCCTTTATGCCGACCGCAAGTCGCTGCCGCTCGACCGCGTCACGGTTACGCTGAAGCATTCCAAGATCTACGCCAAGGATTGTGCGGAATGCGAAACCCGCGAGGGCATGCTCGACCAGATCGAGCGCGACATCGCGATCGACGGCGCGCTCGATGCCGAGCAGCGCAAGAAGCTGATGGAGATCGCGGACAAGTGCCCGGTGCACCGCACCCTGACATCGGAGATCCGCATCGTGACGAAGGCGGTGGAGTAGCTCAAGCGGCCCGCGAGTCGGCTTCGGCGGCCTGGAGCGGTTGAACCCGCAGCGCACCGCGCAGCCCTGCCGCGGTGCCGAGCAGGATGCCGGCAACCGCGACGAACGAGCCGAGCGCGAGCGTAGATACGCCCGTGAGGCCCTGCCCGATCGAGCAGCCGAATGCCATCACGCCGCCGATGCCCATCAGCGCAGCACCGGTCGCTGAGCGCAGCATGTGGCGTGGCGACGAATAGCCCTCGAGCTTGAAGCGGCGAGTTGCGACTGCCGTCACCAGACTGCCGGTGAAGACGCCGGCCACCGTCGCGATGCCGAAGTTGAGCGTCAGCCCGGTCGAGAGCATGGCGTATTGTAGGCTATCGGCGATCGGCGCGATGAAGGTGAGCGAAGTCACAGGGACCGGATTGAAGTCGTCGGCGCCGAGATAGCCGGTGACCAACCAGCCACCGGCGACGAGGAGGCCCACGATGATGCCCGCTGCGATCTGGCCGGGCGAGCGGCGGAACGCCGGATGCGCGAAAGCAAACAGGATCAACGCGAGGATTGTCGCGGCTGCGGCGAGCGCGCGCGAAAGCGATTCCGTGAAGCCGTGCGTCGTCAGCAACGACGGCAGCGAATTCACGGCGGCCGTGGTTTGCGTCGCCTGGACCAGCGCGATACGCCCCGGCGCGATCAAGCCCTTCAGCGTCATCTGCGCGGCGATCGCCAGCACGATCACGACCACGAAAGAGCGGAGATTGCCGCGGCCGAGCAGCACCAGCGCCCGCGAGCCGCAGCCGTTCGACAGCACCATGCCGTAACCGAACAGCAGGCCGCCGAGGAACAGCACCGCCGGCGAAAACGACGGCTGCAGATAGATCGACTTGCCGAGATCGACCGTGCCGCTGCCGGCAAGGAGCTGGCTGGCGGCGATCGCAACCGCAATCGCCAGCGCATAGCTCCGCACCAGTCGCCCATCACCCTCCGCGAGCCACCCGCGCATGCTGCTCATCAGGCAGAAGCCGCTGAGCAGGCCGACAGCGCCGTAGACGAGGCCGATGACGAGACCCGCGAGGATGACGAGTTGCGTGGATTCCATCGGTTGTTCTCAGACCTCTCGCCCTTCTCCGTCATTGCGAGCGCAGCGAAGCAATCCAGTCGGTCTCCGCGGATCCATTTCTGGATTGCTTCGCTGCGCTCGCAATGACGGTGGATTACGGCTTCAGTATCACCCTGTCGCGCGAAGAACCGGCGACGGCGACGTACGCCTCCTTCGCGCGCTCCAGCGGATAGATCGCGTTCGCCTTGATCGGAAACGGCTTCAGATGGCCGCTCGCAAAGCCCGGCCCAAGGTCGCGCAGCACCGCGCCCGTTGCGGCCGAGGATAGACCCAGCGTGTCGATGCCGACATAGGTGTGCTGGCCCCGATAGAACTCGAGGATGTTGAACTGCACGATGCGATCGATCGCGGCGATCAGGATCTGGCGGCCGCGAAGCGCAAGCGACTTGTGCGCGGCCTGAAAATAGGGATCGCCGACCGTGTTGAAGACGATGTCGGCGCCCTTGCCGCCGGTCAATTCGCGCACGCGCGCGGCGACGTCGGTGGCGGATGCGTCGATCACCTCGATGGGCGCTTTGGCGTGGCCCTCATAGGCTTCCGCCTTGCGCACCACGCCGATCACGCGCGCGCCCTGCCAGGTCGCGATCTGTACGGCGGCCTGGCCGACCTTGCCGTTGACGCCGAACACCAGGACGGTCTCGCCGCTCTTCGGCACGCCGGCGCGGCGAAAACCTTCCATCGCGGTAACGAAGGGCACGCCGATGCCGGCGGCCTCCTCCCAGGACACCGTCTTCGGCTTCTCCACGACCGCATCGGCTTCGACCACGAGATGGCTCGCATGGGTGCCGTCGCGGCGGATGCCGAGATCGCCGGAGGAGCCGAACACTTCGCGCTCCATTGTGCCCGTGGGCCCGTCGATCACCACGCCGGCATAGTCGCGGCCAGGGGTCCGCGGGAACACGGCATAGGGCATCAGCCCGGTCGCAGCCTTGACGTCGGACGGATTGACGGCGGCGGCCTTCACCTCGATCAGCAGATCGTTCGGCCCGCGCGCGAGCATCCGGCGCTCGACGATTGGCGCAAGCGCAGCGGGATTTTCAGCTTTGGCGCTGAGGCGCACGCAGCGCGCTTCGACGGTTTTGACATCGGCTGACATGAAAAGACCCGCGATTTCTCGCGGGCCTTGTCGCCTCTGGGGCGGGTCGAGTCAATCCGTCCCGTCAGTCCTTCGGACGCTTGTCGAAGAGCCGCTTGGCCTTGCCGAGCGAGCGCTCCAGCGTCGCGGGCGCAACCACCTGCACCCTGGAGCTGACGCCGATCGTGTTCTTGAGGTGGGTCGAAATCCGGTCCGCATGATCGAGGAGCCCGCGGCCGTCCCAGCTCTCGGGCCGCGCCTCCGCGATGATGGTCAGCTCGTCCATGCGGCCCTCGCGGGTGAGTTCCAGGATGAAGTGGCCGCCGCACCAGTCGGTCGCGAGCAGCACCTCCTCGATCTGGGTCGGGAACAGGTTGACACCGCGCAGGATGATCATGTCATCCGAGCGGCCCGTCACCTTCTCCATGCGCCGCATGCCCGGCCGTGCCGTGCCCGGCAGCAGCCGCGTCAGGTCGCGGGTGCGATAGCGGATCACCGGAAAGGCTTCCTTGGTGAGCGAGGTGAAGACCAACTCGCCCTTCTCGCCGTCGGGCAGCACCGCGCCGGTCTCGGGGTCGATCACTTCCGGGTAGAAATGATCCTCCCAGATGTGCAGGCCGTCTTTGGTCTCGATGCACTCCTGCGCGACGCCGGGGCCGATCACCTCGGACAGGCCGTAGATGTCGGTGGCGTCCATGTCGAAAGCGTCCTCGATCTCGGCGCGCATCGCGTTGGTCCAGGGCTCGGCGCCGAAGATGCCGATCTTGAGCGAGCACTGGCGCGGATCCAGCTTCTGGCGCTTGAACTCGTCGAGGATCGCGAGCATGTAGCTCGGCGTTACCGTGATGATGTCGGGCCGGAAATCGTTGATGAGCTGCACCTGCCGCTCGGTCATGCCACCGGAAATCGGCACCACCGTGCAGCCGAGCTTCTCAGCGCCGTAATGCACGCCGAGACCGCCGGTGAAGAGGCCATAGCCGTAGGCATTGTGGATGATCATGCCGGTGCGGCCGCCAGCGGCGCGGATCGAGCGCGCCATCACCTCGGACCAGGTGTCGATGTCGCGTTGCGTATAGCCCACCACGATCGGCTTGCCGGTCGTGCCCGATGAGGCATGCACCCGCACCAACTTCTCGCGCGGCACGGCGAACATGTTGAAGGGATAATTGTCGCGCAGATCCGTCTTCACCGTGAACGGAAATTTGGCAAGATCGGACAACTCGCGAAAGTCGGACGGATGCACGCCCGCCTTGTCGAAGACTTTACGATAATGCGCGACATTGTCGTAAGCGTGCTTCAGCGACCAGGCCAGCCGCTGCTTCTGCAGCGCCATGATCTCGTCGCGCGAGGCGCGCTCGTGCGCGTCCATCTCGGCGCTATAGGTGCTGGCACCTTCCTTGTGCCTCGTCAGAGCCATCCTCGTTTCCCCACATTGTTTGTTCTTTTCTTCGTTGGTCTTATTGATCTTGCGCCGGCAGCCATTTGCCGGGAATGACGCGCGAATGACCGCGGAATTCGGCGATGACGACCTCGCCCGCCGTGACACGCACGTCGTAGATGCCGGAACGGCCGCCGCGGGTGATTTCCCGCGCCTTGGCGATGAGACGATCCCCAAGCTTGCCCGGCTTGATGAAGGTGATCTGCCCCTGCGCGGCGACCACGCGCTCATTGTGCGAGTTGCAGGCGAACGCGAAGGCGGAATCGGCGAGCGTGAAGATGAAGCCGCCATGGGCAATGCGCTGGCCGTTGACCATGTCCGGCCGCACCATCATTGCGAGCGTCGCAAAGCCCGGGCCGATCTCGACGATCTCCATGCCGAGACCCTTGGAAGCATCGTCCTCGGCCCACATCGCATCGGCGCAGGCGCGGGCGATATCCTCAGGCGACAGGGCGGCTTTGACGTTCACGCGCTTCTCCCGGCTGTTTGCACGCAATGTTCTGCTGGTTGGACAACACTGTCAAACATGGTCGTAATCGACGACGACCCGCTCCGTGGATGGCTTGGCCTGGCAGGTGAGAACAAAACCGGCCTTCAGCTCCCACGGTTCCAGCGAATAGTTGATGTCCATCGGCGCCTCACCCTCGACCAGCTTGGCGCGGCAGGTCGAGCACATGCCGCCCTTGCAGGCGAAGGGCAGATCGACGCCGGCGCGCAGCGCAGCATCGAGGATCGCCTCGTCCTCGGCGACCGGCACGTCGCGGCGCTTGCCATCGATGATCAACGAGGCGATCGCCTTCGGCGGCGCGTCGGGCGCAACCGCCTTTCTCGGCCGCGGCTTGCCGCCGAATTCGGACACGAAGCGCTCGACATGGATACGCTCGTCGGCGATGCCGAGATCACGGCAGGTCGCCTCGATGTCCTCGCTCATGCCAAGGGGACCGCAGATGAAGACATGATCGACGCTTCCCGCCGGCACCAGCGAGCGGAGCAGCACCCTCACCTTCTCGCCGTCGAGTCGGCCATGCAGGATTGGGATGTCCTGCTCCTCGCCGGAGATGACGTGAAAGATCGAGAGACGATCGATGAAGCGGTCCTTGAGTTCCTCGAGCGCTTCGAGGAACATGATGTTGTCGGTGGTGCGGTTGCCGTAGAACAGAAAGAAGCGGCTGCCCGGCTCGCGCGCCAGCACGCCCTTGACGATCGACAGGATCGGCGTGATGCCGGAGCCGGCAGCGAAACCGACATGAACGCGCGCCCGATCTGCCGGCGGGACCACGCCGAAACGGCCGGTCGGCGTCATCACGTCGAGCTCGTCGCCGCATTTGAGATCGTCGGCTGCCCAGCTCGAAAACGCGCCGCCATCGACCTTCTTCACGGCGATGCGGATCTCGCCGTCATCGGGACCGGAACAGATCGAATAGGAGCGGCGCACCTCTTCGCCGTCGAGCATGGTGCGCAGCGTCAGGTACTGGCCGGGCGTGAAGGCGTAATCGCCGGCGAGTTCGCCCGGGATTGCGAAGGTCATCGACACGGCGTCCGTGGCCTCGCGGCGGAGGTCGCTGACGGCGAGGCGATGGAAGCGCGGTGCGGCTGCGGACATCACGGGCACCCTCGTTCGGTCTCTAAGTCGTCATTGCGAGCGAAGCGAAGCAATCCAGAGTCTTTCCGCGGAAGCAGTCTGGATTGCTTCGTCGCAAGAGCTCCTCGCAATGACGGCGGGGCGGGCATCGTGAGCCTCAATGACACTTGAAATAGTCGAAGGGTTCGCGGCAGGCCTTGCAGCGCCAGAGCGCCTTGCAGGAGGTCGAGCCGAACTCGGACAGCAGCTCGGTCTTGTCCGAGCCGCATTGCGGGCACGCCACCGTCTGCGCGCCGAACAGCGCGCGGCGCGAGCTCGAGGCTTGCGGCGGCGCGATGCCGTAGGCGCGCAGCTTCTCGCGCCCCTCCTCGCTCATCCAGTCCGTGGTCCAGGCCGGCGACAGCACGGTTCGTACCTTTGGATGATGGAAACCGGCGCGCTCCAGCGCAACCTCGATTTCGAGCGCGATCATGTTCATGGCCGGGCAGCCTGAATAAGTCGGTGTGATCGCGACCTCGACATGATCACCGTCGAGAACGACGTCGCGGAGAACGCCGAGATCGGCGATGGTCAACACCGGGATTTCGGGATCGACCACGCTAGCCGCAGCGTTCCAGGCACGCTGGCGCAGCTCGCCATCACGCTCCAGCACCGTCACCATGTCAGCCCCGGAAACGTTCGCTGCATCGATTGCAGCTCCGACAGGAGATGGCCGAGATGCTCGCTGTGGCGGCCGGAGCGGCCGCCCTGCTGCATCCAATCGTTCTGCGGCAGCGCGAGCGTTGCTTCGCGGGTGACATCGGTGAGCGTCGTCAACCAGCGCCCGCGCAAGCTCCCGGGATCGACAGCAATGCCGGCATCGATCAGGGCGCGCTCGCCGTCATCGACGGCAAACATCTCGCCGGTAAAAGCCCAGAGATGTTCGATGGCTCCTTGCCCGCGTCGATGGCTCTCGTCAGTGCCGTCGCCGAGCCGGATGATCCATTCCGAGGCATGGCGCAGATGGTAGGCACTCTCCTTCTCCGATTTCGCTGCGATCGCCGCCAGCGTCGCATCGCGCGAGCTCATCATCGCGCGCCAATAGAGATCGGCGAAGGCGGAATAGAAGAATTGCCGCACCAGGGTCTGGGCAAAGTCGCCGTTGGGCTGCTCGACCAGGAGCAGATTGCGGTACTGCCGCACGTCGCGCAAGTAAGCGAGCTTGTCCTCGTCGTTATCCCTGCCTTCGACCTTGGCGGCAAAGCTGTAGAGCTCCCGCGCCTGACCAATGAGGTCCAGCGCGATGTTGGAGAGCGCCATGTCCTCTTCCAGCATCGGCGCGTGCCCGCACCATTCCGACAGCCTGTGACCGAGGATCAGCGCATCGTCGGCGCGGCGCAGCACGTAGAGCACCAGCGGCGTTTCCGAGACCTGAATGTTGGCGACCGCCATCACATGTGCCCCACTTCTTCCGGCACTTCGTAGAACGTCGGGTGCCGGTAGATCTTGGATTCCGCCGGCTCGAACATCATGCCCTTCTCCGCGGGATCGCTCGCGGTGATCGCGCTCGAGGGCACGACCCAGATCGACAGGCCCTCGCCGCGGCGGGTGTAGATATCGCGGGCGGCCTGCAGCGCCATCGTCGCATCGCTCGCGTGCAGCGATCCCACATGCTTGTGCGCGAGCCCGTTGCGGCTGCGAATGAAGACTTCCCACAGCGGCGTGTTCGGCGTGGCCATATCGATCTCCTATTCGGCAGCTTGGGCGGTCCGACGCCGGGCGCGCTTGGCGGCATGGCTAGCTGCCGCCTCGCGCACCCAGGCGCCCTCCTCATGCGCCTTGCGGCGCGCGGCGATGCGGTCGCGGTTGCAGGGGCCGTTGCCGGCGAGCACCTGCTTGAATTCGGTCCAGTCGATCTCGCTGTAGCGCCAGTGCCCGTCGGCGTCCTGCGTCATGCCGGGATCGGGAATGGTGAGGCCGAGATATTGCGCCTGCGGCACGGTGGCGTCGACGAACTTCTGGCGCAGCTCGTCATTGGAGAAGCGCTTGATCTTCCACTTCGTCGAGGTGTCGCTGTGCTGGCTCGTCGCATCCGGGGGACCGAACATCATCAGCACCGGCCACCACCAGCGGTCCAATGCGTCTTGCGCCATCGCCTTCTGCTCGTCCGAGCCGCGGCACAGCGTCACCATGATCTCGTAACCCTGGCGCTGGTGGAACGATTCCTCCTTGCAGACGCGGATCATCGCACGCGCATAGGGTCCGTAGGAACAGCGGCACAGCGGGATCTGGTTCATGATCGCGGCGCCGTCGACCAGCCAGCCGATCGTGCCGATGTCCGCCCAAGTCAGCGTCGGATAGTTGAAGATCGAGGAGTACTTTGCTTTCCCCGCGAGCATAGCGTCGACCAGCGCCTCACGCGAGGAGCCGAGCGTCTCGGCGGCGGCGTAGAGATAGAGGCCGTGGCCGCATTCATCCTGCACCTTGGCGAGCAGCGCGGCCTTGCGGCGCAAGGTCGGCGCGCGCGTGATCCAGTTGCCTTCGGGCAGCATGCCGACGATTTCGGAATGGGCGTGCTGGGAGATCTGGCGGGTGAGCGTCTTGCGATAAGCCGCCGGCATCCAGTCGTTCGGCTCGATGCGCTCCTCGGCATCGATGCGGGCCTGGAATTGCGCAGCCTTGCCGGCGTCCTCCAGATCGCGGTCAGCGGTCTCGGCCGTGTTCAGCGCCTGGGTGTACATGCGCATCCTCCCGTTTTATTGGGAGATAATATATAACAAGATTTACGTCATGCAAGATATTTCTGTAACATAACGCTCAGGCGCCGAACCTCCGTTCCAGCAGCTTTCGCGCCGCCGGCAACGCCCCTTTTTCATTGGTTCCATGGCCGTCGAGCCATTGTTCGGACGGAGCAAGCAGCGCACGGTAGATCGCGCCGCAGAGTTCGCGGGCAGCCCTGCCCGGCCAATCCGGCGGCAGCAGGCTGTCGGGCAGCAGCGGATCGCGCAGCACGACGCGGCGGTAATAGTGGATCAAGAGGATCCGCGCGGTGAAGGCGTCGGCGTCGGACAAATCGGTGCCGCGCGCAATCGCGGCGCGCAGCGGCTCGAAGGTCTTCATGAATTTCAGGTAGGCATCGGCGGTGCGATCGAGCGGCCAGCTCGCGCTGAGCAGACGGCGGCCGCTGTCATCCTCCGCGGAGACCTCGAGGCGGATCGCGCCCGCTGCCTCCTCCGGCATCGGCACACCTGACGGCGCCACCCACACGCCCGGCAGCGGGCTGCCGAAGCCAGCATTGCGCAGCGCTTCGCGCGAGGCGTCGCGGTCCTCGCCATTGCCGATCAGTAGCAGCTCGAAGCGCCCGCTCCAGTCGGACGGCGGCGGATCGTAGATGTGGCGCGTCGCGGCCTCGAACGTCTGGCGGCCCTTGTCCGCCAGGCGATAGAAACTGTTGCGGCCGACCTTCTCGCGCGCCAGCCAGCCGTCGGCCGCAAGCCGCGACATCGCGGTGCGCACCACGCCGCTGTCGATATCCAGGCTTTCGAAGAATTCCAGCAGCGTGCCGAGCCACACCGAACCACCGCGCGGCACGATGGCGTCGCCGAATACGGTGATGACGATCGAGCCGGTGCGCGAGGGCTCGCGCTTGAGCTGGTCGATGATGCGGGAGAGCGGATGCGCCATGCGGCAGGCATAGCGCGTTTGGTGCGGCTGCGACAATGGAGGGAGGCGACCATCGAAGCAGGGGCCGGGCTCGATCTCTTCGAGACGGCGCTTCGCGCCTCCTCAGGATGAGGTCTGTCTGTCTTTGCGCGGCATCACTTGTTTCGACCCTCATGGTGAGGAGCGCGGCAAAGCCGCGCGTCTCGAACCATGCAGGCCCGACTATCGATGCGGGTCGGGATAGGCCAGGCTGCGCCAGCCGCTGCGATCGAACGGGCGCCACTGGCCTTCCTTCTGCGCGAGGCGATCGGCCACCGCATAGACGGCGGCGGGATGATGGCCCATGCCGCAATGGCTGCTTTCGACCTCGATGCTCTCGGTCTGTGCGCCCGACTTCTCCATGCAGCCCTGCCAGGCGCAGACGCCGTCGGAGCGGCTGAAGATGGCGGTGGTCGGCACCGGCGGCGGCACGGCGAGCTCGCCGCCAAAGCGCGGATCGACCTCGTCGGCCTTGCGTCCGCTCGCCCATTCATAGACGCGCCAGGCGTTGGTCGAGCGCGGATCGCCGGCAAAGGGGCTGCCGAGCGTGATCACCTGGCGCACACGCTCCGGCATCATCTTGGCGAGCTGGCGCGCGTAGAGGCCGCCAAGGCTCCAGCCGACCAGGCTGATCTTGCGGCCGTGCCTGTCGCTGAACTCATGAACCAGATCGACCATGGCGTCCTGAACGCCCTCGCGCAGACCATAGTTGCGCCCCTGACGCCAGCCGCTGACCGCATATCCCTTGCTGGTCAGAAACGCGCGTAGCGCGCGTGTCGAGACATCGGAAGCCACGAGGCCGGGCAGCACCAGCACCGGATGCCCGTCGCCGCGCGGCGCGAGGCTCAACAGCGGCAGCGCGCCGAGGAATGCGCCGAACTCGTGTATCGCGCGCCCCTCCAGAAACATCAAGGTGCGGGACGGCGGGCGCAGCATCTGGGCAGTTGCGGTCATCAATGTTTCCCCTGGGAAGAATTCCTGGAAAGGCCGCCGGCGCTGGGACCGGCAAATCGGCATGAATTCCAATGCACCGGCTTCTTGATCGTTCCGCAGCGCAACATGAATCAGCTAGGCGGCCGGTTCCCGATATTCAAGCGGGAGAGATGCGAGGCGACAATAGGCCCGCGCGTTAAAGCTAACGGCCGTGACGCAAAAGTCACAACAATCGGAGCAGGGATTCTACGGTGTAGAGCACGAGCCCGGCGAGCCCACCAATCAACGAGCCATTGAAGCGGATGTATTGCAGGTCGCGGCCGATGTTGATCTCGATCAGCGAAATCAGCTGCGCCATATTCCACGCCTTGACCTGATCGGAGATGAAGGTCGAGACGCCGCTCTTCTGGTCCGCGACGAAGCTGCGCAGCACGGTCACGAGACCCTTGTTGATCTCGCCGCGCAGCTCGGCATCGCTGGCGAGCGCCTCGCCAGCCGAGACGAACATCCCGGCGAGGTGATGTTGCAGCACCTGCGTCTCGCCGCTCGCGCTGCGCTCGATGAAGGAGCGCGTATTGGCCCAGACGGTGCGCGCGAGATCGGCAAGCTCCGGCCGCGCCAGCAGATCGCGCTTCAGGCCGTCTATGCGGTCGATATAGGCCTGGTCGGTGCCGAGCCGGTCGACGAAACTCAGCACCATGCGGTCGAACTCGCCGCGGAACGGATGCTTGGGATCGCTACGCACCTCATTGAAGAACGCGGTGGCGGAGGCCACGATCTTGTTCACCAGAAACTTGTCGGCGCGATAGAGCTTGAGCAGGGTCGGCAATTCCGCGCGCACCTTCTCGCGGATCATCGCCATCGTCTCTGTCTGGTTCAAGGTCTCGTGCATCACGCGCAGGAGATCGTCGAACAGGATCTGGTGCCGTCCCTCCGCGACGAAGCCGCGCAGCGTGCCGGCCGCGAGCGGAGCAAGGTCGATCGCCTGGAGCTGCGAGGACATGCGGCGGACGATGAAGGTCATCAAGCCGGAGCTTTCGGTTGCGGACACGGCTTCCGGCAACAGGCGCAGCGCAAAGCGCGCGAGGTCATCGCTGCGCTTGCGGTCGCGCAGCCAGTCGGCGACGAAGGAACCGAAATCGATCTCCTTCAGCTTGGCCTCGACGGGACCGGCCTCGAGGAAATGCACCTGGATGAATTCGCCGAGCTTGTCGGCGATGCGGGCCTGGTTGCTCTGGATGATTGCGGTGTGCGGGATCGGCAGGCCGAGCGGCCGCTTGAACAGCGCCACCACGGCATACCAATCGGCGAGCCCGCCGATGGTCGCGGCTTCGGCGAAGGCGGCAATGAAGCCGAACACGGGATGCACGGGCAGCAGCCACTTTGCGAGGACAAACAGCGCCAGCGTCGAGGCCAGCACCAATGTCGCCAGCGCCTTGACGCGGCGGAGCTCAGCCGCGCGTTCAGCATCGCCGGGGGCGTCGAAGGAGAAGGTGACAGACGAGTCCATGACTGCATCACAGTACTCGTCATTGCGAGCGAAGCGAAGCAATCCAGTCTGCCTCCGTGGAAAGGCTCTGGATTGCTTCGTCGCATCAGCGCAAAATTGCTACGCAATTTTGTCGCGAGCTCCTCGCAATGACGGCGTCGCAGAAAAACAAAGGCCCGCCGAAGCGGGCCTCAAATTCAGTTTGTGCTCAGGCGCCAGATCAGGCGGTCTTGCTGTAGACCTTGGCAAAGTTGTCCTGAGCGGACTTCGCACCGTTGGCGGCGAGCTTGCCGAGATAGTCGGCGGTCGCCTTGGCGCGCGAGACGAACACTTCGCCGCGGGAGCGGAGCAGGCTCGACTGGATCTCGACGGCTTCGCTGACCGACTTGGCGGACGCGAGCTTGTCGATGCCCGAGAAGAACGCCTCGGCGTCCTCGTAGATCGCCTGCTGGATGTTGCGGCTGATCTTGCCGGCTTCAGTGACGGACTCAGTCACCGCGTTCTCGACAGCGGCGGTCACGCGCTCGGAGCCAGCGAACACCTCGGCAGCACGGTCCTTGGCGGTGTTGGCGGTCTTCTTGACGAATTCGCGGGCGGCCTCGGGAACTTCCAGATTCTGGATGTTCTTGAAAGCGTCCTTGAAGCCCTCGAAAGCAGTGTTGGTTTCAGTGGTCATGGGGTTCTCTCCATCCTCAATGGTCTGAGCTATGGGCTCACCCCGTCCGCATTGGCCCGGGGCACGGCTTATATGGCACGGTTAATTGTGCGGCGCAATATTCGTGTTGCACCGCGATATCACGAAATCGTGAAGAGCGTTATCGGGAGGCATCGTGATGCCTCGGTAGCCATGGAGGCTGAGGATAGGATCGATCCGGCCCTAATGCCGGACGGCTAGTGCTGGACGGCGCCGGGCAGCCCATAGGCCTCCATCTGTGCCTGCACCTGCGAAATGTTATGGCCGAGCACAACGATGTCGTGGGTCTTGCCCCCAACGTCCCGGACATGATCGCGCAGCAGGGCCTCGGCCTTGAAGCCGAGGCTCTCGAACAGGGCGATCGCCGCCTGCTGGTCGACCGTCATCTGAACCGAGAGCTTTTCCAGGCCCGCCCCGAGCGCGAGGGCAAAGGTCTCCTGCGACAGCGCCTTGCCCACGCCCTTGCCGCGGACATCGGGCGACACCACCATGCGGATCTCACCGACATGGGGCGACCAGGAATGGGGATCGCGCACCAGCGTGCCGCAGCCGACGACCCTGCCCTCTCTGACCGCGAGCAGGCTCTGAATCGCGCCCCGCTCGATCTCCTTGACCCAGGCCGACAGCACCTTCGGTTCGCTGATGTTGCGCGGCAGGAACAACAGGTCGTGGGTCGGCAGGGCCTTGCCAAAGACCAGCACCGCGGCTTCGTCGGCGGGCGACATCAGGCGGATCTCGATAGCGCCGGCGTCGGTCTTGACGTGGCGCGGATAGGAACGCTGCTCGCTCATATCGATCTCTTTCCCAGCCAGGAATCCAGTTTCGGCCACAGCCGCTTCACCGCGTTGGCGCCGGCGACGAGCGAGACGTGACCGCCCTTCAGGATCACCTCTTCCTTGTCAGTCGAGCCGATCTTGGCGATCAGGTGTTTTGCGGCGTCATAGGGCACGATGTGGTCGTGCTCGGCGACCGCATGCAGGATCGGCACCTTGATGTCTTCGAGCTTGGCCGCACGGCCGCCGACCGACATGGTGTCGTTGAACAGCTTGTTGTCCCACATCAGGTCCTTGGTGATGGTGCGGAAATATTCGCCGGCCAGCGGCAGCGTGTCGGTCGCCCAGCGGTCGAACATGCGGTACGACTTCACGAACTCGTCGTTCCAGATGTTTTCCCAGAGCTGGATCTGGCTCACCGTGCGCGAGGCCGGGCGCAGCATCTCGAACGAGGACAGGATCATCTCCGGCGGCACGTTGCCGACGCTGTCGACCAGGTGGTCGACGTCGAAATAGCGGCGGTCGGAGAAATTCGAGAACAGCTTCATCTCGCGGAAGTCGATCGGCGTGGTGAAGCAGATCAGGTTCTTCATCGGCCCGTCCTGGTGGATCGAGCCGTAGAGCAGCGACAGCACGCCGCCAAAGCAATAGCCGACGACGGAGACGTCCTGCTCGCCGGAATCGGCCTGCACGCGGCGGACGCAGTCGGGGATGAAGTCGAGGACATAGTCCTCCATGCGCAGGCTCTTCTCCTCCGGCCGCGGCGCGCTCCAGTCCAGCATGTAGACGTCGTAGCCACGCCTCAGCAGGAATTCGATGAAGCTCTGGCCGGGCACGAGATCGAGGATGTAGCCGCGGTTGGTCGTGGCCATCACGATCAGCACCGGCACGCGGTAGATCTCGTCCGTCATCGGCCGGTAGTGATAGAGGTTCATGGTGCCGCGCGAGTGCAGCACGTCCTTTGGCGTCGAGCCGAGCGCGGGGCCTGAGGTCGAGAAATATTCGACGCCCTTGATGCTGCGCTGAATCGCGCGCTGCACCTCGGACTGGATGCGCTCCGGGATCGACGCAATATCAAGTCCCGCCGGCGCGTTCATTTTTGGTCTCCGCCTTCGGACGGCGGACGTTTGGTGCGCGGCGGCCGCGGTGCGGCGCCGGGTTGCTGCGCGCCCGAATTGGCCGACATCTGGCTCAGCATCGACTTGATCTCGCCGAGCTGGCCCTCGATCGACTGGAGCCGCTCCGCGATGCCGGTCATCTGCTCGCGGCTCGGCAGGTTCATCGAGAGCAGGTATCTCTCCATGAGATCGCCGAACTGCTTCTGAGCACCTGCAGCAACGCCGCCGGCGCGGTTCATGGCCTGCGAGAATTCGGGCGTCTCCATCGCCTTGGTCGCGAAGGAGTTGAAACCCTTCTCCATTTCGCCAACCATCTTCTGCCACAAGGCGACCGGATCGGTGATCTTGTCGGTCATCAGCGTCCTCCCAATGCGGAGGGCTTTGCACCCTTCTTGTCCCGCCATACCACACCGTTGCGCGGTGCCGGTCAACCGGCAAGCAGCAGGCGCGGCGTCGGACACGCCGCTTCTTCGCGGAACGAAACCGTGCGATACAGCATCGGTCAGCAGGAGGGACCCGTGACCGCCCATCAGCCGCCCCAGACCGTCCGCGCCAACGGCATCGACATCTGCTACGAAATCTTCGGCAACGACAATGCCGAGCCGCTGCTGCTGATCATGGGCCTCGGCGCGCAGATGATCCATTGGGACGATGCGTTCTGCGAGCAGCTCGCCGCCCGCGGCTTCCGTGTGATCCGTTTCGACAACCGCGACATCGGCAAGTCGAGCCATCTCAGCGGCGGCAAGCGCCTGACGCCGTTCGAGCTGCTGAAGCTGCGCTTCTTGCGGATCCCCGTGGCCGCCACCTACAAGCTGATCGACATGGCCAGGGACACGGTCGGCCTGATGGATGCGCTCGGCATCAAGTCGGCGCATCTCGTCGGGGCGTCCATGGGCGGCATGATCGCGCAGGAGGTGACGCTGTCGTTTCCGCACCGCGTGCGCTCGCTGACCTCGATCATGTCGACGACGGGCAATCCGCGCGTGCCGCCCCCGACCCGCGAGGCCGCCGCGATGCTGATGGCGCCGCCGCCGCGCAGCAAGGAGGAATTCATCGTCCGCTACGGCCAGACCTGGAACGTGTTGCGCGCCGGGCACTTCCCGGAAGAGGAAGCGCTCGACCCTGGCCGCGCCGAGCGCGTGTTCGCACGCGGGCTCAACCCGGCCGGCGTCGGCCGCCAGCTCCGCGCCGTGCTTGCCTCCGGCAGCCGCAAGGAGCGGCTGCACGCCGTGAAGGTTCCGACGCTCGTGATTCACGGTACCGTCGATCCGCTGGTCCGCCCCGAAGGCGGCAAGGACACGGCCGCGTCGATCCCGAACGCAAAGCTGCTGATGATCGAGGGCATGGGCCACGCGCTGCCCATGCGCTTCTGGCCGGAAATCATCGACGCGATCGACAAGCACGCGCACGGCGCGGCGGCGCAGGCGGCTTAGGCCGGCCGGTCTCCTCTCGGTGACCATGTGAGCTGCCGGTGCCTGTCTTAACGGGGGTTCCGATGAAGGCTATACAAGCCGTCTCAGACGCCAAACAGAGGCCGCGGCCTCTCGGAGCTCACATGCATTTCATCTTCCGATCCGCGGCAATGATGGCCGCTTCCATTCTCATGTTGTCTCTCGCCGGCGGCGCCGCGATGGCCGCCAGCGCGCAGGAAGAAGCCAACCGCCAAACCGTGCTGGCCTTCTATGAGAAAGGCCTCAATCAGAAGGACGCCGACGCCGCCCTCGCCTATGTCGGCAACCGCTACGTCCAGCACAATCCGACCGCTCCCGATGGCCCGGACGGCTTCCGGAAATTCATCGGCTTCCTGCGTGAGAAGTTTCCGAACTCGCGCAGCGAGATCAAGCGCAGTTTTGCGGAGGGTGACTTCGTCATCTTGCACGTTCATTCCGTGCGCGAGCCCGGCACCAGGGGCCGCGCGATCGTGGACATCTTCAAGCTGGAGAACGGCAAGATCGTCGAGCACTGGGACGTCGTTCAGGAGATTCCTGAAAACCCCGCGAACGGCAACACGATGTTCTGAGGCCGCAGCTGCGTAGGGTGGGCAAAGGCGCGCTCTTCGCGCGCCGTGCCCACGATACCTCCACATCGACGATAGGAATCGTGGGCACGCTTCCGCCTTCGCACTTCGAGCTACGGCGGACAAGTCGCTTTGCCCACCCTACGGTTTCCGCGCGATCCAGATCATGTGGCGCGCGCCGCCGCCTCTGCCGGTGGCGCGAACATTGACTTCGTTGACGTCGAAGCCGGCGCGCTTGAGGCGCCCTGTGAAGGCCGAATTGGGTCCCGACGACCAGACGGCCAGCACGCCTCCCGGCCGCAGCGCCGTCTTCGCGACCTGCAGCCCGCTCGCATCGTAGAGCGCGTCATTGCCCTTCCGGGTCAATCCCTCGGGCCCATTGTCGACGTCGAGCAGGATGGCGTCGAAGGCCGAACGCTTCGCCCGGATGACTTCGCCGACGTCGATCTCGCAAATGCTCACCCTGGCATCATCGAGGCTGTCGCCGAAGACCTCCGCCATCGGACCGCGCGCCCAGGCGACGACCGACGGGACCAACTCGGAGACGACGATCTTCGCCTGGGCTCCGAGCACGGCCAGCGCCGCACGTAGCGTGAAACCCATGCCGAGACCGCCGATGAGAACGACGGGTTTTGCGACTTTCTCGATCTGCTTCGCGGCAAGCGTGGCGAGCGCCGCTTCCGACCCCGACAGGCGGCTGTTCATCAGCTCGTTGGTGCCGAGCTTGATGGAGAACTCCTTGCCCCGCCGCATCAGGCGGAGCTCCTCGTCGGAACCGGGGATTTTGGCGGTGTCGAGCTTTTCCCAGGGAATCATGGGAGTGCTTTAGCACGAAAGGGCGAGCAATCACCCGCCCGCCCAGACGTCCAGCACATAGCGGTTGTTCGCGCCCATCTCCTCGATCCAGCGCGCGCTTGCCGCGGCATCGCTGCCGCTCTTCTCGCGGTGGATCGCGACCAACGCCGCCTTCACGTCGGGCTCCATCTTGCTGCCATCGCCGCAGACATAGATGATCGCGCCCTGCTCGATCAGCGGCCAGACCTTGTCCTTCTGCGCCGCGAGCACGTGCTGCACATAGGTCTTCGGTCCGTCCGCGCGCGAGAACGCCGTGAACAGCTCGGAGATGCCGCTCGCCGCCAATGCCTTCAATTCGTCAGCATAGAGAAAATCCTGGTCGGGATGGCGGCAGCCGAAGAACAGCACGGCCGGGCCGAGCGCCGCCCCTTTCGCCTTGCGCGCGGCGCGCTCCTGGAGAAAGCCGCGGAACGGCGCAAGTCCCGTGCCCGGACCGATCATGATGATCGGCACGGATGGATCATCCGGCAGGCGGAAGCCCGCCTTGGTCTCGCGCACGGTGGCATAGATCGTATCGCCCGGCCGCCGGTTGGCGAGATAGTTCGAGCAGATGCCCTTGTAGGTACCGCGGCCGGAGGCCGCCGGCCCCTCGACCACGCCGACCGTGACGCTGCAACGCGCCGGGTCGACCGACGGCGAGGACGAGATCGAGTAATAGCGCGGCGCCAGCAGCGAGAGCATTTCCAGATAGACGTGGAACGGCAATTCGCAGGCCGGATACTCGAGCAGCAGGTCGAACACCGATTTGCGCTTGGCCAGGATCTCGGTGCGATAACGCTCGAGCGGCTCCGCCTCCTCGCCGACGAAGGCCACCAGCTTCGGCTTGGTGACGGGGCAGCGGGTGTGCTCGGCCATGATTTGAATCTGCTTGCGCGTCGCCACCTGCTGCAGCTCGACGAACTCGCTGAGCAGGCGGCCGACCGACACGGCCGCGCCGACCGGCAACTGCGCGCGCCGGCCTTCAGCCACCTGGAGCCTGATCTGATCGGCCGGCAGGAAGCCGAAGCGGCGGGCAACCGAATCCACCAGCGTCGGATCGTTGCGCGGGACCACGCTCAAATGGTCGCCGACGCGATAGCCGACGTTGGCCGGCAGCTCCACCTCGATGTGGCGCGTCGAGCGCTCCGATGGATGGGGTCCGGCCTTGTTCTGGAGCTCGTCGTTGACCAGCACCTTCATCGCCACCGCACCACCCTGGGCGACGATGGTGTTGACCGCGGTCACCGCGACAGGCTCGATCGCGTAGAGCGGATCGTCCTCGGCGGTGCGGGTGAAGTTCCAGTCGATGCCGAATTCCTTGGTCGCGACTTGCGCGGCTGCGGGGAACCATTTCTGGAACTGGCCGTCGAGATCGCTGCGCGCATCTCCCTCGCCGCGCGGATAGACCGCGCGCGCGCCATGCTTCGACAATTGCTCGTCGATGAAGCGCGGCACCGATTGATAGGTCGCGGCCCAGTCGCTGTTGCCGCAGCCGAACACGGCGTAGCGCACGCCAGCGAAAGCGTCCTTCGGCAAATCGCCACCGAGCCATTTGACGAATTGCGTTGCGTTGTCGGGCGGCGCCCCGTTGTAGGAGGCGCAGATGATCAGCACGCCGCCCTCCTGCGGCAGCTTGCCGACATAGTCGTCGAGCGCGCCGAGATGCACGGCGAAGCCGTTGATCTCGGCAAGATCGGCCATGCGCGTCGCGAGCTCCTCGGCGGTGCCGAGATTGGAACCGTAGAGCACCAGCATCGGCGTGTTGTGGCCGGGCCGCGTGGTGGGCTTGCGCTGCGCCATTGGCGCCGAGGACGCAGCCGCAACCGGCCCGCCATAGGCGCCGCGCTCGCGATCGGCACGCGGCCGCACCTTGATCTTGAAGCCTTCCGGCTTGATCGTCAGCGTCTCCTTCAGATGCATCTGGTAGCGCTGGTGGTCGATCAGCTTGAAGCGCTGCAGGATCATGCCGAGCGCGAGCGCGGCCTCGTGCATGGCGAAGCCACGGCCGATGCAGGCGCGCTGGCCGTTGCCGAACGGCTTCCAGGCATTGATCGGCCGCTTCGCCTCCGCCTCGCGGCTGAAATTCCCGGGGTCGAACGCGTCGGGGTTGGGGCCCCACACGCTGGGATCACGATGCAGCGCCGTCACCAGGATGGTGACGAACGTCCCCTTCCTGAGCTTGTACTTGCCGCCGCCGATGGTCTCGTCGTTCAGCGGCGAGATGCCGTAGGCCGGCGCCGGCGGCCACAGCCGCAGCGACTCTTTCAGGATCTGCGTGATGTAGGTGAGCTGCGTCACCTGCTGATAGGTCGGCTTGGCGTTGACATCGGGGCCGAAGACGCGGTCGACCTCGTCATAGGCCTTCTTGAGGATCTCCGGATGCTTGAGCAGCGCATAGAGCGTATAGGACAACAGGCCGCTGGTGGTCTCGTGCCCTGCGATCAGAAACGTGTTGATCTGGTAGCGGATGTTGACGTCGTCGAGCTGCTCGCCGGTGGAACGGTCGACGCCGGTCATCATCGCGGCGAGCATGTCCTTCTTGTCGTCGATGCCTTCCGCGCTCTTGCGCCGCTCGGCGATGATCTCGTCGACCATCTTGTTCATGAAGGCGACGTCTTCGGCCAGCGTCTTGCGGCGCTTCTGCATCCAGAGCTGCTCGAACGGCAGGCCGCGCGTCATCATGATGGTTTCGAGCGAGCGCACCAGCGACTCGACGAAGGGATGGTAGTCGCGCCGATAGAACGAATTGAAGCGGTACTCGAAGCCGCACAGGCCGATCGTGTCCAGCGTCAGCGCGGTCATGTCGTGGACGACGTCGATCTCGTCGTCGGCGTTGAGCCGCTCCCATTTCTGGACGAGCTGCTCGGCGATGTCGACCATGCTCGGGTGATAGGACTGCATGGCGCGGTTGCCGAAGGGCTGCAGCAGGATGTTGTGCGCCTTGCTCCAGTTCGGCTCGCGGGTGTCGGCGGTGAACAGGCCGTCGCCGCCGACCGCACGTACACGCCGCAGCGCGCCGCGCACCGTCTTGTCGAACCGCTTCTCGTCCGAGAGCTCGTCGACGAGATCGTGGCCGGAGACGACGACGATCGGCGAGCCCATCATGTCGAGCCAGAAGATCGGACCGAGCTCCTTGGCCAGCCGCGTCAGGTGCTGCACGGGAGCGGCCGCGTCCAGCGACAGCATGTTGCCGACCACCGGTTTGGTCGGCGGCTGCGGAATCGGGTCCAGACGGTTCTTGGATGACGACATTAAATGCGCTTCCCCCTGCCTCGATATTCAACGTCGTCATTGCGAGGAGCCCTTGCGACGAAGCAATCCAGCGTGTCTCCGCGGAGGCATTCCTGGATTGCTTCGCTTCGCTCGCAATGACGAGCGCTAGCCAAACCGCCTTCTACGCCATTCGATCAGCTTGGCGCTGACCTCTTCCGGCTTCTCCTGCTGCGTCCAATGGCCGCTGTCCTTCACCAGATACTTCTCGAGGTCATCGACCAGCTTCTCCATGCCGTCGGCCGCCGATGGCGGCAGCACCGCATCGTTCTCGGCCATGATCATCAAGGAGGGCACGTGGATGTGGTGGTCCAGCCCGTTCGCGCGCTCCCAGTTGCGGGTGAAATTGCGGTACCAGTTGATGCCGCCGGTGAAGCCGGTCTTCGCGAACGTGTCGACGAACACCTTCTTCTCGTCGGCTGACAGGATCGGCGTGCGCGGATCATGTCTGGCGTCGTAATTCGCGATCATCTGCGGGAATGCCAGGTTGATGCGGGGCGAAGCACCAATGCCGGCAATCGGCTGTTCCTCAGGCGCACCCGGAGGGCGCGCGGCCGGCTTGCGCATGAAGGCGTCAAAAGTCTGCTCGACACGGCTGCTGAAGATCTTGTCCGGTCCGCGCGCGGGGTCCTGGAACTGGACGATGTACATCTGGTCGCCAAAACGTTGGCGAAACAGCGCGATCGGGTCGATCGGCGCGCGGTCCCAATGCGGCGTGTTGACGCCCACCACACCGGCGACGCGCGTGGGATGCCGCAGCGGCATCTGCCAGACGACGAAGCCGCCCCAGTCGTGGCCGACAAAGATCGCCTTGTCGATTCCGAGATGATCGAGCAAACCGACGAGATCGCCGGTCAAGTGCTCCATGTCATAGGCTTCGACCGGCTCGGGCCGGTCGGTCGCGCCGTAGCCGCGCTGGTCGGGCGCGATCACGCGGATGCCGGCCTCGCTCAGCGCCTTGATCTGATGGCGCCAGGAGAAGGCGAGCTCGGGCCAGCCGTGGCACAGCACGACCGGCGGCTTGTCGTCGGCCGGGCCTGCCTCGTAATAGCCCATGCGGATTCCGTTCGTCGTCGCGAACTTGAGCGGGGGCATTTCAATCATTGCAAATTCCTTACTCCGCAGCGCCCTTGATATCGGTGGCCGGCGGCATGTAGGCCGCCTCCAGCGCGGCGAACTCCTCGGGCAGCATGTCGCACATCACCTGGACGTGCGGAATGATGTTGGCGCCGACGATGAAGCCGAAATCGAGCTGGTCGCGATAGCTCTGCACGGTGATGTTGAGCGCCTGCCCGTGGGTCGAGATCGAAACCGGGAAGATGTGCAAGAGCTCGGCGCCGGCGGCATAGAGCGTCTGCCGCGGCCCGGGCACGTTGGACACGGTGACGTTGGCCGCGGGCGGCAGCACGTCGGAAAGGTTCGAGCGGCTGTAGAGCAACGCCAGGATCTGCACCATGATCGGCGCGCCCAGCATGGAGATGTTGGAGACCTGCGGCATCAAGGCGCGCAAGGGATGCGACATCTCCTTGGACTTGGTCGATTGCGCGATGATCGCCTCCAGCCGCGCCTTGGGATCCTCGATGTTGGTGGCGATCGAGCAGATCATGCCGAACACCTGGTTGTTGGCCTCGGTGTTGCCCTCCTCACGCAGCGAGATCGGCACGGCGGCGGTCAGGGATTTCGCCGGCAGCGTGCCATATTGCAGGAGATAGCGGCGAACCACGCCGGAGGCGAGCGCCAGCACGACGTCGTTGAGCTTGCCGCCGGCCTGCTTGGCCAACGCCTTGGCCCGCGACAGCGGGATCGACACGCCGGCAAAGCTCCGCTCCGAGGAGATCGTCTTGTTGAGCATGGTCGGCGGCGACACCATGCTGGCGAGGCTCTCGCGCGATTTGGGATCGGCGATCTTGCCGAGCACATCGGAGACGCTCTTGAGCACGGTCGGGATGTTGCCGGCGAAGCGCACAGCGCTCTCGATCTGGTACATCGCGTTGTCGAACAGGATCGAGCCGATATCGCTCTTGCCGGTGCGCGGCAGCTGCAGGTTCTTCGCCGCTTGCGAAGCCTCCAGCGGCTGGCTGAACAGCTGCTGATAGGAATCGAGCAGGTTCGCCGCGATATCGCGCGGCTCCTGTCCGGGCTTGCTGCCCGCGGTTGGCGGATCGACCTTCCGCGGGATCGGCGAGATGTCGTAGATCATGTTGGTCAGCGCCGCACCGGCGCCGCCGTCGATCGCGGCATGGTGCATCTTGGAATAGAGCCCGACCTCGTTGTCCTTCATGCCCTCGAACACGTAGAACTCCCAGAGCGGGCGGGCGCGGTTGAGCAGCTTGGCATGCATCCAGCCGACGATGCGCTCGAGCGTGGCGCGATCGCGCGGCTGCGGCAGGCTCGCGCGGAAGATGTGGCGGTCGATGTCGAACTGGTCGTCCTCGACCCAGGAGGGATGATCGATGTCGAGCGGCGCCTTCTCCAGCCGCGCCTTGAGAATCGGCGCGATGTGCAAGCGCGAGACGATCATCGCCTTGAAGTCTTCGAAGAAATCCCCCTTGTAGTCGTCAGGCAGGCGGAAGATCGCCATGCTGCCGACATGCATCGGCATCTCCGGTGTTTCCAGATAGAGAAACGACGCGTCAAGCGACGACAGCTTCTTACCGTCAGCCATGGTTCCCTCCCGTATATTCGACGGGCGCCTTGGCGGCGCTTCTCGTCAGGCCGATACTGCCCGCTCCGGCGGGGCATATGCAATGGCAAAGGGCCCCGCCCGGCCAAATGGCCAGAAGTCTCCCTCCGGTTGCGCCAGGCGGTCCGCCACGGCCCACAGCACCGCCGGGTTCACGCCGAGCCCGATATGGCTCGCCAGCAGCACCTCGATGTTCTCGGCACGCTCGGAAGGGCGGAGCAGACAGGTCCGCCAGTTCACAACACCGTCGGCGCGCGAATAGATCGACGTCGCCGGCACCGGCAGATCGCCGGCGATAGCCTCGCGCGCTTCCACAAAATCATCGACCCGCTCGCCGGACAGCGTCTCGTAGAGCCGCGTCGCGTTGGTCGCCCGTACGTCGCTGGCAAAAGGGCTGCCGAGCGTGACGACGTAACGGACCTTGTCCGGTGCCCAAAGCGCGAGATCGCGGGCATAGACGCCGCCGAGGCTCCACCCGACCAGGCTGACCTTGCGTCCCGTGGCGGCATGGATTTCGGCCAGGCGCATGCGCAGCGAATCCCGCATGCGCCCGAGCCCGCCGAGATTGCGGCCCATCCGCCAGGCATGCGCCTCATAACCGAGCTCGCTGAGATAGCGCCGTATCGGCACCATCGAGAGGTCGCTGGCGAGAAAGCCCGGCAGCGCCAGCACCGGATGGCCGTCGCCCCGCGGCGCCCGCATCAGGAGCGGCGACAGCAAGAGGCTCGCATTCAACTCGAACAGCCCACGGGCCTCGGCGAGCAGCAGGCCGAGACCCGGCGGACGAAGCCGGCCTTCTTGCAGCGCCCCGTCCGGTCCGGGCGACACTATTTTTTCTTGTCGCCGCTGCGCGGGCCGCCGAGGCCGGCCATCGCGACGAACATGTCCTGAAACCGCTCGGCGATCTTGGGATCGAAGGTGAACCAGCTCTGGATCAGCGATTCCGGCGAGACCTTCTCGATGTTACTGAGCACCTGCTGCTGCAACTTGTCCATCACCGCCGTCTGCATCGGCCCCACGTCAGGCAGACCGAAGAACTGGCGGGCCTCGAGGGGGGTGCAGTCGATTTCGATGTTAACCTTCATGTCCCCTCCAGATGAGATTCGAGCGGCCTGTCGGAGTATCACCGCGAGAAGGTCTGCAACGCAAGCGACCTGTGGGGAAGCCGTCAGGACCGGCTCCCCCGAACGACGGGTATGGTCAATCAAATTGTCCGGCCCGCGCCCCCGCGCTGAAGCTCGCCGGCCTGGCCGGGATTGGCGGGCAGCATTGCTGCACAGCGGTGCAACTTGGCGCGTTCCTTTGCTGGAATGACGCTTGCACGGGTCGAGAACTCTGGGCAACATGGATCGGTAAGCCCCGCCGAACAATCAAAAATCACCGGCGCGGCAGTGTGGAGAGGGTCAAGAATGTCAGTCGGTCAAAGTCTGTTTGCGGCGGCGCTCGCCGGTACGCTTGCGTTGGCGATCTCGCCAGCAGCCAGCCAGACGCTACGTTATGCCAATCAGGGTGACCTGAAGTCGCTCGATCCCTATACCCTGAACGAGAGCACCACCCACGCCCATCTCGGCCACGTCTATCAGGGCCTCACCGCGCGCGACAAGGACCTCAAGATCATTCCGGCACTGGCGGAAAGCTGGGAAACTCCGGAGCCGACCCGCTGGCGCTTTCATCTGCGCAAGGGCGTGAAATTCCACAACGGCGATCCCTTCACCGCCGACGACGTGGTGTTCTCGGCCGATCGTGTCCGCAAGAAGGGGTCCAACATGCAGACCCGTCTTGCGCCCGACGTCAAGGTCGTCAAGGTCGACGACTACACCGTCGATTTCGTCCTGCCCTCGCCCAATCCCATCCTGCATAATTCGTGGGATGTCTGGTACATCATGGACAAGAAATGGGCCGAGGAGAACAACGTCGTCGACCCGACACCGGTGGCGGCGACCACGCCGAGCTACGCCTCGCTGCACGAGAACGGCACCGGCCCCTTCATCATCGAAAGCCACCAGCCCGGCGTGAAGACGGTGTTCAAGGCCAATCCCAATTACTGGGGCAAGGTCGAAGGCAATTTGAAGGAGATCATCTTCACCCCGATCTCCTCCGACGCCACCCGCGTCGCGGCGCTGCTCTCGGGCGAGGTCGACGTCATCGAGCCGGTGCCGATCCAGGACATCTCCCGCGTCGATTCCAGCCCGAATGCCCAGGTGCTGAAGGGACCGGAGCTGCGCACCATCTTCATCGGCTTCGACCAGATGCGCGATGAGCTGCTCTACTCCAACATCAAGGGCAAGAACCCGTTCAAGGACGCCCGCGTCCGTGAGGCCTTCTACAAGGCGATCGACATCGAGCTGATCAAGACGCGCGTGATGCGTGGCCTGTCGACGCCGTCCGCGCTGATGATCGCGCCGGAGCTGTTCGCACTGTCCAAGAGCTTCACGCGGCCGAAATTCGATCCTGATGGAGCCAAGAAGCTGCTGACCGAAGCCGGCTACCCCGACGGCTTCGAGGTCACCATGGACTGCCCGAACGACCGCTACGTCAACGACGCCGCGATCTGCCAGGCCGTGGTCGGCATGCTTGCCCGCATCGGCGTCAAGATCAATCTCCTGGCGCAGCCGAAGGCGCAGTACTTCGCCAAGGTGCTGAAGCAGGGCGGCTACCAGACCTCGTTCTACCTGCTGGGCTGGACCCCAAGCACGATGGACTCCCACAACGTGCTCTACGACATCATGGGCTGCCGCGACGATGCGAAATCCTCGCGCGGCGAGGCCAATCTCGGCGGCTATTGCAACAAGGCGTTCGACGCCATCACCGACAAGGTGCTGGTCGAAGCCGACGCCGAGAAACGCAACCAACTGATCAAGGAGGCCTACGAGATCGGCATGAAGGACTGGTCCTACATCCCGCTGCACCAGCAGGCGCTGGCCTGGGGAGTCTCGAAGAAGGTCAACCTGCCGCAGCGCGCCGACAATCTCGTCATGTTCCACTGGGCAACCAAGAAGGAATAGCGTCGCTTGAACACGAGGTCCCGGCGGCATCTGCCTTCCGGGACCTTTCCTTTTCCGGCCGCCAAGGACGTCGGCCGTACGCTCACCCAAGGAAAGTGGAAGGCATGCTCGCTTTCACGCTTCGCCGCGCGGTTCAGGCCATCGGCGTCATGTTCGCCGTCGGCATCATCGCGTTCTCGATGTTCCGTTTCGCCGGCGACCCCGTCAATCAGATCGTCTCGATCGACACCTCGGCAGCCGAACGCGCGATCGTGCGCAAGTCGCTCGGCCTCGACGATCCCGTGCCGGTGCAGTTCGTGCGCTATTTCGCCGATGCGGCGCAGTTCAAGTTCGGCGTCTCCTACCAGTTCCGCCAGCCGGTCGCGGCCCTGTTGATGGAGCGCATGCCCGCGACGCTGGAACTTGCGATCTGTGCGACCGTGTTTGCGATGGTCTTCGGCATCCTGATGGGCGTCTATTCGGCGCTCAAGCGCGATACCGTGCTGGCCAAATTATTCCAGGCGGTCTCGCTGATCGGCATCTCGCTGCCGACCTTCCTGATCGGCATTCTCCTGATCTATCTGTTCGCGGTGACGTTGGGCTGGTTACCCTCGTTCGGCCGCGGTGAGGTGGTCAAGCTCGGCTGGTGGACCACGGGCCTGTTCACGGTGTCGGGACTGAAGGCGCTGATCATGCCTTCGATCACGCTCGGCCTGTTCCAGATGACCTTGATCATGCGGCTGGTGCGCGCGGAGATGCTGGAAGTGTTGCGGACCGACTATATCCGCTTCGCCCGCGCGAGGGGGCTGACCACGCGTGCCATCCATTTCGGCCACGCGCTGAAGAACACGCTGATTCCCGTGATCACCGTGGCCGGGCTTCAGTTTGGCTCGGTTATTGCATTTTCGATCATCACCGAAACCGTGTTCCAATGGCCCGGCATGGGGCTTCTGTTCGTCCAGGCCGTGCAAAACGTCGACATTCCGATCATGGCCGCCTACCTGCTGATGGTTTCACTGATTTTCGTCACCATCAACCTGGTGGTGGACATTCTTTACACCGTGGTCGATCCGCGCCTGCGCTCGACCGTCGGTCGCGCCGCATAAGGCAGCCTGCATGTCCGACGCAGTCGTCTCCAATTCCGACAAGCAAAGCGCACAGCCGGTGCAGGCCGCGCATGGCTGGTTCAGCCGCACGCTCGACAGCGACCTGTTCTATTCGTTCCGCCGCTCCAAGCTCACCATGGTGGCCGCGGCCATCACGGTCCTGTTCTTCCTGCTTGCGATCTTTGCATCCGTGCTCGCGGTGCAGAACCCGTTCGATCCGGCACAATTGCAATTGATGAATTCGCGGATTTCACCGCTGTGGACCGCGGACGGTCAGAGCCCGTTTTTGCTCGGCACCGACGAGCAGGGCCGCGACGTGTTCTCCGCCATTCTCTATGGCATGCGCATCTCGCTCGCCGTGGGCGTCGCCGGCGTGATCTTCGCCGGCGCGCTCGGCATCGCACTCGGCCTGATCGCCGGCTATTTCGGCGGCGCAGTCGACGGCGTCATCATGCGGATCGCCGACGTGCAGCTCACCTTCCCTGCCATCCTGATCGCGCTCCTGGTCAACGGCATCGCGAAGTCGATCCTCGGCAACCGGCTGGACGCCACCAGCATGCTGGCGGTGCTGGTGATCTCGATCGGCCTGAGCTTCTGGGTGGGCTATGCCCGCACCGTGCGCAGCTCCGTGATGGTGGAGAAGAACAAGGACTACGTGGCCGCCGCGCAGCTGATCGGCCTGCCGGCCCCGAAGATCATGCTGCGGCACGTGCTGCCGAACACGATGGGCCCGATCCTGGTCATCGCCACCATCAACCTCGCGCTCGCCATCATCACCGAGGCGACGCTGTCCTTCCTCGGCGTCGGCCTGCCCGACACCATGCCCTCGCTCGGCACGCTGATCCGTATCGGCAACAATTATCTGTTCGCCGGCGAATGGTGGATCGTCGCGTTCCCGGGGCTCGCGCTCGCGGCGCTGATCCTGTCGATCAATCTGCTCGGCGACTGGCTGCGCGATGCGCTCAATCCGAAGCTTCGATGAATACGCCTCGTCCATGACCGAACCCGTCCTTTCCGTACGCGATCTTCACGTGGAGTTCGCCTCCCGCCGCGGCACACTGTGCGCCATCGACGGCGTCTCCTTCGACATCGCCAAGGGCGAGGTGCTCGGGGTCGTCGGCGAGTCCGGAGCCGGCAAGTCCGTCACCGGGCTCGCGGTGATCGGCCTGATCGATCCGCCCGGCCGCATCGCCGGCGGCGAGATTCGTCTCGCGGGCCTGCGCATCGACAATCTGCCGCCGGAGGAGATGCGCCGCGTGCGCGGCAAGCGCATCGGGATGATCTTCCAGGATCCCCTGACATCGCTGAACCCGCTGTACAAGGTCGGCGACCAGATCGTGGAGACGATCCGGACCCACCTCAATCTTTCCGAGTCGGCCGCCCGCCGCCGCGCCATCGATCTGCTCGCCGAAGTCGGCATTCCCGCGCCGGAAAAGCGCATCGACGGCTATCCCCACGAGTTTTCCGGCGGCATGCGCCAGCGCGTCGTGATTGCGCTCGCGATCTGCGCCGAGCCGGAGCTGATCATCGCGGACGAGCCGACCACCGCGCTCGACGTCTCCGTGCAGGCGCAGATCATCTCGCTGATCAAGCGCCTCGGCCGCGACCACGGCACCGCGGTGATGCTGGTGACCCACGACATGGGCGTGATCGCGGAGACGTCGGACCGCGTGGCGGTGATGTATGCAGGCCGTGTCGCCGAGATCGGCCCGGTGCAAGACGTCGTGAAGAATCCGCTGCACCCTTACGCCAAGGGCCTGATGGGCGCGATCCCGACGCTTGCCGGCGAGGACAAGCGCCTGGTGCAGATCCCGGGCTCGATGCCGCGCCTGTCGGCGATCCCGCGCGGCTGCTCTTTCAATCCGCGCTGCGCCTTCGCCTTCGATCGTTGCCGGGTCGACCGGCCGGAGCCGCTGCCGCGCGGCGCGCAATCCGTCGCCTGCCACCTCTATGACGACGTGCCGGCGGAGAGCGTGGCATGAGCGCTCCCTTCGTCCAAGCCACAAACCTGCGCCGCGTCTTCGACGTCTCGAAGCCCTGGCTCAACCGTGTGCTCGAAGGCGGACATCTCGAATATCTCAAGGCGGTCGATCACGTCACTTTCGACATCAGGAAGGGCGAGACGTTTGCCCTCGTCGGCGAGTCCGGATCCGGCAAGACCACGGTGGCCCGCATGGTCGTCGGCCTGCTGCCGCCGAGCTCCGGCGACGTGCTGATCGACGGCGTCTCCATGACCGACCCGCGGCAGGCGCCTGCGCGGCGAAAGCTGCGCCGCCGGATCCAGATGATCTTCCAGGACCCCTATGCGAGCCTAAATCCGCGCTTCCGGGTCGATGCCATCATCTCCGAGCCGATCCGCGCCTTCGACCTGATCCAGGGCGAGCGCGACATCCAGGCCCGCGTCGGCGAGCTGCTCAGCCTCGTCGGCCTGCATCCGGACGACCGGTTGAAATACCCGCACGAATTCTCCGGCGGCCAGCGCCAGCGCATCGCGATCGCGCGGGCGCTCGCCTCCGACGCGGAATTCATCGTCTGCGACGAGCCGACCTCGGCGCTCGACGTCTCCGTGCAGGCGCAGATCCTGAATCTGATGCGCGACCTCCAGGACAAGTTCGGCCTGACCTACATGTTCATCAGCCACAACCTCGCCGTGGTGCGCCACATGGCGAGCCGCGTCGGCGTGATGTATCTCGGCCGCATCGTCGAGATCGCGGAGGGACGCGAGCTGTTCGCCAATCCGCGCATGCCCTACACCAAGATGCTGCTGGGCGCCGTGCCTGATCTCGCCATGAGCGGCCGCCAGCGCATTCCGGTCAAGGGCGAGATCCCGAACCCGATCAATCCGCCGCCCGGTTGCGCCTTCAATCCGCGCTGCCCGCTGGCGTTCGATCTCTGCCGCAAGGAGACGCCGGAGCTGATCGACGGCGTCGCCTGCCACGCCGTCAACACCGCGCCGGTCCCGGCGTGACGCGCGCGTGCCATGCAGCCTGCGCATTTGGCGGCGGCGTGGCCCTGTGATCAATTGCGCGCGCCGGAAATGAGGTGGTGAGGTCCCATGGGCAGCAATATCAATCCCGATCCGTTCACGACGAGGCCCGAGATCGAGGGCACGTTCGGGGTCGTCGCCTCGACGCACTGGATCGCGACGGCCGTGGGCATGGCCATCCTGGAAAAGGGCGGCAATGCCTTCGATGCCGGCGTCGCCACTGCCTTCACGCTCCAGGTGGTCGAGCCGCATCTGAACGGTCCCGGCGGCGACGTGCCCATCATCGTCCATGACGTCAAGCGCGCCCGCACCGAGGTGATCTGCGGCCAGGGCCCGGCGCCGGCGCGCGCCACAATCGCGCATTACAGAAACGAAGGCCTCGACATGGTGCCGGGCACGGGCCTGCTTGCCGCCTGCGTTCCCGGTACCTTCGAATCCTGGATGATGCTGCTGCGCGACTACGGCACGATGCGCGTGCGCGACGTGCTGGAGCCCGCGATCTCCTATGCCCGCGACGGTTATCCGCTGGTCGAGCGCGCCTGCGCCACGATCCAGACCGTCGAGCAATTGTTCCGCAAGCACTGGCCAACCTCGGCCGCCGTCTACCTGCCGAACGGCGAAGTGCCGAAGCCGGGCACGCTGTTCACCAACAAGACACTGGCTGCGACCTACGCCCGGATCCTAAGTGAGGCCGAGAGCGGCGGCGGAGGCCGCGACGCCGAAATCGAGCGCGCTCGCAAAGCCTGGTCCCAAGGTTTCGTCGCGGAAGCCATCGACAAGTTCTGCCGGACCCAGGAGGTGATGGACGTCAGCGGCTCGCCGCATCGCGGCGTGCTCTCCGCCGACGACATGGCGCGCTGGCAGCCGACGGTCGAGGCGCCACTCACCTACGACTACGGCCGCTACACCGTCTGCAAGGCCGGCGTCTGGAGCCAGGGTCCGGTGACGCTGCAGCAGCTCGCGCTGCTGAAGGGCTTTGCGCTCGACGGCCTCGACCCGACCGGTCCGGAGTTCATCCATCTCCAGATCGAATGCGCCAAGCTCGCCTTTGCCGACCGTGAAAAATTCTACGGCGATCCCAAATTCAGCGAGATCCCGATCGCGACGCTGCTGTCGGATGCCTACAACGACGAGCGCCGCAAGCTGGTCACCGATAAGGCTTCGCTCGATCTCCGGCCCGGCGCGGTCGAGGGCTTCGGCGGCGTGGTCAAGCTGCGCCGCGCCGAGGGACAGCGCGAGGCCGTCGGCGCACTCGGCGCCGGTGAACCAACCGTCGGGCGCTTTGGCGAGGTGCGCGGCGACACCGTGCATTTCGACATCATCGACAAGGCTGGCAACATGGTGTCCTCGACGCCTTCAGGGGGGTGGCTGCAATCTTCGCCTGTCATTCCTGAGCTGGGCTTCTGCCTTGGCAGCCGCGCACAAATGTTCGATTTGGAGGAGAACCAACCGGGCTCGCTCGCGCCGGGCAAGCGGCCGCGCACGACGCTGTCTCCGAGCATGGCGCTGCGCGATGGCGAGCCGTATCTCGCCTGGGGCTCGCCCGGCGGCGACCAGCAGGACCAGTGGATCACGCAATTCTTCCTGCGTCACGTCCATTGCAACCTCAATCTCCAGGAGGCGATCGACGCGCCGGCCTGGCATTCGGAGCATTTCCCGATCTCGTTCTGGCCGCGCACCGCGCGTCCCGGCGTGCTCGTGGTCGAGAACCGCGTGCCGAAGGCGACGATCGAGAACCTGCGCGAGCGCGGGCATATCGTCGAGGTCGGTCCCGACTGGTCGGAAGGCCGCCTCACCGCGGCCTCACGCGTCGGTCGCCGCCGCCGCGCCGCCGCCAATCCGCGCGGCATGCAGGGCTACGCGGCGGGGCGCTGAAGGCAGCACATGACCTGGTCGATCATCGCGCGCGATCCTGCCACCGGCCAGTTCGGCATCGCGGTTGCAACCCGCTTCTTCGCCGTCGGCGCGCGCGTGCCCTACATCGCCGCCGGCCTCGGCGCGATCGCAACGCAGGCCTTCGTCAATCCCTATTACGGCATCGACGGCGTCAAGCTGTTGCGCGAGGGCCTCAACGCGCACGACGTGCTCGCCGCGCTGCTGGCGACCGACGACGGAAGCGAGAGCCGCCAGATCCACATCATGGATGCCAGCGGCGCAAACGCCGCGCATACTGGGCGCGACTGCATAGATTGGTGCGGCCACGTCGCGGGCAGCGGTTTCTCGATCGCCGGAAACATGCTCACCGGGGCCGACGTGCTCGACGAGACCGCCAAGACCTACATCGCGAGCGACAGCCTGCCGTTCCCGCGCCGCCTGCTCGCGGCGATGCGCGCCGGCGAAGCCGCCGGCGGCGACAAGCGCGGCAAGCAGTCGGCGGCGCTCGTGATCCACGGCGAAGAGGAATGGCCGGCCCTCGACATTCGCGCCGACGATCATCCCGATCCGCTCGGAGAGCTCGAACGCCTCGAGCGCGTCAGCCACGAGCTGTGGGTCCACTTCCGGCCGTCCATGCCGACGCGGCAGAACCCGGCCGGCAACACCGATCGCAGCGTCATCGATGCCAGCATCGCTGCGGCGCGCGCGAGACGATCATGAGCACCAGTCCCCTCATCGAGATCAAGGACCTGCGTATCCGCTTTCATGGCGACGACGGCCGCATCACCCACGCCGTCGACAGCGTCGATCTCAGCGTCGCCAATGGCGCCACGCTCGGTCTCGTCGGCGAATCCGGCTGCGGCAAGAGCGTGACGTCGCTGGCGATCATGGGCCTGCTGCCGAAGCAGAGCACGGAAATATCCGGCGCGATCCGCTTCGACGGTTTCGACCTGCTGACGACGCCGGACCAGACGTTGCGCGATCTGCGCGGCAACCGGCTGGCGATGATCTTCCAGGAACCGATGACCTCGCTCAATCCGAGCTTTACGATCGGCGACCAAATCATCGAGACGATCCTGCGTCACCGGGGCGGCTCGCGGAAGAGCGCGCGCGAGCGCGCGATCGAGCTGTTGCGCCGCGTCCATATCCCCTCGCCCGAGCGGCGCATCGACGACTACCCGCACAAGCTCTCCGGCGGCATGCGCCAGCGCGTCATGATCGCGATGGCACTCGCCTGCGACCCGCGCCTGCTGATCGCGGACGAGCCGACCACCGCACTCGACGTCACCCTGCAGGCCCAGATCCTGGAGCTGATGCGCGAGCTGAAGGCCGCGAGCGGCGCCGCGATCATCCTGATCACCCACGATCTCGGCGTCGTCGCCGAGGTCTGCGACGAGGTCGCGGTGATGTATGCCGGCGAGATCGTCGAGCGCGCGCCGGTGGATGAATTGTTCTCGGCGCCACAGCATCCCTACACGGTCGGCCTGCTCGGCTCGATCCCGCGGCTCGACCACCGCGCCGAGCAGCTCGCGACGATCGAAGGCATGGTGCCGAACATGGCGCAGCCGCCCGCCGGTTGCCGCTTCGCCGCGCGTTGTCCCTTCGTGCTCGACGCCTGCACCAAGGTGCCGCCGCCGCTGGTAGAAGTCAGGGTAGGCCATGTCTCGCGCTGCATCCGCGCGCCGCTCGAATTGCTGGTGTCGTGATGGCGCTGCTCTCTCCTCTCGTGCCCCGGGCGCAGCGCAGCACAAGCGAAGCGCCGTGGTGCGGGTCCCGGTTCAGCGTCGCATCACTTCGTGCTGCGCCGCGCCCGGGACACGGGATCGCTGTTTGCGAGGAGCAAAGGCGATGACCGCTCTCCTCGAGGTCGAAGGCCTGGTCAAGCATTTCGTCGCCCAGCGCTCGCTGCTCGGCCGCGCGCTGGCGCACGTCAAGGCGGTCGATGGCGTGTCCTTCTCGCTGGAGGCCGGCAAGACGCTGGCCCTGGTCGGCGAATCCGGGTGCGGTAAATCCACCGTCAGCCGCCTGGTGCTGCGGCTGATCGAGCCGGATGCGGGCACGGTCCGCTTCGACGGCCGCGACCTGCTCGCGCTCGATGCCCGCGGCTTGCGCGCCTTCCGCCGCGAGGCGCAGATCATTTTCCAGGATCCCTACGCCTCGCTCAATCCGCGCATGACAGTCGGCCAGATCCTGACCGAGCCGCTGGCCCTGCACGATCTGGTGCCGCCGGCCCGGCGGGCAGAGCGCGTCGCCGAGCTGCTGCGGCTGGTCGGGCTGGAGCCGCGCCTCGCCCGGCGCTATCCGCACGAATTCTCCGGCGGTCAGCGCCAGCGCATCGCCATCGCCCGCGCGCTCGCGGTCGAGCCGAAGCTCATCATCTGCGACGAGCCGGTCTCGGCGCTCGACGTCTCGATCCGCTCGCAGATCCTCAATCTGCTGCGCGAGCTGCAGGACCGGCTCGGCCTCGCCTACATCTTCGTTTCGCACGACCTCGCCGTCGTCAAGCACATCGCCGACCACGTCGCAGTGATGAATCTCGGCCAGATCGTCGAGACCGCAGAAGCCGACGCGCTGTTCGCCGCTCCGCGCCATCCCTACAGCCGCGCGCTGCTGTCCGCGATCCCCGTGCCTAAACCGCGGGCAAAGCGCAGCCGGATTGTGCTGCAGGGGGAGATCCCTAGCGCGCTCAATCCGCCGCCGGGATGCCGCTTCCACACCCGCTGCCCCTATGTGATCGACCGCTGCCGAAGCGAAATGCCTCAGCTCGTTGCGGATGGCATCGGACATGCAACGGCCTGCCACCGAACGTCGGAACTGCCGTCCTCGGCGGCGATCGTTCCCATGGACGGCGGCTTCTCGCCGGTCCTGGAAAAATTGGTCGCAGCCTTCAGCGGCGGGCCGGAAGCAGCACGCGGCCGCGGGGTTAGTTCATTGGGGGCGGGCCCCGCATAGCCGTGAAACAGAGGTTGAGAGCGATGAGCTTCATGCGTTTGACAATCCTGGCGTCGGCCTTGCTGACGTCACTCGTAGGCACCGCCCAAGCCCAGAGCACCCTTCGCATCGGCATCGCCGAAGACCCCGACATTCTCGATCCCAGTGTCGGCCGAACCTATGTCGGCCGCATCGTTTTCTCCGCCTTCTGCGACAAGCTGTTCGACATCGACGAGAAGCTCAACATCGTGCCGCAGCTGGCCCTGTCCCATGAGACCTCGGCCGACGGCAAGGAGATGACGATCAAGCTCCGCCCGGGCGTCAAATTCCATGACGGCGAACCGCTCGATGCGGAAGCCGCAAAGTTCTCGCTCGAGCGTCACATGACTCTGCCGACCTCGTTCCGCAAATCCGAGCTTGCCAGCGTCGACCACGTCGAGGTGGTCGATCCCCTCACCATCAAGCTGGTGCTGAAGACTCCCTACTCGCCCCTGATCGCCCAGCTCACTGATCGTTCCGGCATGATGCTGTCGCCGAAGGCGGCTAAGGAAGCCGGCGACAAGTTCGGCCTGCATCCGGTCTGCGCCGGCCCGTACAAATTCGTCGAGCGCGTCCAGCAGGATCGCATGGTGTTCGAGAAATTCGCCGATTACTGGAACAAGGACAATATCCACATCGACCGCGTCGTGTTCCAGCCGATCGTCGACGCCACCGTGCGCCTCGCCAATCTGAAGTCCGGCGCGCTCGACCTGATCGAACGCGTGCTCGCCACCGACATCAAGGACGTGCGCGCCGATTCCCGACTCGTGCTGTCGACCGCACCCGAGCTCGGTTATTACGGCCTCACCGTCAACATCGGCAACGACAAGAACAAGGGGCCGTTGAGCCAGTCGGCCAAGGTCCGCCAGGCGCTCGACCTGTCGATCGACCGCGAAGCCGTCAACCAGGTGGTCTTCAACGGCGAGTTCACGCCCGGCAATCAATGGGTCAGCCCGGCTCATCCGTTTTACCAGAAGGCATTTCCGGTCCACGGCCGCGACGTCGCGAAGGCGAAGGCCCTGTTGAAGGAAGCTGGCGTCACGACGCCGGTGACCGTGGACTACATGATCCCCAAGGGCGCGGAAAACGAGGCCGTCGCCCAGGTCATCCAGTCGATGGCCGCGGAAGCCGGCTTCGAGATCAAGATTCGCGCCGTCGAGTTCGCGACCACGTTCAAGCAGGCGCAGGCGGGCGAGTTCCAGATATTCCAGATCAACTGGAGCGGCCGCATCGACCCTGACGGCAATTCCTACATTTTCACGCGCAGCAAGGCACCGCAGAACGACGGCGGGTATTCGAACCAGGACGCCGACAAGCTCTTGGAAGACGGACGCATGACGTCCAATGTCGAGGAGCGCAAGGCGATCTACGCGAAGCTGACGAAGATCCTGCTCGACGACTTGCCGATCATCTACATCTATCACCGCAAGCTCCTGATCGCGCACACCAAGAAGCTCGATGGCTACCGGCAGATGCCCGATGGCCTCGTGCGCGTGGTCGGGCTGAAGTTCAAGTGAGGAAGCTGACGATGTGCTCGTGTCCCGGAAGCGGCGCAGCGCGCAAGCGCTGCACCGCTGAGCCGGGACCCACGGCAGCAACAGCGAACTGCGGCTGCTGGGTCCCGGTTCAGCAGCGCAACATTGCATGTTGCGCAGCGCCCGGGACACGTGTGGCCTCATGCTGAACTTCCTCGCCCGCCGCATCGCGCAGATCGTGCCGACACTGTTCTTCGTGTCGGTGCTGATCTTCTCGCTGCAGCAATTGTTGCCGGGCGACCCGGCGCTGGTGATGGCCGGCGAGGAGCGCGATCCCGCCGTGATCGAGCAGATCCGCCAGCAATACAAGCTCGATCAGCCGATCCCCGTGCAATACGTCTATTGGCTCAAGGGCGTTCTGTCGGGCAACTTCGGCGAATCCCTGCGTAACAAGATGCCGGTACGCGAGCTGATCGCGCAGAAGCTGCCGGTCACGCTCCAGCTCGGCTCGATGGCGATCCTGATCGCGTTCTGCATCGGCATTCCCGCCGGCATCGTCTCCGCGGTGAAGAAGGGCACGGCCTGGGACTATGGCGCCAATCTGTTCGCGCTGTGGGGCATCTCGACGCCGAATTTCTGGCTCGGAATTTTGCTGATCTTCCTGTTCTCGATCGAGCTCGGCTGGCTGCCGGCCTCCGGCTACGTGCCGCTCACCGAAAACTGGCGCGCGAGTCTCGCCGCCACCATCATGCCGGCCTTCGTGCTCGGCAACGCGATCTCCGCGATCCTGATGCGGCATACGCGCAGCGCGATGCTCCAGGTACTGGAAAGCGACTATGTCCGCACCGCGCGCGCCAAGGGCCTCTCCGAGCGCTCCGTCATCCTCAAGCACGCCATGCGCAATGCGCTGACGCCCGTCATCACGCTCGGCGCGCTCGAGCTCGGCACGCTCCTTTCGGGCGCCGTGCTGACCGAGCAGATCTTCTCCATTCCCGGCTTCGGCAAGCTGATCGTCGACGCCGTATTCAATCGCGACTACGCGGTCGTGCAGGGCGTGGTGCTGGTGACGGCAACGGTCTACATCACGCTGAACCTCGTGGCCGACGTCGCCTATATCCTCGTCAATCCGCGGCTGCGAGGCTAGCGCCATGACCGACGCCGCGCTGCCCGCCGCCCCCTCCACCTCGCAGGCCTATGAGCTCGACAGCCCGGCGCGCCGTGCGCGACGGCGGCTGTTCAAACGCAAGGCCGCCGTGTTCGGGCTTGTCGTGATCACGATGTTCATCGCGCTTGCAGTCCTTGCGCCCATCGTCGTGCCCTACGACCCCCTCGCGACGAGCTGGAGCCTGGTGCGCAAGCCGCCCACAGCAGCCCACTGGTTCGGCACCGACGAGCTCGGCCGCGACATCCTGAGCCGCGTCGTCTACGGCGCGCGCGCCTCCCTGCTCGCGGGTCTGATCTCGGTCGCGATCGCGCTCGGCATCGGCGTGCCGCTCGGCCTGCTCGCCGGCTATCGCGGCGGCTTCACCGACGCGTTGATCAGCCGCATCACCGATGCGATGCTGGCCTGCCCGTTCCTGATCCTGGCGATTGCGCTCGCCGCGTTCCTCGGCCCGAGCCTCGGCAACGCCATGATCGCGATCGGCATCTCGGCGACGCCAATCTTCATCCGCCTGACCCGCGGCCAGGTGCTCGTCGTCAAGGCCGAAGACTATGTCGAGGCCGCGCGCGCGCTCGGCAATCCGCCGTGGCGGATCGCGTTCTCGCACATCCTGCCGAACATCCTGCCGGCGCTGCTGGTGCAGGCAACGCTCTCGATCGCAGCGGCCATCATCGCCGAGGCCGCCCTCTCCTTCCTCGGTCTTGGCCAGCAGCCGCCGGCGCCGTCCTGGGGCAGCATGCTCAACGCCGCGCAGCGCTTTCTGACCCAGGCGCCCTGGATGGCAATCTGGCCGGGTCTTGCGATCTTCCTCGTCGTGCTGTCACTGAACCTGCTCGGCGACGGCCTGCGCGACGCGCTGGACCCAAGGCAGCGCTAGTCTGATTAATCCTCATGGTGACGAGCACGTTATTACACGCATCTCGAACCATGAAGGCCCCGCTGCAACCCGCGGCCGTCCTTCGAGACGCGCCTCACGGCGCTCCTCAGGATGAGGACCTCAGATCACCACCTCCCGCAGCACGCGGCGGCAATCCATCTCGAATTCCAGATCGACCACCGGCGGACGGGCGAAATGCCAGGTCAGTCCGGAGCGGAGCGCGCCGCGGCGGACCAGCTCGTCCACCAGCGCGTGGTGAAAGTCGTGCACCGAATAGGCCTGCACGCCGGTCGTATCCTTCCAGCCGAAGCCGAAGGCCGCCATCCGGTTTTCCATCTGCGATGTGGTGGTGAAGCGCACCTTCTCGCGCAGCCCCTCCGGGCTGAGGTCGCGGTAGCGCACCGTGCGCTCGACATAGGTGCCGCCGCCCTCGCGCGCCTCGGCGCCGCCGGCGATGACGAAGCTCGGCAAATCTGTCCGCGTCGGACGCGTGAAGGAAAACGCATAGAACGACGGCTCGGACGGCGGATCGATCTCCGGACAGACATTGCTGCGCGCCACCGGATTGGTGGTGCCGTCGAAGATGCCCCATTCGGACAGCGTCTTCACATAGTGCAGGTTGAACGCGCGAAAACCTTCCTCGCTGAAGGCCGCCGGCGAGCGCAGCTCGCAGGCACAGAAAGCCGTCAGCGGACGCCCCGCCTCCTGAATGAATTTTGCGGCCTGCGCAAATCCTTCCGCGAGCGGCACCAGGCGGTCGAACCGGACCCGCTCGATCTCGTAGCCCGCATCCGCGGCGGCACCTGCGGAATATTGGAATACGGATGGAATGAAACGGTAGTTGCCGGCCGAGAATTCGCGCGTCATGACGGACTCCTATTCCAGTTGCATGCGGGTGCCCTTGGCGCCGTTGAGCAGGCGCTTGAGGTGAAACCCGGCCAAGGGATCGTCGGCGTGCATGCCGACCAGCGCGGCAAAGGCCGGCATGGCGGCGGCATCGCCGGCTTCCATCTTGGCAAAGGCTTCGGCATATTGCGCCGTCGCCGGCGCTTCGAATTTGGCCTGCAGCAGCGGTTCGAAGGCGCGCAGCGGCTCGCTGCGTCCGCGCAGCATCAGGTCGCCCACGGGACGGCCACGAAAATTTTCGGCCCCCTTTGCCACGCTGGCACTGACGCAAATGCGCGTTCCCAGATGCTTGTTCGCTGTCTCCAGCCGGGCCGCCGTATTGACGGTGTCGCCATAGGCCGTGTAATCGAAGAAGCGGTTGCCGCCGAAATTGCCGACCAGCGCCGGGCCGGCATGGGCACCGATGCGGGTGGCTCCGAAATTCACACCTCTTGCCTTCCAGCTCGCCGAGAAGTCCTCTGCCCAGGCGTCGAGGGCATGGGCACAGGCGACCGCACGCGTTGCATAGTCCGGCTGGTCGCCGGGGGCGTTGAACAGCACCTGGATCGCATCGCCGATGATCTTGGCGACCGTCCCCTCATGGGCAAACACGATCTCGGTCATGCCGCCGACATATTCGTTGAGGAGCTCGCCCAGCGTCTGCGGAGGGGCGGTCTCGACCAGCGAGGTGAAGCCGGTGATATCGGTGAAGAGGGTGGCGACATCGCGCCACTGCACCTCCATGTCGTCGCCATCGACGTCGCCGGCCAGCCGCCTTGCGATCTCCGGCGAGAAGAAGCGCGACAGCGAGGCATGGGCGCGCTCGGCTTCCATCTGGCGCCGCCGCACCTCGCGCAGCATCTCCACATGGCGGATGGTCTTCTCGATCGTAGCTTCGAGGTCGGCGAAGTCGATCGGCTTGGTCAGGAAGTCGAACGCACCGCGGTTCATGGCGGTGCGGATGTTGCTCATGTCGCCGTAGGCCGAGACGATGATGGTCGACTTCTTCTCCTCGGCCTCCTGGAGCTTTGCCAGCAGCGACAGACCGTCCATCCGCGGCATGTTGATGTCGGAGACCACCATGTCGACATGCGGATTCTGCTCCAGCGATTCCAGCGCCTCCAGGCCGTCGCGCGCGAAGATGAGCGCGAGCTGCCCATCGCGGATCTGCCTGCGGAATTTCTGCAGGATCAACGCCTCGAGGTCCGGCTCGTCGTCGACGAAGAGGATGGTCGCAGTCATGCGGCTTGCTCGAGCCTCGTATCGATCTCCTGGCGCAGCAGCGCAAAGTCGATCGGCTTGGTGAGGAGCCCGACGGCGCCCCGTTCGATCGCCTTGCGGCGCGTCTCGGCATCGCCATAGGCCGTGATCATGATGACGGGAACGTCCGGATGCGCGGCACGCACTTTCGGCAGCATGTCGAGCCCGCTCATGCCGGGCATGTTGATGTCGGACAGGATCAGGATCAGCGAGGGATCACGAACTTCGGCAGCGCGCTCGAGCGCCTCGGGGGCCGAGAGCGCAAACTCCATCTGGAAGCGGCCGGCGCGCAGGTCGCGCCGGAACTGCTGCCGAAACAAGGCCTCGACGTCGGGCTCGTCATCGACGACCAGGATGTAAACGTTCAAGACTTTCCTCCGGAAGTGTCGGCCGCTGCCATCGTCCGCGGCAGCGTGATGATGAATTCGGTGAATACACCTTGTGTGGTGTTCACGTCGATCGTGCCGCCGTGTTGTTTCACCACGATGTCGTGGCTCATTGAAAGGCCTAGGCCCGTGCCTTCGCCGGCCGGCTTGGTGGTGAAGAAAGGATTGAACATCTTCTCCTTCACCTCAGGCGGAATCCCCGAGCCGTTGTCGCGGATCCGGATCTCGACCCTGTCGCCGAGATTCTTCGTTGCCGCGCGCAAGGTGGGCTCGAACGCCTCGCCGTCGCTCTCCTTGCGCTTGTTCGCGGCATAGAAGCCGTTCGAGATCAGGTTGAGCAAGACGCGCGTGATCTCCTGCGGATAGATGTCGATCATGCCGGCAGCCGGGTCGAAATCGCGCTGGAGGGTAACGTTGAAGGCAGGCCTTTCGGCGCGCGCGCCGTGATAGGCGAGATTGAGACTCTCCTCCACCACCGCATTGATGTCGACGGCGCGATGTTCGCCGGAACCCTGACGCGAATGCAGCAGCATGTTCCTGACGATGGAATCGGCGCGCTTGCCGTGCTGCACCACCTTCTCCAGATTGGCCCTGAGCATGCCGGTCAGCTCGTCAACCTCCTGCTTCGTCTTGCCGTCGAGCGCGGCGGATTGCAGGGTCTCGTTGAGTTCGTCGATCAGCTCGGTCGAGACCGCGGAGAAATTATTGACGAAATTGAGCGGGTTCTTGATCTCGTGGGCAATGCCGGCGGTGAGCTGGCCGAGCGAGGCGAGCTTCTCCGTCTGAATCAGGCGGTCCTGAGCGGCGCGCAGGTCCTCGAGTGAGCGCGACAGCTCATCCGTGCGGTCCCGCAGTTCGTTGAGCAGGCGCGCATTTTCCATCGCGATCACAGCCTGCGCCGCAAAATTCGTCACCAACTCGATTTGCTTGCTGGAGAAGGCAAGAGGCCGCTGACGGTAGATCAGAAGCGCGCCGATCAGGTCGCCGTCCTTGAGCATGGGAACGCCAACCAGTGTCCGCGCCCCGGCGCGTAGCGCCAGTATTGGTCCGTCATATCCTTGAGGTGTTTCGAAGAAGTCCGGCTCCGTCCTCGTATCGACAACATGCACGGTTTCCCTGGTCCGAACGATGCGGCCGATGACGGTGTTCGGAGCGGGCCGTGTCGGCTTCTGGTAGATCTCGTCTTTCAGCTCGGCCGGAACACCGTGCATCGCGATGGCGCGGAACGTGTCTCCCTCTCGCAGATAAAGAGACCCGAACTCAGCCTGGCAGATGCGAGTGGCGTTCTCCAACATGATGCGAAATACCGGCCCCAATTGTCCGGGGGAAATGGAGATAACCTGGAGCACTTCGGAAGTTGCGGTCTGCTGTTGCAGCGATTCGCTCAATTCCGCCGTGCGCTGCTCGACCTTCCTTTCCAAGTCGGCATAGGATTCCTGCAGGCGCGCGCCCATCTCGTTGAACTGATCGGCGAGGCCTTCGAGCTCGTCGCCGGACTTGATCGAGATGCGTTGGGAGAAGTCGCCGCCGCCGATCCGCTCGGCGCCGCTGCGCAGCGCCTGGATCGGCCCGACCATGCGGCGCGCCAGGAATACCCCGGCGAGCACCGCGAAAATCGAGGCCGCGAGCAGCACGATGGCGAGCCGCTGCAACGAGGCGTAGAGCGAAGCATAGGCCTCCTCGACCGGAAGCTCCACGAACATGGTCCAGCCCAGCGGCGGGATCGGGGCTGAGGCTGTCAGGACCGTCTGTCCCTGGATGTTGTTCGCCTCTTGCAACGAGTCCGGCATGGTGCCGCCACCAGCTCGGGCACCCCTCACCTGGGCGAGGCCGGACATGTCGGTGTTGCGCAGCACGAGACTGATGTCGGGATGCGCGATCAGGCGGCCCTCCGGGCCGACCACGTAGGCATGGCCGTGCTCTCCGACCTTGATCTGGGACACGACGTCCCAGATCAGCTTGAGGTTGACCTCGGCGATGCTGACGCCGGCGTCCTTGCGCGCGCCCGCCAGCGCCAGCGTCATGTAAGGCTCGGACTCCCGGCGGAAATAGACAGGTCCGTAATAGACCTTGCGCGCGACCGCCTCGGTGAACTTCGGGTCGCTCGACAGGTCGATCCCGCTGTCGAGCGCGTCCATCGCCAGCCGCGAGACCCGCAGCCGCTCCTTGCCGGTCGAATCCACCTGGGCCAGCTCGGTGATCGCAGGCACCTGGCGCAACAGGCGCAGCGCGTCGAACCGGCGCTGCTCGATCGAGCCGCCCGACCAGGGCAGCTGCGTGGTCCAGCCGAGCTGACTCTCGATCTCCTTGACGAACTGGCCGATCTTGGCCGCGGCCGCCTCGGCCTGCTCGTGCTGGACCCGGATCAGCGAGGCCTTGTGCTCGCGATAATAGAAGTAGACCTCGAACAAGCCATTGGCGAGCAGCGCGATGGCGACGACGGCCACGAACAGCGCGACGTATTTGGCAAAGAGCCGAGTCCGGATTCCGCGGCCCGCCGTCTCACCGGAGCCGGCCTCGCCTCGGGCCGCGCTCGGCAGTGTCCCGGCTTGGCGGGTGTCGGGGTGAAGGGACAGGCTCATCCTGCGGAACCTAGCAAGAAGACCGGACCTTGTCTCTCGCAAGCGCGGGAAAGGGCTCACCCGAGGCGCAACGAAAAGGGCGGCAGCGGATGACCGCTGCCGCCCTTCGACTAGCCTTGCCAGCGGCCTCAGGTCGGCCGCAGCACCTTTGCATCGAGGTCGAGCTCGTTGACCTGCTTGTTCCGCTCGGAATCGGCCGCCGCGCGATGGTCGGTCGCCAGCACCACATAGACCGCCGGCAGCACGAACAGCGTGAACAGCGTGCCGATCGACATGCCGGCGACGACCACGAGGCCGATCGAGAAGCGGCTGGCCGCGCCCGCGCCCGTCGCGGTCAGCAGCGGGATCAGGCCGGTCACCATCGCCGCCGTGGTCATCAGGATCGGCCGCAGGCGGATGCGGGCCGACATCTCGATGGCCGAGCGGCGGTCGAGCCGCTCGTTGACCTGGAGCTCGTTGGCGAACTCCACCATCAGGATGCCGTGCTTGGTGATCAGGCCGACCAGGGTGAGCAGACCGACCTGGGTGTAGATGTTCATGGTCGCCACGCCGAAGAACAGTGGGATCAGAGCACCGACGATCGCCATCGGCACCGAGATCATGATGACCAGCGGGTCGCGCAGGCTCTCGAACTGCGCCGCCAGCACCAGGAAGATGATGATCAGCGCGAAGCAGAAAGTGATCGCGAGCTGATTGCCCTCCTGAACATATTGCCTGCTATCGGCAAGATAGTCGTGGCTGAAGCCCTGCGGCAGCTTCTTGGCCTCGCTTTCGAGGAAATCCACCGCAGCGCCGATGGTCACGCCGGGCATCGGCACGGCCGAGAACGTCGCCGAATTGAGCTGATTGTAATGCGTCAGCGAATTCGGGTCGGTCTTGGTCCTGATCGAGACCACGGTCGACAGCGGAAGCTGCTGGCCGGTGTTCGTGGTCACGTAATAGCCGCCGAGGGCTTCCGGCGAGAGCCGATTGACGCGTGGCACCTGCGGAATGACCTGATATGAGCGACCCTCGAGATTGAAGCGGTTGATGTAGTTGCCGCCCAGCAGGACCGCGAGCGTAGAGCCGAGGTTCTGCATGTTGACGCCGAGGTCCTGCGCCTTGGTGCGGTCGATCGTGACCTCAACGTTCGGCTGGTTATAGGCCAAGTCGCTGTCGGAGACGATGAACATGCCGCTCTTGCGCGCGGCGTCCTTCAACTTTTCCATCTGCTCATAGACCGCCTGGAATCCAGCGGTGGAGTTGATCACCATCTGCACCGGCAGGCCGCCAGGTCCGCCCGGCAGCGGCGGCAGGTTGAATGCGAATGCCTGCACTCCCTCGATCTTGGAGAGTTCGGCCTGCACCAGCGGCTTCAACTTGATTGACGAGCGTTTGCGCTCGTCCCAGGGTTTGAGCAACATGCCGGCAATGCCACCTTGCGGGCCGTTGATGCCGTTCAGGACGAAGCGCAGATCGGTCTCCGGAAATTTTTCGAATTCCTTGTCGAGCTTGTCGCCGTAGAAATCGAGATAATCGATGTTGGCGTATTTCGGCGCCTTGGTCACCGCGAACACGATGCCCTGATCCTCCTCAGGCGCCAGCTCCTTCGAGGTGTGCATGTAGAGGAAGCCGACGAGCCCGAGGATCGTGATCGCGAACAGGCCAGTGATGGCCTTGTAGTCCAACGAGCGGTCGAGCTTGCGCCCATACCAGCGCGTCATCGCGCCGAACACGTTGTTGACGAGCTTGGCGAAGCGGCCCTCTTCGGTGTTCTTCAGCAGCACCGAGCACATCATGGGCGACAACGTCAGCGCGATCACGCCCGACACGATCACGGAGCCTGCCAGCGTGAAGGCGAATTCGCGGAACAGCGAACCGGTGAGGCCGCCAAGGAAACCGATCGGCGCGTACACGGCCGCGAGCGTGATCGTCATCGAGACGACAGGACCCACGATCTCACGCGCGCCTTGCAGCGAAGCCTGGACCGGCGTCTTGCCCTCCTCCAGATGGCGGTGGATGTTCTCAACCACGACGATGGCGTCGTCGACCACGAGGCCGATCGCGAGCACCATCGCGAGCAGCGTCAAGAGATTGAAGCTGAAGCCGAACGCCAGCATCAGGGTGCAGACACCGATCATCGACAGGGGGATGGTGACGACGGGAATGATGACCGAGCGGAGCGAGGCCAGGAACAGGAAGATGACCACGATCACGATGATCACGGCCTCCCCCAGGGTCTTCTCCACCTCGTCGATCGAAGATTGAATGAACTTGGTCGAGTCGTAGGCGACCTTCATCTTCATCGACGGCGGCAGGTTGCGTTCGAGCTCGGGGAACAGCGCGCGGACACCCTTGACCAGCGTCAGCGGATTGCCTTGCGGCGTGGCCTGAACGCCGATGAAGATCGCGTGCTCTCCGTTGAAGGCGACGCTGGCGTTCGTGCTCTGGGCGGCAAGCTCGACGGTGGCGATGTCCTCCATCCGCACGAAGCCGCCGTCCTTCGCCTTGACGATCATTCTCTTGAATTGATCGACGTTGGTCAGGTCCGTGTTCGTCGAGATATTCGAGACGATCAGATAGCCCTTGGTCTGGCCCGCCGCGGATTGGAAGTTGTTGGCGGCGATCGCCGTCGCAACGTCGGAAGCCGACACATTGCGGCCGGCCATCTTCACAGGATCGAGCCAGAGCCGCATGGCGAAGGTCTGGCCGCCGAGAATGTCAGCCGACGCGACGCCGTCGACGGTGGAAAGCACCGGCTGCACCACGCGCGTGAGGTAGTCCGATATCGCCGAACCCGACAGTTCCTCGGACGAGAAGCCGAGATACATCACGGCCGTGGTCTGGCCCGTGGTCTTGGTGACGATCGGGTCGTTGGATTCCTTCGGGATCAGGTACTTCACCGAATTGGTCTTCGCCAGCACCTCGGTGAGCGCCTGGTTCGGATCGAAATTCAGCTTGATGTAGACCTGGATCGTCGAGGTGCCGAGCACCGAGGACGAGGTGATGTAGTCGACGCCCTCGGCGGAGGCGACCGCCTGCTCGATCGGCGTCGTGATGAAGCCCTGGATCAGATCTGCGGACGCGCCGGGATAGACGGTCGTGATGTTGATGACCGTGTTCGACAGCTTCGGATATTGCCGGATCGGCAGCACCATCGCCGCGCGCAGGCCGATCAGCAGGATCAGCAGGCTGACGACAACCGACAGAACCGGTCGTTTGATGAAAATGTCGGTAAAGGCCATCGCGGGCGATCTCGATTTCTTTTTTCAAGATGCGCGATCCGGCCGGGCCGGATCACGCGAGGATGTTGTCAGTAGCGCGGCGGCTGCGTCGGGATCGGGGGGGCCGGATCAGTCGAGATCGACACCGGCGCGCCCGATTGCAGCTTGAGCTGGCCGACGGCGACGACCTTGTCGCCTGCCTTCAGGCCCTTGACGATTTCGGTCCGACCCTCGACCCGGTTGCCGGTCTGCACGAAGGTTCGTACCGCCGACAGGCTGGTCTTGCCGTCCTCTTCCTTCTTTTCGGTGATCACGAACACGGAGTCGCCGTACAGCGTGTAATCGACTGCCGTTTCAGGCACTGTGATCACGGCCGGCTTTTCCGGCAGCACCACCGTCGTGGTCACGAACATGCCGGGCTTGAGGATCTTCTCCGGATTGGCGATCGTCGCCTGCACGCGGATGTTGCGGGTGTCGGTGGCGATCTGCGGCTCGATCGTGGTGATCTTGCCCTCGAAGGTGCGGCCGGGATAGGCGTCGACCTTCAGCCGGACGGTCTGGCCGACCTTGAGGCTGCCGGAATCCTTTTCCGTCACCGTGAAGTTGGCCCACAGCTCCGACAGATCGGTCAGCGACACGATCGCGGTGCCGGCGGTGAGATACTGACCGACCTCGACCTTGCGCATGCCGAGATCGCCGGCGAACGGCGCGCGCACCAGCTTCTGCGAGATTAACGCTTCGGTCTTGGCGATGCCCGCCTGCGCCTGGTCGTAGGCCGCCTGCGCGGTATCGACGGTCGCCTGCGGACCGAACTGGCGCGAGGCCAGCTGCTTGGCGCGATCAAGCGACAGCTGCGCGACGGTCGCCTGCGCCTTGTAATTGGCGAGGTCACCCTGCTCCGGCGCATCGAACAGCTGCACCAGCGGCGTGCCGGCCTCGACACGCGTGCCCGGCTCGAACTTGATCTCGGTGACGCGGCCGTTGACGTCGGCGCTGACGTCGACCTGGTGCACGGCGACGAGGCTGCCGACCGCGGTGAGCAGGTTCGGCACAACCTCGGACTTCGCCTCAGCCGCGCTGACCGGGGTCGGCGGCGGCTTGTTGTTGGCGAAGAACTGCTTGATCATCTGGCCGCGGAAGGAATTGAACCAGACGAGCCCACCGACGAGCACGGCCAGAAGCGTGCCGACGATGATGAACCAGCGTACCGGCCGGACCGGACGCTTGGGAGCCTTGTTGTCGATCGGTTGACCCGAAATCTTGTTTTCGGCCACGATGTTCATGTCATGCACTTTCTGCAATCGCCGCCTGGTTGGCATCCGCGGCCTGATTGCGGCCCAGATGCGAAGCAATTGCGGCGTCGTTAAGTCCGATACCCCTCAGGAGAAACTCACAGAGCTGCCGCTCCAGGTCGGTCGCCCTGCCGTAAGCAAGACAGGGCGTGGCCGGCAGCCTGGTCAGCGCCGCGGTCATCACCGCATGATGCGCAAACCAGAACAGGTTGAGCGGATCGCCAGCGCAGGGCCGCGCGTCACCGCTCGCAACCGCACGCTCGAGCGAGGCGACGAAGACGGCGCCGATCAGCGTCTCGATCTTGGCATAGAGCAAGCGGGCGAATTCGCCATCATCCAAATGGCTCGTGGCCATCAGCCGCAGGCGCTGGGCCTCTTCCTGATCGGGACCGTCGGCGATCTGGAGGAAGTGTTCGACCATCCCGCGGATCACTTCGACCAGCGTGGCGGTCGAGGGCTCCCGTTCGAGCAGCTCCATCAGAGCGGGATCCGCCTCGCATTCGTCGCTGAGGATCTCGGCATAGAGCGCCGCCTTGGACGGGAAATGCTTGAACAGCAGCGCCTCGGAAATGGCAGCCGCGGCCGCCACGCTCTTCGTCGTGGTGCCGGTATAGCCGTGTCGGGCAAAGCAGCGCTTTGCGGCGCCGAGGATCAATTGACGCCTCAGGTCGCTGGTCATACGCAATGAGCTCATGCTGGGTGAGTAAGCACTCACCCACGCAGGAGTCAAGTACTATGTTGCATCGCAACCTGCGTGCGATGTGGAATCAATGGAAATTGATCGAGCCTGCACGGCCCGCGTGCAAGAGTTCGGCAGGGGATGGACAAACCGCCTAGATCGGCTGGAAGCCGAGGTCAGCGCGGATCCGGTTGACGATGTAGGTCCCATCCCTGGTCGGCAGAATCCGCTCCAGACTGGCGCTGTCGATCTTCACATTGGCAAAGCGCGGACCCGCGGAAACGTCGTGGACGGCTTTGGCGAAGGCTTCGACTTCGGCAATGGTCGTGACAGCCCGGCTGTCGTGAATGCCGCAAGCCCTGGCGATGCCGACGAGGTCGGCGGCCGCGGAGGTGTGGCTGGTCTGGCCGCCGGTCTCGCCATAGGCCTCGTTGTCGAGCACTGCGATCGAGAGGTTGGCCGGCTTTTGCAGGCCGATTGTGGCGAGGCTGCCCATGCCCATCAGCATCTCGCCGTCGCCGGTGATGACCAGCACCGGCAGCTTCGGCTGCGCCAGCGCCAGACCCAGCCCGATCATCGCGGCGCCGCCCATGCCGCCCCAGAGGTAGAAGTTGCGGGCGTGGTCGCCGGCGGCGCACATGTCGTTGGTCGAGGCCCCGAGACCGCCGATCGCGACGACGTCCTTGCGGTTCGCCAGCAGCGTGGAGACGACCTGGCGACGGTCGAGGAGATTGGCCTTGCTCATTTGGTGAAAACCTTGGCCCCGATCAGGCGCTGCGACAGAAGGACGGCTGTGGGGGTCAGCGCGTTATAGGCCTGGGCTGCGGCGGCCTCCAGCACCGCCGGCACCTCGGCCGGGTGCGAGGCGCGCAGCACCTTGACGCCGGAGAGCTCGAACACGCCTTGCGTGGTCGAGCCCATCGGCACCTGCCATGGATTGAACTCGCCCCACTCGCCGCGCATGGTCACGAGCGTCAGGAACGGGAAGCGCAGGATCGGGATCAGCGACAGCATGTTGATGCAATTGCCGACGCCGCTCGACTGCATCAGCAAGACGCCGCGCTGTCCACCCGCCCAGGCGCCGGCGAGCAGCGCCACGCCCTCCTCCTCCGTCGTCAGCGCAATGCCGCGCATGGTGGAGGAGTCCAGCACGCGCTGGATCAGCCTGGAATGACCGGCGTCAGGCACGTAAGGCACCTGCCGGACGTCGAAGCGCTGCAGGATAGCGAAAATATCGTCGGGCCAGTTCGGCGCCGTGTCGGCAGCGTCAGCGCGTGCGTGCATTTTCCTGTCCGGTCGGCTAGCAAGGTGCAAAGACTGTAGACGCATGCACGCGTCGACCAGAACAACAAAAACGGCATATCGGCTTTAACCGGCGAGTATAACGGGATGAACGCAGATGCGAAGGCGCTGGCAGCAAGCTTCGACCTCGAGAAGCTGACGCCGGAGTTCTACGACAACCCCTATCCGACCTATCGTGCACTGCGGGAGAACGAGCCGGTCAAGCGCCTGCGCAGCGGCACCGTGTTCCTGACGCGCTACGACGATCTCGTCACCACCTACAAGAACACGAAATCCTTCAGCTCGGACAAGAAGCGTGAGTTCGCACCGAAATACGGCGACACGCCGCTCTACGAGCACCACACCACCAGCCTCGTGTTCAACGACCCGCCGGCCCACACCCGCGTGCGCCGCCTGATCATGGGTGCACTGTCGCCGCGCGCGATCGCGAGCATGGAGGGGGACCTCATCAAGCTCGTCGACGGCCTGCTCGATGCCATCGCCGCCAAGGGCGCTTGCGAACTGATCGAGGACTTTGCCGCTTCGATTCCGATCGAGGTGATCGGCAATCTGCTCGACGTGCCTCACGAGGAGCGAGGCCCGCTGCGCGACTGGTCGCTGGCGATCCTCGGCGCACTCGAACCGGTGGTGTCGACGGAGGCTGCGACGTGCGGCAACAAGGCGGTGGCGGACTTCCTCGCTTACCTGCAGACGCTGGTCGCGCGCCGGCGCGCCAAGCCCGGCAATCCAGAGCGCGACGTGCTGACGCGGCTCGTCCAGGGCGAGGAGAACGGCGAGCGGCTGACCGAGAAGGAGCTGCTGCACAATTGCATCTTCCTGCTCAATGCCGGCCACGAGACCACCACCAACCTGATCGGCAACGGGCTCGTGGCGCTGGACCGACATCCCGACCAGAAGCAGCGGCTGATCGAGAACCCGGACATGATCAAGACCGCGGTGGAGGAGATGCTGCGCTACGAGAGCTCCAACCAGCTCGGCAATCGCATGACCACCGAGAGGGTCGAGCTCGGCGGCGTCATGCTCGAAGCCGGCACGTCGGTGACGCTGTGCATCGGCGCGGCGAACCGCGACCCCGCGCAGTTTCCGGACCCTGAGCGTTTCGACATCGCGCGCACGCCGAACCGGCACCTCGCCTTCGCCACCGGCGCGCATCAATGCGCCGGCATGGCGCTGGCGCGGCTGGAAGGGGCGATTGCGATCTCGCGCTTCCTGGCGCGCTTCCCGAACTATGCCGTGACCGGCCAGCCGGTGCGCGGCGGACGGGTGCGGTTCCGCGGCTTCCTGAGCGTGCCCTGCGCGCTTCGCTGACGGGCTTGACAACAAAAACTGCGAAAACAACCCCATGCACAGTAGAGCCTGGATCGCCGAACGGCGTCCTGTGGCCCGGCAGAACCACCTGACATTTCGGGACTATCAGGCCGCGCCGCGCCATCGGCGTATCAAGGCTTCCGAGCTGGCAAACCGATACCCACATTCATTTGGGCGCGACCGCCGATGCAGTCGGTTGACGCCGCGCAGCAATGGAGTGACGGCAGATGAGCGCGTCGGTCATTGATTTCGTTGCGACGGAAGCACGCTTTGGCGCCCACAATTACGAGCCGATCGGGGTCGTCCTTGCGCGCGGCGAAGGTGTCTGGGTCTGGGATACCGAAGGCAACCGGTACCTCGATTGCCTGTCCGCCTATTCGGCGGTCAGCCAGGGTCACTGCCACCCCAAGATCCTGGCCGCGATGGTCGAACAGGCGCACAGGCTGACGCTCACCTCGCGCGCCTTCCACAACGACCAGCTCGCCTTGTTCTATGAGGAGGTCGCGGCGCTCACCGGCTCCCACAAGGTGCTGCCGATGAACAGCGGTGCCGAGGCCGTCGAAAGCGCGATCAAGTCGGTCCGCAAATGGGGCTACGAGGTGAAAGGCGTGCCGGACGGCCAGGCCGAGATCATCGTCTGCGCCAACAATTTCCACGGACGCACGCTGGGCATCGTCGGCTTTTCAACCGACCCCGAGACACGCGGACACTTCGGGCCGTTCGCGCCAGGCTTCAAGGTCATCCCGTTCGGCGACGCCGCGGCGCTTAAGGAAGCAATCAACCCAAATACGGTCGCCTTCCTGGTCGAGCCGATCCAGGGCGAAGCCGGTGTCGTCATTCCTCCCGCCGGCTATTTCACCGAGGTCCGGGAGCTCTGCACCGCCAACAATGTGATGCTGGTGCTCGACGAGATCCAGACCGGGCTCGGCCGCACCGGCAAGCTGCTCGCCGAACAGCACGAGGGTATAGAGGCGGACGTGACGCTGCTCGGCAAAGCCCTGTCCGGCGGCTTCTATCCGGTCTCGGCCGTGCTCTCGAACAACGAAGTGCTCGGGACATTGAGGCCCGGGCAGCACGGCTCGACCTTCGGCGGCAACCCGCTTGCCTGCGCGGTGGCCCGCGCGGCGATGCGCGTGCTGGTCGAGGAAGGCATGATCGATAACGCGGCGAGGCAAGGCGAACGCTTTCTGAGCGGCTTGAAGGACATCCGTGCCAATGCGATCCGCGAGGTACGCGGGCGCGGCTTGATGCTGGCGGTCGAGCTTCATCCCGAGGCCGGGCGGGCACGCCGCTACTGCGAGGCGCTCCAGGCCAAGGGCATCCTCGCCAAGGATACCCATGAGCATACGATCCGGATCGCCCCGCCGCTGGTGATCACAAGCGACCAGGTCGACTGGGCGCTGGAGCGGCTCGCCACCACCCTGACGCAGGATCTCTCTTGAGGCTGCCTGCGTCGGAAGATCGCAATGCCGGCAGTGGCCAGCAACGAACGATTCCGGCGGCCGTGCGTTGAAATGTCGTGGGCGATTACGAGCTGGGAGCGAGGATCATGCTTCCGCGTGGCGTTTGCCTGACGGCTGTTTTGGTTGGCGTCTCGATGCTGACGGCGAGCGCGTCGGCCCAGGGCCCCTTGGGACACGGACGGGGTGGACCACCAGGGCCAGCCGCAGCGCCACCATCAGCACCGCCGGCCATGGCCCGCCCGGCAGCACCACCGGCCATGGCTCGTCCGGCGGCACCGCCAGCCATGGCGCGTCCGGCGGCACCGCCAGCCATGGCGCGTCCGGCGGCGCCGCCAGCCATGGCGCGTCCCGCCGCGCCGGCATTCCATCCCCCTTCCGCGCAGCGGCCGGCAATGGCGCCACGTCCGGCGCCGCACATCGCATCACCGCCACCGCGCCCGAGCCCACAATTCAGTGCCCCGCGAGCCGCCCCGCAGGTGGCGGCACCGCGGCGCGAGTTCCAGCGCCCGCCGGCAGCGCCGCAACGTCCGGCCATGGCGCCGCGGCCGACGCCGCATATCGCCACCCCTTCGCGCCCAAGTGCACCCCCGGCCGTGAGCGAGCGATCGGGACCGCCGCGCCAGATGCTTTCGCGCCAATCCGCGGAACGCCAAGACCGCATCGACCGCTTGCAGCAGCGCGTGCAGCAATTGCAATCGCAGAAGCCGGAAGACGCAAGGGCGCGACAGCAGCAGCAGCGGTTGCTGCAGTCGCAGAGCCGTCTTCTTGAGCGCGAGCAACGTGTCCAACAGCGCTCGCAGCACGTCGAGCAGCGGCAGCGCGACATGCTGACGCGCCAGACGACGGAACGCCAGGCCCGCATCGAACGCCTGCAGCAGCGCGTGCAGCAATTGCAGTCGCAAAAGCCGGAAGGCGTGCGAGCGTTGCGCGAGCAGCAACGGACGCTCCAGGCGCAGAACCGTTTGCTTGGCCGAGAGCAGCGCGCGCAGCAAATTGACCTGGCGCGCCAGCAGCGGCTTGGATTGCAGGCTCCGGCCGGCGCGGCCGCGGCGACGGTGGCCGCAGTGCAGGCCGCCCAGCGCGGCCGGTTTGCGGAGCGCTTCCGCGACCAGGCCCCTGCGCAAGCCCAGGCGGCTCTCCTCACTCGTCAAAGCGGCTGGGCTCCCCGACAGGCCTGGCGTCACCGTCATCCCGCGGCGTTCGTGGCTTGGCTTGGGCCCGTGTTCTGGCCTTACGCCTATTCCGACATCTTCAACTACACGTTCTGGTCCTATGCCTACGAGCCCGGATATTGGGCGTACGCCTATGACGACTTCGTCGACACCGTGTTCTGGGGCGGTGACGGCCCTTACTCCGCTTATGCCAGCACCAGCCCGTATGACTACCCTCAAGCCGGCGGAGGCTACCGCGCGCGCCAGCGTGCCAGCGTGAGCCCGCAGACGGTTCAACAATTGTGCGCCACACCCGACAAGGGCGTGACCGCCTGGCCGCTTGCCGATATCGAAAAGGCGGTGCGGCCAACGCCGGAGCAACGCGCATTGTTGGACGAGCTGAAGACGGCGGCGGCCAACGCTGCCGGTGTGTTCAAGGACTCGTGCACGGAGACCTATGCACTGACTCCCCCTGGCCGCTTGCGCGCGATGATGAACCGCATCAGCGCTACGCTTGAAGCCGTCAAGATCGTTCGACCGGCACTGGAGAACTTCTACAATTCGCTCAGTGACGAGCAGCAGGCCCGCTTCAACGCGCTCGGTCCCAATGTCGGCGAGCGCTCGTCGCAGCAGCAGGAGGCGAGTAGCGAGGGCTGCGGCGATCCGAAGTCCGGCCTGACGCAGCTGCCGATCCAGAGGATCGAAGCCGTGCTCCACCCCGCTGGTAAGCAGAAGGAGGCGCTCGATCGGCTCAGCGAAGCGACGGCGAAGGGCGTTGAGGGCCTCCAGGCGGCCTGTCCGAACGATGCGCCGCTGACGCCTATTGGACGGCTCGAGACGATGCAGCACCGGCTCGAGGCCATGTTGACGGCCGCCAAGCTGGTCGAACCCGCCCTGGACGAATTCTATGCCACGCTGAGCAGCGAGCAGAAGGCGCGCTTCAACACCCTGCAACAGGTGGCAGGCCAATGAGGGCGTCGCGTTCTCTCGTTGCAGTTTTGTGCAGCGGTCGAGCGACGTCAGGTGACGTGATCGTTCTCCTGCGAAGGCAACCCCGCGATTGAGGGAGGGATCATGACAGCATTAGCTTCCTCCATAAAACACGACATTGCTGCGGCGTACGCCGCGTGGGATTCAGCATTCAACAAGGCAGATGCCAGGGCTATCGCGGCGACTTACGTGGCAGACGCCAAATTGTTGCCGCCGACGCATCAAGTGATATCCGGTCCGACAGAGATCGAGAGCTTCTTTGCTGGGCTGTTTTCAAGCGGATTCACCGATCACAGGTTAGTCGTCATAGACGCCGGTGGAGATGAGAAGATCGTCTACGGCACGGCCCATTGGAGCGCCAACGGTAAGACCGCGGATGGCGCCAGCCAACCTGCAGGCGGGATTGCAACCCACGTGTTTGAGCGTCAGGCAGATGGTTCGCTGAAGCTGAAGTTGCATACGTTCAATTGAGCTGACCGTTGCCTGATGCGGCACGAGGAGGCTTATCGTGGATATCGCGCAATGGCTTCGCGGTCTCGGTCTGGAGCGCTACATAAAGACGTTTCGTGACGCTGAAATCACGTCCGAGGTTTTGCCAGAACTGACCGAAGCCGACCTGCGGGAGCTTGGCTTGCCACTCGGCCCGCGCAAGGCTGTGCTAAGGGCAATCCATGCACTCGCTCCGCCGATCGCTCGGGTGGCTGTCGAGGGCAATGGACCTGCCGACCACGCGAAGCCATCGATCCCTTCGGACGCGGAGCGTCGGCAGCTCACAGTCATGTTCGTCGACCTGGTCGGCTCGACGGCACTTGCTTCAGGGCGCGATCCCGAGGAGCTGCGTGACCTCTTGCAGGCCTACCATAACACCGTGGTGGGCGAGATCGACCGATTCGAAGGCCACATAGCCAAATTCTTGGGCGATGGCGTTCTCGCTTATTTCGGCTGGCCGCGGGCGCACGAAGATGAGGCGGAGCGCGCCGTTCGCGCTGGGCTTCGAGTGACCAAGGCGGTCGCATCCCTTACCGAACCGGGTGGTGCAGCGCTCGCCGCCCGCGTCGGCATCGCAACCGGTCTGGTCGTGGTCGGCGAGCTGATTGGCGAGGGAGAGGCTCGCGAGCGCGCAGTCATCGGCGAAACACCAAACCTAGCCGCCCGACTGCAAGGTCTGGCCAAGCCGAGTGATGTGGTGATTGCCGAGTCGACCCGCCGCCTACTCGGCGAAGCTTTCACGTACCACGACCTCGGCACGGTGCCTCTCAAGGGTTTCCCGGAACTGATGCGGGCGTGGCTCGTCCTTGGTGAAGGCGCAGCAGAGAGCAGGTTCGAGGCCCAGCATGGCATGGCAACGACCGCACTGGTCGGACGGAATGAAGAACTTGCATTGCTCTTGGATCGCTGGGAGCGGGCGAAAGAGCGGGAAGGACAGATCGTCCTGCTCGGCGGCGAGGCCGGCATTGGCAAGTCGCGGCTCGTGCGAGCCTTACGCGACCAGGTCGCACGTGTGCCGCACACGCCTCTGAGCCATTTCTGTTCACCATTTCATACCAACACCGCCTTGTATCCCGTCGTTGGCCTCCTTGAACGGGCAGCGGCAATACGGCGGGAGGACGCTTCCGACGAACAGCTCGATAAACTCGAGGCCATGCTTGCTCTTGGTGCGGACGATGTGCATGAGAGCGCGCCGGTTCTCGCGGATCTCTTGGCAATCCCGACCGGGGAGAGATACCCGCCCCTTGCACTTAGTCCGCACCAGAAGAAGGAGCGAACCTTCCAGGCCCTTCTGGAACAGATACAAGGCTTGGCGGCAAGACAGCCAGTGCTTGCCGTTTACGAGGACGTCCATTGGGCAGACCCTTCTATGCTCGAACTCCTCGATCGGCTTGTCGACGAGGCGCAGCGACTTCCGATTTTGATGATCGTTACCTTCCGGCCCGAGTTCATTCCGCGCTGGACGGGTCATGGGCACGTGACAGCGCTCTTTCTAAGCCGGCTGGGACGTAGGCAAGGGGCGGCAGTCGTTGACCGGATCACGGGCGGCAAAATGCTCCCTCAGGAGGTGCTCGAGCAGATTTTGGCCAAGACCGACGGCGTGCCGCTGTTCGTCGAGGAGCTCACCAAGGCCGTCGTCGAATCCGGGCTGCTCAAAGATCAGGGCAGCCGCTATGAGTTGATCGGCCCATTACCGCCGCTGGCGATCCCGACGACGCTGCAGGACTCCTTGATGGCCCGCCTCGATCGATTGGCGCCGGTAAAGGAAGTTGCCCAGATAGCAGCTTGCATCGGACGCGAATTCGGACACGATCTTCTGCGCCTTGTAACGGCACTCGACGAGCACGCGCTCCAGCATGCTCTCAATGATCTATTGGCCGCGGAACTGATATTCCGTCGTGGCGCACCTCCGAATGTTGGCTACAGCTTCAAACATGCGCTGGTGCAGGACATCGCGCACGAGAGCCTCCTAAAGAGCAAGCGGCAGCAGATCCATGCCCGCATAGCTGCAGCTCTCGAACAACATTACCCTGCCCGTGCGGAGGCGGAGCCGGAGACGATCGCTCTGCATCTCACCGAGGGTGGACTGGCAGGAAAGGCGGTGGACTATTGGCTGCGGGCCGGCCGTATTGCGGCTGCGCGTTCCGCCAATCTCGAAGCGATCACTCATCTCACAAGGGGACTGGAAGCAATCAAGTCCAATCCACAAGGGCCGGAGCGCGATCGCCAGGAACTCGCTCTGCAAACAGCAATCGGAGGTCCACTGATTGCCATCCACGGATACACGGCTCCGCAGCTTGGCACAGCCTTCAGCAGGGCTCATGCGCTCTGCTATGAGCTCGACGACACGGGTGCCTTGTTTTCCACCCTTAGCGGCAAATTCATCTTCCACTTCGTGCGCGGCGACCTTGCTGCCATGCAGAGCCTCGTTGCCGAAGCGCAGCGCGCCGCCGAGCGCACCGGGCACACAGCACTGGAATTGGCTGCGCATCGTCTGGCCGCGCTCACCGCAATGCATGCCGGTGATTTTCTGACCGCACGCTCGGAGTTCGAAACGATCTTGAGTCGCTATCAGCCAGAGGAGCATCGGCCGCCGCCCGTGCACTACGTACATGACCCGAAGGCCTCGGCGCTACCCTACTTGGCGATTGTGCTTTGGGTTCTTGGTTACCCCGAACAGGCTCAGCGGACTAGCCGTGCCGCATCTCAATACGCCATGGAGTTGAATCAGACGAACCTTACCGCGCATGTGCAGGTCTATGGCGAGGCGGCTCCTGCGGAGCTAATGGGAAACGTGGCGGCCGTACATGCGCACGCCGACGCCATCATCCATCTCGCCGATCAGAACAGCTTGAACTATTGGCGCGTGAGCGGCCTCATTCTGCGGGGCTGGGCAATGGCGCAAGAGGGCAACGTGGAGGCCGGCCTGGCGCTCATGCGCCTCAGTCTGAACGAGCGGAACAGGCTCGGAGCCAGTTGGTACCAGGTTCGGTACTTGTGGATGCTCGCGGCCACCTACCTCCACTTGAGCGACTACGACAACGGCGTCGCTACCCTTGCCGAAGCAAAGGCCCTTGCCGCGCGCAGCGGCGAGCATATGTGGGAGGCAGAACTTGCATGCATCGACGGTGAACTGCACCGCTTTCGTGGTGCTCCAGCTGACGAGGTCGAGGGGTATTTGCAAACTGCACTCAAGGTCGCCCAAAGACAGAGCGCAAAGTCCTTTGAATTGCGTGCTGCAATGAATTTGGCTCGGCTTTGGCGCGACCAGGGCAGGACGGCCGACGCGCGGTGCCTTCTTGGCTCGGTTTACGGCTGGTTTACGGAAGGCTTCGAAACGCCGGACCTTCGTTCCGCCAAGGCGCTCATGGAGGAGCTTACCCGACCATGATCGCGCTTTTCCAAACTTCAGACGTTGCCGTACAGCAAGCACACGGGTGACACAGCAACCCTCTACTTGCGTTATTGGAACTGAACACGAGTCAACTCCGCTGTGAGGTCACAAGCAGTCATGCTCTGGACGATCAGCACTCAGAGCCGACCTTCCCTTCATGTGTGCACGGCCTTTCCGACCTCACGCGACGGAAATCGTCGTCGACCCAGCATCACTCGCGTTTGCGATCGATTGAGACTGCTCGGCCTCATTCGAGACAATGGCGTTGCATTGCTGGAAGTGAGACGACACCGCAACATCGGCCAGATGATCCCAGTATTCTGCTTCTGCGAGCAGCTTCCACTTGTTCATGCTGTTGTAGGCAGCTTGTTGGCGGCACAATGAGCCCATCGCACGCATGCGTCGCACTTGATCCACTGCGAACCTCCCTTCGCGCTCGCTTGCTTGGCAAGCGCATCTGTGTTGTCACAGCTTCGCAGATCGAATTGACGAGTGATAGCCCGGTGTTTGACGGTGAATCGATGACAGCGCAATCGTCTGACTTTTCACCGAACAAAGCGAGCCCGGCAAAATTGGATCTGAAACCAGTTTAGCCCGGCGCATTGAATTGCAGGATCGTCATTGGCGGTCTTTTCCCGCAATAACGTGCGCCGTTCGGCAAAGCTCGCCAGCCTCGTCACGCGATCACAACAATGGCCCCGACGGTTGCACGTCGGGGCCATGCAAGATCACCAGGCATGGGTGCATCCGCCGCGCCTGCTGATCGTTGATGCCGCTGATTACCATCTCCGATCTGGCACAGACTGTGGCGAGGCAGCGGCATCAGGATGATATTCTGCCTGAAAGCTGATGGCAGTCACTACATCATTGGTGGTACTTCCACCAGCTCGCGGCTTCGCATCCGCAACTGGGTCGATCGGACAGCAAGTCCAACCAATGTCCGTTCGACCGCCGAAAGCGGAGGCACACCACCTTCCCGTACCGTTCGATGCAGGTGCGCAGCACCTCGTTCATCGGCTTGCCCACCAGTCGTTGAAGAAGATCTCGATCTCCAAATAGAGGCATACGCGCAGTCGATTTGCGATGGCTATCGCGCTGCGCTTGATCTACCTTTTCATAACGGGCGGAGAACGCTCGAGGAGCCCTGCGAGCAACCTCCGACCCAATGACCGATCATGGGTGGAATAGGAGGACATCATGCAGAGCATGGCCACCGAAACCTTCATCGGCAATATGCGCGGCCCGGTTATCAGGCGAATGGATGCCGACTATGACGCTGTGCGCAGCCTCTACAACGGTATGATCGACAAGAGTCCAATGATGATCGCGCGATGCGCCGACGTCGCTGACGTCGTCGCGGCGGTCAATTTTGCAAGGGACAATGATCTCCAGGTCGCGATCCGCGGAGGCGGCCACAATGGGCCGGGCCTCAGCAGTGTCGAAGACGGACTGATGATCGACATGTCGATGATGAAAGGCGTGCGGGTCGATCCCGGCGCTCGTACCGTCCGCGTCGGACCCGGCTGCTCGCAAGGCGATGTCGACCACGCCACGCACATCTACGGGCTTGCCGTGCCGGCCGGCATTGTATCGACCACAGGGATCGCCGGCCTTACGCTCGGCGGCGGCACGGGATACCTCACCCGCAAGCATGGCCTCACCATCGACAATCTCCTCGAGGCGGATGTCGTGCTCGCGGATGGACGCATCGTCACCGCCAACAAGTCGGAGAACGCCGACCTTTACTGGGGATTGCGCGGGGGCGGCGGCAATTTCGGCATCGTCACGAGCTTCCTGTTCCAGGCTCATCCTGTGACGATGGTATATGCCGGTCCGATCTTCTGGGATCTCGAAAATGCCCGTACCGTGATGCAGAAGTACAGGGATTTCCTCCGCAGCGCTCCCGAGGAGCTCGGGGCCTTTGTCGGCTTGAAGACCGTTCCGCCGATGGACCCGTTCCCGCCGGATCATCAGGGCAAGCGCGCCTGCGCCATCATTGCCTGCTACAATGGTCCGACAGAAGACGGCAAGGCGGTCATAGCGGGGTTGCTCGGTGAGCTGCCCCCGCCGCTCTTCAATTGGATGGGCGAAATGCCCTATCCGGCCCTCCAGTCCATGTTCGATCCGTTCTTCCCGAAAGGTCTGCAGTGGTACTGGCGCGGCGATTTCGTGAAGGAACTGACCGACGAAGCAATCGACGCCCATATCGAGCAGGCCCGCAAAGCACCGAGCGCACTGTCGCTCATGCATCTCTATCCGATCGATGGCGCCGTCCATCGCGTCGGCAAGAGCGACACCGCCTGGAACACGCGCGACGCGACCTGGTCGATGGTCATCGCCGGTATAGATCCCAATCCGCAAAAAGCAGGCGAAATCACGCGCTGGACCAAGGACTATTGGGAAGCCGTGCACCCCTACTCGGCTGACGGCGGCTATGTGAATTTCATGATGGAGGATGGAGATGACAGCAGACTTAGGGCCACTTACGGCGACAACTACGACCGCCTCGCCGCCTTGAAGGCCAAGTACGATCCGACGAACTTCTTCCACATGAACCAGAACATCCGACCGCTGCACTCGTAGACGATCTACCTGCTGCACGGTTCGGGCGCCTCCAAAGTGCTGTCGGAGCGTTCTCTCGCTTCGAGGAACGAGGGAACGCTGTGGCGCTTGTGTTGACTATACCACCGTCCTGTGCCGCGCGATGCAGGTGCGCAGCACCTCGTCCATCGGCTTGCCCCACCAGTCGTTGGAGAAGATCTCGATCTCGGAATAGCCGGCAAAGCCCTGCGCTTCGACCGCCGCGCGCACCGATCTGATGTCGATGACGCCGTCGCCCATCATGCCGCGGTCGTTGAGAATGTCCTTGGTCGGCACCAGCCAGTCGCAGACATGGAAGGCGAGCAGGCGGTCCCGGCCGGCGCGCGCGATCTGGTCCATCAGCTCCGGATCCCACCAGATGTGATAGACGTCGAGCGCGACGCCGAGCATGCCGGTGCGGCCGGGGTCGAGCCGGTCGCAGATGTCGAGCGCCTGCTTTGTCGTGTTCACGCAGGCACGGTCAGCGGCATAGGCCGGATGCAACGGCTCGATCGCCAGCGGCAGCTTGGCTTGCCTCGCGTAGTCGAGCATGTCGGCAAGCGCGTCCTCGACCTGCCCGCGCGCCGCCACGAGATCCTTCGACGCCTCGCTGCCCGGCCGCGAATATTGCGGCAGGCCGCCGACGACGAGGACGATGCAGGGCGCGCCCAGCGCCTTGGCCTCGTCGACACAGCGGCGGTTGTCGTCGCGCACCTCGCCCCGGCGCGAGGCATCCGAGGTGAACATGCCGCCGCGGCAATAGCCTGAGAGATCGAGGCCGGCCTCGCGCACCGCGCGTGCGGCGCGGTCGAGACCGACGGCGGCGACCTGGTCGCGCCAGGGATCGATGGCACGGATACCTTGTCTTGCACAGGCATCGATGATTTCGACGAGGTCACCCTGCTTGCGGACGGTCGCCGCATTCAGCGAAAGCCAGCGGTGGTCGGACGAAAAATCGCGCATCAGGATTCGATACCGTGGGTGGCGAGCACGGTCTTCATCCGTTGCGTCGCGAGTTCAGGGTTGGCGAGCAGACCGGCCTTGTCGGCCAGACGGAACAGCTCGGCGAGATGAAGCGTCGAGCGCGTGCTCTCCTGTCCACCGACCATGGTGAAGTGATCCTGGTGTCCGTTGAGATAGGCCATGAACACGACGCCGGTCTTGTAGAAGCGCGTTGGCGCCTTGAAGATGTGGCGCGACAGCGGCACCGTCGGCCCCAGCACGTCGTGGAAGCCGGCCTCGTCTCCGGCAGCCAGCCGCGACAGCGCATAGGACGCCGCCGGCGCAATGGCATCGAAGATGCCGAGCAGCGCGTGGGAAAAGCCTTGGCTGTCGCCGGCGATCAGCTCCGCGTAGTTGAAATCGTCGCCGGTATACATCTTGATGCGCTTGTCGAGGCGCCGGCGCATGTCGATCTCGCGCTGCTTGTCGAGCAGCGAGACTTTGACGCCGTCGACCTTGGCGGCGTTGCCGTTGATGATGGCGACGGCAATGTCCATCGCCTTGTCGAGATCCCCGGTGCCCCAATATCCGGTCAGCGCCGGATCGAACATGTCGCCGAGCCAGTGGATGATGACCGGCTCGCGGACTTGCGAGAGCACGCGATCATAGACCTTCGCGTAATCGTCGGCGTTGCGACCGAGCTTTGCCAGGGCGCGCGAGGCCATCAGGATGATGCGGCCGCCGACCTTCTCGACCGCCGAGACCTGCTCTTCATAGGCGCGGATGACGTCGTCGAGGCTTCTGGCGTCCTCCACTGCGAGATGGTCGGTGCCTGCACCGGAGAACACCAGCGCGTTGCGGCGCTTGGCGGCGGCAACCGAGCGCGTGATCAGCTCCAGCGAGGTCGGCCAGTCCAGCCCCATGCCACGCTGGGCGGTGTCCATGGCTTCGGCAACGCCGAGGCCGAGGTCCCAGACGTGCTCGCGAAAGGCAATGGTCTTGTCCCAGTCGACCGCAACCGACAGCCAGGGATCGTTGTCCGCGAAGGGATCGGCCACGGTGTGCACGGCAGAGAAGGCGATGCGGTTGAGCGGTCCCTCGAGCTTTGCGGGAAACGTGCGCGAGGCCGCGAGCCGGTAGGTCTCGATCGAGCGATCGGCCTGCGGCAGCTTGAGCGACAATGACGACATTGGTTGGACGGGCTTGTTCATGATTTCGAACCTCTCCCCGTCATTGCGAGCGAAGCGAAGCAATCCAGAATGCCTCCGCGGCAACAGCCTGGATTGCTTCGTCGCTTCGCTCCTCGCAATGACGGCTTGGTAGACATCGGGGCTTATCCGACTGACCTCAGACCTTGATCGGGGCGACGTCGATCCAACGCCGCTCCTTCCAGCTCTTCAGCGCGCATTCGGCGAGCTGCACGCCCTTGGCGCCTTCGAGCAGCGTGAACTTGTAGGGCGCGTCCTCGTAGACGTGGCGGATGAACATTTCCCACTGCTCCTTGAAGCCGTTGTCGTAGGTGACGTTATCCGGCAGCTTCTGCCAGTCGCTGTAGAAATCGTGCAGCCGCTTCTCGTCGGGATTCCACACTGGCCGGGGCGTAGCCTGCCGCGCCTGGATCATGCAGTCGGAGAGGCCCGCCACCGCCGAGCCGAGCGTGCCGTCGACCTGGAAGGTGACGAGGTCGTCGCGATAGACGCGCGTCACCCAGGACATGTTGATGTGGGCGATGATGCCGCCGCCGAGCTGGAACGTGGCGTAGGCGGAATCATCGGCCGTCGCCTTGTACTTCTTGCCCTGCTCGTCATAGCGCTCGGGGATATCGGTGTTGCCGATGCAGCTCACGCTCTGGACGTTGCCGAACAGGTTGTCGAGCACGTAGCGCCAGTGGCAGACCATATCGAGGATGATGCCGCCGCCGTCCTCGTCGCGATAGTTCCAGGACGGCCGCTGCGCCTCCTGCCAGCCGCCCTCGAACACCCAATAGCCGAACTCGCCGCGCACCGAGAGGATGCGGCCGAAGAACCCGGAGTCGCGCAGGAAGGCGATCTTTTTCAACCCCGGAAGGAACAGCTTGTCCTGCACGGTGCCGTGCTTGACACCCTTGGCATTGGCGAGCTTCACGACCTCGAGGGCCTCTTCGAAATTGGTCGCGATCGGCTTCTCGCAATAGACATGCTTGCCGGCGTTGATGGCCTGGGTCAGCAGGCCGGGGCGCGCTTGCGTGGTCGCGGCATCGAAGAACATGGTGTCGTTCTTGTCGGCGAGCGCGGCATCGAGATCGGTGGTCCAGCGCGTGATGTTGTAGCGCTTGGCCAGCGCCTCGACCTTCTCGGCGTTGCGGCCGACGAGGATCGGATCGGGCATGACGCGGTCGCCGTTCTTCAGGCGAATGCCGCCCTGGTCGCGGATCGCGACGATCGAGCGGATCAGATGCTGGTTGAGCCCCATGCGGCCGGTGACGCCGTTCATGATGAGGCCGAGGCGTTGGGTGGTCATGCCAATTGCTCCCAGAGTGATTTTGGCTGTTCGGGCGGGCGCAGTGCGGACCAGTCCGGATGGACCGACGTCGCAAAGCCCGCAGAATGAAGCGATCCCGTCAGGAGATCGCCGTTGTGAATCTTGAGGCGGATGCCCTGCCCGGCATCGGCATAGAGATCGGAATGCGCGGCCGCGAAGGCCGCAGCTTCGGCGGCCGGCGTGTCGCCAAAGCCATCGACATAGTGATGGCCGTTGCGCTCGGCATGCGTGACGCCAATGAAGGCGCCGAGCGCGAGGTCCTGCTGCACGGCAAGACCGGCTTGGCAGGTCAGATCCTCGCCCGTCACGAAGAAGGTCTCGCCTTCCGTACTCCATTTCGCCGCGCGCGTGGCATTGATGACGGACTTGTAGAGGCCCTTGCAGGATTTCGAGGAGATGCCGCGATAGCCGAGGGCCCGCGCTGCCGGGAACGCATGGTAGGAATCGTCGGCCTCGTCGATGATGAAGCCGCGCGCGGCGAGCGAGCCGAGCGGCGATTGCCGCGTGATGTCGCGCGGCATCGGCTGTTCGACATAGAGCAAGCGCGTGGCGATCGGGCGCAGCGCGGCGTCATGATCGAGCCGGTCCATCAGGGCGTGCAACGCCGCGAGATCCGCGTATTGCTCGTTGGCGTCGAGTGTCACCTTGTAGTCGCGTCCAAGCGTATCGAGCTCCTTGCCGATCCGCGCGAGCCGCGCCGCATCGGCAGCCGGATCACCGGACAGCTTGAGCTTGAAGTACCGCGCACCGGTATTCTCGCGCGGATCGGCAACGCCGCCCTCGCCTTCAACGACATCATCGAGGCCGACCGTGTGCCTGATCGCAACACGCTCGAGCGGCACCCGGCCGGAGAGAAACGTCCTGATGTCCTTCTCGCTCAAATCAGGAGAAAGCCGCGCATCGATGCCGGCGATATTGCCGGACATGCCGTCAAAGAAATTGGTCTCGACGGCGCGCAGCAACGCATCGAGGATCGCCTTGTCAATTTCCGCCGGACCATAAGCGGCGGCGAGCGGCGGAATGTTCTCTTTTGCACAAGCAGCGACTTGGTGGCCGATGCAAGATGCATGCAGATGGAATGCCGTCTGGAATCCGGTCTGCGCCAGATAGAGCCCACGCGCGATCTGAAGCGAGCGTCGCAGACCGTCCACCGTCTGCGCCGGCGACAACTCCGGACGCTTGTCGAACCATTTCGGCACCAGCAACTCGGCACTGGCGCCGACCGCGCTTCCCCTGCCCTCGACCTCGATCTCGGCCCGCACGAACAGCTGCGGCGTCGCGTTGATCGTGATCGCGCCGAAGCGGAACGGCCGCGCGAATTGCACGGGACGTTCGAAGAAGGCGATGTCTCGCAGCTTCAGGCGCGGGGACATGGTGTTGCAGCTTGACGAAGTTGGTGAGCGAGGTCTGGCCACTGGCGCGGTGCACCTCTCCCGCTTGCGGGAGAGGTCGGCACGTTCCGGGCGATGCGAAGCATCGTCCCGTGCCGGGTGAGGGTTCTATCCTCTTGGCGAGTCCTGCCAGCGGAGACCCCCTCTCCCCAGCCCTCCCCCGCGGGCGGGGGAGGGAGCGCACCGGCGTCGTGGTGGCTAACGGCGGATCCCATAACCTAATCCAATGCACCTTGCGAGAAGAAGTGCTTGCGGATGCGCTGCACGAGCTCCGTAAACACCGGATCGGCCATCACGTCGAGCGAGCGCGGGCGCGGCAGCGGCACGTCGTAGATTGCCGCGATCGCACCGGGGCGCTCGGTCATGACCAGCACGCGGTCGGCGAGGAACACGGCTTCCGGGATCGAATGCGTGATCAGCAGAACCGTCTTCTTCGTCTCGCGCTGGATCCGCATCAGCTCGACATTCATGCGCTCGCGCGTCAGCGCATCGAGCGCGCCGAACGGCTCGTCCATCAGCATGATCCTGGGATCATGCACCAGCGCGCGGCAGATCGAGGCGCGCTGCTGCATGCCGCCGGAGAGCTGCCAGGGCAGCTTCTTCTCGAAGCCTTCGAGGCCGACCAGCTTCAACAGCTGCTTGGCGCGATCGAGATATTCCTGCCGCGGCAGGCGCTTCATGTCGATCGGGAGCATCACGTTGCCCAGGATGTTGCGCCAGGGCAAAAGCAGCGCGTTCTGGAACACGATGCCGACATTGCCGTGCGGCGTCGTCACCTTCTCGCCCTCGACCAGGATCTCGCCCGTGGTCGGCGCCAGCAGACCCGAGATCAGCTTGAGCAGCGTGGACTTGCCGCAGCCGGATGGGCCGACCACGACGAAGAACTCGCCGTCATTGATGTGGAAGTCGAGCGGCCGCAACGACGGCACGTCGCCGTCGCGCGTCCGATAGGTCTTCGACACGCCCGACAGCTTGATGCCCGAGGCATCGCCGGCCCGGTCGCTCACCAGTCTCAGATGGGAGGTGGGCTGATCTGTTGGACTGACCTTCTTCGGAATCATTCGGTTACACCCAATCGAACGCACAGGTTACATTCGTCATTCCGGGGCGCGACGAAGTCGCGAACCCGGAATCCATCGGGCAGCGGTTTCCGACTAAAAATGGATTCCGGGTTCGCCCTTCGGGCGCCCCGGAATGACGGGAGTGGATTTCTCACGAGCCGCTCTTCGGCAGGTAATCGTTGGTATAGAAGGCCTTCGGATTCTCCTTGGCCTTGGCATCGAGCCCGCCATATTCGACCAGCAGATTGACGGTCTCGGCCATGTTCTGGTCGGTGACCTGGAACGGCCGCTTGCCCTTGGTCTCCGCGGTCCGGTACAGCGGAATGGTCAGCTCAAAACCCTGCGTCAGCGTGTCGATCTTGCCGCCCTTCGGGTTGGCATCGAGGATCGACTGCGCCGCGGCCTTCGGCTCCTTCTCGGCGGCCTCGACCGCTTTCGTCGTTGCCGACATGAAGCGGCGGACGAGATCGGCATTGGCCTTCACATAGTCGGCGTTGGCGATAATGCCCGAGGAGACCATGTTGATGCCGTAGTCGGCGAACTTGATCGGGTAGACGTCCTTGCCCGTCGCGTCCTTGATCTTCATCGACTGGTCCATGACGTAGCCGAGCAACAGATCGGCCTGTCCGTTGATGACGGCGTTGAGCTTGGTCTGTCCGTCGCCGGCGACCGTCTGGAAGTCGCTCTCCTTCAGGCCCGTCTTCTTCAGGAACAACGGCCAGATCTGCGTCATGGAATCGGCCGGCGTGATCGCCACCGTCTTGCCCTTGATGTCCTCGGGCTTCCTGATGTTCTTGTCGGCGAAGCCCATGGCGGACATCGGCGAGGTCTGCAGCAGCACGCCGGTCGCGACCACCGGCGCGCCCTTGATCGCGGCGCGCATCATGGTGGGGACGTCGACATAGCCGAAATCGGCGGTCTTGGCAGCAACGGCCTGTGTGGTCGCAGCCGAGCCGCGGCCTTCCTGGATCTCGAGCTCGATGCCTTCGGCCGCGTAGATGCCCTTGGCCTTGCCGTAATAGAACGGCGCGTGCTCGCCATAGACGTACCAGTTCAGCATCAGCACGACCTTGTCGGCTGCCTGCGCCGGCATGGCTGCGAACGCCAGCAGTGCCACGGATGCAGCCCCAATCCACTTCCTCATCGTTTCTCTCCCTTGCCGTTTGTTGCGTCGGCCGTTGGTGGCCGCTCGTTGCTTTAGTCAGGATGCAAAGATCACGTCTTCGCGCTGGCTGACATGCCAGGGAATGACCAGCTTCTCGATCCGGTCGACGATCCAGAACAGGACTACGCCGAGCAGCGCGAGGATCACCAGCGCCGCAAACATCGTCGGCAGGTCGAACGTGCCGATCGAGCGCTGCATCACATAGCCGATGCCGGAATTGGAGCCGACGAACTCGCCGACCACCGCGCCGACGACGGCGAGCGTCACCGAAACTTTGAGGCCGGAGAAGATCGCGGGCAGCGCATGCGGCAGGTTCACCGCGCGGAACACCTGCAGGCGACTGCCCTGCATGGCACGGGCGAGATCGACCATGTCGGGGTCGACCGATTTGAAGCCCTGCACGGCGGAGACCACCACCGGAAAGAAGCCGAGCAGGAAGGCCGAGATCACTTTCGGAATGATGCCGAAGCCGAACCACACCACGAACAGCGGCGCGATCGCGATCTTCGGCACGGATTGGGAAAACACCAGCAGCGGATAGACGTAGCTCTCCACCGTTTTCGAGCCCGCGATCAGCATCGCGACGGGAATGCCGAACAGCGCCGACAGCAAGAAGCCGCAGACGGTCGCATAGGTGGTCGGCCAGGACTGACGCAGCAGCTCCGGCCATTCGGTGCGCAACACGGCGACGACATCGAGTGGCGACGGGATCTGGTAGGCGGGAATCCTGAAGATCCGGATCGCGAGATCCCAGGCGACGACGATGAAGACCAGGAACAAGAACGGCCGAACCCAGGCCGCATTCAGCAGCTTGGAAACAGCGTTTTGCGGCTTGGGCTCGGCCAATTTTCACTCCCGGCAGTCTTCTTCGTTATGGCGAGAAATTAACCCGTTGGATAAATACTGTCCAGAGCTTTCCCTGTGACGTTTTGCGCCGGGGTCCGGGAGCTTTTGGGAACGGGACTGTCGTGTCCCGGACGCGCTGCGACGCGAAGCGCACGCCAAGGGGGCGTGCGCTTCGTCCGGGGCACGAGAACGGAGTGAGAGGTGCGCCCGCCTCCACGTCGTCATTGCGAGCGCAGCGAAGCAATCCAGACTGTCTCCGCGGAAAGATTCTGGATTGCTTCGCTGCGCTCGCAATGACGGAGCAAGTCGCTCATCTGGGCTACAGGCTACACCGTCTGCACCACCGCAGCCGGCGACTTCGGGGCCTTCGCGACCTCGAACAGCGCGGCGGATTGCCCTGTCAGCGCGGCAAGAACGAGGCCCACCATGTGCGCCAGCCGCTCGTCCTTGGCCTTCTTGTCCAGGAGATCACGGCCGAAGATCACGCTGAGCGTTGCCGAGTTCGAGAGATAGAAGAAGCTGAGCGCCGCAATGGAGATGTAGAGCTGCACCGGATCGACCGCGACCTGGAAATCCCCGCTCTCGACGCCGCGGCGCACCACGGTGCGGATCATCTCGACGAAGGGCGAGTGCATCGACTTGACCTTGGTCGATTTCTTCAGGTGCTTGGCGCGCGCCAGATTCTCGGTCTGCAGCAGCGACAGGAACTCGGGGTTGCGCAGGAAGTAGTTCCAGGTGAACTCGATCAGGCGGCGGATGGCCTCGGGCGGATCGAGATGTTCGAGATCGAGCCCCCGCTCCTCGCTGCGGATCTTGTCATAGGCGCCTTCGAGCACGGCGAGATAGAGCTCGTCCTTGTTGCCGACGTGGTAGTAGAGCATGCGCTTGTTGGCGCCGGCCTTGGCCGCGATGCGGTCGACGCGCGCGCCGGCAAGGCCATGGGCGGAAAACTCCTGCTTGGCGGCTTCGAGAATGCGCAGCCGCATCCCCTCGGGGTCGCGCTGCCATTTCAGAGGTCGCTTTGCTTTCGCCAAACCGGGTGCTCGCTGGGTGCTCTGCATATGGCGTGTAACACGCGGGCGGGCGTTTGAGAACGATCGTCATTCCGGGGCGCGCCTCTTGGCGCGAGCCCGGAATCCATCGGGCGGCAGAATCGGTGGCGGAATGGATTCCGGGCTCGTCGCTTCGCGACGCCCCGGAATGACAGAATCACTCCACCGGCTTCGGCGAGCGCTCCAGAAGCACGGTCTGAATCCCGCAGGTGCCATTGCGCACCGTCATGATGCGCGTGCCCGGCTTGCGGCCGGTGCGCACCTCGGAGACGTCGAGTCCGCTCGCGATCAGGCGGGCGCGGGTGGCGTCGATGTCGGCGACGCGCCAGCTCAGGCCCCAGAGCCGGTCATGCGTGGCATCGCCACCCGCGACCGGGCGGCGCACCACCTCGACGATGAGGTCGCCGCAGCGGAAGAACATCAGCTGGCCCCAGTCCTGGTGCGAGCGGTCGAGCGCGAGATCAAGGCCAAGCCGGGCGCCGTAGAGCGCGGCGGCGCGCTCGGAATCCTCCGTGGTGACGACGACGTGGTCGAGCCCCTCAATCGGCGCGATGTCGGTGGCGACCGACTTCGGCCGCTCGTCGGCCAGCTCCAGGAAGAACATGCGGACGCCGCGCGTCAGCTCCGTCGCGGCCCGCGTGCGCTTCCAGTGCAGCACGGCATCGGTGACGGCATCACTGCTTTCGACCTCCGCGACCGGGTCCGGCCTCAGGGCCACCCGCTCCAGCCGGCGGTGCATCTTGCCGATGTCTGCGACACGAAAGCACAGGCTGGCGAGCACGCCCTCCCGGTCGCCGAGCAGTGCGCGCATGCGGTCGGCGGTGACGCTGAAGCCGTGAGGGGCCATCAGCTCGATGGTCATGTTGTCCAAGGTGAACAGCACCCGGTCGGCGCCCTCGCCCGAGTTCTGCCAGGCCGGCGCGCGGGCGAGCAGCGTCTGATAGGCCGCCCTGGCCGCACCGATATCGCCCACCAGAACGACGATGTGATCGAGCCCGGTGATCATTCTGCACCCTTTTGATGGACCTGGAACCCCCGGAAGCGAAAGACGGCGTTTGTCCGGGCTTGGCATTGGCCAGTGATGGTCGTATTCCCGGGCCATGCTGACCTCAAGCGCTTCGGGCGGCAGTTTTGCGAATAATTTCAGCGTCCCTCCGGAGCGGAACCGGTGCTACAGTCATCCCGCCCGCCGGGACCACAAGCGCATCACGGACAAGCAATGCAGGCTCTCTTCATCGGACAGACCTATATCGACGTCGTCTTCATCACCGACCACATGCCGACCGGCGACGAGAAGCACGTGGCGCGTGACTACGCGGTCTCCTTCGGCGGCAACGCGGTAACGGCGGCGTTCTGCTGTGCCAAGCTCGGCATCGTGCCGGACCTGATCGCGACCGCAGCCAATGACTGGCTCGGGCGCATGTTCCAGGACATGTGCGCGAAGTACGGTATCTCGCTGCATGGGCGCAAGGTCAACCAGTCCTCGCTCTCCTTCATCATGCCCAAGGACGGCAAGCGCGCCATCGTCCGCTGCCGTGATGACGAGCACATCCATCCCTTTCCGATGCTCAATCTCGGCGGCTGCCGCGCGCTGCATGTCGACGGCCACCAGCCGGATGCGGCGATCCACTATGCCAAGGTGTGCCGCGAGGCCGGCATCCTGACCTCGCTCGACGGCGGTGGCCTGCGCACCAACACCCATGAGCTGCTGGAATTCATCGACGTCGCCATCGTCGCCGAGCGCCTGTGCGAGCAGATGGATTTGACGCCGGAGAAGATGCTCGACTATCTCAAGAGCCGCGGCTGCAAGATCGGCGGCGTCACCATGGGCGAGAAGGGCCTGTTCTGGTACGACGAAACCGGGACGGTGCAGGTGATGCCGGCGATGCCGATCCCGCGCGAGCGCGTGATCGACACCAACGGCGCCGGCGACGTCTTCCACGGCGCCTATGTCTATTCCTACCTCGCCCATCCCGGCAAAAGCTGGCGCGAGCATTTCGATTTTGCCCGCGCCGCCTCGACCTTCAAGATCCAGCGCCTCGGCAACGAGGCCGGCTTGCCGACTCTGGTGGACATCGCCAAGGTTCGACACGAGTTCGAGGTCAGGGTCTAGAACAAGATGGGGCGCGTCTTCGTCGCCGGCAGCATCAACATGGATGTGGTGGCGACGGCCGATCGCCATCCACGCATCGGCGAGACCGTCGCCGGCCGCCAAGTGCTGTATTTTCCGGGCGGCAAGGGCGCGAACCAGGCGGTGGCGGCGTCACGGTTGGGGGCGCGGACCACGCTGATCGGACGGTTGGGCCGGGATTCGTTCGGCGCCGAGCTCAAGGCCTTTCTCGGCGAGCAGGGCATCGATCTCGGCTACGTCGTCGAGACGGCGGAGACGCACACCGGGACGGCCATCATCACAGTGGCCGAGGCCGACAACACCATCGTCGTCATTCCCGGGGCGAACGGGCTGGTCGGCGCTGATGACGTCAGCGTCGTGCCGCTGCTGAAGGGCGACGTCGCGGTCAGCCAGTTCGAGATTCCGCTGCCGACCATCGCCGCATTCTTCCACCGCGCCCACGCGGCGGGGGCAGTCACCGTGCTGAACCCGGCGCCGGCGCAGAAGATGCCGGGCGAGCTGCTGGCGCTGGTCGACATCCTCGTGCTCAACGAGACCGAGCTCGGCTTCCTCGCCGGCAGCGAGCTCTCCGAGAGCGACGCGGCCGCCCGCATCACCGAAGTCGCGCGACAGCTTCAGGCGCGCGAGGACCAGACCGTCTGCGTCACGCTGGGCAAGCGCGGCGTGCTGGCGCTCGCCGGGCGCGACGAGATTGCGGTGGCCGGCCGTGTGGTGAAGGCGCTTGATACCACAGGCGCCGGCGACTGCTTTGTCGGCGCGCTCGCCGCGCAACTGGCTGACGGCGCAGCCTTGCGCGAGGCGCTGACGTTCGCCAACGCCGCCGCCTCGATCAGCGTGCAGCGCATGGGCGCCGGGCCGTCGATGCCGACGGCGGCGGAAGTGGCGGTGGTTTTATAGGCGCTGCGCTTTCTTCACCTCGCCCCGCTTGCGGGGAGAGGTCGGTTTGCATCGCAGATGCAATCCGGGTGAGGGGGTACAGGTCTCGCGATCATCTCATCTGCGGATAGAGCCCCTCACCCCGACCCTCTCCCCGTAAGAACGGGGAGAGGGAGAAGAAAGATCACGCCAGCGCGCTCTTCAGGTCGAAGCTTTCGTCAGCGGCCTGCTCCGGCGTGATCGAGCGGTTCATGGCCTGCAATCTCCGGCCAAACATGTGATCGCCGGCGCGGTTGATCGATTCGATGCCGAGCAGCTTGTCGCCATGATAGCAGAACGCCGAAAAGGCCTTCTTGGCGGGATCGCCGCGCAGCACGACGCGGTCGTAACCGGTCGTCAGCCCCGCGATCTGGAGCTTGTCCTCGCCCTGGTCGCTCCAGAACCAGGGATGGCTGTCGTACGGCTTCTTGTCGCCGGTCAGCTTTGCTGCGAGGCAGCGGGCGTGATCGGTGGCGTTCTGCACCGATTCCAGCCGCAGCGAGCCGCCGAAGCGTGGGCTTGCGAACAGCGCGCAATCGCCGATCGCGGAGATGTTGGGGTCAGCCGTCGACAGATATTCATCCACGATGATGCCGGCCGCGACCGGCAGCCCCGCCACGGCCGCGAGCTCGATGTTCGGCAGCACGCCGACGCCGACCACGACGAGGTCGGCGGGCAGATGCCGCCCGTCGCTCAAGGAGACGCCGGTGACCTTGCCATTCTCGGCTTCGATGGAGGTGGCCTGCACGCCGAGATGGATGCGGATGCCGGCCTCGCGGTGGCGATCCTGAAAATACTCCGAGACCTCCGCCGTCACCGCCCGCGCCATCACGCGCGGGGCGAGCTCGAGCACGTCGACCTCGAGGCCCTTGATGCGGGCGGTCGCGGCAAACTCAAGGCCGATGAAGCCGGCGCCGATGATCACGGCGCGCGTCTTCGACGGCATGATCGCGCGCAGCGCCTCGCTGTCGTCGAGGATGCGCAAATACTTCACGTCGGGCAGGTTGGCGTTGGGCAAATCGAGCAGGCGGTTGCGCGCGCCGGTCGCCAGCACGAGATGGCCGTAATCCAGCGTCCCGCCCGAGGCAAGATGCACCTTGCGCGCGGCACGGTCGATCGAGGTGGCGCGGCCGGCGATCAGCTCGATGGTCTGGTCCTGATAAAACTTCTCAGGCCGGAACATCAGGCTCTCCGGACCCGCGGAGCCCTTGATGTAGGCCTTGGACAGCGGCGGCCGCTGATAGGGCAGATGCGCTTCGTCGTTGACCAGGCAGATGCGCTCGGAAAAGCCCGCCTGGCGCAGGGATGCCGCGACCTGGTAGCCGCCATGGCCGGCACCGACGATGATCACCGGACCGCCAGTCATTGCAACAGCCCACTTCCGGAGACACGAGCGTGACCCATGTCGTCTCCTCTCTCACTGATTTTGGTTGCAGGCCTTTCGAGGAGCCGGCGCTCGTGTCCGTCCCTTGGCGAAGGCGGGCCTATTTGAGCCTATCGTTCCGCCCGGCGCAAGAGCGGCCGGGGATTGTCTCCCCTCGCCTTCTGCGATTTAGTCGTACGAACGTACCTCATGCCGGGGATATTCCAGATGCCAGCTCCCGTCTCAAAGCCCGACGATCCCGCCCTGCTGCGGATCGACGGCCCGATTGCAACCATCACGCTCAACCGCCCCACAGCGTTCAACTCGATCAATCTTCCGATCGCGCAGAAGCTCGAGCAGCTCGCGGCCTATATCGAAGGCGACGACGCCATCAAGGTTTTGGTAATCGAAGGCGAAGGCCGCGCCTTCTCGGCCGGCGGCGATCTGCAGACGATCGGGGCCGCCGCCGAGGCCAACACGGTGACGCCCGTCGTCGGCGAGCTGCTCAAGCACTATCATGCCTTCATCGAGATCGTCAGGCGCATGCCAAAAATCTCGCTGTCGAGCGTTCACGGTTCGGCTGCCGGCGCCGGCATGGGCCTCGCCTTCGTCACCGATCTCTGCATTGCCGCCGAGGATGCCAAGTTCACGCCGGCCTATGCCAAGATCGGCGTGTCGCCGGACGGCGGCTCCACGGTCGGCATCGTCGGCACGGTCGGCTCGCGCCGCGCGCTGCAGATCTTTCTCGCCGAAGACAATTTTACCGCGCAGCAGGCCTATGAATGGGGCCTGGTCGCCAAGACCGTTCCCGCAACCGAGCTGAAGGCGGCAACGCGGCAGCTTGCCGAGCGTCTCGCCCAGAACCCGCCGGCTTCGATCGCCGGCACCAAGCAGCTGGTCTATCAGGCTGCGACCACGCCGGTGAAGCAGCAGCTCGATGCCGAGGAGCACAAGATCATCATGGCGATGAACACGGAAGACTTCCGCACCGCCGTGAAGAAGTTCACGAGCAAGAGCAAGTAGCGCGGCGGCGGCTCAGCCCTTCGCGGGGCCCGTCCTCTGCATGAAATCGAAATCGCAGCCCTCGTCGGCCTGCAGGATGGTCTCGTTGAACAGCCAGGCGTAGCCGCGCCGTGCTTGCTCCGGCGCTGCGGCCGGCTTCAACGCAGCACGGCGGCGGTCGAGCTCGGCGGCGTCAACCAGCAGCTCGATGCTGCGCTTGGCCACGTCGAGGCGGATCATGTCGCCGTTCTCGACAAGCGCCAGCGGCCCGCCGTCGGCGGATTCCGGGGTGATGTGCAGCACGATGGTGCCGAACGCGGTGCCGCTCATGCGCGCATCCGAGATACGCACCATGTCCTTGGTGCCGCCGCGCGCGAGCTTCTTCGGGATTGGCAGATAGCCGGCTTCCGGCATGCCGGGTGCGCCCTTCGGGCCGGCATTGCGCAACACCAGCACGTCGTCGGCGGTGACGTCGAGATCGGGATCGTCGACCCGCAAGGTCATGTCCTCGACGGACTCGAACACGACGGCGCGCCCGGTGTGCTGCAGCAACTTCGGGCTCGCGGCCGATTGCTTGATGACAGCACCGCGCGGGGCGAGATTGCCGTGCAGGATGGCGAGGCCGCCCTCTTTCTTGATCGGATCATTGCGCGGGCGGATGGCATCCTGGCCCGGCACGTCCTCCGCATTCGCCGCGATCTCGCGCAACGTCTGGCCGCTGATCGTTCTGGCATCGAGATCGATGAGATCGCCGAGCTGCGCCAGCAGCTTCGGCACGCCGCCGGCGTGGTGGAAGTGCTCCATGTAGTGCTCGCCGGATGGCTTGAGGTCGATCAGCACCGGCACTTCGCGGCCGATCTGGTCGAATGCTGCGAGATCGAGCCGATGCGGCGAGCGATGCGCCATTGCGGTCAGATGGATCAGGCCGTTGGTCGAGCCGCCGATCGCCTGCAGCACGACCTGCGCGTTCCTGAACGAGGCCGGCGTCAACACTTCGCTCGGCTTCGGTCCCTTGGCCTTGGCCATCTCTGCGGCGACCTTGCCGCTGGCCTCGGCGAGACGGAAGCGCTCGGCATGCGGCGCGGGTATCGTCGCGCTCATCGGCAGCGCCAGGCCCATCGCCTCGATCATGCAGGCCATGGTCGAGGCCGTCCCCATCACCATGCAGGTACCAACCGACGGCGCGAGGCGGCCATTCACCGCCTCGATCTCGGCATCGTCCATGTCGCCGGCGCGATATTTGGCCCAGAGCCGGCGGCAGTCGGTGCAGGCGCCCAGCACCTCGCCCTTGTGATGACCGACCACCATCGGGCCGACCGGGATGACCACGGTCGGCAGGTCGGCGCTGATCGCGGCCATCACCTGCGCCGGCAGCGTCTTGTCGCAGCCGCCGATCACGATCACCGCATCCATCGGCTGAGCGCGGATCATCTCCTCGGTGTCCATCGCCATCAGATTGCGCAGATACATCGAGGTCGGATGCGCAAAGCTCTCGGCGATCGAGATGGTCGGGAACACGAACGGCATCGCACCCGACAGCATCACGCCGCGCTTGGCGGCCTCGATGATCTCAGGGACGTTGCCGTGGCAGGGATTGTAGTCGCTATAGGTATTGGTGATGCCGACGATCGGGCGCTCCAGCGCGTCGTCGGAATAGCCCATGGCCTTGATGAACGCCTTGCGCAGGAACAGCGAGAAGCCGGCATCGCCATAGCTCGTCAAACCCTTGCGCAAGCCACTCGTCATCGTGCCACTCCTTTTGGCTTACCACCGTGGTACAGCGCGCTCCTCGATTGTCAATAAGCCCGGGCGATAGCGTCGCACTTTCCGGCTTAGAGCACCGCTTGGCACACGAATGGATTGCAGGCGAGGCCTTGCGCCTCGGCAAACTTCAGCTGCAGGCATCACGGAACGGCACTGCCCCGGCGGCGTTGGAAGGCCAAGCATTTGTTTCGACCTTGCTTCGGACGCGGTAGATGGCAGTCTCTCGGGTCATGTCACGTCCCAGCGAGAGCTGACCGAGCAAGTTGAACATTGAGGGTCTGCGGAGCGATGCGGGCCGGTTTGTTCATCGCATTGATTGCAGCGGCCTACTTTGGCGGGCAGGTCCAGGTTTGTTTCGCGCAACAGCGACTGTCGGCTTCTCCGAGCGAAGCCACGAAAGTGTCTCCAAGAAAGGAAGGCACCCCCAGGAAGGAGACCGGGCGATCTGCGGACCCGTATACGGTGGGCTTCGTGACCGGTACGCCGCAATGCACTGAATTCGCGCTCGCTCAGGACATTGCGACCACGCTCGCCGGCGGCCAAGAGACCGGCCCTCGGGGCCAAGTCGCATTAAGGGTCCTGCCGATAGTGGGAAACGGCGGTATCCGCAACGTTCTCGATGTGCTCACCCTCGCAGGTGCCGACGTGGCGATCGCGCCCGTCGTTCTGGTCGACCGCCTCCGGGAGACAAGGACCTTCGGGGACATTTCAGACAGACTGACCTACATTGCACCGCTCCATATCGAAGAGTTCCACCTCCTTGCGCGGCCGGAGATCGGAAGCCTGGCGGAACTTTCGGGAAAGAGAGTCAATCTCGGAGAGGACGGCAGTGCCGGCGCCATCCTCGGCCGCGAAGTGTTGAACCGTCTGGGCATCAAGATCAGCGAGTCGAACTTGGGACCGGAGGCCGCGCTGGATGGTCTGAGGAAAGGAGATCTCTCCGCCGCTCTGCTGGTCTCAGGAAAACCGGTCAGCTTCCTGGCGCAGGTCTCGCAATTCGACAATATTCACCTCCTGCCAATCCCCTACTTCAAGGAGCTGCTGCAACAAGATTATCTGCCATCGACGCTCCGCCATAAGGACTATCCAAATATGATCGCCGCCGAAGCAAGCGTCGACACGATCGCGATCAAATCCGCTCTCTTCGCCTACAACTGGCCGAGTGGCAGCGAGCGGTTTCGGTTGCTGGAATTCTTCGTCCAGACATTGTTCACGCGCTTTCCTGAATTCCTGGCTGGCGCACATCACCCCAAATGGCGCGAGGTGAACCTGGCCGCGCAGCTCCCCGGATGGCGACGATTTCGGCCGGCAGAGCGGTGGCTCCAGCAGCAATCGGGCAGCGAGGCCGCACTTCGCAAGGCGTTCGGCAGATTCCTCGAAGGAAAGCCGACCGCCAATCCGCCAGACCCGGAAGATTTATTCCGGGAGTTCCTGCGCTGGCGAGAACGCAATCCGGATAAATGAGCAAGATTTGGCAGTCAAATGTCGGGAGGTGTCGATGCGCAACGCGCTTGTGAGCGCAGCCTTGGCTGCGTTGCTGGCCTTGATCGCCGACGTGCGGCACCCTGCAGCCCAATTTGCTCCCTTCTTTCCATCAACACCGCAGACACTCGCGCCGCCGGCCGACACGACCGAGCGCATCAAGACAGCCCCTCGCCGAAGCACCAAGGCGCACAGGAAGCGCGACATCGTTCGTTCGCCGCCCAATCAGCGGAAAGTCGCCGAGAAAAACGGATACAAGCGGGTCAGCGATCTCGTGAATTTCCCAAAGTTCTTTCCGGGCCTCGGCATCATTTTCGTGAAGCCCGACACGTTGCCGCTGGGGCCGTTCCTGTGCTTCGATCGCAGGGATCGTCTGGTGGCGACCGTGTACATGGTTCCGAACAAGGACATCGACGATCACAAATCATGGGAGGGAGCGGGATCCGCAGCACCAGTTGACCACGTCAGTCTCTACTTCAACCCGGGTCACCCTGGCGTGGACGTGCCGCATTACCACGTGGTGCTCTGGCATGTGACCAGGAAACAGGAAGCGCGCGTTGCAAAATGACGTGCAACACCCCTGCGATGACAGGCGAGGTACGGAGCACGGACCGTCCTTAGGCAGCACGTCCCGGCGTTCGCGTATCGACCTCGCGTCGCAAAGCGGCACATGCAGCCTCGAACTTCCGCGAGCCCAGTTCGCCGGCCGCCAGCTGGGCTGCGTGAATTTCCGCTGAAGCGCCTCGAACGTCATCATGCGCCAATTGCAGCTTGGCGATACGGAGTCTCAGCCTGACCGCCTGCACTCGCCCGTCGATGCTCGACCACAGCTGCCGGGCCAGGTGCAGATGCCGCAGCGCAGAGTCGTACTCGTCGCGCACATCTGCGAGAACCGACTGCGCTTCGTTCGTCAATGCCCGAATCGAAGGCATCGGCCATCGGTCCGGGCTTCCGGAAAGCTCTTCGATCAGCTCCAGGGCCTGCTCATGGCGGCCTGTATGCGCGGCGGCGAGCGCCAGATGCGCGAACAATATTCCTCGGCGCTGCAGGGTCCACCAGGTCTTTCCGATCAAGCTGCGTTCGAGACTGGTGTAGGCGGCTTCAGCCTCGCCACGTTCCAGCAAAAGCATGGCATGGCCGGGCTCCGGGCACCAGCCGAGAGCATAGGCCTTTTCGTAGGCTTCGAGCGCGGCGTCGTCATTGCCGATCGCAGCCTGGACGTCCGCCAGAACGCGATTGGCATCGCCGATCGCCCATGGTGCATCGCTGGTCAGCCGTGCCAGCGAATCTTGAATGCGCGACAAGGCCTCGCCAAGCGAGCCCCTGACGCCAAGGACTTCCGACCGATGAAGCTGACAGGAGCCGGTCAATTCCATCCCGCTCTCGGTGCAATATTTCTGATAGCCCAGCGTCCACTGGTCGGCCCTCGCCCAATCTCCGAACATCCGCGCCGCCCACAGGATGTTGCAGTAGAGGATGCCTCCGACGATCGGATCGATATCGCCGCTGGAGAGCGCCATCGCAGCGGCGAGGTCCTGATCCGCCAGTCCTGCGCGCGTATCGCCGAGACACAGCCGGTAGAACCCGCGATAGGCCAGACTCAGCGCCTCGATGCCAACAGCGTCCCGGTGCCGGACCGTGCTGTACGCGGCATCGGCAAGCGAAAGCGCCTGCTCAGGCTCGCCGTCGAACGCGGCGACCTTCGACTTCATCCAGAGAGTTAGCGCAGTCGTGGCGGGATCCTCGATCTCGGAGGCCCAATCCTCCGCCCGCGCCAGCCACCCCTTGGCAATCGCCGCCTGGCCGCGCTCGAAGTGCAAGCAGGAGAGTGTGACGGCGTCGACGACGGCCAGCGACACGTTGCCGGCCTTGGTATGGGCGGCGACCGCGCGAGCCAGGAGAGGCAGCGCCGCATCGGCCTTGCCGGTGCACTGCAAGGCTAGCGCCCATTGGTGCAAGTCGGCGCCTTCGAGCGGTCGGATCATATCGGCCGCCTCGAACAGCGCTGCGGCTTCGTCCCAGGCTTGCGCGGCAGCGGCGCGCTGCGCTTGCACCCACACGTCCGGGGCTTGCCCGTCCGTCGTCTCGGGAGCGGCAACCCGTGGCTCCGATCCGCCGTCGATGCAGAAACGATATCCCCTGCCCGGCATGTTCCGGATGGCACCATCCATGCCACCCTTGCGCAGCACGCCACGCAGCATGCTCACTGCCCGCTGCAAGGAGTTGTCGGTGACGGTTACGTCAGGCCAGAGGGTATCGAGCAGCTCTTCCTTGGTGACGACTCGGTCCCGGTTACGCGTCAGGTAGACCAGCAGATCGAACACGCGCGGCTGCAACGCGACTTCCCGCTGCGCGCGCATAAGCGCGCGGCCCGCTTCGTCGAGTTCGAAGGGTCCGAACCTGAGGGTCATATCGTTCTGTCTGCGAGAGACGGAAAAGGTTCAGACAGAGATCAGGCAATGATCAGGCCCCGGTCAGGACGATCAGCGCCGACCGCGCCTATAGCTTCTCACGGCCTTCGGTCACGACGGACCGAATGGCAGCAAGCATCAACCCGAGGAGATACCTTATGGAACTCTATGTCATTCGCCGTCCAAGCGCCTGGGCAAACCTGAGCGAACTGGAAGCCGCAGGCGCGAAGTCCGCGCGGATCGGCAACGAGCAGATGTCCGATCGCGTTCGCTGGATCCGCAGCTATGTGGTCCATGAGGCCGACGGTCGCATCGGCACCTTCTGTATCTATGAAGCCCGCGACGGGGAGTCGATCCGCGAGCATGCACGGCGCGTCGGCATGCCGGGCGAGGAATTCTACAAAGTCGCCACGACGGTCGTTGTTCGCGGCGATCCCAACCCGCAGACGGCCGCCGCCGAATAGCAGATCAGCGCGGGCGGCGTCCTCAACTCGTGCTTCCGTGAAAGGATGAGAGATGTCCATTCAGTCTCAGGCGCCGCCCGCACTGAGCCCCTCGCAGCGATATCTCGCCGGCATCCTGCTGCGGCTTCGCCGGCTCATCAATCGGTCTGTCGCCAGCATGCTGGCAAACCGCGAGAAGGCCGCAATGCAGTTCGCGAAGGGTTGCGGCGACCATGGCCAACGGTGACGACACGGTTCGAGACCCGAGGCACCATCGGAAGATTTGCATTCCCCGCGACAGTTTCAATCGAGGAAATAGTCATGAATACTTTCTTCCCATCCGACGCTTCCGAAGCCAAGACCTCCGATTTCAAGGCTTTCAGGCTCGGAATTTCCAAGTCCAGAACCGCCGCGCTGGCGATCGGGACGATCGGTGCCGTCATGATGTCGCTCGTTCTGGCTTCGGCTGCAACGACGCTCGGCGACCATCGCAGCGAGAGCGTGAGCGGCGGCGCCGCCGTCCAGAAAAGCCCAGGCAAATGCAAGGCCGCGAGGGTCCCAAAAGCCTTTGCAACGTGACGAAGGCGGCGGTGAACACCGCCCGTTGAAACAGCCGTTTCAATCCCTCACCACTGAACTGGAAGATTCATCATGTCCATCACCATGCAAAACAGACCCACTCAGACCGCAACCTCGCTCGCTGCACGAAGCTTCGTGCTCGGCTACGGCGTCCTCGCCTATTTCATCTTCTTCGGGACCTTTCTCTACGCCGTCGGCTTCATGACGCAGTTCGTTGTGCCCAAGACGATCGACGGCGGCGCGGCGGGCTCGATCGGACAGGCGCTGATGATCGACCTCGCGTTGATGTCACTTTTTGCCGTCCAGCACAGCGGCATGGCTCGCCAGGGCTTCAAGAAGCTGTTCGCCGCCTTCGCCTCACCTGCCCTCGAGCGCAGCACCTATGTCCTGCTCGCAAGCCTGAGCCTGATCCTGCTGTTCTGGCAATGGCGTCCCATCACAACCGTCGTTTGGGCGATCGAGACGCCGATGGCAGCCTACGCCGCGGTCGCCGGCAGCTTCGCCGGCTGGCTCATCGTGCTGTACAGCACGTTCCTGATCAGCCATTTCGAGTTGTTCGGACTGACGCAAGTCGTCAGCCACTTTGCAGGTAGGCTCGCCGAGCCGATGAAGTTCAGGACGCCGGGACTCTACCGCCTGGTCCGGCATCCGATCTATCTCGGCTTCATCATCGCGTTCTGGTCGACGCCGACCATGACGCTCGGGCACTTGCTGTTCGCGATGGTGACGACGGCCTACATCTTCGTCGGCATCTGGTTGGAGGAGCGCGACCTGGTCACTCTGTTCGGAGATCAGTACCGGCACTACAGGGAGAAGGTGGCGATGTTGATCCCGGGCCTGTTCTGATCCGGCGCCACCGTACGGCTTGAGCGGCCAAGCAGAGCTTCGGCCGCTCTCGCCATGTCGCACGCTCCCTAGCGCTTATTCCAATCGATGACCCGGCTCGGATCGGCGTCGAACTCCATGCTGCAGAACGTGCCGCCCTGGAAATAATCGCCGACCGGATCCGGCTTCAGCTTGGCCTGCTCGGCCATGGCGTGCTCGCGGAAATCTTCGGCGCGGCCGGTGGGGCGATAGCCGAATTCGTAGGCGCGGTGGTTGTCCCACCAGGCGCGCTCGTTGAAGGAGGCGCCGTAGAAGATCTCGAAATGGATGTCGGGATGCTCCAGCCCAATGCGGCAGAGCTGCACGAGGTCGTCGGGCTTGAGCCAGATCGAGAGCCGGCGCTGGTCGAGCGGCATGTCGCCGAAGTTGCCGATGCGCAGGCAAGTTACCTTGAATCCGTGCTTGTCGGCATAGAGCGCACCGACGGCCTCGCCGAACACCTTGCTGACGCCGTAGCGGCCGTCGGGACGCGGGGTGACGTCGGTGCCGATCTTGTGGTGGCGCGGATAGAAGCCGACGGCGTGGTTCGACGAGGCGAACACCACGCGCTTGACGCCCTTGCGGTACGCCGCCTCGAAAAGATTGTAGCCGCCGATGATGTTGGCCTGGAGGATCTGATCCCAGGTGCCCTCGACCGAATAGCCGCCGAAATGCAGGATGCCGTCGACACCCTCGCAGATCGCCTCGCATTGCGCGAGGTCGGCAAGGTCCGCTGCCTTGAACTGCTCGTTCGCGCCGAGATCGGTCGGCGGCTTGATGTCGGAGAGCAGGAGATCCGGATAAATCGGCGGCAGTAGTTTCCGCAGGCTCGTGCCGATTCCGCCCGAAGCTCCCGTCATCAAAATACGCGGCATGTTGTCCCTCACCGTTAGTGACTGAATTTGCGGTCACGTGTCTCTAATGATAGCAGGATTGTCCAGAGGGAACGAAACGAGAGAACCGGCATGAATGAGGCATCGTCCCACACCCAGGAGCGGCCAGGCTGGCGGCCGGCAAGCTATTATCCCGATCCGGCGATCCGTGCGCTCGATCCCCGCTTCGAAAAATACTGGCTGAAACTGTCGGCGGTGGAGCGGCTGGCGACCGGCCTGCGCTGGGCCGAGGGGCCGGTGTGGTTCGGTGACGGACGCTATCTGCTGTGCAGCGATATCCCGAACCAGCGCATCCTCAAATGGGAGGAAGAGACCGGCGCGGTCAGCGTGTTCCGCAAGCCCTCGAATTTTGCCAACGGCAACACGCGCGACCGGCAGGGCCGGCTGATCACCTGCGAGCACGGCGGCCGGCGCGTGGTGCGCACCGAATATGACGGCAGCATCACCGTGCTGATGGATCAATTCAACGGCAAGCGGTTGAACTCGCCGAACGATGTCGTTGTTAAATCGGACGGCTCGATCTGGTTCACCGATCCGACCTTCGGCCTGCTCGGCAATTACGAGGGCTACAAGGCCGAGCCCGAGATCGAGCCGAACGTCTACAGGCTCGATCCCGAGACCGGCAAAGCGACGATCGTCGCCGAGGGCGTGCTCGGGCCGAACGGCCTGTGCTTCTCGCCGGACGAGAAGATCCTCTATGTCGTGGAATCGCGCGGTGTGCCGAACCGCAATATCCTCGCCTATGACGTCTCGCCCGAGGGCACCACGCTCTCGAACAAGCGTATCCATATCGATGCCGGGCCGGGCACGCCCGACGGCATGCGCTGCGACATCGACGGCAATCTCTGGTGCGGCTGGGGCATGGGAGATCCCGAGCTCGACGGCGTCGTGGTGTTCGCGCCCGACGGCGTCATGATCGGCCGCATCGCCCTGCCCGAGCGCTGCGCCAACGTCTGCTTCGGCGGCGTCAAGCGCAATCGCCTGTTCATGGCCGCGAGCCAGTCGATCTACGCGCTGTATGTGAACACGCAGGGGGCGTTCGGGGGATAGTTTCTCGTCATTCCGGGGCGCGCCGTCTTCGGCGCGAGCCCGGAATCCATCCGGCAACGGAGTCGGTGGATGAATGGATTCCGGGCTCGTCGCTTCGCGACGCCCCGGAATGACGGGAGAGAGATCAACAAAAAACGCCGGAGCGGTTGCCCGCTCCGGCGTCACGTTCTTTCAAGCGATAAACCTACGCCGCGTTGAAGCCGGCAACTGCCTTCACTTCGAGGAAGTCCTCGAGGCCGTACTTGCCCCATTCGCGGCCGTTGCCGGACTGCTTGTAGCCTCCGAACGGCGCGGTGCGGTCGTTGGGCACGCCTTGCAAGTTGACGTTGCCGGCGCGGATCTGGCGGCCGACGCGCTTGGCGTCCTCGACCGTCGCCCCCGTGACGTAGCCGGCGAGGCCATACGGCGTATCGTTGGCGATCTTGACCGCGTCGGCTTCGTCCTTGGCGCCGATGATGGTCAGCACCGGCCCGAAGATCTCCTCGCGCGCGATCGTCATGTCAGGGGTGACGTCGGCGAAGATGGTCGGACGGACATAGAAGCCCTTGTTGACGCCTTCGGGCAGGCCCGGGCCGCCGGCGACGAGCGTTGCGCCCTCGTCGATACCCTTCTTGATCAGCCCCTGGATCTTGTCCCACTGGCCGCGATTGACCACCGGGCCGATGGTGGTGCCTTCGCCGCGCGGATCGCCCGCCTTGGTCTTGTCGGCCACGGCCTTCGCGATCGCGGCGACTTCCTTCATTTTCGACAGCGGCACGATCATGCGCGAGGGCGCGTTGCAGGACTGGCCGGAATTGTTGAACATGTGCATCACGCCGCCGGTCACCGCCTTGGTGAGGTCGGCGCCTTCGAGGATGACGTTCGGCGACTTGCCGCCGAGCTCCTGGCTGACGCGCTTCACGGTGGGGGCCGCGCGCTTCGCAACGTCGATGCCGGCGCGGGTCGAGCCGGTGAAGGAGATCATGTCGATATCAGGGTGCTCGCTCATGGCGGCGCCGACCTCGGGGCCGAGGCCGTTGACGAGGTTGAACACGCCCTTGGGCACGCCGGCCTCATGGAGGATCTCCGCGAAGATCAGCGCCGAGGTCGGCGTGAACTCGCTGGGCTTCAGGATCATGGTGCAGCCGGCGGCGAGCGCGGGCGCGACCTTGCAGGCGATCTGGTTCAGCGGCCAGTTCCAGGGCGTGATCATGCCGACCACGCCGATCGGCTCGCGCAGCACCATGGCGGTGCCGACCGGCTCCTCGAAATGATAGTTCTTGAGCACGTCGAGCGTGGTCATGAGATGGCCGAGGCCGGCGCCGGCCTGCAGCTTCTCCGCCATCGGCAGAGGCGCGCCCATCTCGTCGGAGACGGCAGCGCCGATCTCCTTGAGGCGGCCCTTGTAGACCTCGATCACTTTGCTGAGCAGCGCGACGCGCTCCTCGCGGCTGGTCTGGGAGAACGTCGCGAAGGCGCGCTTGGCGGCGGCAACCGCCTTGTCCACGTCGGCCTTGGAGCCCAGCGCAACCTCGTACATCGCCTCTTCCGTCGCCGGATTGACCACGGCGGTGGACTTCTTGACGGCGGGATCGACCCAGGCGCCGTCGATGTAGAATTGCATGCGATTGACCATCGTTAACCTCTTCTTGGGGGCTTGGAGGGGGCGTTTCGGCAGGCATCCTTGCACGAAAGCGCCGGCAATTGAACCCGCCATATGCGGGACCAGCGTTGCGGCGAGCGGAATATGTGACGCGATTTGAAGCGAGGCAAGCGGCCCTAATCGCAAGAACCTGGGTCCCGGCTCTGCGTCGCGACATTTCATGTCGCGCCGCGTCCGGGACACGAGATTGTAACGAGTCTAGACAGTCTCGTGCCCCGGACGCAGCGCAGCACTTCTTCAGTGAGGCGCTGCAGAGCCGGGGCCCACGCGACGGGTCACCCCCTACTACACCGCCATCTTCCGATGCAGCACCGGCGCGCCGGTGGTGAGGCTTTCGGCCGCATCGATGATGGCGTTGGCGTCGATGCCGTAGTGCCGATAAAGGTCCGCGATGCTGCCGGTCTGGCCGAACTGCTCGACACCGAGCGCCTCGACACGGTGGCCGCGGACGCTGCCGAGCCAGCCGAGCGCGGCGGGATGGCCATCGATCACGGTCACGAGGCCGCAGTCGCGCGGCAGCGGCGCCAGCAGCTTTTCGATGTGGCTGAGATGCTGCACGCCGCGGCGGTCGCGCCGCAATTTACGCGCGGCGGTCCACCCCGCATGCAGGCGATCCGCCGAGGTGATCGCGAGCAGGCCGACGTCGCGGCGGCTCTCGCCGATGAAGCCGGTCGCCTCGATCGCTTCGGGCGCGACCGCGCCGGTATAGGCGATCACGACCTCGGCATTCGGGCCCGGCTTGCGCAGCCAATAGGCGCCATCGGTGATGCCCTGTCGCAGCTCGCCCGTCATGATCCGCTGCGCCTGCTCGATGGCGCGCGTCGAGAGCCGCAAATAGACCGAGCCGCCCTCGCCCGGATCGCGCTGCATGTGCTCGAAACCGTAAGCCATGATCACGGCGAGCTCGTCGACGAAGGCCGGCTCGAACGAGGCGAGCCCATCCTGCGCCAAGCCGATCAAGGGCGTTGCGATCGACTGATGCGCCCCGCCCTCGGGCGCGAGCGTGAGGCCGGACGGCGTCGCCGCCACCATGAAGCGCGCGTCCTGGTAGCAGGCGTAGTTCAGCGCATCGAGGCCGCGCTCGATGAAGGGATCGTAGAGCGTGCCGACCGGCAAGAGCCGCTCGCCGTTGATCTGGTGCGACAGACCGAGCGCCGAGAGCATGATGAACAGGTTCATCTCGGCGATGCCGAGCTCCAGATGCTGCCCCTTCGGCGAAGCATCCCAATTGTAGGTCGAGGGAATTTTCTCGCTGCGGAATAAATCCGCCTTCTCGGCCCGCGCGAACAGGCCGCGGCGGTTGACCCAGGGGCCGAGATTGGTCGAGACGGTGACGTCGGGCGAGGTCGTGACGATTCGCCTGGCGAGCTCGCTGTCGCTGCGTGCGATCTCGTTCAGGACGAGGCCAAAGCCCTGCTGGGTCGACATCTGCGGCGATGGCTTGAAGGCGAGCTGTTGCGGCACCTCGACGACGGGCGCGGTGAGCCGGCGACCGTCCTGGTTGAACGGCACGCGCGCGAGGAAGGCCTCGAGCTCGGCTGCATCCTGCGATAGCCCTTCGAACTTGTCCCATTCATGGCCGGGACGGATGTTCTGGCTGTCGCGGTATTTCTCCATCTGCGCGACCGTCATCAGGCCGGCGTGGTTGTCCTTGTGACCCTGGAACGGCAGGCCGACGCCCTTGATGGTGTAGGCGATGAAGCAGACGGGGCGGTCGTGATCGATGGAATCGAACGCCTCCAGCATGCTCGCCATGTCGTGGCCGCCGAGGTTCGACATCAGCGCCAGAAGCTCCTCGTCACTGCGCTTGTCGATCAGTTTCGTGATCGGGCCCTGGTCGCCGATCTCGTCATGCAGATGTTTGCGGAAGGCCGCGCCGCCCTGGAAGCAGAGCGCCGCATAGAGCGCGTTCGGGCAATTGTCGATCCAGCGCTTGAGCGCCTCCCCGCCGGGCTCGGCAAAAGCCTCGCGCATCAGGCGGCCGTATTTCACGATGACGACGTCCCAGCCGAAATTGCGGAACATGGTCTCGAACTTTTCCCAGAGACCTTCACGCACGACGGCGTCGAGCGACTGCCTGTTGTAGTCGACCACCCACCAGGTGTTGCGCAGGCCGTGCTTCCAGCCCTCCGCGAGCGCCTCGAAGATGTTGCCCTCGTCCATCTCGGCATCGCCGACGAGCGCGATCATCCGCCCCTCGCGGCGATCCTTCATCCAGCCATGCGCCTTGACGTAATCCTGCACCAGCGAAGAGAACAGCGTCTGTGCGACGCCGAGGCCGACCGAGCCGGTGGAGAAATCGACGTCGTCGACATCCTTGGTGCGCGAGGGATAGGACTGCGCGCCCTTGAAGCCGCGAAAGTTCTCCAGCTTCTCGCGGCTCTGCCGGCCGAACAGGTACTGGATGGCGTGGAACACCGGGCTCGCATGCGGCTTCACCGCGACGCGGTCCTCGGGGCGCAGCACGTGGAAGTACAGCGCCGACATGATGGTGGCGAGCGAGGCGGACGAGGCCTGGTGGCCGCCGACCTTGAGGCCGTCCGCGTTGGGGCGGATGTGGTTGGCGTGGTGGATGGTCCAGGACGACAGCCACAGCGCCTTGCGGCTGAGAGCGGTCAGGGTGTCGAGACGGGGGGGGGCAACGGGCATGGCGATGCTCCGGGAAATATGCACCGATCATACGCCTGCGGGCCGCGGCAAACTTCTCAATTTTTCGCGCCATACCCGCCGATATTGGGATATTTTACCAACGTAGCCGACCAGAAGCAGGTTCCATCCCAATGCCCGAGCTCGACGCCATCGACCGCAAGATCCTCAGCCACCTTCAGAACGATAGCCGCCTGACCATGCAGGAGCTTGCCGACAAGGTCGGACTCTCGGTGTCGCCCTGCCACCGCCGGGTCAAGCTCCTGGAGGAGCGCGGCGTCATCTCGCGCTATGTCGCGACCGTCGACCAGAAGGCGCTGGGACTGCATGTCAGCGTGTTCATCTCGATCAAGCTGGCACGGCAGAAGGAGGAGGACCTCAACCGCTTCGCGCGCGCCATCTCGAAATGGGACGAGGTGCTGGAATGCTATCTGATGACGGGCAACCGCGATTATCTGCTTCGCGTCGTCGCCGCCGACCTCGCCTCCTACGAGACGTTCCTGAAGACCAAGCTGACCCGCCTCGACGGCATCGCCTCGATCGAATCGAGCTTTGCGCTGAGCCAGGTGAAGTACTCGATCGCGCTGCCGGTGTAGCCGCAAGCTCCGGCCTGGTAGGGTGGGCAAAGCGTAGCGTGCCCACCATTCTCACCGCGAACGCGGATGCATGGTGGGCACGGCGCTTTGCGCCTTTGCCCACCCTACGGCGCCCTTGCTCCTCGCATGACGAGCGTCACCGCCAAGGCTGCACGATGATCTTGGTGTGGGCTTCGGGGTTGGCGAGATCGGCGAAGGCCTTTGCGACGCCGTCGAGGCCGACTTCGGCGGTGACCATCGCAGCCGCATCCACCTGCCCTTCCGCGATCAGGCGCAGCGAGCTTGCGAACTCCTCCGGCGTGTAGCCGAGCACATATTGGACGTTGAGCTCCTTCATGATGCCGAGCATGGGCTCGCTTCTGTCGCTCTCCATGCAGACGCCGACCACGACGATGCGCGCATCGCGCGGAGCCCCCTCGAACACCTGCTGCAACAGCCCGGGCACGCCGACGCATTCGAAGATGATCGCGGGCTTCAGTGCGGGCAGCATGGCCTGGAACGGCGGCCGTGCGGCCTTCTCGGCGTCCGACATCTGGGCATGCTCGGCCCAGGTCGCATAGGGCTGCGACCCCCTGGGATCGACGACGATGTCGGCACCGAGCTTTGCGGCGAGCGCGCGCCGCGCCGGCGAATAGTCGGCCGCGATGATCGGATGCAGCCGCTTGAGCTTCAGCGCGGCGATCACCGCGAGCCCGACCGGACCGCAGCCGATCACCAGCGGCACCTCGCCGCCACGAATATTTGCCTTGGCGACGGCGTGAACGCCGACCGCCAGCGGCTCGGTGAGCGCGGCATGCTCCGGCGCGAGGCCATTGGGGACTTCGAGCAGCAGCGCTTCGCTCAGCAGCATCGCCTCGGCGTAGCCGCCGACATTGTCGTTGGAATAGCCGATGCCTTCGATGCCCTGCGGCGTCACCAGCGCGGGCAGCGAGCAAACGTGCGTGCCCGGCTTGAGCTTGCGCGATGTGCCCGGACCGTAATCGACGATCTCGCAGCAGAACTCGTGGCCGAACACGACGTCGCGGCCGAGGTCCATCGGCTTTCGCCCGGTCTTCGTCGCCATCTCCACCATGCGGTGGGCGTGCTGGCGCGCATGCAGGTCGGAGCCGCAGATGCCGCAGGCGAGCGTCTTGACCAGAACCAGGCCGGGGCCCGGCGTCGGCTCGGCCATCCGGCCTACGACAATCTCACCGTTCCTGAAAATCGCGGCGCGCATCCGGCTCCTCCCTGATCGTTGGAGCCCTTGATAGCACGACGCGGAACCCGCGAACTTGCGTCAGGCGTTCGGAGAGCGCTCTTCCAGCACCAAGAGCTGAGCGCGGCGGACGCGCTCGCGATGGGCGATGTAGAGGCCGCTGGCGACGATGAAGGCCGCACCGACGATGGTCCAGATGCTCGGGACCTCGCCAAAGATGAAGAAGCCGAGAATGCTGACCCACAACAATTGCGAGTAGGAGAACGGCGCCAGCACGGAGGCATCGCCGTAGCGATAGGCCAGCACGACGATCCACTGGCCCGCGGTCGAAGCGACGCCGATGAAGATGCCGAGCGCGATCGCGGTCCAGGACGGCGTCACCCAGACGAACGGCACGATTGCGGTGAGGATGGCAAGGCCGGTGAGCGAGGAATAGGCCATGGTGGTGACGACGGCTTCCCGTCCGCTCATCATGCGCGTCAGGATCAGCGTGCCGGCCCAGCACGCCGCCGAGACTAACGGAAAGACAGCGGCGGGGTGAAACGCGCTGGTGCCCGGGCGCAGGATGATCAGCACGCCGATGAGGCCGAGCGCGGTGGCGAGCCAGCGGCGCATGCCGACCTTCTCGCCGAGGAACACGATCGAGAGCGCCGTGACGAACAGCGGCGCGACGAAGCCGGTGGCGGACGCCTCCGCGATCGGCAGGAAGCCGAGACCCGTGATGAAGAACAGCGAGGAGCCGAGCAGTGCCGCCCCGCGCATCACGTGCAGGCCGGGACGCTTGGTGCGCATCGCATAGAACGGGGAGGCGGGCAGCATCACCGGCGTGAACAGCAGCGTGAAGGTGAGGAACCGGATCCAGGTGATCTCGATCGAGGGCAGGCTGGTCGAGAGATATTTCGCAGTGACGTCGGAGCAGCCGAGAAACACCGTCGAGAGCAGGATCAGCGCGATGCCCTTGAAGGGATGATCGACGCGCGCAGGCGCGCGGCGAGCCTGCTGCTTCTTCTCCGGCACAGGCATGGGAATACTGTCGAGCCTTGCGGCTGCGGCGGGCGGCGGTGTCACGGCTGGAACCCGGGCAAAATGCGAATCGAGAACAGCCGTAAAAAACGACAAATGCCCCGCGTTCACAACTTCCGAAAACAGGATGCCGATATGCGCAGGCCGCCGCGGCGTCAATGCTCCGTTAATATTGCCCGTTGTGCACTACAGCATGGGCAAGCCGCGCGGCTTAGGTCCGCGCGGAAACGCTGCATCGAGCGCGGTAACCTCGTCTTTCGTCAGCACGAGATCGCCTGCAGCCGCATTTTCGCCGGCATGTTCCGCGGACGAGGCCTTCGGAATCGCGAACACCGTAGTCGCACGGGTCAGGAAGCTCAGCGCGACCTGACGCGGCGTCGCACGATGCGCCTCCGCGATGCGCGCCAGCACGGCGCCGCCCTTGCTGCTGCTTGCGGGAAAATCGTCGTGCCCGAACGGCGAGTAGGCGACGACGGCGACATTGTGCTGCTCGCACCACGGGATCACCGCATGCTCGATCGCGCGTTCTTTCAAATGATAGAGCACCTGGTTACAGGCGATCCGGCCCTCGTCTGAGACTTCGAGAATCTCGTCGAGATCGTCGGCATCGAAATTGGAGACGCCCCAGGATTTGATCTTGCCTGATTGCACCAGCTCTTCGAACGCAGCGACGGTGTCCTCCAGCGGATAGGAGCCGCGCCAATGCAAGAGATAACAGTCGAGCCGATCGGTCTTCAGTCGCTTCAGCGAGCGCTCGCAGGCGGTGATGGTGCCGCGGCGCGAGGCGTTGCTCGGCAGCACTTTCGAGACGAGGAACACCTCATCGCGCCGGCCCGCGATCGCATCCGCAATGACGAGCTCGGCATCGCCATACATCTCGGCGGTGTCGATGTGGGTCATGCCGAGATCGAGCCCGCGATGAAGCGCCGCGATCGCGCGCTTGCGGTCGCCGTGGTCGAGATACCAGGTGCCCTGCCCGATGACGGAAACGTTGACGCCGGTCTTGCCGAAGGGCTTTGATTTCATGTTTGTTCCTTCAGATGCTCTAGAGCCCGCCGATATCGGCCACCAGCACGCTGCCGGTCGAGGACTCCGTGATATAAAGCCGATCCTTGTTGGCGCCACCGATCGCGACATTGGTGCAATTCGGTCCGGCGCACGACTTGATCCGCGCGATCAATTCGCCGTTCGGCGCGAACACGAAGACGTGGCCGAGCGAGGCGTGGCCGACGAACAGGCGGCCCTTCGCATCCATGGTCAAACCGTCAGGGCCGCTGGTGCCGAACAGCGAGCAGAAGCGGCCGACCTTGGACACGCTGCCGTCCCTCATGAACGGCAGCCGCCACACCGCGTTGTCGCGCGTCATCGCGACGAACAGCACGGTTTCGGTCGGGTCGAGCACGAGACCGTTGGGGCTGATGCCGGTGTCGAGCAGGCAATCCAACCGGCCGTTCGCAGCCAGCCGATAGACGCGCCCGCTCGGATCGTGCAGGCCGGTCTGGCCCTGGTCGGTGAAATAGATGTCGCCGTTGGAGACGAGATGCAGATCGTTGCAGCCGCGAAACGATTCCGAATTGCGCCCGGTCAGCACCGGCTTGACGCGGCCGGCTTCAACATCGAGCTCCATGATGCCATGCTTATAGTCGGCGACAAGAATGCGGCCGTCGGCAGCGATCTTCAGCCCGTTCGGCCACCCCTCATATTCGATCACGAGCGACCATTCGCCGTCAGGCGCGATGCGAAAGATGCGGCCGAACGGAATGTCGACGATGTAGAGGTTGCCATCCCTGTCGAAGGATGGCCCCTCGATGAAGCAGTCGGTCGGCACGTTCGGCCGGTTGGCATCGGCCCAATCGGTTCGCATGCCCTTGCGGCGGAACTTTTCGGGCATTGCGGAGAACAGCCTGGTCTCGATCAGGCGCGGCGGCGTTTCCAGGTACATCATTGTTGTTGTGGGTGCTGAGGGAGAAGCCGCGGCACCATAGGGCACAATCGACGGCGCGTCGATTGGCGCGGGCGGCATGGCTGCGTCCACGTCGCTCTCGTGTCCCGGACGCGCTGCAACGTGAAACGCTGCTGCGCAGAGCCGGGACCCATATGTGGACGGCCCCCGTGGCACAAGAGCATTTTTGAG